>NZ_JARXYJ010000001.1:5024000-5652000 GCF_029894425.1 Streptomyces sp. SAI-127
GCCCCGGGAGGCATCGGTGTCCCGGCGTTCTGGGATCTGCTGACCAGCGGTCGTACGGCGACCCGCGGCATCACGTTCTTCGACCCGTCCGGGCTGCGTTCGCAGATCGCCGCCGAGTGCGACTTCGACCCGGCGGCCCACGGACTGGACGCGGAACAGATCGCACGGAGCGACCGCTACCTCCAGTTCGCCCTGGTCGCCGGGGAGGAGGCGATAGCGGACTCCGGCCTCGACCTGGCCGGGGAGAACCCGTGGCGGGTCGGGGTCTCCCTGGGCACCGCGGTCGGCGGAACCACCCGGCTGGAACACGACTACGTCCTGGTCAGCGACCGCGGGCAGCACTGGGACGTGGACCACCGCAAGGCCGACCCGCACCTGCACCGGGCGTTCACGCCCAGCACCCTCGCCTCGGCGGTGGCGGAGCGGTTCGAGGCACGCGGGCCGGTGCAGACCGTCTCCACGGGCTGCACCTCGGGGCTCGACGCGGTCGGGTACGCCTTCCACACGATCGAGGAGGGCAGGGCCGACGTCTGCATCACCGGCGCCTCGGACTCGCCGATCTCACCGATCACCATGGCCTGCTTCGACGCGATCAAGGCCACTTCCCCGAGCAACGACGACCCCGCCCACGCCTCGCGCCCCTTCGACGCCCGCCGCAACGGGTTCGTCATGGGCGAGGGCGGCGCGGTGCTCGTCCTGGAGGAGCTGGAGCACGCCCGGGCCCGCGGTGCGCACGTGTACTGCGAGATAGGCGGCTACGCCACCTTCGGCAACGCCTACCACATGACCGGTCTGACCCGTGAGGGCCTGGAAATGGCCCGGGCCATCGAGGACGCCCTCGGCCAGGCCCGGCTCGACGCCACGGCGATCGACTACGTCAACGCGCACGGGTCGGGCACCCAGCAGAACGACCGGCACGAGACGGCAGCGGTCAAACGGGCTCTGGGCGCGCACGCCTACGACACGCCCATGAGCTCCATCAAATCCATGGTGGGTCATTCCCTCGGCGCGATCGGGGCGATCGAGGTCGTCGCCTGCACCCTGGCCCTGGCCCGCCAGGTCGTCCCGCCCACCGCGAACTACGAGACCCCGGACCCCGAGTGCGACCTGGACTACGTCCCGCGCGTCGCCCGCGAGCGCAAACTGCGCAGCGTGCTCTCCGTGGGCAGTGGGTTCGGCGGCTTCCAGTCCGCGGTGATCATGACCCTGCCGAGGGAGAGGACCGAATGAGCGCACCGCATCCCCGGCGCGCGGCCATCACCGGAATCGGCGTGGTCGCGCCCAACGGAAACAGCACCGAGGCCTTCTGGAAGGCCACCAGCGAGGGTGTCGTCGTCCTGGACCGGATCACCCGTGAGGGGTGCGAGCACCTGCCGCTGCGGGTGGCCGGCCAGATCCGGGACTTCGACCCGTCGGCGGCGATCGAGGAGCGCTACCTCGTCCAGACCGACCGGTTCACGCACTTCGCGATGGCAGCGGCCGACCTGGCACTGGATGACGCCGGGCTCACCCGGTCCGAAACCGACGCCGCGCCGTTCTCCGTGGGCGTGGTCACCGCTGCCGGATCCGGCGGCGGCGAGTTCGGGCAGCGCGAGCTGCAGCAACTGTGGGGCAAGGGAAGCCGCTTCGTCGGGCCGTACCAGTCCATCGCGTGGTTCTACGCCGCGAGCACCGGCCAGATCTCCATCCGGCGCGGCTTGAAGGGCCCCTGCGGGGTGGTCGCCGCCGACGAGGCCGGCGGTCTGGACGCCCTGGCGCATGCGGCGCGGGCCGTGCGGCGCGGCACCGACGTGATGGTGGCCGGCGCGACCGAGGCGCCGCTGGCCCCTTACTCGATGGTCTGCCAGCTCGGCTACGAGGAGCTGAGCACCGTCGCCGAACCGGACCGCGCCTACCGCCCGTTCACCACCGCGGCCTGCGGATTCGTGCCCGCCGAGGGCGGTGCCATGGTCGTCGTGGAGGCCGAGACCTCGGCCCGGGAACGCGGCGTGCCGGTGCGGGCCACCCTGGCGGGACACGCGGCGACGTTCACCGGCGCCTCCCGCTGGGACCAGTCCCGGGAGGGACTGGCCCAGGCGATCCGGGGCGCCCTGGACGAGGCCGGGTGCGCGCCCGAGGAGATCGACGTGGTCTTCGCCGACGCCCTCGGTGTCCCGGAGGCCGACCGTGCCGAGGCGCTGGCCATCGCGGACGCGCTGGGCCCGCACGGCACCCGCGTCCCCGTCACGGCGCCCAAGACCGCCATCGGCCGGGCCTGCGGCGCGGCGCCCGTGCTGGACGTCGCCGCCGCGGTGCTCGCGATGGAGCACGGGGTGATCCCACCCACCCCCAACGTCTTCGACATCTGCCACGACCTCGACCTCGTCACCGCCCGCGCGCGAGCCACCGAGATGCGCACGGCGCTGGTCCTCAGCCGAGGACTCATGGGGTCGAACGCGGCGCTGGTGCTACGGCGCGGTGCCGCGGACGCCTCGTAGCGGGGCGTCACACACACATCACCCAGCAAGGAGAGGAACCGCATGAGTGACCGAATCACCGTGGAAGAGCTGGCCGAGCTCATGAAGAAGGCCGCCGGGATCACCGTCGCCCCGGAGGAGCTCCAGCAGCGGCAGGAGTCCGGCTTCGACGCCTTCGGCCTCGACTCGCTCGGTCTGCTCGGCATCGTGGGCGAGCTGGAGAACCGGTACGGCACGCCGATGCCTCCCGACGCGGAGAAGAGCAAGAGCCCCCGGCAGTTCCTCGACCTCGTCAACAGCGCGCTTCTGGCGGGAGCCTGAGATGCCCGGACACACGCAGAACGACGTCACCATCGCGGCCCCGTTGGACCTGGTCTGGGACATGACCAACGACGTCGAGAGCTGGCCGCAGCTGTTCAGCGAGTACGCCTCCGCCGAGATCATCTCCCGGGAGGGCAACCGGACCACCTTCCGGCTGACCATGCACCCCGACCAGGACGGCAAGGTGTGGAGCTGGGTCTCGGAGCGGGAGCCGGACCGCGACACGCTCACCGTGCGGGCTCGCCGTGTCGAGACCGGGCCCTTCGCCTACATGAACATCGTGTGGCAGTACGAGAAGGTGCCGGAGGGCACCCGGATGGTGTGGACGCAGGACTTCGCGATGCGGCCTGACGCGCCGGTCGACGACGCCTGGATGACGGACAACATCAACCGGAACTCCAAGGTCCAGATGGCGCTGATCCGGGACCGCATCGAGCAGGCCGCCGGAGAACGCCGGCCCGTGTCGATGATGTCCGACTGAGCGGGACGGAGGACATGACGATGCATCAGTCCCTGATCGTCGCCCGGATGGCCCCGGAGTCGGCCCTGGACATCGCCAAGGTGTTCGAGGAGTCGGACCGGGGAGAACTGCCGCACCTCGTCGGGGTCGCCCGGCGCAGTCTCTTCCAGTTCGACGACGTGTACCTGCACCTCATCGAGTCCGAGCGGGACCCCGGGCCGGCCATCGCGAAGGCGGCCGGACACCCCGAGTTCCGGGACATCAGCGAACGGCTGGCGGCGTACGTCACCGCGTACGACCCGGCGACCTGGCGTTCACCGAAGGACGCGATGGCGCGGTGCTTCTACCGCTGGGAGCGGGACGCCGTCTCCTGAACCGCCGCGGACCTCCGCTCGCCGGGCACGCAGTGTTCGCGTGCCCGGCGAGCGTCGGTCAGGCGGGGATCGTGCAGTCGAACGCGTGCAGGTAAGGGTTGACCGGGCGGACGTCGTCGATGACCAGACCCGCCTCCGTCAGCCTGCCCGTCATGCTCTCGGTGGTGTGCTTGGCCCCTCCGACGTTCAGGAGCAGCAGCAGGTCCATGGCGGTGCTGAACCGCATCGACGGCGAGTTGTCGACGAGGTTCTCGATGACCACGACCCGCGCTCCCGGGCCGCCCGCCGCGATGACGTTGCGCAGGGCCCGGGTGGTGCTGTCGTCGTCCCACTCCAGGATGTTCTTGATGATGTACACGTCGGCCCGGACCGGAACGGCCTCGCGGCAGTCACCGGGCACCAGGCGCGTCCGGTCCGCGAGCGCCCCTCCCGCGCGCAGCCGTGGGTCGACGTTCTCCACCACGCGCGGCAGGTCGAGCAGGGTGCCGTGGAGCGCCGGATACTTCTCCAGCAGGCTCGCCACCACATGCCCCTGGCCACCCCCGATGTCGGCGACCGAGGTGCTCCCCGACAGGTCGAGGAACTCCGCCACGTCCCGCGCGGACTGCACGCTGGAGGTCGTCATGGCGCGGTTGAAGACGTCGGCCGATTCCGGGGCGTCCTCGTTGAGGTAGTGGAAGAACTCCTTGCCGTACAGATCCTGTACGACGTTACGGCCGGAGCGCACCGCCTCGTCCAGCATCGGCCAGGCGTCCCAGGTCCACGGCTCGGTGCACCACAGCGCGATGGCGCGCAGGCTGTTCGGGTCGTCCTCGCGCAGCAGCCGGGACATGTCGGTGTGCGCGAACGTCCCGTCGGGCCGCTCGGCGAAGACGCCGTAGCAGGACAGCGCACGCAACAGCCGGCGCAGCGTCTTCGGCTCGGTCTTCACCGCGGCCGCGAGGTCCTCCACGGCCAGCGGGGTGTCCTCGAGGGCGTCGGCGACCCCCAGCCGGGCGGCCGCGCGGACGGCGGCCGCACATGCCGCCCCGAACACGAGTTCCCTGAGCCGCATGGACGGCGGCGGGGCGGTCTGTGCGGTTGTCATGTGCCCTCTTCCTTCTTCGAGTTCATGAGTGGCCACGGCCGGTCAGCACAGTCCCGCGGGGCTGGACGCCCGGCAGGTGTTGCCTTCGAAGGTGTTGCTCTTGGCGGTGTCCGTGTTGACGAGGTCCGCCGGGGCGTTGCCCTCGAGCACGTTGTCGGCGATCCGGTTCCGCTCGCTCGAGGTGCCCACGAAGCTCTTGAACAGGACGATGCCGCCCGACAGCGGGGAGGCACCGACGTTGCCGGTGACGCGGTTGCCCGTCACCAGGGTGTCCTCGGCACCGGTCAGCACGATGCCGGAGCCCTGCAGCGCGTCCAGCCGTGCCGTCTTCGGGCAGGACTTGTTGTTTCTCGCGATGATGTTGTCGCGCACGGTCAGCGCGCCGGCCCTCGGCTTGTTCTCGTCGCCCACGACGAAGACGCCCGCGCAGTTTCCGGTGAGGTGGTTGCCCGCGACGGTGAGGTTCCTCAGGCGCCGGACGGTGATGCCGATCCGGTTGCCCTCCAGGCGGTTGCGTTCGACCACGGTTCCCCCGGTGTCCGCGGCGCCCGCCTCCTCCTTGATCGTGTTCGCGAGGAACAGGCCGGCGTCACCGTTGTCCCGGGCGGTGTTCTTCCGGAACACCCCGTGGACCGAACGCTCCTGGGCGATCCCCCACACGCCGTTCTTCACCGCGGTCACGTTCCGCACGGTCAGCCCGTCGGTCGCCATGGCGAACACGCCGCTCCCGGTGAAGCCGGTCACGGTGAGGGAGGCGATGGTGACGCCCTCGACGTCGTGGTCCTTCGTCCCGATCACGCAGATGCCGTTGCCGGCCTCGGCACACTTGCCCGTGGCCTTCTCCGTGTCCGGCTCGATGACGGTGCTGCGGCCCATGCCGGTCAGGGTGACCCCGGGGGTGCTCACCATGACGCTCTCGCGATAGGTGCCGGGGGCCAGGAGAACGGTGTCTCCCGGCTCGGCGGCGTCCACCGCTCGCTGGATCGACTGTCCGGGAAAGACCACGTGGGTCATCTGGTCGGCGGCGACGGGCGGGGCGGCCCCGAACACGGCCCCGATGATCGCCGCGGCGCATGCCAGGCGGGAGATATGAAATCTCATCATATTCGGCACGTTATGTCCTGAAAGGTCGTGAATGTGCCGGATGGGCCATCCGACGGCGTGTCACCGAGGTGACCCGGCGTGCGCCACAGCTTCCAGGTCCTCCGCACAAGATGTGACTTTCATCGTGCCGGGCGCACCGCCCGCTGCCGCCGGTGACGCCGGACATCTCCCGTTGTCGGAGGTCACGGGGCTGTGGACACCAACGCACGGCAGGAACGCCCGTGTACGCAGAGCAATATCTGTGCCCGTGGTGTGAGAAATAGACCCGGGGCCCGGCGAGTATTCCCAGGACCGGGGTGGGATGCAGAATTGACGAACCCGCAGGTCCGATCGCCGCGTGCTACTGTCGATCTCAGTTGCAGGTGTGGTTGCCAGAAGGTTCATTTCCGACGGGTTAATCAGCACGGCGACACGGAGGTTCACACAGGGTGAATTTCCGAAACCGCCTCCCGAAGGAGAAATGACATGGCTACTGGCACCGTGAAGTGGTTCAACGCGGAAAAGGGCTTCGGCTTCATCGAGCAGGACGGCGGCGGCCCCGACGTCTTCGCCCACTACTCGAACATCGCCGCCCAGGGCTTCCGCGAGCTGCAGGAAGGCCAGAAGGTGTCCTTCGACATCGCTCAGGGCCAGAAGGGCCCGACGGCCGAGAACATCGTTACCGCCTGACACCGGCAACGCCGCACATCATTCGCAGCTGGGGCCCGCACCTTGCGGTGCGGGCCCCAGCTCGCGGCATTTCAGGGCGCATCACACATCGCCTTCGGCTCGTTCTCGCGATTCTCTGCGCTGCTCATCCGCTGCGGGAATTCCTTGATACGCGCCGTATCAAGGAAGGTTTCGCATGAATCGCACACGTACAAATCCCACCCGTGGCCGCTCCTCCGGTCCGCGCCGTTCCAAGCCCCACGGCAATCGACAGGCCGTGTCGGGCGAGTTCGCGCCGCCCAGGACGATCACGCCCGGGCTGCCCCCCGTCGAGGCGTTCGCCGATCTGGCCATGCCCGCACGGCTGCTGGCCACGCTGGCCCAGGAAGGCGTGACCGTACCGTTCCCGATCCAGGCGGCGACCCTGCCGAACTCCCTGGCCGGCCGTGACGTCCTCGGCCGCGGCCGCACCGGCTCGGGCAAGACCCTCGCCTTCGGCCTCGCCGCACTGGCCCGTACGGCGGGACGCCGTGCCGAGCCGCGCCAGCCGCTCGCCCTCGTTCTCGTCCCCACCCGCGAGCTCGCCCAGCAGGTCACCGACGCGCTCACGCCCTACGCCCGCTCCGTGAGCCTGCGCCTCGCCACGGTCGTCGGCGGGATGTCCATCGGCAGGCAGGCCGGCGCGCTGCGCGCCGGGGCCGAGATGGTCGTCGCGACGCCCGGGCGCCTCAAGGACCTCATCGACCGGGGCGACTGCCGGCTGGACGCGGTGGACATCACGGTCCTCGACGAGGCCGACCAGATGGCCGACATGGGCTTCATGCCCCAGGTCACCGCGCTGCTCGACCAGGTGCGCCCCGGCGGGCAGCGCATGCTCTTCTCCGCCACCCTGGACCGCAACGTCGACCGGCTGGTGCGCAGCTACCTGCACGACCCCGTCGTCCACTCGGTCGACCCCTCCGCGGGCGCGGTCACGACGATGGAGCACCACGTCCTGCATGTGCACGACGCGGACAAGCACCGCACGACCACCGAGATCGCGGCACGAGACGGCCGCGTGATCATGTTCCTCGACACCAAGCACGCGGTGGACCGGCTGACCAAGCACCTGCTCAGCAGCGGCGTCCGCGCAGCGGCCCTGCACGGCGGCAAGTCGCAGCCGCAGCGCACCCGCACGCTGACGCAGTTCAAGTCCGGGCACGTCAACGTGCTGGTGGCGACCAACGTCGCGGCGCGGGGCATCCACGTCGACAATCTCGACCTGGTCGTCAACGTCGATCCGCCGACCGACCACAAGGACTACCTGCACCGCGGCGGCCGTACGGCCCGCGCCGGTGAGTCCGGCAGCGTCGTCACCCTGGTCACCCCGAACCAGCGCCGCGACATGACCCGTCTGATGGCTTCGGCGGGCATCACGCCGCAGATCGCCCAGGTGCGTTCGGGCGAGGCGGAGTTGAGCCGCATCACCGGTGCCCAGGCGCCGTCCGGTGTCCCGGTCGTCATCACCGCGCCGCAGGCGGAACGCCCCCGCGGCGCGTCCTCCTCGTCCTCTTCCCGGGGCCGCAGGGGCCGCCGGGGCCAGGCCGGCCAGGGCCGCCCCGCGGGCGAAGCGGCGCGCCGCAGTGCCCCGCGACGGACCGGCTTCGGCTCCGCCGCCTAGGGCGATCTCCCTCTCACCTCCCAGTGGGGCCCTGCCGACACACGTCGGCAGGGCCCCACTGTCGTATCGCCACGCGGCCCTCAGGATGTCTGCGTCACTCGAACGCCAAAATCTCCTCTTGCCAGAGTAGACATTGGCCGCTGGCGCGGTTACTGTTTTTCTCGTAGACACGGTCAAGCGAGACCCGCCAGACACGAACTGGCGGGGTTCGGAGCAAGGACGGAGGAGCAGACGCCATCAGGATCGCCCGGCCCGATTGCTCTCGGTCCGGGTACCGCAAGACCCCGGATTGGATGGTGGTCCCCGGTCACGCAGCCGCGATCCCCGCACCCCTCCCGTCATCGGGCCGGGTAGCGGAAACCGAAGGTCGGCGCAGCATGAGGGCCGACAGATGGTGTTGAATTCCCTTCGGGGCCCTGGTGCCGTACGGCACCAGGGCCCCTCGACGCGTTGTACAACGAGGTGACATGGCAGCAGATATCCCCCTGGGCGACCGCCTGGACGACGACGACTACCCCGCGTACACCATGGGCCGGGCCGCCGAGATGCTCGGCACCACGCCGGGTTTCCTCCGAGCCATCGGCGAGGCTCGTCTGATCACTCCGCTGCGCTCGGAGGGCGGACATCGCCGGTATTCCCGCTACCAGCTGCGGATCGCCGCCCGCGCCCGCGAGCTGGTCGACAAGGGAACCCCGATCGAGGCCGCGTGCCGCATCGTCATCCTCGAGGACCAGCTCGAGGAAGCTCAGCGCATCAACGCCGAGTACCGCCGCGCCGCGAACGCGTCGGCCGACAGCTCCGGGCCCGGTTCGGGCTGACCACACGGCGGTACGGCCCACGGCGCACCGCGGTTCAGACCGCGGCGATCCCTTCCATCCCCGACTCACCGAAGGCGGGCAGGCCCGTGGCCGTCGTCACCTTGGTGAGGGCGCCGTCGGTCTCGACGCGGAAGCCGTCGACGGTGCCGGAAGTGGCGTTCTGGACGTAGACGAACCTCTCGTCCTCGGTGACGGCGAGGTCGATCACCCCTTGCGACCTGCTGGACGGCGGGGTGGCGATGCCCACCTTGTCGGTCAGGGAGAGCTTGCCGTGTCCGTCCATGCGGTAGCCGGTGACGGTGGAGTTGCCGGTGTTGCCGCCGTAGAAGAAGTCGCCCGCCCGCTCCAGCCAGCACAGCACCTCCTGACCACTGGCCAGCGGTCGCTGAAGGACCTTCAGCCTGCCGTCCCGCCGGACCTGGTAGGTGGTGACCGTGGACTTCTCGGCCTCGGCGACCAGCATCCGCTTCCCGCTGCGGTCGAAGCTGATCGCGAACGGGACGCCACCGGCCGACTTGTTGACCACCGGTGCGGCGACGGCCGGGAGCCCGTTCCGCTTCATGGGAAACACCTCGACGGTGTTGCTGCCCTTGGTCGTGACCACCAGGTTCCGTCCGTCGGGGGTGAACTCGACCTCGCCCGGAGAGGTGTCGAAGCGCGGTATGTCCTTGTTGTTCAGACCCAGGGAGCGGTGGGAGCCGGGAAGCGGCTGAAGTCCGCCGCCGGTGATCCTGAAGCCCTGGACGCTGCCCGCGCCGCCCGCGTTCATGACGTACGCGATCCTGCCGTGCACCGCGATGCTCGACGGGAACCGCCCACCGGAGCTCACGACCTTCCGCTCCCCGAGCCGCTGTCCCTCGACCCGGAACGAGGTCACCGTGCCGCTGCCGGCGTTGACCGCCAGCAGCATCCCCGAGCGGTCGTCGTAGACGAGTGAGCCCTGGGAGGCGAGCGAGTCGGTGGGAGCGTCGACCTGGTCGCCGCCCTTGCCGCCGGTGGCGTAGTCCGCCGCGCGTTCGAGCTTGCCGTCGTCACCCCGCTTGAACACGTGGATGGTGTTGCCGTCCAGCTCGTTGCCCTGGACGAAGACGGCGTGATCGCCCCCGGCGGCCTTCCCGGAGTACTGACTGGCCGAGGCCAGGGACACGGCCACGGTGGCCGCCCCGGCGAGCGCGAGGGCACCACCGCCGATCACGATGCGCCGTGTCCTGGACTGCGCCCGGTGCCCCCTGCGTGTGCCGGAGGACCGGCTCGTGCGGCGGTGCTCGATGTGGCCGTTGTCCATGTCGCCGTGCCTGCCGGAGTCCATGCCCATGTCCGTTCCTCGGTGTCCGTGCGGTGTCGTCCGCGGCTGCGAACGACACCAGAGTGGCCAGCGGGAACGGTGTGCCCGTACGGAACGCGGTCCGCGTCAGACTCTCGTAAGAGATCCCGGCGGGTCCGCTCGTCTGGAACGACTACCTGGACAACGGCGGCGACCGCAGGGGGGCGACTGTCCGCTGGGCAGCAGCGAGTGGATCGAGCGGGTGGGCGGCTGATCCGGGCGTACGCGGCGGTTCACAGGAGTTCGGGCTGCGGCTGAGGCTGTCGCACCGGCACGGTCACCGGTTCCCACCGGACGACGGTCCTGACATAGCCGTAGATCACCGAGGCCATCGCCAGCAGGATGAGCGGTCCGGCCAGCCAGGGGTACTCGGCCATGCGCACCGGCAGGAAGCGATACGACACCAGGAGCGCGACGAAGACCGTCGCGCCGTAGGCGGTCAGCCGGAGCCCGGACCGGTCCCAGCCGCGGTCGAACGAGCGCACTCCCGCCTCGATGGTGAGGGTGAACACCACGCCGGCGACGAGGTCCACGCCGTAGTGGTAGCCGAAGCCCAGCGTGGCGCAGAGGGTGGCGATCAGCCAGAAGGTGCCCGCGTAGCGCAGCAGGCGTGGGCCCCTGCGGGAATGGAGGAAGATCGCGGTGGCCCAGGCCGTGTGCAGGCTGGGCATGCAGTTGCGGGGGGTGATCTCGTCGAACGGTATGGAGTGGGGGGCGGATATCGGCGGCGGTGTCTGCGGCCACAGGTTCGCCACCGCCCAGTGCCCGTCGCTCACTATCTGCGGCGACCACAGGGCTATCGACGCCCAGTGGTCGGTGCCGGTGCCGTAGGCGAAGACCGGGCCGACCACCGGGAAGATCATGTAGATGGCCGGTCCGAGCAGGCCGATCAGCAGGAAGGTGCGCACCAGGTGGTGGCGCGGGAAGCGGCGCTCCGCCGCCACGTTGCGCAGTTGGTACAGCGCGACGACCACCGCGGCCACCGCGAGCTGGCCGTAGATGGTGTCGAGGAAGTTGAAGCCGATCGCTCCGGTGGCCGTGACGATCCGGCCCATGATCCACGACGGGTTGCCCAGGGCGTGGTCGGCGTTCGCCAGATACGGATCCAGCACGTACGGCCGGCTCTTCGCGGTGATGAGGAGCCAGGTGTCACCGGTCTTGCGGCCGGCCACCAGCAGCAGGCCCAGCCCGACGCCCTTCAGCAGCAGGACACGTTTCCGGGCCGGTGCGGCGGGTGACGGCGAAGACCGCGCAGCCCAGGAGCACCCACAGCGCGCCGTTGCCGAAGGGGTGGCCGTGGGTCACCTTGACGTCGAAGATCCAGCGGGCCACCGCGAAGGCGAGGTCGATGCCGACCGCGGCACCCGTGACGACGAACCGTTGCCGCCAGGTGAGCACCACCATCATCAGGGCCAGGCCGGCGTACAGCATCGGGCCTGATTTGGGCGGGCATATCAGCTCTCGCGCCTGAGTGGTGAGCGGTCCCGGCAGACCGTAGTGACGCGCGGTGAACTCCAGCGCGACGAAGAACCCGAGGGCCACGACAGCCGCCACGGCCCAGAGTCTCGCCCGCGAATCAATCTGCGGTGGCATATGTATCAATTTCGGCCAATTTCACTAGATGCTCGTCAGAAAACCGCCCGCCCGACTGAGGAAGAGGGAAGGATCGCGGTCCGGGTTCCTGTGTCCCCCCTGAGAAGCCCGGCTCACCGAAGATGCAGGGTATGGCATGACGCCAACAATCGAACACCGGGTTGCGACGGTTTCGGAGGGGCGACGCCCACTCACCCGGGACGTCGGATCAGATCCGTGTCCTCAGGGCGGTGTCCGCGTCAGGAGATGGCCCGGAGTCCGCCGTGGGCCGGGCGGCGGAGGTCGTCGACGGTCTGGGCCGTCACCTCGTCCGCGGGGAGGAGGACGACCAACTGCTGTGCGTCCGCGGAGAGTTCGAGCGTCTCGCGGACCAGCCGGAGCTCGCGTCCGGAGGGGTGGTGGAGCCGCGGGTCCCCGCGCTGCGGACGTGCTGGTCAAGGCGCCGGGTGAGGTCGGGCAGGCCCAGATCCGCCAGCCGGGTGCTGTCCCGCTTGGCACGGATGAAATCCCCCAGAGGCGTCCCCGTGGCCCGAGCATAGGTGCTGCCCCACCCCCCGCGGAGAGCGCAGGGTGGCCCTGCGGGGGCCGGCGTCAACTACCCAGCGCTAAAGCGCCGGGCTTGCACAACGGGCATCACTGGCGGTGATGCTGGGTTTGCGTCCAGTCCCGCCCCGAGGTGTCCGGGGCGGGGCAGGGGCCGTTGACTGGGCCCCGCGTCGCCACAACTCCCACGCTCTGGCGCGGATGTTGCGGGAGCTGTTGCTGTCTGCGTGATCAACGAATCCGCAGCTCCGGCAGGCGAACCAGGCCTGGGAGATGCGGTTCGCCTTGTCGATGTGGCCGCATTCGGCGCAGGTGCGGGAGGTGTACGCCGGATCGACGTACACCACCGGCACCCCCGCGCGGCGGGCCTTGTACGCGATGAACTGCCCCAGCTGATGGAAGGCCCAGCCGGCGTGGGTGCAGTGGCACACACGGTCGTGTGCCCGCCCCTTGACCGGACCACAGACCCGGGCGTGAACACTGCGGGGTCCGATCGTGGCGGGCATGGAAAACGAGCACAAGCTGGTGGTTATCGTCGGAAGCGTCCGGGAGGGACGGTCTGGGCCGGTCGTGGCCTCATGGGTGGCCGAACAGGCCGCGGCGCACGGTGGTTTCGAGGTGGGGGTCGTCGATCTGACCGGGATCGACGTTCCGTTGTCACTGCCCGCGGTCTCGCCGAAGTACGCCGGGGACTACTACCCGCGGCCGGAAGCACGGACCGGCCCGCCACCGCATCCCCTGGTGCGTGCCTCCCGGCGGGCATGGGGACACCGAGGACAAGGAGGACACAGGGAGGCACCCGCGAGCACCCCCGCGGAAGATGCGTTGCGGATCACCCCACGTGTCGCGGCCGCTTCCCGAATCTTCAGCAGGTCGCAAAAGTCTGCCGCGACGGCGTCACATATGCGTGCACGCCGCCGTTAGGGTTGTGACCACCTGGGGACCGCATCGGTGCCGAGCCCGCCGGAGCCCCTGGACGCGCCCCCGAAACGAAGGTGCCATGCCCGCCGAGACCTCTCCCGCCGGCAATCTCGACGACGACGACTACCCCGCCTACACGATGGGGCGGGCCGCCGACCTCCTCGGCATCACCCCCGCCTTCCTCCGGGCCGTCGGTGAGGCGAAGCTGATCACGCCGCTGCGCTCGGAGGGCGGTCACCGCCGGTACTCCAAGGGCCAGTTGCGTATCGCCGCCCGGGCCCGTGAACTCGTCGACCAGGGCACCCCCGTCGAGGCCGCCTGCCGCATCATCACCCTGGAGGACCGGCTCGCCGAAGCCCTCCGCCTGAACGAGGAGACGGGTCGGCGACCGAACGAATAACTGTCACGGCCGCAACAGAATCATGGGCAGGGCGCAGCCAATTTTTCAGCCCGATCGCCACCAGAATTCGGGGCGACGTAGATCCGCCCACCTACGGTGTGTTACCGTGATAAAAGTTGCAGTTTTGGTTTCCGGAGAATTTCTATGAAGTTCCCCGGCGTCTTTCCGGTCTTCCGGAGGGGAGTCCATCGCGGCGACTCGGGGTCCGTACAGTGCGGGTCCCGGCACTGCCCCCTAGGGAGATTCAATATGGCATCTGGCACCGTGAAGTGGTTCAACGCGGAAAAGGGCTTCGGCTTCATCGAGCAGGACGGCGGCGGCGCCGACGTGTTCGCGCACTACTCGAACATCGCCACCTCCGGCTTCCGCGAGCTTCAGGAAGGCCAGAAGGTTACCTTCGACGTCACGCAGGGCCAGAAGGGCCCGCAGGCCGAGAACATCGTTCCCGCCTGACGCTGACGCGTATCTTCACGGCTGGGGCCCGCACTCTTGGGGTGCGGGCCCTGTCCCATTGTCCCGAAGAATCTGATTTCTTCGTTTCTCCTCGGCTCTTTCTTGCGAATTCTCGTGCGGTTTCGCCGCGCCCCGGAGGAATTCCTCGACACGTGCCGCACGCATCGAGGAAGGTTCCCCTCCCATGAACCGCACCCGTCGCACCGGGAACAACGGGAACAGCACGTCCCGTTTCCGCTCCTCCCGCGGCGCGAGCCACCAGCGCTCGCGTCCGGCCACCGCACCCGGCGGCGAGTTCACCCTCCCCACCACCGTCACCGAGGCGCTGCCCGCGGTGGAGGCGTTCGCCGACCTCGACCTGCCCGAGCATCTGCAGGCCGCGCTCCGCGCCGAGGGCGTGACCACGCCCTTCCCGATCCAGGCGGCGACCCTGCCGAACTCCCTGGCCGGCCGTGACGTCCTGGGCCGTGGCCGCACCGGTTCCGGCAAGACGCTCGCCTTCGGTCTGCCGCTGCTGGCCCGCCTGGACGGCCGGCGTGCCGAGCCCCGGCATCCGCTCGCCCTGGTCCTCGTACCGACCCGTGAACTGGCCCAGCAGGTCACCGACGCGCTCACCCCCTACGCGCGGGCGCTGCGCCTGCGCGCGGCGACCGTCGTCGGGGGCATGTCGATCGGCCGTCAGGCGTCCGCGCTGCGGGCCGGCGCCGAGCTCCTCGTGGCGACCCCCGGCCGGCTCAAGGACCTCATCGAGCGCGGCGACTGCAGCCTGAGCCAGGTGACGATGACCGTCCTGGACGAGGCCGACCAGATGACCGACATGGGCTTCATGCCTCAGGTCACCTACCTGCTCGACCAGGTCCGTCCCGACGGCCAGCGGATGCTGTTCTCGGCCACGCTCGACCGCAACATCGACCTGCTGGTGCGCCGCTATCTGCACGACCCGGTGGTCCACTCGGTCGATCCCTCCTCGGGCACCGTGACCACCATGGAGCACCATCTCCTGCACGTCCGCGACGACGACAAGCACGCCACCGCCACCGAGATCGCCGCCCGCGACGGCCGCGTGATCATGTTCCTGGACACCAAGCACGCGGCGGAGCGGCTGGCCAAGCACCTGCTGTCGGTGGGTGTGCGGGCCTCGGCGCTGCACGGCGGCAAGTCCCAGCCGCAGCGCACCCGCACCCTCGGCCAGTTCAAGGACGGCCAGGTGACGGTTCTGGTGGCCACCAACGTCGCGGCCCGCGGGATCCACGTCGACGACGTCGACCTCGTCGTCAACTTCGACCCGCCCGGCGACCACAAGGACTACCTGCACCGCGGCGGCCGTACGGCACGCGCCGGCGAGTCCGGCACCGTCGTCACCCTGGTCCTGCCGCACCAGCGGCGCGCGGTGGACCGTCTGATGTCCGACGCCGGCGTCTCCGCACAGATCACGCGGGTCCGTCCGGGCGAGGCCGAGCTGAACCGCATCACCGGCGCCCGCACCCCCTCCGGCGTGCCCGTCACCCTCCCCGTCCCGGCCGCCGCCGAGCAGCCCAAGCGCTCCGGGGCCGCGGCGCGGAGCCGGAGCGGCAGGCCCGGACGGGGCCGCCGCCGCTCCACCCCCACCAGCCGATAGCCGTACGACCCACGGACGGGGTCCGGTGGCCGCGCCACCGGCGTCCCCGTCGAGAAGGAGACGAACAGGGCCGCACCCTGGCCGTTCTCACCGTCACGTCCCGACCGCTCCCCGTGGAGGCACCATGCGCATCGTCATCGCACGTTTTCCCTTCGACCTGACCATGAGCGAGGTCGAGAGGTCGATGGAGGGCGTTCAGCCCGAACCCGCCACCGGCACGTGTGTGACCGTCGGCCGCCACGTCTATCCGGTCAAGCAGGTCGGACAGGTGATCACCCGTCAGGACCGCCGCGACTTCACCGCCAACGAGGTGAGCAGGGCCCTGACCCGGCTCGGCTTCACCTGCCACGAGGTGCAGCCGCCCCGCCCGGAGGCCTTCAACGACCCGTCGGCGTCCCTCCCCTGGGCCGACACCCCGCTGGGCTGACCCGCCGATCACCACGGCCGATCAGGCCTGGACCAGCGCACTCCGCGTGCCGAGATCACTCCGTTCCGTTTCGCAGCCCCGCCACCCCGTGCAAGACTGCGGCTCCGCACGGCAGAGCCGCCGTGTGCCTCCTGTCCTCGCGTGCCTCCTGTCATCGCTTGAGCGGGAAGCTGCGCGGCGGGACGCTGGGGGAATGGACCGCAGGGACAGCACACCCGGAGGCACCGTGGAGGGACGCGTACCCGACGACCTGGCGGTCGTCGTCGACGCGGGCGGCACGGTCACCGTGTGGAGCGCCGGGGCGCGGCAGCTGCTCGGATACGAGGCCGGGGAGGTCGTAGGACGTCCTGCGGCCGGACTCCTCGCGGCCGACCTGCCCGAGTCCGCGCGGCGCCATGTGGCCGTGGGCCGGCGCTGGGCCACCGAGGTGGCGCTGCGGCACCGGTACGGCGGCCGTGTCGTCGTACGGCTGATGGGGACACCGCTCGCGGACGGCGACGGCGCACGGCCGTGGCTGGTGACCGCCGCCGCCCCGGAGCATGTGGCCGGGCCCGTCGAACCGGACGCGGAGGCCCTGTGGGACCTCACGCTCGCGCAACTGCCCGTGCCGGTGGCGGTCTACGACCGTGAGGCCCGGCTGGTGTCGGCCAACGAGGTCATGACCCAGGTGATGGGCCGCAGCGTGGCCGAGATGCGCGGTCTGACCCTGTCGGAGATAGAGCCGAACCCGCCCTTCGACGAGTACGACCGCCTCCAGCGGCAGGTGCTGCGCACCGGTGAGCCGGTCTTCCACGAGAACTTCGGACAGTCGCCCGGCGAGGTCCGCAACCACGCCTGGTCGATGTTCCTCTCGCCGCTGAAGGACGAGAGCGGGGCGGTGCGGGGGGTGTCCGCGGCCGTCTTCGACACCACGGAGCAGTACTGGGCCCGCCGTCGCCTCGCCATCCTCAACGACGCCAGCCTCCGCATCGGCAGCACCCTGGACGTGACCCGGACCGCCGACGAGCTGGCCGAGGTGGCGGTGACGGGCTTCGCGGACTTCGTCACCGTGGACCTGCTGGAGTCGGTGGCGCTCGGCGAGGAACCGGAACCCGTTCCGCCGAACCAGCCGGTCACCCTGCGCCGTACGTCCCAGCGGTCGGTCCTCGACGGCTGCCCCGAGTCGGTGGTCCCGACCGGCGCGACGACGTTCTACCCGGTGGACACACCCCCGATGCGGGCCCTGGTCGCCGGCCGCGGCACCCTGACGGCGGCCGGGGACCCCGGGATGCAGAGGTGGATCGAGTCCTCCCGGGGCCGTGCCGAGGCCGTGGCCAGGCACATGATCCACTCGGTGATGATGGTGCCGCTGCGCGCCCGCGGGGTCACCCTGGGCCTGGTGCACTTCCTGCGGCACCGTACGGCGGAGTCCTTCAGCGAGGACGACCTGCTGCTCGCGGAGGAGATCGTCGCGCGGGCCGCGGTGAGCGTGGACAACGCCCGCCGCTACACCCACGAACGCCGCACCGCGCTCACCCTCCAGCGCAGCCTCCTCCCCGACCGCCCGCCGGACCTGGCCGCCATGCAGGTGGCGTACCGCTATCTCCCGGCGGGCTCCGGCGCGGACGTCGGCGGGGACTGGTTCGACGTCATCCCGTTGTCCGGCGCCCGGGTCGCCCTGGTCGTGGGCGACGTGGTGGGCCACGGCATCCACGCCTCGGCGACGATGGGCCGCCTGCGCACGGCCGTACGGACACTCGCGGACGTGGACCTCGCCCCCGACGAACTCCTCACCCAGCTCGACGACCTGGTCGTCAGGCTCGACCGGGAGGAAGGGCCGCAGACCGGCGGGCGGGCGGAGGCCGCGACGCCGGGCGAGGTGGGGGCCACCTGCCTGTACGCGGTCTACGACCCGGTTTCCCGCCGCTGCACGATGGCCCGCGCCGGCCACCCGCCACCGGCCGTGGTCACCCCCGACGGCGAGGTCCGCTTCCTGAACCTCCCGACCGGCCCCCCGCTCGGCCTGGGCGGTCTGCCGTTCGAGTCCGTCGAGGTGGAACTGGCGGAGGGCAGCCTGCTCGCCCTCTACACCGACGGCCTGGTCGAGGCGGCCGACCGCGACATCGAGGACGGCCTGGACCTGCTGCGCGGGGCGCTCGCCGACAAGGCGGGCCCTCTGGAGGAGACCTGCGACCAGGTCCTGCGGACGGTCCTGCCGGCCCGCCCCGCCGACGACATCGTCCTGATGCTGGCCCGCACGTCGGCCCTGGACAGCTCGAAGGTCCGCACCTGGCAGCTCCCGCGCGACCCGGCGGCGGTGGCGCGGGCACGGAAGTCGGCGAGCGAGCAGGTGACGGCGTGGGGGCTGGACGACGCGGCCTTCGCGACGGAACTGATCGTCAGCGAGCTGGTCACCAACGCCGTCCGCTACGGCGACGACCCGGTCGTCCTACGGCTGATCCGGGACTCGGCGCTGATCTGCGAGGTGTCCGACGGCAGCAGTACGGCTCCGCATCTGCGGCGGGCGAGGGTGTTCGACGAGGGTGGGCGGGGGCTGCTGCTGGTCGCGCAGATGGCGGAGCGGTGGGGGAGCCGGCAGACGGCCACGGGGAAGACGATCTGGGCGGAGCTGGGGTTACCGGGCGATTAGGTTGCCCGGGTTGCCCTATGTGCGCGGGACGGCAAACGGAACGGTGAATTCACCCGCCTGTGCGACCATGCGCCCGTGAACGCACCTTCCAGCCCTTCCTCAGGCAGACCCCCCACGGTGCCCGCCCCCAAGTCCTCTGGTTTCGCGGCGGAGTTCAAGGACGCTGTGACGCTCAGGGCCTTCGGCCTCGTACTCGGCGGCCTGCTGGTCCAACTGGCCTTCGTCGTCTCGTACGTAGGCGCCTTCCACTCCCCCACGCCCCAACGGATCCCGGTGGCCGTGGTGGCCCCCCAACAGGCGTCCGCGAAGATCGTCGCCCAGCTGAACGCCCTGGACGGCGACCCGGTGAAGGCGACGGCCGCTTCCAGTACGGCTGTTGCCCGCGAGTGGGTCCTGACCCGCCGTACGGACGCAGCCTTCCTCTTCAACGCGACGGGCACCGACGACACTCTGCTCGTCGCCTCGGCGGGCGGCCCGTCGGTCTCCCAGACGGCGGCCCAGATCGCCCAGAGGATCGAGGCGTCGGAGAAACGCCGGATCACGGTGACGGACATCCGTCCCCCCAACTCCGGTGACGGCCGCGGCATGACGTCCTTCTACCTGGTCCTGGGCTGGGTGATCGGCGGCTACCTCACCGCGACGATCATGGGCATGGCGTCCGGCTCCCGCCCGGCGAACCGCCCCCGCACCCTGATCCGCCTCGCGGTCCTGATCCCGTACGCGGTGGTGTCGGGCGTGGCCGGAGCGGTGATCGTGGGGCCGGTGTTCGACGCGCTGGGCGGCCACTTCTGGGCACTGAGCGCGATCGGAGCCCTCACGGTGATGGCCTCGGCGGCGACGGCGCTGGGGTTGCAGACCCTGCTGGGCCTGCTGGGCACGGGAGTCGTCGTCCTGTTGTTCGTGGTCCTCGGCAACCCGAGCTCGGGCGGCGTCTATCCGGCCCCCCTGCTCCCCGACTTCTGGAGCGCGATCGGCCAGGCACTGCCGCCGGGGGCGGGGACGACGCTGGTCCGCAACACGGTGTACTTCTCCGGGCATGCGACGAGTTCGGCGCTGTGGGTGCTGGGGGCGTACGCGGTGGGGGGAGCGGTGCTGGCGTGGGGGGCGTCCTGGTGGCGGGAAGGCCGGGGGGCCGACTCGGGGACGGGGGCGTCGGCGGCTGTCTGAGTGGAGCCCTGTTCCACGTCGGCGGGTACGCGGGTCGCCTGGTGGTAGTACATCCGCCACCCCGCGGCTCCGTCTTCCTTGCGCCAGACCGAACTGTGCCTGGTCCTGCGCTCGCCGAGGACGGTCTCGAACGTCAGATGGACCAGGCCCGGGGCCAGCAGCACTCCCGACATGTCCGAGGGCTCGTAGCGGGGACCGCTCGGTGAACTGCCCGGATGGTCGGGGAGTTCGGCGAGCATGGTCTCGTACGTCAAGCGTCGCCCGGACGCACCCACCTCCACGAACTGCGGGTCGAGAAGCTGTCCGGCGAGTTCACGCGAGGCGCGGACACGTGGATCCATGAGCTGCAGTTCACCCGCGATCGCCTGGTCCACATCGTCTCTTGCACTGTGGGTCAAGCGTGGCCCTCGCTCGCGTCGGCCAGGGCCAGGCCCGCGATCACGAGGACGAACGACACCGTGCAGATGATCTTCTGGCGACGGCTCCACAGGTCCCACCCCCGTTGCCCTTTGCTGCCGACGAGCATGCCGATCATGCCGACGAAGAACACGCCCATGCCGATCACCCGATGAAACGTACACCTCGCTCGGCTTCCGCACGGCCGACGGACTCGTGATCATGTCACCAGCCTGTGACAACGCTGTCCTCAAACGATGGCTCCGGGATCCCTTCGGCTCGCGGTCCCCTCATAGTGATCGAGCAGCACCGAGAGGCCGGAACCGATTCGGCCTCAACCAACCGATTTCCAGGGGGATTTCATGTCCGGCAACCGTCGCAAGGCCTTCCTCGTGTCCGCCGCTCTCATAGGTGGAGCCATGTTGATGACGGCGTGCCAGAACGCGGACGCGGCCGCCGACGCCGGCTCCTCGCAGGGCCCTTCGTCCAGCAGCCCGGTCGCCACCGCGGCCACTCCGTCCGGCTCGTCCACCGGGGGCGGCGGCCAGGGCTCCGAAGCGACGAACAACGGCACGAGCACCGGCACCGGCAAGGGCTCCGAGGACGGAGCCGGCTCAGGCGTCGACACCGGGGGCGGCAAGCGCGAGCCCGTCGAGCAGGGCTGTGGGGCCAACGACATCTCCTGGAGCACCAGGTCCGAGAGCCAGGCCGGTGGGTACATCCTGGTCATCGCGAAGGCGAAGCCGGGGATCACCTGTTACCTGCCCGCCGCGCTGCCGACCGTGGCGTTCGGATCCGACGGTACGCAGGCGGGTCCCGCGGAACAGTCCGTCGGTGAGCAGATCAAGCTGAGCGGGAGCACCGCCGCCTACGCCGGGGTGAATCCGAAGACCACCGGCACGGACGGCGGCAAGGAGCTGGACAGCATCATCGTCGCCGTCGGTGACGACGACCCCGACCCGGTGTCCCTGCCGGTCGGCACCATCACCGTCGACGAGCCGGTCGTCACCAACTGGCACACCGATCCCGCGGACGCCGTTCCCTTCAGCTGAAGCAACTCACGAGGAGACCGGCTACACCTCGTCCGTGGCGAACAGTTCGAGGTGTCCGCACTTGGGGCAGCGGAACGCCACTATCTGCCGTCGGGGGCGCCCCATCCGCTTGGCGCCCCCGAAGAGTCCCCGCTCCAACGCGCCCTCGATCCAACGCGCGTACCCGCGCGAGTGCTCGCCGGCGTCCTCGATGAAACCGTCCATCAGACCGACGGTGCCGCAGTGGGTGCATGTGTGGTTGTTCATCCCGCGAGTGTAGGAAGCGGGCCCTACGTCACCGCCAGTGCCGGCGCGGGTGCCGGCGCCCTCCCCACCCGCGCCCTCCGCAGGAACGGCTTCTCGATGGCGTAGTACGACAGCAGCGCCATCAGCAGCGTCAGCACCACCGTCGCCGTCAGCCGTCCCTCCTTCACGCCGAGGGAGGCCAGGAGCCGTACGACCGGATAGTGCCAGAGATAGATGCCGTAGCTCAGGTTGCGGCCCACCCAGGCCAGCGGGGTCAGGGCCAGCAGGCGGGACATGCGGGCCTCGGGGCGTAGTTCGAGCGCCGTGACCAGGGTGGCGGACAGGGCCGCCACCGCGAGGAAGCCGACCGTGTACCACGCGGCCGTCCAGGCACCGAGGTCCTCCGTCACCGGTACCTGCCAGGCGATCAGTCCCAGCAGGGCGAGCGCCGGCCACGCGAGGCGGCCGGACCAGGTGCGCAGGAGGGCCAGGCGGCGGTCGTCGGACCGCAGGCGGGCCAGGGCCACGGCGACCAGGGCGCCGGCCAGCAGCTGGTCGGCGCGGGTGTCGGTGCCGTTGTAGATGCGGTGGGCGGCTTCCGGGTTCCACAGGACGCAGCGCCACAGCAGCGGCAGCACGCACAGGGCCGCCGTGCACAGGAGGACCGTACGGGCCCGGAACCGTCGTAGGACAAAGAGCAGAGCGAGCGGCCACAGCAGGTAGAACTGCTCCTCCACGCCCAGCGACCAGGTGTGCGCGAGCGGGCTGGTGAGGTCGGAGTAGGGGCCGGACTCCATGGCCCGTACGACGTTGGTGAGGAAGACGGCCGACAGGCCCGCGGCCTGGAGCGAGCCGTCGAAGCCCCACAGGGAGGTCGTCGCCGCCAGCAGCGCGCAGACCGCGCACAGGGCCAGCAGCGCGGGGACGAGCCGCAGCCAGCGGCGCCGGTAGAAGGACATGAGGGAGATGCCGCCGCGGCGGACGTACTCGGCGAGCAGGAGGCGGGTGATGACGAAACCGCTGATGGTGAAGAAGACATCCACGGCCACCGCGCCGCCCGGCAGCATGTCGGGCTCCACGTGGTGGACGATGACCAGCGCGACCGCGAGGGTGCGCAGTCCATCCAGACCGCTCACCCGGCCGGTGCGGGAGACCGCGGACGGAAAACCCCGGCTCGCACGGGGTGCGACCGGGGCTGGGGGTCTGCGGACGCCGACCGCCGTATCCGCTCCTTCCTGCTCCTCTTCCGCCACGGCCGTCGAGTCCGGTGCCTTCGCCATGAAAGAGATCTCTTCTCACCTGCCCGCTGAATCGAGTAATCCCGGTGCGCCTAACCGGAAATCACGCTCGCATGCCTCTCTGGGCGTGGACTGTGAGAATTGATGACGTGCACATGACAAGATGGCTCGATCATTAAAGCCCGAGCCCCCTGGCCGACGCGTACGGCGCGGGCCAGGGAGGCGGCCCGACCCAGAAGCGCGTCCGAACGAGCTAGGCCGCCTCGGGTCGCGGGAAGTCCTCGTCCTCGTCCTCCCCGAAGTCCGGGGCCTGGAACGGGTTCGTGGTGGGAGGCGGCAGAGCCACGGGGGTGCGCTGGGGCTGCCCTTCCGGAGCGGAGAACAGCGAGGTCAGATCGATGAGAGAGGGTCCTTTCTCCTACAGCTTGGTCATCTTGGAGTACGGACTCAGGATCCGCATCTGCGATGAACCGAAATCCACGAGCACGGCGATTCCGTCCTCGACGCCGATAACCCGGCCGAGACCGTACATGTCGTGGGTGACCTGGTCGCCGACGGCGAAGTGCTTGGGCGCGGGGGCGACCGGGGCTTTGAAGGGACTGGTGGGCAAATGACGCTTCGGTGCAGCAGGCTTTGTCATCCTCCTCAGTATGCGCCTACGGCGGCCCCGCCCGCTCCGTCTGGCCAGGTCCCGATTCGAACACGGACGGGCTACGGACCGCTGAACGCGTCGCAACCCCCCGCTCCAGCCGGTCAAGAAGTCGGTAAGAACCCCTCCCCGCCTACAACTTTCGCTCCAGCCGTGTCGTCCAACCCTCGCGCCCGGCACCGGATCACCGCGCCGGGGTCCTTTTGTCCCATGTGGGGTATGTCATGATTTTTGTCCGTGCCGGGGTCGTGGGGGCGCTGGTCGTCGCCGGGCTCGGGAGTGGAGTCGCGTACGCCGATGACGCGGCGCAGAGCGACGGGCTGGAGATCCAGGCGCCGTACGAGCAGACGGTCGTCGTCGCGCCTGGTGACGGCGGTGCGGCGCAGTACCGGTCGATGGCGCTCGGGCTTCAGCACTACAACAGCGACTTCACCGTGACCGACGGGCGGCTGACCGTCGATGCCTCCGGGCTCGCCGGGGTCGCCGAGATCGCCTGGCCCGACAACTGCGTGCCGGACGACGCCGGTACCGTCGCCGTGTGCGACACCGGCGGCGTGCCGATCCGCTACAGCCCGCAGGTGCAGCTGAAGGTGCGGGCCGTGGCCGGCGCCGCCGTGGGCGCGCAGGGCGCGATCGAGTACTCCGCCACGGCCACCGGCGGCCCCGACGGCACTCTGACCGCCCCGGAGTACTCCGCTGAGACCTTCGTCACTGTCGGCTCCGGTCCCGACCTCGGCGTCAGCGCCCCGCAGGACGTCACCGGCGTCGCCCCCGGCACCGACCTCACCGTGCCGTTCTCCGTCACCAACACCGGCAACGAGACCGCGCACGGCTTCAGTGTGAAGCTGTGGGCGACGTACGGCCTCGACGTCACCACCCGCTACCCGCAGTGCACCTACACCGGCCCGGACGACACCGACGCCCAGTACCCGGCCATGACGTACGTGACCTGCTCCTTCGACACCGATGTCGCGCCCGGCGCCACCGTGGAGCTGCCCGAGCCGCTGCGGCTCGCCGTCACCGAGCACGCGCTGTACGAGCGGTTCGACTACGAGGTCGAGCCCGCCGGTGACGTCACCGACCTCGACACCTCGGACAACGGCCGCGCCTGGCACATCGACGCCGACAACACCGCCGACTTCGCCGTGCACGGCACCGAGGTGAGCGGCGCGCAGGGCGACACCGTCGACGCCGGTTTCCGCTTCGTCAACCGCGGCCCGGCCTGGGTCGCCGACGTCGCCTCGGGAGACCCGGTCCCGGCGATCGACTACTACCTCCCGCCGGGCACCACCGCCACGTCCGTGCCCGGCACCTGCCGGACCGCCCAGGCCTCCGCCGACGACCCGGCCGTCCCCCATTACGTGTGTACCCTGCCGACCTGGACCAAGCCAGACCTGAAGGTCGACTTCCCGTTCCGGCTGCGCGTCGACCAGGTCGTCCCCGACGCCAGGGGCCGGGTCGTCGTCCGTCCCTACGACGGCAGTGCGTCCTTCGCCTTCGACCCGAACACCAGGAACAACTCGGCGAAGGTGGTCGTCAACCCGTCCGCCTGACGGCGGCGAGGGGGGCGGGAGCGCGGCCGGCCCCCCTCATCCCCGTACGCTGCCCATCTCCCCCATGAATCCCGCCGGGTTGCTGTCGAACCCCCGGATCAGCTCCTTGAGGCGCCATGCCCCGGACGCGTCCCTGGTGAACTCCGCGATGGTCGCGGCCGTGGCGTCCGCGACGCCCGCGAAGTCGTCGGCCAGCAGTTGGCGGTAGCCCTCGACGACGAGCACCCCGGCGTGGGAGAGGTCGCCGAAGGTGCGGGGGCCGCCGGTCTGGTGGATGGCGACGCCGACCACCACCCGCCCGTAGGCCGACGACAGGCGCTCGAACTCCAGCTCCATCACCTCGACGACTCCGAGGCCGAGGCCGGTCTCGCTGTGCCGGATCATGGTGATGGTGCCGTCCGGCGAGCGGCTCTCGGTGTGCACGACGTACTCCGGCCGCCCGTACGGGTCACCCACCGCGTAGGTCGCGGCGACGATGTCGAGGTGCCGGGCCGGTTCCCCGTAGGCGCTCGGGTCCCACTTGAGCCGCACCTGGACCTTGCCAAGACCCACACCGTCGGCACGCATCAAGCCGCTCCCCGTCAGAGTTCCGCCGGGACCCTCCCGCTTGCTGAAGTATGTGCTCCGAGCAGCCTCTTGATACCTCACTGACGGTTATCTCCTGGTCAGATCTCGACCAGTAGCGGTCAGCCGGCCGCCGCCCCCGACCTGCGCCAGAGGTCGGTCGTCTCCTCGGCGGCGCCGGGCGCCACGAGCAGCAACGGCTGGTTGTGGGAGGGCAGTTCGGGCAGTGCCACCGCTCCCGCCTCCTGGGCGATCAGCAGCGCGGGGAGACCGTCGACGGCGTGGAAGGAACCGATCGCGGCCGCGGTCGCCCGGCCTGCCGCGACCTGCGCCAGGGAGAGGGCCGTGGAGCCCATCACGCGAACCGTGCAGTGCCGGTCGGCGAGTTCGGCGAGCAGGGCGTCCATGCCGGGCCAATGGGCGTGCGCCGCCCACTCGGTGAGGAAGACATGGCCGGTGAGGGTGGTGTGGGCGGCCGCGTGGACCCGGGTGCCGTTCAGATACGCCCCCCTGCCCCGGACCGCGGTGAACGTCTCGCCGCGCCACGGGTCCGCCACCACGCCGAGCAGCGGGGTGCCGTCGGCGGCGGCCAGACCCAGCGAGAAGGAGCACCAGCCCAGTCCGTGGGCGTAGTTGGTGGTGCCGTCGACCGGGTCGATCACCCAGTGCGGGGCACCGGCGGAGCCCTCCGTCGTGCCGTACTCCTCGCCGACGATCCCGTGGTCGGGGAAGGCCCGCCCGAGCACCTCGCGGGTGTACGTCTCCACCGCCTCGTCGGTGGCGGTCACGATGTCCGCGGGTCCGTCCTTCTCCCGCACCTCGGCCCCGGGGTCACGCGGGCGCTGGATGGTCTCCGACGCCCGAGCCGCGAGTTCCGTCGCGACCTCCATCGCCCGGTCGAGATCCACGTCAGCCATGTCTTCCACACTACGGGCACGGGGCCCGGCGACCGGCGACCTCCCGCTGAACCCCGGATGGATCCTGCCCCAACCTCACGCCGTCTCCTCCCCGCTCACCGAAGGGCGCAACGGCAGCGCCGTACTCACCTCGAAGCCGCCCTCGGGCCGCGGCCCCGCCCGGAGTTCGCCGCCGATGGAGTGGGCGCGTTCGCGCATGCCCATGACGCCGAAGCCCTTCACGGGCTCGGGGGCGGCCGCGGCGGGCGGGCCCTCGTCGGTGACCGTGATGAGGAGGCGGGTGCCGGAGTAGACGAAGCGGACGTGCGCGGTCTGGGTGGCCGCGTGCTTGGTGACGTTGGTGAGCGCCTCCTGCACGATCCGGAAGGCCGTCAGGTCCACGCCCGGCGACAGGGGCTGCGGCTCCCCCTCCGTGGCCACGGTGACGGTGATGCCCGCGGAGGCGCACGAGGAGACCAGTTCGGGCAGCCGGGCGAGGCCGGGGGCCGGTTCCGGCGGTGCGGAGCCCTCGTCGTCGGTCTGCCGCAGCAGGCCCAGCGTGGCCTTCAGCTCACGCAGCGCGGACGAGGTCGTGCCGGTGAGGTCGTGGAGGATCTGCTTGGTCTGCGGCGGGTTGACCAGCGCGAGGTGCTCGGCGGTACCGGCCTGGGCGTTGGCGAGGGCCAGGTGGTGGGCGACGACGTCGTGCAACTCCCGGGCGATCCGCATGCGTTCCTCGGTGACCCGGAGCCGCGCCTCCTCCTCCCGGGTGCGTTCGGCGTGCTCGGCTCGGGCCTGGGTGGCCTCGAGATAGGCCCGCCGCAGCCGGGTCATGGTGCCGGCCGCCAGCGGCAGCAGCAGCCAGAAGAACGGGCCGATCGTGCGGAGCAGCAGCGACAGGTGGTCCATGGAGTCGGACACGGCCGCCGCGATCGTCAGCGCCGCCATGGTGGCGATGCCGTAGGAGCGGACCGTCTCCCGTTCGGCGCGGGTGGCCAGCCAGTACAGGGACGTCATGACCGGGGCGAGGAGGAGCGGGGTGAGCAGATAGCCCTGTGCGATCACGATGGTGGCGCAGACCGCGTTCACCACGACGGTGACGCGGGGGTGGCTGCGGTGCAGGAACAGGGCGAGGCAGGAGATGCCCAGGAGGACGACGGCGGCCCTGTCGTCGCCCGGTGTGTCGGCGTTGGGCAGGGTGAGCGAGGCCCCGAGGGTCGCGGAGCCCATCAGTGCCGCGATCAGCGCCAGGTCGACGAGGAAGGGACGGCGGTCCGCGAACTCCTCCAGGCGGTCCGTGTAGCGCCGCTCCGGGCTGGTCGTCATCGGGTTCTCCGGTGGGTGGGCTCAGGGACCCATGGTGAGGGAACGGGGCCGCCCGCGTCGTACGACGACACGAGCGGCCCCTGGTGGGGGGTGGAGGTCAGACGCGTGCGGCCTCCTGGTCGGCGGGGACGGGCTCGGGGTCGGCGGCGCCCCTGGTGAGCGCCTCGCCCTCCACGTCCACCCGGGGCAGGATCCGGTCCAGCCACTTCGGCAGCCACCAGGCCTTGTCGCCGAGCAGGGCGAGCACGGCCGGCACGATGGCCATCCGGACCACGAAGGCGTCCAGCAGGACGGCGGTGGCGAGGCCGAAGCCGATCATCTTGATCATGGAGTCGCTCTCGCCGATGAACCCGGCGAAGACCGCGATCATGATCAGCGCGGCGGCCACGACCACCCGGGCGCTGTGCCGGAATCCCGAGGTGACGGCCTGGTGGGACGTCTCGCCGTGGACGTACGCCTCACGCATCCGCGAGAGGAGGAACACCTCGTAGTCCATGGCGAGGCCGAAGACGATGCCCACCAGGAAGATCGGCATCAGGCTCATGATCGGGCCGGTGGTCTCCACGCCCAGCAGTCCGGCGCCGTGCCCCTCCTGGAAGACCACGACGACCGCGCCGAGGGAGGCCAGGACGGAGAGCAGGAAGCCGAGGGCCGCCTTCAGCGGGACGAGCAGGGAGCGGAAGACCACCAGCAGCAGCACGATCGCGAGGCCCACCACGACGATCAGGTACGGCACCAGCGCGCTCTGCACCTTCTCGGAGATGTCGATGTTCAGCGCGGTCGTGCCGGTCACCTCGTAGGTCGCGCCGGTCTCGGACTCGATACCGGGGCGCTCGCCGCGGATGGTCGTGACGAGGTCCTTGGTCCTCTCGTCGGTCGGCGCGGTGGACGGCACGACCGAGAAGACGGCGGTGTCGCCGGCCTCGTTGAAGCGGGCCGGGGAGACGGACACGATCCCCTTCGTCGCACCGATGTCCTTCG
The DNA here is from genome assembly GCF_029894425.1 of Streptomyces sp. SAI-127. Lineage (NCBI taxonomy): Bacteria > Bacillati > Actinomycetota > Actinomycetes > Kitasatosporales > Streptomycetaceae > Streptomyces > Streptomyces sp. SAI-127. The sequence continues at coordinate 5,052,884 of NZ_JARXYJ010000001.1, forward strand.
AGATCGCCGCCGCGGCCGCCTGCGCGTCGTCGTCGCCCTTCGCGTCGACCACGACGGTCAGCGGACCGTTGAAGCCCGGCCCGAATCCCTCGGCGAGCGCGTCGTAGGCCCGGCGCTCGGTGGTGGAGGCCGGCTTGGCCTCGTCGCCGGGCATGCCCAGTTGGAGGGAGGTCATCGGCAGGGCGAGGGCGCCGAGGCCGACCACGCCGAGGATCAGGACGGGCAGCGGGCGGCGCAGGACGAACCGGGCCCAGCGGGTACCGCCGTTGTCCTTGGCCTCTTCTTCGATACGGCCCGGCCCGCGGTCCTTGCGGCGCAGCACCGCGTTCGGCCAGAAGCCGAGGAACGCCGGGACCAGGGTCAGCGCGATCAGTACGGCGACGACGACCGCGCCCGCCGCCGCCAGGCCCATCTTGGTGAGCATCGGGATGCCGACCACCGCGAGCCCGGCGAGGGCGATGACGACGGTGAGTCCCGCGAAGACGACCGCGGAACCGGCCGTACCGACCGCGAGGGCCGTCGCCTCCTGGGGTGCCCTGCCCCTGGCGCGTTCCTCCCGGTACCGGGAGACGACGAACAGGGCGTAGTCGATGCCGACGGCGAGCCCCAGCATCATCGCGAGGGTGCCGGTGGTGGTGGACAGGCCGAGGGCGTCGGAGAGGGCGAGGATCGTGGCCATGCTGACGCCGACGCCGATGAGCGCGGTCAGCAGCGGCAGTCCGGCCGCGGCCAGTGAGCCGAAGGTGACGAGGAGGACGACCGCGGCGATCGCGACACCGATCAGCTCGGCCGTACCGCCCGCGCCGCCGCCGTCGGCCATGGCGCTGCCGCCCGCGTCGACGGTCAGCCCGGTGTCCCGGGCCTCCTCGAGGGCGTGCTCCAGTTGCTCCTTGCTGGCGTCGGTGAGGTCGTCGGCGGCGACCTTGTAGGTGACGGTCGCGTACGCCGTCGTACCGTCCTTGCTCACCGCCTTCGCCTGGAACGGGTTCACGGCGCTCGCGACCTGCGAGCCGTCGGCCAGGCCGGCGACGGTGTCCTCGACGGCCTTCCTGTGGTCGGCGGCGGTGACCTTCTGGCCGTTCGGCGCGACGAAGACGACCCTCGCGGTCGCGCCGTCGGCCGTGGCCCCCGGGAAGCGCTGTTCCATCAGGTCGAACGCCTTCTGGGACTCGATGCCCGGCATCGAGAACCCCTCGTCGGCGGCGCCGGGCGCCTTCAGGGCTCCCAGCCCGACGGCTGCCAGGACGGCCGCCCAGACCAGGGCGACGTACCAGCGTCGTCGGAAGGCCAGGCGGCCCACGCGATAGAGGAAAGTAGCCACGGCGGGGGATCTCCACATCTGGTGCCGGACGGTCCACCCAGACTGGTCGGACGAGACCCGCCAAGTCGTCGTGCGCCTGCCGACAATTCCCGCTACTGAGAACGCAGTACGCGGCGGCCCCCGCATCCACCCCCGGGACTACGGCCTTTTCCGTTCCCTCACGGCCCGGCGGGAACCGGAACGCGTGTTCCTCTGTGTGTTCTCTGTGAGACAACCAGTTCTTTGAGGCTTGACCAGCCCAAGGGGGAACAGAAACAGTGAAGTTCAGACGACTCAGACTCGCCGGAGCCGCGGCGAGCGCGCTCGCCGTGGCCTGTACCGGACCGCAGGTGTGGGCCTCCGAACAGCACGAGACCGCCCCGGTACCGACCCTGACCTGGTCGGACTGTCAGGGCGGTTTCGAGTGCGCCGACGCCCGAGTGCCCCTGGACTACCGGGAACCGCAGGGCAGGACCATCACCCTGGCCGTCATACGCAAGAAGGCCGCCGACCCCTCGAAGCGCAAGGGCACGCTGTTCCTGCAGCCCGGCGGCCCCGGCAACTCCGGTGTGGACTTCGTGCGCGGCAACTACGACGACCTGCCGGCCGCACTGCGCGACGACTTCGACGTCTTCGGGTACGACGTCCGCGGGGTGGGCCGCAGCTCCCAGGTCGTGTGCTGGGACGACGCGACGTACACGAAGGCCGTCACCGCAGCCAAGGGCGTCCCCGGCCCCGACGCCTACGAGCCCGCCGTCCAGCAGGCCGCCGACTTCGACCAGGCCTGCCAGGACAACGCCGGCGATCTGCTGCCGTACGTCGGCACCCAGTACGTGGCCCGGGACATCGACCTCCTGCGGCAGGCGCTCGGTGAGGACCAACTCACGTACTACGGGCGCTCGTTCGGCTCCTACATCGGTACGGTCTACGCCGCGATGTTCCCGGACCGGGTCCGCGCGCTCGCGCTCGACGGGGCGTACGACCCGGAGCACTACACCAGCCGGCCCTACGCCTACGACCGCCCGCAGTACCTCGCCCTGGACGGCGCGATGGGCCGCTTCCTGGACTGGTGCAAGGCGGACCAGGCGACCTGCGGTTTCGGCGACGGCGATCCGCGGGCCGCGTTCCAGCAGCTCAAGGCGGACCTGGACGCCAACCCGGTGCCCACCGCCAACGGGGGCCAGGCCAACGGCTACACCCTCGTCTACCGGCTGATGTTCAACATCAACGAGGGCAAGGTCATCTGGCCCTCCTTCGGCGAGGCCCTGCGCAAGGCGCAGCAGCGCGACAACACGTCGTTCCTGCTGCGGCCGCCGTCCCCGGCCAGCTACGACTTCCTCAACCCGAACGTCGTCGTCGAGTGCGTCGACAAGAAGTACCCGACCGACCGGTCCCTGCTGAGGAGCCAGGTCACGACCAACGCCAGGCTGGCCCCGCTGCTGGGCCCGGCCATGGCCTACGGCCCGCCGACCTACGACCACCAGCACGCCACGGCCTGCGTGCAGTGGAAGGGCGAGCACGTCAGCCGCTACGGCGGCTCCTTCCGCGCGAAGGGCTCCGCACCGATCCTCGTCATCGGCAACACCGGTGACCCGGACACCCCGTACCAGGACGCGGTGGCCCTCTCCCGTCAGCTCGACAACGGCCGCCTGCTCACCTTCAAGGCCGAGGGGCACACCGCCTTCGGCCGCAGCGCCTGCGCGACGGACGCGATCACCAGCTACCTGGTGGACCTGAAGGTCCCGGCCCGCGGGGCGAGTTGCTCGGACGAGACCCAACCGCCGTCGTCCACCCCGACGGTGGCACCGCCCGGTACGACGCTCACGGAACTCCGCAACGGCGTGAGCGACCGAGTGGATCACATCGGCTCGCTGCGATAGCAGCGTGAGGGCCCGGGCCTCGGGGGGAGGCTCGGGCCCTCTCGCGTCACAACAGGCGGGTCAGTACAGCGCCACCCTCGGCTGCACAGTGCCCACCGCGTCAGCGTTGACCACCGTGATCCGGTAGACCTCGGTGAGGGTCTGGCCGGCGTGGAGCGTGCGCTGAGCGGTCGTCAGGTCGGTGAACAGCGTGCCGGTCTGGCTCGCGGTCTCCACCGGCCGCCAGCAGCCGTGCGCGGTGCGCTGCTCGACCACGACGTCCGACGGGGTGAGGAAGGGGCCCGCGTCCGGCGACTCCAGCAGGAGCTGCGGGGCGACGGTCCGGTCCGCCGAGGATTCGTTGCGGTAGGTGACGGTGACCTCGTGCCGCGCGCCGTCGGCCACGAGGGCCGTGGTGGGCAGGTCCACGAAGTCGACGGGTACGGCGGTCTGCCGGTCCTGCGCGGTGGCCGCGGCAGGCTTGGCAGGCGCGGCCGCGGCGGCGGGACCGGCGGCTGCCAGACCCGCGAGGGCCACGGCGACGGAAACGAATGCGATCTTGAGACGTCTGGTGCTCTTCGACACGTTCACTGTTCCTCGTGATGCGTGGGGGGTTTTAGGAGTTACCTGTAGATGAGACCTCGAGCAGTAGTAATACGTTGCCTGGATCTCGTGGACATTCCGTGGATACCGCCCGGTAGCTCACCTCGAACTCCCGTTGCCGTCATGGCGGACTGATAACTTCCGCGTCACCGGCCTGGGGGAACGTTGCCGGTACCTGACCTTCACAAATGAATCCAGGCGGAATTCCTTGCGCACCACTCGTGAATATCCAGGAGGAAGGCACCGCTGGGTGCCGAAGAGCCGGCGCGGGAGAATACTCGCGGCCTCGGGCATGTCCGTACTGGCATTGGCCCTCGTCGCTCCTCTCGCCTCCGCGGCCCTGACCAGCCCCTCCGACCCGACCACCCCGACACCGGGGGACCGTGTCACCAACACCTCCCAACTGCCGTCCGGCTGGCAGAAGTCCGGCGACCGGATCGTCACCTACGACGGTGACGGCACCGGACTGCACGTCCTGGTCGCCGACGCGGCCGACGCCTACACGTGGCACACCGCGGCCACCCTGTCCGAGCCGGGCATCGACACCGACCAGTGGATCGGCCAGACCTGTGTGACCGGGTCCGGCGACCGTGCCGTCGTGGTCTACGCGCCCCGGCAGGCCGTCAACGACCAACAGGGCTTCCAGCAGGGCGCGTTCGCGGCCGTGGTCGACCTGGCCGACGGCAACGTGACCAAGCTGCCCGAGCTGGTCTCCCTCGCCTACTTCAACCCCGGCTGCGGCGACGGCGAACAGGCCGTCCTCACCCGCCCCGAGGGCAACGGCACGCAACTGCTCACCGTCGACGCCGGGAAGGGAGAGCTGGTCCGGCAGCAGACCGTCGCCGGTCAGCTCACCTCCGCCGTGCCCTTCGGGAACAAGATCGCGGCCGCCCGGGGCGACTCCGTGGTCTCGGTGGACGCCAAGGGCGCGACCAGCACCCTGGCCAGGACCGACGGCACGCCGTTCCGGCTGGTGCCGGACGCGCACAGCGGGCTCGCCTACCAGGTCCCGGCCGGCAAGAAGGTGCAGGTCCGCCGGGTCACCTCGGCGGGCTCCGACAAGCTCCTCGGCTCCGGCGCGCTCGGCGCCCTCGCGGTGCACGGCAACGGCGGCCGGGTCTTCGTGACCGGCAAGGACGCCGAGGACGCCGTGCCGGCCCTGCCGAAGAGCTGGCGGACGCTGGACGTGCCGGCCTCCGCCGAGGTCTCCACCACCGGCGACCTCGCGCTGACCTCCGTCGGCAACGGCACCGAGGCGGCCGGCGGCAAGAAGGCCGCCGCGGACATCGCCCAGTCGGTCGGCATCAACGCGGTGGTGCCCGGCTCCGACACCGCCTTCGGCTTCCGCGTGAAGCCCAGGGCGCCGAAGGGGACTCAGGGCGAGGAGCAGTCCCCGGCCCTGACGGACGGGATCCACACCAACAGCATCACCCCCGGCGACGACGACCCGTCGACCTCCACCACCGACCCCGACCGCGCCTGCGCCGTCACCCGCAACGACCCGAAGCTCCAGTCGCTCCAGCCCTCGACCGCACAGGCCGAGTGGGCGACGGATCTCGCCGTGCAGGGCAAGCTCGACGTGCGCCGCCGCAGCGGCTGGAACGGCAGCGAACTCCCGTCGTACACCCCGCAGGGCCTGTTTCCGTCCACCCCGCTCAAGGGCGGCGGCCGGGTGCCCGCGCAGATCATGCTCGGGGTGCTCTCCCAGGAGTCCAACCTGCTCCAGGCCAGTTCCCGGGCGGCCGCGGGCGAGAGCAGCAACTTCATCCAGGGCGGCTACTACGGCAACGCCGGCAGCGTCCACACCGTCGACTGGGCCGCCGCCGACTGCGGTTACGGCATCTCCCAGGTGACCAGCGGCATGGCCGCGGCGGACACCACCTACACCGCCGAGCAGCAGCAGGCGATCACCGTGGACTACGCGGCCAACATCGCCGCGGGGCTCCAGATCCTCCAGGACAAGTGGAACCAGCTGTACGACAAGGGTCTGCTCGTCAACGGCGGCGACCCGCAGTACCTGGAGAACTGGTGGCTCGCGCTGTGGGCCTACAACAGCGGCTTCAACCTGCCCAGTTCGACGGACGCGAGCGCGCCGTGGGGCCTCGGCTGGTTCAACAACCCGGCCAACGGCCTCTACCCGGCCGACCGGAAGATGTTCCTGTCGTCCGGCTACGACGACGCCCGCAACCCCAACCTGTGGTCGTACCCGGAGCGGGTGCTCGGCTGGGCGGCGTACTCCCAGCAGAAGACCGACCCGGCGACCGGGGCGACCGTGCGGGCGTTCACCGTCGGCGACTGGCCCACCGGCAACGCGCCCGACGCCCAGCCGCCGCACGACACGTTCTGCAAGCCCACGCTCAACGACTGCGACATCACCAAGCCGCGCAAGGTCGAGGGGTCCACCCAGCCCGAGGGGCCCTGCCAGCGGGACGACTTCAAGTGCTGGTGGAACCAGCCGGTGAGCTGGACGGACTGCACGGCCACCTGCGGCACGGAGGTGCTGAAGTACCAGGCGACCGATCCCGAGCCGGCGGTCGCGGCTCCGCACCCGGCGGCCTGCGCGTCCACCCTCCCTTTGAACGCGCTGATCGTGGACGACGTGCCGAACACGGTGAAGTTCCGGGTCGGTGACGCCAACCCCTGTGCGGGCGAGAAGAACTGGACCAGCCGGGGGACGTTGAAGTTCACCTTCGGGTCGGCGCAGCAGAACGGTGCGACCGTCTATCCCTCGAAGATCGACTTCCATCAGCTGGGCGCGGGCTTCGGCGGGCACTTCTGGCTCACCCACACCCGGGTGCCGAGTTACACCGACTCGGTCGTCACCGGCACCTGGACGCCGGACCGGAAGATCGGCGGCTGGGCGGAGGTCATGGTCCACCTGCCCGACCACGAGGCCAACACCCCGTCGGCCAAGTACCGCATCGACCTCGGTGACGGCACGGTCGTGGAGAAGACGATCTCCCAGGACACGGGCGGCAAGAACACCTGGGTCTCCCTGGGCTCCTACGAGTTCAAGGGCACCCCGAGCGTCTCCCTGAGCTCGGCCACGGCGGACGGCACCGGCGACGCGTCGATCGCCTGGGACGCGCTGGCGTTCGTCCCACTGAAGGAAAAGCCGACGGACACGGCGTCCCCGTCCCCGTCCTCACAGAAGTAACCACGCGGGAGCGGACTCCGAAGCGCCCGCCACCGGTCGACCTGACCGGCGGCGGGCGCTGTGGCATGTGGGGCGGATCCGCGGACACGGGCCGACGGACGTCACCGGCTAACGGCCGACTTGCGAGCACAGGCCGGCCGACGAACGGACCGGGGCGGCGCCGGGCCGCGGCCGCCCCACGGCCACAGACCGACGGACGACACGGCCGACGGCCGATCCGCGAACCCAGGCCACCCGACAGCGCCGGTCAGCCGACGAACGGACCGGGGCGGCGAGGCGGCACCGCCCGCGCCCGCACCACAGCCACCGGCCGGCAGATGACACCGGCTGTCGACGAACGGGCCAACCGACACCCCCGGCCAACCCCGAACAGGCCGAGGCAGCACCAGCCAGCGCCTGACCCACGACCGCGCACCGGCCGACAACCCCGGTCAACCCACGTCACCGCTCGACCGGCGACGCGGCGGCCGTACCCACCCTGGCTGATCTCAGGGACTCAGCCCGTGGCATGCGCCCCGGCCCGTGCGGCCTCGACGAACGCGGTGATCAGGGTCGGGTCCTTGACGCCGCGGCTTGCCTCCACGCCGCTGGAGACGTCGACGCCCCAGGGGCGGGTGACGTCGACGGCCTCGCGGACGTTCTCCGGCGTGAGGCCCCCGGCGAGGAGCCACTTCTCCCCGGCGCCGGCCACCTGCTTGCGGGACCAGTCCCAGGCGATGCCGGACCCCGGCACCGGGGCGTCGAGCAGCAGCATGTCCTCGCCCAGTTCCCCGCAGCGCGGCACGGAGTCGCCGAAGGCGGCCGCGCGGATCAGGGTCCAGCCGCCGGACGCGAGTTCGGCGTAGTAGTCGCGGTCCTCGGGGCCGTGCAGCTGGACGGCCCCGATCCCCGACTCCGCGGCCACGGAGCGTACGTACTCCAGGGGTTCACGGCGGAACACCCCCACCGTCACGACGCTCTCGGGGACCCTGGCGGCCAGCCGCGCCGCCGTCGCGGGGTCGATGCGGCGCGGGCTGTCGGAGAAGACGAACCCGATGGCGTCGGCGCCGGCCTCGACGGCCGTGTCGACGTCCTGCTCGGTCCGCAGGCCGCAGATCTTCACGAAGAGCGTCATGCCGCCACCGTATCCAATTCGCGTCCATGAACAACGATCACATACATAACCGTTGACGCGACCATGGCAAGCGCTTACCTTCCGAACGATACGTGCCCCCGTCGCCGCACACCATGGAGACGAACGATGCACCTGAGACCAGTCATCACATCCGTCGGCCTCATCGCCGGCACGCTCGTCGCACTGTCCGGCACCACCGCACAAGCCGCCACCACCCGCTACGAGGCCGAGACCGCGCCCGCCATCTGCACCGGAGCCGTCGAGACCGAGTACGCCGGATACTCCGGCAGCGGATTCTGCAACGGCACCAACGCCACCGGCGCCTACGCCCAGTTCACCGTGTCCGCACCCGCATCGGGCACGGCGACCCTGAGCGTCCGCTTCGCCAACGGCACCACCACCGCCCGCCCCGCGGACATCATCGTGAACGGCTCGACGGTCTCGTCGGCGTCCTTCGAGTCCACCGGCACCTGGACCGGCTGGACCACGAAGACGCTCACCGTCCCGGTGAACGCGGGCAGCAACACCGTCCGGCTCAACCCGAGCACCGCGAACGGCCTGCCCAACGTCGACTACCTGGACGCCGAGACGTCCGGCACGACGACCCCGCCGCCGTCGAGCAGCGCCCTGTACGTGTCACCGAGCGGCACCGACAGCGCGGCCGGCACGGCGACCGCCCCGACCACCCTCACCTCGGCGATCAGCCGCATCTCCGCCGGCGGCACGATCTACATGCGCGGCGGGACGTACGCCTACTCCTCGACGGTGACCATCCCGGCCGGCAGCAACGGCACCTCGTCCGCACGCACCACGCTCTCCGCCTACCCGGGCGAGACTCCGGTGCTCAACTTCTCGGCACAGAGCGAGAGTTCGACCAACCGCGGAATCCAGCTCAACGCCAACTACTGGAAGATCTACGGCCTCGTCGTCGAACGCGCCGGGGACAACGGCATCTACGTCGGCGGCAGCAACAACGTCGTCGAGCGCACGGTGACCCGCTTCAACCGTGACACCGGCCTCCAGCTGGGCCGGATGGCCTCCTCCACCCCGGCGAGCCAGTGGCCGGCCAACAACCTGATCCTGAGCGCCGAGTCCCACGACAACGCCGACTCCGACGGCGAGGACGCCGACGGCTTCGCCGCGAAGCTCACCACCGGCACCGGGAACGTGTTCCGGTACGCCGTCTCCCACAACAACATCGACGACGGCTGGGACCTCTACACCAAGACCGACACCGGCGCGATCGGCCCGGTGACCATCGAGTACTCGCTGTCCTACGGCAACGGCACGCTCACCGACGGCTCCCAGGCCGGCAACGGCGACCGCAACGGCTACAAGCTCGGCGGCGACTCCATCGCGGTCAACCACGTGGTGCAGCACAGCATCGCCTACGGCAACGGCCATCACGGATTCACCTACAACAGCAACCCCGGCTCGATGACCATCACGAGCAACGTCTCCGTCGCCAACACCGAGCGCAACTTCAACTTCGAGACCGGCACCTCGGTCTTCCGCGGCAACACCTCGTGCAACAGCGGAGCCAACGACCGGTTCGTCGGTGACGCCGACAGCTCCAACCAGTTCTGGTCCGGCACCAACGGCTCCCGCTGCTCCACCTACGCGGGCGCCCTGGGCTGGTCCTACGCCTCCAACGGCAGCTTGGTCGTGACCTTCGGCGGCAAGCAGGTCACGCTGTAGGACACGGCGGGGACCCCGGGATCCGTACCCGGGGTCCCCTCGCCGTCACTGCTTGGGCGCGGCCTGCTGGACGACCTCGAAGGTCCACAGCGTCGAGCCGGAAGCCGCGGGCTTGGGGCGGCCCTGCTCGCCGCCGCCCCCGTGCGAGGCCTGTGCCATCCCGGACATCCACTTCTGGAAGTCCTCCTCGCCACGCCAGCGTGTGTAGACGAGGTAGGTGTCGGTGCCCTCGACCGGGCGCAGCAGCTCGAACCACTCGAATCCGTCGGAGTTCTCGACGGTCCCCGCGCGGGAGGCGAACCGCTTCTCCAGCGTCTCGCGCTGCTCCTCGGGGACCGTGAGGACGTTGATCTTGACGATGCTCATGACGGCCATTGTGCGCCACAGGGCATCAGAGGGACGTCAGCGTGCCGCGGCCCGGGCGGGCACCTCGCCCTTCCCGCCGACGACGGCGGTCTCCATCACGGCGGTGGTGCCGAACAGGGTCTCGGTCGTGATGCCCCGGTCCGGGTCGGTGACGTAGAAGCGGGAGCCGAGCAGGGCGAGGGTCTCCTTGTCGAAGATCCACTCGTCGCGGGTGGCGAAGCCGGTGTCGTCGAGGGTGATGGCGATCCCGTGCCGGCCGGCCGCGTCGACGGCGTCGGGGATCTCCCGCACACCGGGCAGCTTCGCGGCCGCCTTGTAGAAGGCGGCGGCGTTCGCGGGCGGCATGATGGTGCCGCCGATCAGATCGCCGATCAGGGAGAAGACCGCCTGGTCCCGCGACTCGCCCTCGACCGGCCTGGCCTGCTCGCGGAGCCTGGCGAGCAGGGTGTCGGGGTCGGTGGGCAGCGAGGCCAGCCACCGGTAGGTGGGGTGGTCGACGCCCGCCGGACGGGGATCGGGGGACTCGATGGGGAGCATCTGGTCCGGCATGATCGCGTCCTTGCCGCCGGCCCTGATCCACCCGGTGACCCGGAGCGGGCCGGGGTCCTGGGAGGTCCACCGCTCCTCGGTGTGCAGGGCGCCGAGCCGCACCGGGCCGGTGAAGGTGCCCGTGTTCTCGCGAACCAGCGTCCTGACGTACACGAACTGGTCGTCCCGCACCCGGACCGTGTCGCTCGCCATGGCGGCCGTGGCGATCCGGTTGAGGGTGACGGAGGCGGCGGCCGTGGTCGCGGACGGGGCGGGCCCGGTCGCCGGGCCGCGTCCGTCCACCGAGAGGGTCACGAGCAGGGCGCCGGTCAGGGCCGCGGAGGCCAGCGGCACCAGCACGGCGGGCCGCAGGAACCGGCTCCGCCGAGGCGTGACCCCTGTGTCGTGATCGATCTGCTGCATCAGTACGTCCTTGAAGTGACGGTGGCGCTCCGGCGGGAGGTCCCACTCCGCCGGGGTCGACAACAGCTCCTCGGCCTCGCTCATCGGATCTCCTCCCGCAGGAACAGGGCCGCGAGCGCGGCCTCACTCTCCATCTCTCCGTGGACCCGGGGTGGTTCCGTCCCGGTTCGCCCCTGTTCCTCCGCGCTCAGTCGCGCGAGCCGGGCCCGGGCGCGGGACAGCCGGGAGCGCACCGTGCCGACCGGGACGCCGAGCGCCTCCGCGGCCTGCCGGTAGTCGAGCCCGGCGGACACGCACAACGCGAGCACCTCACGGTCCTGCCGTCCGATCCGGCTCAACGCCCGGTGCACGACGGCCAGTCGGCGGGCGTCGTCGATCCTGCCCGCCGTCTCCTCGGCGAAGTCCTCGACCGGGCGCGGCTCGGGGCTGCGGGCCAGGAAGGCGAGCCTGCGCCGCAGACCCCGGTTGGCGTTGTACGCCTTGTGCGTGGCGATGCCGAGCAGCCAGGGCTTGAGCGAACCGCCCTCGGGCTCCACCGTCTCCCTCGTCCGCCAGGCGGCGAGGAAGGTCTCGGACATCGCCTCCTCGGCCTCCGCCCAGTTCCCGGTCAGCCGCAGGGCGTGGTTGTAGACCGCCCGCGCGTACCGGTCGTACAACTCCCCGAAGGCCGCCCGGTCCCCGGCCCGTATCCGCTCCCGGTCCGGTTCCGCCACTTCTTTTTCCCTCACACCCGTAACGCTCCGCACCTCGACCCGGAGTTCCTGTGCTCTACGACACACGCTGCCGACCTCGCCCCGCCCACCCCTCCCCGCGGAGCGCTTACGCTGCGTCCATGGAGCAGCGAGAGGTCATGCAGAACGTCGTCGGCATCCTCACCGAGGCACTGGAGATGCGACGGCAGGCCCGCGAACACCCCGACCGGCAGGCCGCGCTGACCGGCGCCATCTCCGCGCTTCTCGTGGAGACCCTCCCACGGATCCACCTTCCCGCGGACGCCAGTGGCCTCGCGGCGGCGGACGCCGTGGCCGAGGAGCTGGGGCCCGCCATCGCGAGCATCGCCAACTGCTTCGCGTTCGCCTTCGTGCAACTGGCCGAGGTCCACGACTCGGGCCGCACCGACACCTCCGCGGAGGTGCTGCGGCACATCTCCCTCCAGTTCGCGGGCGGCGCGCAGAAGTAGCCGCGAGCCCCGCCGACATTCCCGCGGCGAAACGACATCCGATCCGGCGCGAGCGACGAACAGCATCAGGGGAGGCACCGGAACGGGCTCCCGGGGCGACGAGGGAGGCGCCGGGAGCCCGTTCGTGTGCGGTGGCGGGTCACCTTTTGGGCAGGCCCAGCCGGCCCCGGGTCGCGGCCAGCAGGATCAGGGCCGCCGCCGTCGTGCTGAGCAGGAGGGCGTGGGCGAGGTCGCCGTCGGACAGCGAGGGGAACATGTCCGACCAGGCGATCGAGAAGAAGTTGTTGACGCCGGTGTGCAGCAGCATGACCAGCGGCATGCTCTCGCCGGACTTGTTGAACACCCAGGTCATCACGCAGCTGAACGTGATCGTCATCGCGATGAACTCCACCGGCACGGTCCACGCCACGTGCGGCCCGCCGCCCCACTCCGTGAGGAACAGCGGCAGGTGCCAGCAGCCCCACAGCGCGCCGACGAGGAGGGTCGCGGTCAGGGGGCCGTAGCGACTCTGCATCCGCGGCATCGCGAACTCCCGCCAGCCGGGCTCCTCCGCGAGACCGGTGGTGATCATCTGGATGAGCAGTCCGGGAAGAAAGGCGGCGAGGACCATCGCGGGCGGCATGGCGGGACCCCGGCCGGCCAGCGCGGCCGAGGCGAGGGTCAGCGTGGCCGGCACCGCGAGCAGGACGACCAGGTACCAGCGCCAGCTCACCTTGAACTTGGTCATCCTGGCCCGCCAGGTCCGCAGGCCCGCGCGTCCCTCCGTGAGCCCGGTGACGAGCAGGGCCGAGGCGATCGGGCCGAGGTAGGCGCCGGGCAGGACGCCCGTGAGCTGGGTGGCGCCGCCGGAGCCTGGGAAGGCGAAGTGCCAGACGCCGAGGCCGTTCTCGGAGAGGACGTACGGCGTCCAGGCGGCCCAGCTCAGTGCGAAGGCCAGCGTGAAGAACCAGGTCAGGGGGTTGCGGCGGATGCTGCCGCGCAGGCCGCGGTCAGCTTGCGGAGCGGGTCGGTCTTCGGTGCCGGTTTCGGTGGTCAGGGGCGCTTGGACGCTCACCGCGGATCCCTTCGGAGGGGGCTGATGTGATGGCTCCAGCACACCAGCGCGGCGCCCTCGGATCATTGCCGCGCACGCCCCGACTCCCGGTACAGCAGGCTGTACTTCAGCGGGCCCGGCGCGCGTCCTCGAGGTAGCGCAACACCGCCGCGACCCGCCGGTCCACCTGGTCCGTCGGCGCCAGGTCCAGCTTCGCGAAGATGCTCCGGATGTGCTTGTGCACGGCCCCGTCGGTCACGAACAGCTTCTCCGCGATGGCGCTGTTGCCCAGCCCCTCGGCCATCAGGGCGAGTACGTCCTTCTCGCGCGGGCTGAGCCGCTCCAGGCGCGCGTCCTGACGGGACCGTGTGAACAACTGCGCGACGACCTCGGGGTCGATGGCGGTGCCGCCGGACGCGACCCGGCGCAGCGCGTCGAGGAACTCCTCGACGCGGCCGACCCGTTCCTTGAGCAGATAGCCCAGCCCGCCGACCCCGCCGGTCAGCAGCTCGGTCGCGAAGCTCTGCTCGACGTAGGCGGACAGCACGAGAACGGCGAGCTCGGGCCTGCGCCGCCGGGCCTCCACGGCCGCGCGGATCCCCTCGTCGGTGTGCGTGGGCGGCATCCGTACGTCGAGGATGGCCACGTCGGGCTTGTGCGCGTCGATGGCGTCGAGCGCCCCCTCGGCGCTGCCGGCGGTGCCGACCACGTCCAGCCCCTCGGCACGCAACAGAAGGGCGAGCCCCTCCCGCAGCAGAGCGTCGTCCTCGGCGATCACGATCCGCATGGCAGGTCCCTCTCCAGGGTCATCGAGCCACCCGACACACTCGCCGGGCGAACAGCGTCCTCACACGGGGCCGCACCACGCCCCGCACAGCCACAGACAGCACCTCGGCGCCCCGCACGGCAGGCCCGAACCCCGTACACACCGCACGGCGACTCCGCTTCGCCGGTCGACGGACCCGCCAGGCGGGCTCGCCCGGCGAACAGCGTCCTCACCCACGGCCGCACCACACCCCGCACGGCCACCCACCCCCACATGGCCCGCCTCCGGAGTCGTCGGGCCGGCCGCCGGAGCGCACAGTCACAGACAGCCGCTCGGCGCACCACCCGGCAGGCCCGAACCCCGTCACACCGCGCACGGCCGCTCACGCACCGCACGGCAGATCCGCCTCCAGCACCGTCGGGCCGCCCGGGGGGCTCGTGAGGTGGAGGGTGCCGTCGTGGGCGGCGATGCGGTGGCGGATGCCGGTGAGGCCGGAGCCGGTGTGCTCGTCGGCGCCGCCCCGGCCGTCGTCCGTGACCTGCAGCAGGAGCCGTGAGCCGGGGGCGCGGACCGTGATGGTGGCCCGGGTCGCCCCGCTGTGCTTGGCGATGTTGGTCAGCGCCTCGGCCGCGACGAAGTACGCGGTCGCCTCGACGGAGGCCGCGCATCGCCGCGGCACCTCGACATCGACCGTGCACGGCACCGCGCTCTCCGCCGCGAGCCCGGTGAGCGCCCCGGCCAGCCCCCGGTCCGCGAGCACCGGAGGCAGGATGCTGCGGGAGACGGTCCGCAGCTCGGCCAGCGCCTGTTCGGCCGCGGACTGGGCCCGCTCCAGGAGTTCGTCGGCCCCGGCCGGATCGCGGGCGACCATGCGGCGGGCGGCCCCGAGCAGCACGGTCACCGTGACGATCCGGTTCTGGGTCCCGTCGTGCAACGAGCGCTCGATGCGCCGCAGTTCGGTGGCGTGGGCGTCCAGCGCGGCGGCCCGCGTGGCGGTCAGTTCGGCGACACGCAGGGAGAGATCCGCGTCGGGACCGGCCGACAGCAGCCGGCGCCCCGGGTTCGCCTGGAGTCGTGCCATGCCGGGCGTGAGCCCCAGCATGATGGCGATCCAGCCCACGCCGAGCAGGCACACGGCCAGGGCGTCCGGCCAGGAGTGCGCGACGCCGACCCCGATGGACGTGGCGGTCGCGTCCTTCGGGGCGAGCCGCCAGTACAGCGGAAACGCGGCGTCCCGTACGGCGAGCACCGGCAGGACGAAGCCGAGCAGCCCCAGCGGCAGTCCCACGACCAGATGCCGGACCAGCCACAGCAGTTCACGCCGGGTCGTGGGGTCGGCGAGGGCGGCCCGCAGCCGTGTCGGCGGGGGCGCGGGGGCGATGACCTCGGGGCCCCACCGCGCGAGCCGGACGCGTTCCATGCCGGCCAGGGCGTGCAGCACACGCACCCCGCCGGGCGCCAGCACCAGCCACAGCAGCACGAACGGCGCCAGGACGGCCGTACCGAGTCCGGAGACCAGCTGGCCGAGCGCGGCGGCGGCGGTCGTGGCGGTCCCCACGGCAAGGCTCTTGACGTCTGCGGTGGCCATCCGAACCCCCTCTGACTGGAGGAAAACGACCCTAGGCGGAAAAGGTGTTCGGAGTACGGCCCGGAGCCGGAAAGTACAGCCTGCTGTACCACGGACCGGGCGGACCGCTGGATCGGCCGGACCGGGCTCCGGCTCGTAGCGTCGTCGGCATCGAGAACACCCGAGCCACTTGGAGTACCCGTGAACCTTCTGCTCTGGCCCCTGCTCGTCCTCAGCGTGCTCGGCAACGCGGTGGCGTCCTTCACCCCCGCCGACACCGCGGTGCACCTGGCCTTCGGCACGGTCACCGCGCTGACGGCCACCGCCCTCGTCGTACGACGACTGCGCACCGGCCCCTGAACAACGCCTACTTGAGGCCGATCGCCGCACAGTCCGCCGCGTACTCGGCGGTGCAGATCTGCTTCACGGTGTACACGTCGTCCTTGATCACCGTCTGCTGGATGTTGTCCCTGGTCAGCGCGACCACTGGGACCAGCAGCGACGGGATGTCGTTCTGGGTGGGGCTGTCGACCTTGTCGCGGATGAGCGCGTCGAACTGGATGCCGCGGCCCTGGACCTTGTACACCGCGATCTGCGCCGCGTTGGTCGCCTCCAGCAGGAAGGACTTGTACACGGTCATGTACTGCTCGCCCGACACGACCCGCTGCACCGCGGCGAGGCTCGCGTCCTGCCCGGTCACCGGCGGGATCTTCGTGGCCCCCGCCTCCTTGAGTTCGTCGATGACCGCGCCCGCCATGTCGTCGTTGGCCGAGTAGACGGCGGCGATGTTGTTCAGGCCGTACGAGGCGATCGCCGCCTTCATGTTGGCCTTGGCGACCGACGGCAGCCAGTCCTTGGTGTCGTACTGCTTGGCGATGACGACCTTGCCGTTGAGCTCGTCCAGCGCGCCCTTCTTGAAGAGGGCGGTGTTGGGGTCGGCGAGCGAGCCGTTCATCATGACGATCTTGCTGGTCTCGGCCTTGTCACCGAGCGCCTCGACGATGGCCCGGCCCTGCACCTCGCCGACGAGCTCGTTGTCGTGCGAGACATAGGCGTCGATGGGACCCTGGGCGAGCCGGTCGTAGGCGATGACGGGGATGCCCGCGTCCTTCGCCTTCTGCACATCCGGCTCGATCGCCTTGGCGTCCACCGCGTCCACCAGGATCACGTCCACCTTGGCAGCGACCATCTGCTGGAACTGCTGGCTCTGCCGCTTCTCGCTCGCCCCGGCGTTGGCGTAACTGACCTTGCCCTTGCCGCGGGTGAGGGTCGCGACCTCCTTCTTGATGAGCGGGTAGTCGAACCGGTCGAAGCGGCTGGTGTCCCGGTCGGGGAGCAGCAGGCCCAGCGTGATGTCGTCGCCCTTCTTGGGGCTCACCGCGGTGTCGCTGCTGCCCACCCCGCAGGAGGTGAGCAGAAGGGCCGACACACAGACGGCCATGACGGAGGGGATGGGGCGCATGGCGATCCTGTGGGTGGGGGGCTGTCACGTAGGCGCAACAGTAAGTGCCCTCAATCCCGATCAAACACCCTGACGTTTTCCTTCAAGGGATCGCCACTCGGCGTCCGCAACTGAGAGCCGATGTACACAAGTTGCACGGCGGTCAGTGCGCGCACCACGAGGATGCCGGCGACGGCGGCGCCGACGACGGCGAGATCGGCGACCAGCAGCGTGGTCACGCCGTTGTAGGCGCGGGCGATGAGGTCGTCCGTGTCACCGTCGTACATCAGGCCGACCCCGGTGACCATGCCGGCCAGCCACAGCGCCCACCACACGTTCACGACGACGGGCAGCTTCCGGTCCGGGGCGCTCTTGTGGTGGATGTCGGCGACGATGCCGCGCGGGATCCAGAGGTTGGCGATCGGCACGAACCAGGCGGCGTAGACCCAGATGCCGGAGTAGCGCGGGCGCTCGCCGGACAGGGCCCGCGCGTTGTCCCGCATCCGCCCCAGCCAGCCGATGAACAGGGCCGCGCACACCAGCGTGAGGAGGCTTCCGGCCGTGCTGACCAGGTGGTACGAGTCCTCCAGGGCGTTCAGCGGCCGGTGCCGGCCCTCGCCCTGGTTCGGCGGCCCGGAGGCGGGCTCCCCCGCGACGGCGAGCCGGATGTCCCACACGGCCCGCACCGCGTAGGCGGCACCGGCGAGCCCGAGCCCGGCGACGGCGAGGCGGGCCGAGCCACGCGCCGAGCGCACGGCGGGCCGGACGGTGTTCTCACTCACGGAGTCCCCCTTCGGAACGATCGGTTCACCCCCTCATCGTCCCGAACCCGGTGATCGGTTCACGCGGACGTTCGTGCCCCGGCGGGCCCGAGGGCGAGAACCCGAGAAGAAATACCGCGGGGCGAGGATCGTGGGAGCCATGGACGAACAGCGATACGACGTGTGGGCGTCCGGCGCCGCCTACGACCGTTACATGGGCCGCTGGAGCCGCGCGGTCGCGCGCGAGTTCACGGCCTGGCTCGGCCGTCCGGACGGACTGCGGTGGCTGGACGTGGGGTGCGGCACCGGGGTGCTGTCGGCGGTGGTCCGGGAGCGCTGCCGGCCCGACCTGGTCGTGGGCTGCGACCGCTCCGAGGGCTTCGTCCGCGCGGGCCGGGCCGGGGTCGTGGCGGACGCCATGGCGCTTCCCGTCCGGGACGGCGCCTTCGACGTGGCGGTCAGCGGTCTGACCCTGAACTTCCTGCCCGACCCCGTGGCGGCGGTCACCGCGATGGCCCGCGCGGTCCGGCCGGGCGGCGCTCTGGTGGCCGGGTACGTCTGGGACTACGCCGACGGGATGCGCCTGCTGCGCCTCTTCTGGGACACCGCCGCCGAACTCGACCCGGGCGCAGCCGAGTTGGACGAAGGCCTGCGGTTCCCCGGTTGTCGTCCCCAGCCGCTGCACGACCTGTGGACGACCGCGGGACTCGTCGACGTGATCGTGCGCGCGATCGAAGTCCCCACCGTTTTCGCCGACTTCGCCGATCTGTGGGGCCCCTTCCTGGCCGGCCCAGGGCCCCGCGCCGGGCTATGTCACCAGCCTCCCCCCGGCCGCCCGGGACGAACTGCGCGAAGCTCTGCGCGCGGCCGCCCCCACCGCCCCCGACGGTTCGATCCCCCTCTCGGCACGCGCCTGGGCCGTACGCGGACGAACCAGGTGAACCAGCCGGTCACTTGTGGCCCATGCGACACCTCACGCCCCGGTTACGTTTCGCTCAACCTCTGGTTGCGGGGCGGTGAGCGGGCGACGATGGGCACATGACTCTGGCCGAGCGCGCCCTGGAGCGCCTGGAGGCGTGGTCCGACCTCAGCACGGGCCTGCCCAGCTGCGGAGCCGGGCTGGCGCTGCGCTCCGGGCACAGCGAGATCGTGCACTTCCACCCGGGGCGGGACGTGGATCTGCACCTCACCGAACCGGCCATCCGCAGATTCCACGACGACCTCCAGGAATCGACCGCGGTCCGGCTGCTGCCGGGCTCCCGCTGGGTCACCGTCCACCTCGACTGCGAGACCGACGTCGACCTGCTGATGAGCCTGGTCAGCATGGCCCTGAAGGCCCACCACGCGGGGCCCCGGCCCGTCGGCCCGGCCGAGTGCAACTTCCACCGGGTCACAGTGGTCCCCCGGGACTCCCCTTTTGCCCCGATTAGGCGATAATCGGAGTATGAGTACCGCGACGTTTGTCCTGGCGGCCTCGTCGAGCGAAGTAGTCAACGTGATCGCCGCCTTCGCCGGTGGACTGTTCATCGCCGGCGCGCTGGTGTGTGCCGTGGTGTTCGGCATGCGGGTCCAGGACCGGGAGCTTCCACGGCCGCTCAGCAAGGAGCAGCCGCACCTCCCGGAGACCGGGCCGATCCGCGAGATGCGGGAGATGCGCGAGCCGGACGAGCTGCCGGCCACCGCGGACGAGCAGGAACGGCTGATGCCGTACCAGCTCCATCACGCGGGAAGCAGACGAGGAAAGGACCAGAACCGCAAACGCTGGCTGCCCGGCTCCAGCGGCGGATTCGGCAGCGGCGGCCTCGGCCACGTGTGACCGGGCCCGAGGCCGGGCCACCAGGTCAGCCCCACGCGCCGCTTCGTGGTGCCGGCCGGCTGCCCTTCGCGGTGCCGGCGAGGAGCCGCACCGCACTAAGCCCGTTCAAGATCAGACCCGCTTCTCCGGCGGCTTGTACACCGCCAGCGCCCAGATCACGAAGAAGTCGAGGCCGATCATGATGACCGACCAGAACGGGGCGTAGGGCAGGAAGAGGAACTGGGCGATCATGCTCAGCGAGGCCAGGAATATGCCGGTCATCCTGGCCCAGGCGGCGCCCTTGAGGATGAACGCGCCGGTGACGACCGCGACGGCGCCCAGGCAGAGCAGGATCACACCCCAGCCGGTGAGGCTGATCTTGTAGACGTAGTCGCCGACGCGGCTCCAGACATCGTCCTCCGCGAGCAGGGAGATGCCCTGGAAGACCGCCAGGATGCCGTTCATCAGCAGCAGCACACCGGCGAAGACGACACCGCCGGTGGCCCACGCGGTCTCGGTGGGCGTCGGCCCGAGGCCCGGCGCGGGGGCCGGGGCCGGGGCCGGGGGTGTGCCGGCGGACGGCTGTGTGGGCTGTGTCGCGTGCGGTTGCTGCGTCATGACCGTGTCCCACCTCTCGGGGTCGATGTGTTTCGACCATCGGGCGCAGCGGGGGCGGCCACCACGGGAGTGGACCGTTCGGGTGACGCCGGGCGTGCGGCCGTAAGGGGGGAGCCCTTCACTGGAGGGGACACCCCGCTGGAGGCGAGATGACCCGCTGGACGACTGCCGCGCTGCTGACGACGCTGGCCCTCACCGGCCTGACCGCCTGCTCCGACGAGGACAGCCCGTCGTCGGTGGCGAGCAAGGTCGCGTCGGCCGCCTCCCGCGCCGGGGAAGCGGTGTCGTCGGCCACCGCGGAGGCGGGCAGGCGGTTCGACGACATCAAGAACGGCGTCGACGCCAAGGACGACGTACGGCTCGGCACTCCCGCCACCGCTTCGGACGGCCGTACGACAGTGGAGGTCACCGCCACCAACTCCGCGGACTCGGCGAAGTCCTTCACCGTCGAGGTCGACTTCACCGACCGGAACGGCAAGCTGCTGGACGCCGTGGTGCTGACCGTGTCGGACGTACCCGCGGGTGGTTCGGGGAAGGGGACGGCGCGCAGCACGCACGACCTGTCGGGGGACGTGCGGGCGAAGGTGCCGAGAGCGGTCCGCCACTAGGCCCCGGTCACGCCATCCGGTCACGCCATCCCGTCACGCCATCCAGAAGAAGACGGCCGTCATCCGCTTGTCCTCCAGCGTGCTGCCGGAGTAACCGGTCGCGCTGTGCACGAGGTTGGCGTTGTAGAGGAGCAGCCGGTTGTACCGGTGCGGCACCCGTACGTCCTCCTCGAAGGCGTCCGGCGCGACGAACCGGGTACCGAGGGCCTCGACGAGGTTGTTGTGCGGGGCCTGCACCACGTTGCCGCCGAGCCGCCCGCCGGGCATGGCCTGCCGGTAGAAGCTGGTGCCGCAGTCCTTGGGGACGGCAGGATTGAGATACAGCACGGCGGCGTACCGGCACAGCGCCCGCGAGTCGGTGTGCGGCCGGGGCTCGCTCTCGCCCTCCCCCACGACCTGCACGCAGTTGTGGTTGAGGGTGCCCCCGCCGGGCGCCCGCTGCACCCACAGCTCCCTGGCCCCGGTCGCCTGCTTCACCAGCCGTTCGACCCTCCCGAGCTCGGCTGGTTCGAGCCCCGGCATGGTCCGCAGCCCCGGCCAGGTCTCCGAGGTGTACGGATATCCCTTGACCCAGTCGTCCTTGGCGAGACAGCGTTCCCGTACGGCGTCGACGTCCGGGAGCACGTCGTCGATCACCCAGTAGTCGCGGCCCTTGGTGGGCTTGCGGTAGGGCAGGACGGGAAGCGGCCGCTGCGACCGCTGTGGCATGGACATGCAGCGAATCTAGGTCCGGGGTCCGTCAGGTCTCTCCCGCGATTTCGCCAGGACTTCCCCGCGAACCGGTCAACGAACGGTCAATCAGCGGCCACCGGCCTTTCCTGACGGCGCGTCTGTGAGCCCGGTCATCCTCCGGAAGGGGTGCTGAACAACTGCGGCCCCGTGCGCGTATTCCTGTGCGTCCGACCCGCCTACCGGCGGAAGACCCCTACCGGGCAGGAGGCACGGTGCCACTCTCGCGCAACGCGATGGGAACGCTGTTCGTGGGCGGAGCCCTCACACTGACCCTGGCGGCTCTCGCGTACCCGTCGATGCTGGGTGTCAGCCAGGCTGCGACCGCTCAGGACAGAATCATCGCCCAGACGCAGTGGGGGCCGTTGACGGAGCAGGACCGTGCCTTCGTGGTCGCTGTGCGCGCGGCGGGACTGTGGGAGTACCCGCTGGGCAAGGTCGCCCTGCAGAAGGGCACCACCGAGGAGGTGAAGGAAGCCGGAAGGCATCTCATCGACGGACACGCGGCGCTGGACGACGCCTGCCGCAAGATCGCCCCGATGCTCAACATCACCATCCCGAACGTGGCGAGCCCGCAGCAGGTCGGCTTCGTGAACACGATCGAGTCGAGTGACGGCCAGCAGTTCGACACGAACTTCGCCAACATCCTGCGGGTGACGCACGGCTCGATCTTCAACACGATCTCGAAGATCCGCTCGACCACCAAGAACTCACTGGTGCGGTCGCTGGCCGACATGGCCAACGACACGGTGCTCGACCACATGACGGTCATGGAGAAGACCGGCTTCGTCAACTTCGACCAGGCCCTCTTCATGCAGACCACTCCGCCGAAGCTGCCCAAGGGCGACCTCACTCCGCCGGTCCCGCAGCCCGGCGCGCCGATGATCGTGCTCACCCCGCCGCCGAACCCGACCTCGACGCCGCTCGGCGTCCCCGGCGAGAACGCGAACGGCGCCACCCCGGCCGCGGGCGCGAACCCGTCGCCGACGCCGACCATCGGTTAGCCCTAGCCGAGCCAGGCAGTCGTGTCCGGTCCCAGCAGCCCGTCCTCCAGCGGGCTGCTGGTGAGCAGTACCTCCCCCGCCGGGAGCGGGACGGCCCGGTCCGACAGATTGGTGACGCACCGCCAGCCCTCGTGCCTGACGAAGTCCAGCACGTCGGCCGGGGAGGCGTCCGCCCAGGTGAGGTCCTCCCCCTGAAGGAGCTTGCGGCGCAGGCGCAGGGCGGTGCGGTACAGCTCCAGCGTGGAGCCCTCGACACCGTCCTGGGCCTCGACGGCGTACCCGGCGAACCACTCCGGCTGCGGCAACCAGGCACCACTGGCTCCGAAGCCGTACGACGGACCGCTCGTCGTCCACGGCAGCGGCACCCGGCATCCGTCGCGCCCCTTGCGGACCCGGCCCGTCTGCTCCCAGATCGGGTCCTGGAGCACCTCGAAGGGCAGGTCGGCGACCTCGGGCAGACCGAGTTCCTCGCCTTGGTAGACGTACGACGATCCCGGCAGCGCGAGCATGAGCAGCGTGGCCGCGCGAGCGCGTCGTAGGCCTTGGTGTCCGTCCACGGCGGGCGCGTGGCCGCCGGACAGCAGCCAGGCGTTCTCGTCGGTGCCCGGCGGGAGCACGAGGCGGGAGGCGTGCCGTACGACGTCGTGGTTGGAGAGCACCCAGGTGGCCGAGGCGTGGGCGGCGCGGGCGGTGGTGAGGGAGTCGGTGATGACCTGGCGCAGCTCGTCGGCGTCCCAGGCGGTCTGGAGGTACTCGAAGTTGAAGGCCTGGCCGAGTTCGTCCGCGCGGGCGTACAGCGCGCGGCGCGGGCCCGGGACCCAGGCCTCGGCGACGGCCATGCGGGGCGGGGTGTAGGAGTCGAGGATCGTGCGCCAGTCTCGGTAGATCTCGTGGACCTCGTCGCGGTCCCAGTAGGGGTGGCCGCCCGGCGGCAGGTGCCCCAGGGCCTCCTCCGCGACGCCGGGCAGGTCACCGAGGTCACGCAACGGCTCGGTCAGGTCCTTGGCCAGCGCGTGCGCCACGTCCACGCGGAAGCCGTCGACCCCGCGGTCGGACCAGAAGCGCAGGGTGGTGCGGAAGTCCTCGCGGACCTCGTCGTGCGACCAGTTGAGGTCGGGCTGCTCGGGGGCGAACAGATGCAGGTACCACTGCCCGTCCGGCACCCGCCGCCAGGCGCTGCCGCCGAAGACGGACTGCCAGTCGGTGGGCGGGAGTTCGCCGTGCGCGCCACGCCCGTCACGGAACACGTACCGCTCGCGCGCCGCGGATCCGGGGCCGGCGGCGAGGGCCTCCTGGAACCAGACATGCTGGTGGGAGGTGTGGTTGGGGACGAGGTCGACGATCACCTTCAGCCCGAGCCGGTGCGCTTCGCCGACCATCGCGTCGAAGTCGTCGAGCGTCCCGAGGCGCGGGTCGACGTCCCGGTAGTCGGCGACGTCGTAGCCGCCGTCGGCGAGCTCGGAGGGGTAGAAGGGGCTCAGCCACAGGGCGTCGGCGCCGAGGGCGACCAGGTGCGTGAGGCGCTCGGTGACGCCCCTGATGTCCCCGAGGCCGTCACCGTCGGCGTCGGCGAAACTGCGGGGATAGACCTGGTAGACGACGGCCTGCCGCCACCAGTCGGGGTCCTTGCCGGAGAGGTCGGGCGTGGTGGTGCGGGCGGTCACGCGGGCTCCTCTGCAATGCGTCCGTGCGGGAGATAAAGGGGATATCTGCCCACTCGCCAGAAACGTGAACCCGAGCTTATGCGGAGTGGAGCGTTCCCTGTGTGTCGAAATTGTGATGGCCCATGAACTGACCCTGCATCACCGCAGGTTGACAGCGTTCCACAAGGAGATCCACCATGTGCGGACACTGTGGCGCATGTGACCAATGGGCCCAGTGTTTTCTGAGACCACTCACTCTCATCTTGACGGGATACGTATGTCCATAGCGAGACGTGTCACCCTGCGGCGCCTGCTGGGGACGGGCGCCGCGACGCTCGCCTTCTCCGCTGCACTCGCCTCCGTCGCCTCGGCATCCGACTGCCCCGGCGGCAAGGGCTGGGAGGACGGCGGAAGCTACAAGCCCGGTACGGGCGCCGGCTCGAAGACCGAGACCGACCGCTGCGAGTTCTCCCTCGACGGCAAGAACTTCTTCGCCTCGGTCAAGGTCGACGACCTGAACCTGAAGCCGACCGACGACGGCAAGGTCCACGTCAAGGTCCGCGCGGCGGGCGACGCGTCCACCTGCACGGCCTCTCTCGCGTCCTACCGCGCGCACGGCCCGACGTTCGCCACCTCCGGCGAGCAGGTCTTCCACGACTTCGACACCGTGACCGTCAAGGCCGGCGCCGTCGACTCCCTCGACATCTCGATCCCGGACGTCGGCTGCTACGCGCAGATCGACCTCTACCGGGGCAACACGAAGTTCGACGGCAAGCTGGACGCCAACGACGGCCTTCCGCACGGCGACCTCCCCAAGGGCCCGGACCACCCGGTCATCAAGGACAAGCTGATCGCGGCCTGGAACGGCGGCACGAAGGACTGCACGGCCACCCCGCCGACAACGCCCCCGGCGACGCCTCCGGCCTCGGAGACCACGCCTCCGGCCTCGGAGTCGACCCCGCCGGCCTCCGAGTCCACCCCGCCGGCCTCCGAGAGCACGCCTCCCGCCTCGGAGACCCCGTCGACGTCCACCCCGACCCCGTCGGCCTCGGAGTCCACGACGACTCCGGGTGCGCCCACCCCCAACGGTGGCGGCGGCGACAACCTCGCCGAGACGGGCGCCAGCAGCAACACCCCGCTGATCGCGGGCGGTGCGGCGGTGCTGCTCGCGGGTGGCGCGGGCATCGTGCTGGCCACGCGTCGCCGTAAGGCCTCGCGCGCCTGACCCCTCTGACTGACGGGGCCGCCCCACCGTTCGCGGTGCGGGCGGCCCTTTCGGTTGTCCGCGGCGCTCAGTGAAGGGTGGGCCGGTAGACGAGCTCCTGGATGTGACCGTCGAGCGTCCGGCTCTCCAGCAGCTCCAGGTCGAAGTCGGCCGCACCCTGGAAGACCGGGTCGAGGCCGGTCCGGCCGGTGATGACCGGGAAGAGCGTCACCTGCACGCGGTCGACCAGACCGGCGGCCATCAGCGCCCGGTTCATCGACAGGCTGCCGTGTGAACGCAACGGCACGTCGGACTCCTTCTTGAGCCGCGCGACGACATCGACGGCGTCGCCGCTCACGACGGTCGCGTCCGGCCAGTCGAGGGGGCCTTCCAGCGTCGTCGACACGACCGTCGTCGGCAGGTGCCTCATCCGGGTGACCCAGGGATCCCGCACATCGGAATCCTCGGTGCTCTCGGCCAGCATCTGCGCGAACGCCCGGTAGGTGGTGGCCCCGAAGACCATCCGCTGCTCCTCGCGGTAGAGGGCGAGGCGGTGGTCGAGCAACTCGGTCCCTTGCTTGCCCCAGTAGCCGGTCCAGTCGCCGCCGGCGGCGGCGTAGCCGTCGAGACTGGAAAAGACGTCGAAGGTGTAGGTGGCGGTCATGTCGTTCTCCGGGCTTCTCGATGGGCTGCTGGATGGGCTGCTGGACGGGCTTCTCGGTTGAACTCCGTCGTCCGGTAGACCCGGCGCCTCTCCGGAACTCATCGCCGGGCCCGCCATGGCCCCATAAATCGAACACATGATTGAATCCAGGCATGCGATCGTTCCCCGACGACCTCGCCCGGGCACAGCGTGAGTGGAGTGCCATCTACCACGAGCTCGCCGAGCGCCCCGGCCACACCGAGCTGCGCCGACGCCTGCACCGGCTGTCGGCCCAGGTGTTCTTCCATCCCCACTGGCAGCGAGGGCGCCCGCGCCCCGCCGAGTGGCGGCAACTGCGTGACCTGGGCCGGTCGGGCATCGGGAACGTGAGCGAACGGTCCGAGCGATGACGGACCGAAGTGCGGGACCCTACGCCCCGGACGATCCTGAGGACATGTCCGGACCGATCCGCGTGATCGTGCACCCCCCGTCCCCCACCGGCGGCCGCCGCGTACGCGTGGACGGCGAGATCCTCGGCCTCGCCCACAACCTGGCCGACGTCGCGGAGTTCCTCCGGCGGGCGGGCCTGGAGATGGACGCGGCGGAGGTGGCGCAGTCGCCGTGGATCGAGTGGAAGGGGGGTGGGCCGGAGCGGTGGGGGGTGGAGGGGTGAGGCCGGTGACTGGTAGGAAGCGTTCAGGGCCCCGCGCCACCTCTTTGACAACCGCCAGCCAGGAATCAGGCATCGGGGCGGCAAGATCGAGTAAAAGGCGCTCGCGCAACCGTTCGCCTTCCCGGAGCTGATCTGGTCTCCCTGGTCACGGTCCGGGTCGGCAGCGACGGCTACGTCGACCTCTACAACGCTCACGGCAACGTCGACCTCATCGCCGACGTACAGGGCTACCTCACCAACGTGCCCAGGACCGGCGCGCACCTGAGCGGTCTGTACCCCCTCACCACACCCGAGCGGGACCTGGACACCCGCAACGGCACCGGCGTCCCCAAAGGCAAGGTCGCGCCGGGCAGCACCACGACCGTCACCCTGCGCCCCGCGAGTTGCCTGAACTACCGCGCCGGGCAGACCGTCTCCAACCTGGTGGTCACGCCCGTCTGCAGCGGCAAGATCGAGATCTACAACAGCGGCGGTCATGTCAACCTGATCGCGGACCTCCAGAGCCCCTACACCACAGGCGGAGGCCCGTTCGTACCGACCAGTCCCACCCGCTTCCTCGACACACGCAACGGCACGGGTGCCCCTGCCGAGCCGCTGGGTGCGGACGGCACACTCACTGTGAACACCGGATACGGGCAGAGCAAGGCCCGTCGACGCGTCGGCAGGCGAGCGGCGATGACTGCGGTGAGGTGTTGGTGGCCCTCGGCTCGTTCTTGAGCTAGTAGGTGCGGTGGTCTCACTTTGACGCGCGAGCTGGCTCAGTGGGACGCGAGGGCTGCCGAGATCATCATCGGGCCGACAACCAGCAGGGCAGATCGCTCTACAGAGAGCAGGGACCGGAGAGCGGAGAGGCCGCGGGGAAGTGGCTTGATGTCCAGGTCGGCCAGTGCCAGTCGGGTCACGCGTATCGGGTGGCTCTCGGGTGCGTCCTGCGGCCGCTCGATGGCGTACCGGCGTATGAGGCGATCCGCCTCGGGACTCTCGAAGCTCAAGCGGGTACCGGAGGTGTCGGTGATGATCAGGTACGTGGTGGCGCCGCCTCGATAGGCCTCTTTCCAGGTCCGCACGCTCCGTAGGTGGTGCAGGTCGATCGTGCGGTGCCCGGTCCAGGTTCGCGCGGTCAGGAACCGCGAGGCAGGGCCGTGTCTGTGCCAGGGCTTTCGTGCCACGCAGAGGTGAGGCAGGGCGCAGCAGCCGAACCCGGCGATGACGCCAGCCGTCATGAAGATCGGAGAAGGATCTGCCAACGGCGCCGCGAGCAATGCCGGTACCACCATGATCACTGCCAGCCCCATCACGATGCAGGCAACAGCCAAGCGAACACGTCGGCGTGACGCAGGCTTTGGGATGACGGAGGCGTCAGGAACGCCCGCGTGGGTCGGTTGGTGATCCGCCATGAAGGAAGAGTAGGGGCCCCGCCATTGACGGGGGTCAAGCATCTGCCAAAACCGGCGATCAGCCGTGAATGGTGTTGAGGACGGAGGCAAGCTTTTCGGGTGCACTGATCATTGCCATGTGACCGGTGTCGAGATCGATGACGTCGGGCCGAAGCAGCGCTATGGATCGCTGCTGGAGTTCCTCGACGTAGCACTGGTCCCGCGTGAGGTGCACGTAGGTCCGGGGGATTTCGCGTCGGTAGCCGCTGAGGTCCACTGTCTCGCTCAGCAGGGCGGCCGAATCGTCGGCAAGCCGGTCCAGGACGGACGTGGTGGTCGCCTCGTCCATGTCGTTGCACAGCATTGCGGCGGCGCCCTCGCGGGTCTGGTGGTAGACGCCGTCGGCGATGGACTGCTCCACCAGATCCCGCACTTCGGGATCGATCTGGTCAAGGACCCGGGATCTGTCCGGCGGCACCACGGCCGACACGAGGACGACGTGGCGGATCCGGTTGGGTATGAGGTCCAAGACGCGCGGCATCGTGACTCCCGCGAAGGAGTGACCGACCAGTACGACGTCCCGCAGGTCCTTCGCCTCGACGTCCTCCCGGACCGCATCGGCGCAGTCGGCGAGAGTGACCGTGCCCAGGTCGACTCCGGCCCTGCTGCCGCGCCCGGGAAGATCGACTGCCAACGCTTCCGCACCGAGATGGGGGATCAGCTCGTCCCAGCAGTTCGCGCCGAAGCTTGCACCGTGGATGAGAACAAACGCCATGGTTGACCTCCTCGTCAATGACTTCAACCGAACCTTAAGTGAATTCAGTTTGGTTGTGGAGGTCTGCAGCAGAGCAAATAGGAGACGGGGCATGGATCGGTTGGGGTTGCTCACGCGGCGCATCGCACTTCCTCGGGAGGTCCAGTTCCGCCCATACCGTCTTGCCGACCGTGAGCCTCTCCACCGCCCAACGACCCGCCAGCACACGGACGATGAGCAGCCCTCGGCCGAACTGGTCGTCGGGGTGGGGCGGCCGGGTGCCGGGGAGGCGTTCTCCTCTCGGGTCGGTCACCGCGATGCGGAGGGCGGTGGCGGTGAGGGTCGTCTCGACGCGGAAGAGGCGGTCTCGTAGGCAGCCGTGCAGCAGGGCGTTCGTGCACAACTCGCTTGCCACCAGGGCTGCGTCGCCGGCGAGGGCCGGATGGCCCCAGTCGACGGCGAGTCCGGCCACGTGCCTGCGGGCGAGGGGGATGCTGCGCGGGTACGGGGTGTAACTGACTTCGTCGTGGCGGTCGTAGGACTTGGGCGGGCGGGGAGGGCAGGCGTCGGTCACGGGTTCCTCCGGGGGCTGGGAAGTCGGGGGTGGCTCCGCCGTGCGGGCAGCACGGTGCACTTCCGCCAACTGGTTTCGCTGAGCGAGCGGTCGAGTACTGACGGTAGCCTCTAGGGAAATTGGGCAGAAATCGAACAGGGCAGAAATATTGCTGGCCTTACCTAAGGAGGGCACGCGTGGCAGGCAGGAACCCCGACCGTGGGAAGACCATCACGACCGTTCTGGGGCGGCGGCTCGGTGGTGAGCTGCTGCGGATGCGAGAAGCGCGTGATCTCAGGCAGGCACATGCCGCGGAGGCGCTGACGGCATCCGTCACCAAGGTGGCGAAGATCGAGCGCGGGCAGGTGCCGTTGCGCGATCCCGACATCAGGGCCTTGTCCCATCTGTACGGCGAGACCGACGAGGCAGTTATCGGCAAGTTGCTCGCCCTCGCCAAGGCGGATCGGGAACGGCGTAAGGCAAAGGGCTGGTGGAACCAGTACCCGCAACTGACCGCGCAGATCGAGTACGTGGCCTTGGAGGACATCGCCACGGAACTCCGCACCTGGCAACTCGCCTTTGTGCCCGGCCTCTTGCAGACCGCCGACTACGCCCGTGCCCTCGCAGTCGGGAACGGTTCCTGGGACGACCTCGACGAGATCGAGACCTTCGTCGAGGCGAGGATGGCCCGGCAGGCGAGGCTGGGCGGCGAACGCCCGCTACAGCTTTGGGCGTTGCTTCATGAGGGTGCCGTACGCCAATTGGTCGGTGGTCGAGATGTCATGCGGGCTCAGCTGGAGCATCTGCTGGAGGCGGCGCACCTGCCCAACGTGCGGGTGCAGGTGGTCCCCTTCATCGTCGGCGCCCACCCCGGGATGACCTGTGCCTTCACCGTCGTCTCCTTCGCTGAGCCCGGTGCTCTGGACGTCGTACAGGTGGATACTTCGTCGACGAAGGTCTGGTTGGAGAGCGAGACTGACGCCGCGCACCACAACGCGACCTTCGATCGGATCACGCGGCTCGGACTCGCGCACAGCAACTCCGTAAGACTCATCGACGGCATCCGCAAGGAGATGTAGGGCCCGTGTCCGACTACGAGTTCAGGAAGTCCACGTACAGCAGCGGCGACGCGCACGGCGAGTGCGTCGAAGTCGCCCGCAACCACCCCCACACCATCGCCGTCCGCGACTCCAAGACCCCCGGCGGACCGATACTCCAAGTCGTCCCCGACACCTGGACCACCTTCATACGGTCCCTGCACCGCGCGCACCCCTGACCAGCCCCCATGACCTGGACCGAAGCCGAATACCTCGACCTCCTCCGGTCCGAGCGCCGCGCCTACGCCTGGGTGATGCACCACCACGGCGGCATGTCCCTGTCCGCGTCCCGGGCGGCGGCCCTGCGCTGCTACCCCTATGAACCGGCCGGCCACCCCTACCGCGGCCTGGTCTTCCACGACGAGGCCTGGCACTGGGCGATGAGCCGGATCCACGGGGAGCGCTACCCCGTCGAGCATCCCGAACTGGCCGATCCGTCCCCCGAGTACCGGGCCCTGACCTGATCCACTACTCCGCCAGGTTCCGACAGGTCCCGGCTGCACACGGACTCGACGTGCCAGAACGCCACCCCGCCCGAAAACCCTTCGCCCCACCCCCACCCCTCCCCTTACCCTCACCCCATGCAGCGCGCCCAAGCCATCCCCTCCATCACGACGACGCCGGAGCAGGTCCCGGCGCGCTGACAGCTGACGCAGTCCGAAGCCCCGGGGCGAGTGCCCCGGGGCTTCGTCGTTCCCGTCGGCTCCTCGCCCCCCCCATCGCGAGGGAGGACCCCATGAACCCCACGAACCACATCAACCCCATGCAGCATGACCACCGCCGACTCGGCCGTGAGCTCGAGCTGTTCGACACCGATCCGCTGATGGGCGCGGGGCTGCCGTACTGGCTGCCCGACGGGGCCGTCGTACGGCATGTCCTGGAGGAGTACGTCAGGGAGGCGGAGCGGGCCGCCGGGTACCGGCATGTGTACTCGCCGGTGCTCGGGAAGCGGGAGCTGTACGAGATCTCCGGGCACTGGTCGCACTACGGCGACGACATGTTCCCGCCGATGCGGCTGGGCGGCGAGGAGGTCGTGCTGCGGCCCAGCCTCTGCCCGCACCACGCGCTCATCTATCGGTCACGGGCCCACAGCTACCGTGAACTTCCCCTGCGGATCGCCGAGTTGGGCGGCATGTACCGCTCCGAACTGTCGGGCGTCCTCGGCGGTCTCACCCGCGTCCGCTCCATCCAGCTCAACGACGCCCACATCTTCTGCACCCCTGAGCAGGCCGTGGCGGAAGCCCGCGCCGCCCTCGGACTCATCCGGCGCGCCTACGACGACCTCGGCATCCGAGCGTCCAGGTTCCGTCTGTCCCTCCCGGGAGACTCCGGCAAGTACGTCGCGGACCCCGCGCTCTGGCGCCGCGCCACCGCCCTCCTCGAAGAGGTCCTGGAC
Source organism: Streptomyces sp. SAI-127 (assembly GCF_029894425.1). Lineage (NCBI taxonomy): Bacteria > Bacillati > Actinomycetota > Actinomycetes > Kitasatosporales > Streptomycetaceae > Streptomyces > Streptomyces sp. SAI-127. Next base: position 5,084,773 of record NZ_JARXYJ010000001.1, read on the forward strand.
GGCATCGAGTACGAGTCGGTCGAGGGCGAGGCGGCTTTCTACGGCCCCAAGATCGACGTACAGATCACCGACCCCGCCGGTCGGGAGTCCACCCTCTCCACCGTCCAGATCGACTTCCACCAGCCCGAACGCTTCGACCTCCACTACATCGGCCCCGACGGCGGCAAACACCGCCCGGTGATGGTCCACCGCAGCATCATCGGCAGCGTGGAACGGGCGGTCGCCCATCTCATCGAGGCGCACGGCGGTGCCTTCCCGGTGTGGCTCGCCCCCGTACAGCTGGTGGTTCTGCCGGTGGGCGACGCCCAGGAGGAACGGGCCCATGACCTCGTACGGCAGGCCGAAGCGCGCGGCGTCCGGGCCGAACTCTCGGGCCCCGGCCACGGCACCCTCGGCGCCCGCGTCCGCGCCGCGCGCCTCGTGCCGTACCAGGCGGTGATCGGGGAGCGGGAGGCCGACGCCGGCTGTGCGGCCGTACGACTGCGGGACGGCCGTAGGCCAGGAGCGGTGCCGGTCGACGAGCTGCTGGAGCGGATCGGTGCCCGGGCCGGTGATCGCGGGGCCGAACTCTGGGCGGCTGCGTAAGGTCGGACCCGTATGCCAGTGACGAAAGGACCCCCGCCGTGACCGGTCAGCCCATCCCGGTGATCATCGACTGCGACACCGGTGTCGACGACGCCCTGGCCCTGCTGTTCGCCGTACGGCATCCAGGCATCGATCTGCGCGCGGTCACCTGTGTCGCCGGGAACACCGACGTCGACGGCGTCGTCCGCAACACTCTGACCGTCCTGGAGCAGGCCGGGGCCGGGGACATCCCCGTCGCCCGGGGCGCCGCGCGGCCGCTGATCGAGCCCGTGCGCACCGCGCAGCACGTGCACGGCCTCGACGGCATGGGTGACCTGGGGCTGCCCGCGCCGACCCGGGTGGCGGTGGACGTGGACGCGGTGACCCTGCTCAGGCGGGAGATCCTCGCCTCGCCCCGCCCGGTCACGCTGATCCCGACCGCGCCGCTCACCAACATCGCCCTGCTCCTTCGTACGCACCCCGAGGTGGTGCGGAACATCGAGCGGATCGTGTTCATGGGCGGCGCGGTGGCGACCGGGAACGCCACGCCGGTCGCGGAGTTCAACGTCTGGCACGACCCCGAAGCGGCCGCCGTGCTGCTCACCGCCGGGGTGCCGATCACCATGTACGGCCTGGACGTCTTCGAGCGGGTCGTCGTCCCCGCCGCCGACGTCCAGCGGCTGCGGGCGAGTTCGGAGCCCAGCCTGCGCATGGCCGGGGAACTCCTCGCCCACCGCGACCCGGCCACCTCCGGCGACCCCACCCCCACGGGCGGCCTCGGCGACGCGGGCGCGGTCTGCGCGGTCGTCGACCCGGACGGTCTGACCACCGAACTCCTGCCGGTGGAGGTGAGCCTGGCCCCGGGCCCGACCCGCGGCCAGACCGTCGTCGACCGCCGCCGCCGTCCCGGCGAGTCCGAGATCCACGACGGCGAACGTGAAGTGACGCTCGTGGACGTGGGGTTGGGCGTCGACGTGGAGCGGTACGTGAAGCTGTGGCTGACGGCGGTGGAGGGCGCCTAGCCGTGGCCCGGCCGCTCGCAGCGGGCTCGCAGCACCGGGGGGTGGTCCCTCAAGAACTGCTGACGCCCCACCGCTGCTCCACCTTCGCGAGCCGCCAGTAGGCGATCGCCGCCGCCCACACCACCACGAACAGGCCGACGATGACGTAGCCGACGTTGTCGAGGTCGATGTCGGCGATCCAGGTGGTGAGGGCGTCGGTGAGGTCGAGCTTGTCGTGCAGGACGCCGACGAGCTCGATCGTGCCGATGAAGAAGGCGACCGCGATGGACAGACCGGTGATGGCGAGGTTGTAGAAGACCTTGCGGACGGGGTTGGAGAAGGCCCACTGGTAGGCGAAGTTCATGAACGTGCCGTCGAGGGTGTCGAACAGGCTCATGCCGGCGGCGAAGAGCAGCGGCAGACAGAGGATGGCGTACCAGGGAAGGCCCGCGGCCGCACCCGACCCGGCCATCACCATCAGGGTCACTTCCGTGGCCGTGTCGAAGCCGAGCCCGAACAGGAAGCCCAGCGGAAACATCTGCCCCGGCCGGGTGATGGACTTGGTGAGCCGCCCGAGGATCCGGTTCATGAAGCCGCGCGAGTCGAGATGCTGCTCCAGCTCCTTCTCGTCGTACGTTCCCGCCCGCATCGCCCGGAAGACCTTCAGGATGCCCATCAGGGCGACCAGGTTGAGAGCGGCGATGAGATAGAGGAACGACCCGGAGACCGTCGTACCGAGAAATCCGAGCACCTGGTGGGTACTTGACCCCTCGTTCATGACCTTGCCGGCCAGCTGGGTGCCGCCGGCGATCAGCGCGGCGAGCAGGACCACGACACTGGAGTGCCCGAGCGCGAACCAGAACCCTCCGGACACCGGCCGCTTGCCGTCCGCCATCAGCTTGCGCGTGGTGTTGTCGATCGCGGCGATGTGGTCGGCGTCGAAGGCGTGCCGCATACCGAGGGTGTAGGCGGTGATCCCGAGTCCGATGCCGAAGGCCTTGTCGCCCACCTCGTAGTGCTCCGGGACGACCAGCAGGAAGAGGATGCCGAAGGCGACGATGTGCAGGGCGGCTATCGCGACCATCAGACCGACCGTCTTGACGGTGTCCTCGCGCCGCCAGCGGAAGGAGGCGGCGGCGGTCTCGGGCAGCGCAGGATCAGTCATACGGTGGTCACTCCAGCACCTCGTGGATGAACGCGTGAGCTGCCGTGGCCGGTCTCCTGGCTTACGGGTCGTGCGTTTCCCTGCCCGCCTTCCCGGCCTGATGGTGACGGCCAGTGGCTGTCCCGCGAGGGACGTGGGAGGGAAACTCCCCGATCACAGTGGCGAGGGCCGCACCGGACTGGACCTTTGAGGGGTCGTCACCGGCTTCCCGAGCACCACGGCCCGCCCACCGTAGGCGGGCGCGGGGTCTCCTGCATAGCTGCACACCTGCGCAGGTATGGAAGATCACACAGGGCTGCCTGCGAGGATGAGCGCCATGCACCTCGTCCCGGCCGACCGAGCCGACCGCCGCACGATCGACGGACACCGGGTGTGCGACGCCATCGCCGCGATCGGCGACCCGGGACACGTCCGCACCTGGTCCGACCGCTTCGCCCTCCTGGCCGACCCGAACCGCCTCTCCCTGCTCCTGGCCCTGCACCGCACCGGCCCGCTGGCGGTCTCCGACCTCGCGATCGCGACGGGCATGAACGACCCCGCCGTGTCCCAGGCGCTACGGCTGCTGCGGGCGGCCGGGGTGGTGGCGGGGGAGAAGGAGGGGCGGGTGGTGCGGTACCGGGTGGTGGACGAGGCGGTGCGCGGGCTGTTGGCGCAGGTGTCCTGAGCCGGTCGGGGGTACGTGCCGATCAGCGTGGCTCGCTGGGCGGTCGAAGGTTTCCACGTCGGAACGGAATTGGCGGCCCCCGCGTAGTGCTCGCCGTCGTCACCCACGAGGTTCGCTGCCAGAGCTGCTGCGAGGTCGGCCAAGGCTGCCCGGTGGTTGTACGCCTACGGGCCGGATGCCCAGACGCTGCTCAAGGTCATGGAGCCGTCGCTTCGCAGGCCGGCGTACGTCGTGTTGCGGCAGGGGAGCAGTGAGACGGAGTCCCGAGTGGAGCTGTGATGCAGTACAGCAGCGAAGTACAGCAACCTCAGCAACGGGGGCAGCGCGCCACAGCGGCCCGCACAGAAATCACAGCCACCTGTATGACCCTCCATGACCGATCGAGGCCGTGATGTGTGCACTGCGCCGCGAGAACCGCGAAACACCGGATGCCCGAAATGTGCACCAGGCATAGCATGAAAGCGGGTCGGCACACTCTCACGTGCGACCGGCCCGGAAGGGCGACCCCGGTGTGTATACGCCGGGGTCGTTGAAGCTCGGCGGACGCGGCCGGCCCAGCACGGCGTGATCGTTCCGCGGATGTCCGGAGGGGCGCGGCCACGGCGTCGGGGACCCGGCATGGCGCAGGATCGGCATTCTGGAAGCGGTCTGCGCGAACACCGCGACCGGCAGGCCGGCCACGGCCACCGTCGGCCCCCCTGTGATCAGGTCCGGTGGCCCAGACCCGGCCCGCCGACCGGTCGACCTCTCCCTGTCTCAGTCGGCCCAAGCCCCTTGTGGTGCACGGAATTCGGGGGCGACATGCTGCCCATGGCGCAATCGGCTCGTTGGACCGGTCGGCGATGCGAGCCTGTGCCGGTCGGCGGCGTCGTTCCACGCTGATCGCGGTTGCCTGCTGGTGGATCCGAGAGGGGCAGGGTGTGCGTTGCTACGGGCACCGCCTCGGGATACGTCGTCGGGGTTGTGCCGGCGGCGCCGTTCCGGCCGCCACCGCCCCGCATCGGCTGTGGGGTGGGACGAGGCCGGGGCACCGGACCGCCCGGCGAACACCGTGTGGACGCAGCCACCCCGCTGAGTTCCCCATGTCAGAGGACGAAGGAAAGCAGAAGCTATGACGGACCGTGGGCGTAGGCCGGACAGGGTCGGGGTGGACCGGTCCGAGGGGTTCGGCGAACGGCTGCTCGGGGTGCTGCTGGACCGCGCACACGAGATGCCGCCGGAGTTGATCGCCCCGCTCGTCGCGGAAGAGGTGGCCAGGGTCGGGGGGCGGGAGGTCTCCATCCTCCTGCAGGACTACGAACAGGTGCTGCTGGTCCCGCTGCCGGGGCGGCGGCTGAAGGTCGGCGGCCCCGAGTCGGTCGAGGACTCCCCCGCCGGCGAGGCGTTCCTGGGCCGCAGAACGGTGGAGGTGCCGAAGGACGGCAGTGTGCGGATGTACCTGCCGCTGCTGGACGGAAGCGACCAGATCGGGGTGATGGCCGTCACCCTGGACCGCGTCGATGACGACGACCGGCGACTGCTGCGCAGACTCGCCGGTCTGGTCGCGGACATGATCGTCACCAAGGACGCCTATACCGACCAGTTCTTCCAGGCCCGCCGCAGCGCCCCGATGAGCGTGGCCGCGGAGATCCAGTGGTCGTTGCTGCCCCCGCTGTCGATGACGATTCCGCAGGTCGAGGTGGCCGGGATCCTGGAGCCCGCCTACGACGTGGCCGGCGACAGCTTCGACTACGCCCTCAACGGCGACGTTCTGCACGTGGCCATGATCGACGCGATGGGCCACGGGCTGGACGCGGCGACCATGGCGACGGTGGCCATCGGCGCCTATCGCCACACGCGGCGGGCCCACACCGATCTGTCCCAGGTGTACGCGTTCATGGACAAGGCCATCAACGAGCAGTTCGGCCCCGACCACTTCGTCACCGCGCAGATGATGATTCTGGACATCAACACCGGCCGACTGCAGTGGGTCAACGCAGGCCATCCGGCTCCACTGCTGATCCGGGGCCGCGCTGTGGTGGACCGGCTGGAGAGCCCGACCACGTTGCCTGTCGGCTTCGGCGGTGAGGAGCCGGTGGTCAGCGAGCGGATGCTGCGACCCGGCGACCGGTTGCTGTGCTTCACTGACGGACTCATCGAGGAACACCACACCGGCGGGGAACAGTTCGGCGAGGATCAGCTCGTCGAATGGACCAACCGGATCCTCCGCGAGCGCACGGAGGTACGGGCGGTGGTGCGAGCGCTCTCCCACGCCCTGAAACACGAACGCGGCGGCACCACGACCGACGACGCGACCATCTTCCTCGTCGAGTGGCGAGGCGGCGACGCCGATCACCTCGCCATCGTCGACTGAGCGCGACGATGCACCGGCTCCCTCGCTGGGGCCTGCCGCCGACCTGGGGTTTCGCGCCCAAGGTCGCAAATACCATGGGCGACAGCCCTCGCCCGGCAGGCCGAGGAACAGTCAGGCCCGTGACATCTGTGACGGAGACTTGGCTCTGCCTCCGCACGCGGTCATGTGGCTGCCAGAAGGATGGCCGTGTAGTGCGCGGTGAAGGCCGCGATGGTGAGGGCGTGGAAGACCTCGTGGAAGCCGAACCAGGCCGGTGAGGGGTCGGGGCGCTTGAGTCCGTAGACGACGGCGCCCGCGGTGTAGAGCAGACCGCCCGCGATGACGAGTACGACGACCGCGGTGCCGCCGGTGCGGGCGAAGTCGGGCAGGTTGAAGACGGCGACCCAGCCCAGCGCGATGTAGCACGGGGTGTACAGCCACCGGGGAGCCCCGATCCACAGGATGCGGAAGGCGATGCCGGCGAGGGCACCCGCCCACACCACGGCCAGCAGCACCCGCTGCTGACCCGCGGGCAGCAGCAGTACCGCCAGCGGGGTGTAGGTGCCGGCGATGATCAGGAAGATGTTCGCGTGGTCCAGCCGCCGCAGGACCGCCTCCCCGCGCGGACCCCACGTTCCGCGGTGGTAGACCCCGCTGGTGCCGAACAGCAGACAGGCCGACAGCGCGTACACCGAGCAGGCCGCCACTGCCGCCGCCGAGCGTGAGATGGCGATCAGGACGATGCCGCCGACCAGGGACAGGGGGAAGACGCCGGCGTGCAGCCAGCCGCGCATCCTCGGCTTCAGCGCAGCGGCCACACGCTCCGCCCCGCCTTCCAGGCCGGCGGCAGTCGGTCGGCCGGTTGGACCGGCAGGCGCATCGACCGCGGGGCGCGAGACGTCGGGAGTGGTGCCGGGGCGAGGCTGGGGATCGCGCCCGTGTGCCTGCGGCTGAGTGTCTTCGGCGGTCATGCGCTCGTATTCTGAAATCGACGGATCAGTGCGGCCTGCCACTCGCTGCGGGCTGCGGGCTGCGGGTCAGATGCCGGCCGTGTGCCGGGAGGCGGCGCGGCGGTACTCGGCGTTGATGCGCTGGGCTTCTTCGAGCTGGTCTTCGAGGATGATGATGCGGCAGGCAGCCTCGATGGGGGTGCCGTGGTCGACGAGTTCCCGGGCGCGGGCGGCGATCCGCAGCTGGTAGCGGGAGTAGCGGCGATGTCCGCCCTCGGAGCGGAGCGGGGTGATGAGGCGGGCTTCGCCGAGGGCGCGGAGGAAGCTGGGGGTGGTGCCGAGCATCTCGGCAGCTCGCCCCATGGTGTAGGCGGGGTAATCGTCGTCGTCGAGACGGCCGAGCGGATCGTCTGCTGTCATCTCACCTCTCTGTGGAACGCGTGGAGGGGTCCTGGTGCCGTACGGCACCAGGACCCCGAAGGAACTGCTACACCATCTGCCGGCCCTGGTACTGCGCCGGCCTTCCGTTTCCGCAGACCCGATCGAGATGCCGTCGGGGCTGCTGGGATCGCGATTGCCTGACCGGAGACCACCTCACTGTCGATGTCCTGCGGTACCCGGGCTCAAGACTCCGCCCGGGCGATCCTGATGGCGCTCGGCTCCTCCGTTCTTCCCTCTGAACCAATCACTTGCCAAACGGGTACTGCGTACTGCTTGCACTGCTGGGTACTGCGAATGGCGGCCCCTGATCACTGCGGGCCACCCGGTCCGGTCGTCAGCCCCGTCGCCGTCCTGCGGCAACCCTGGCTTCGGAACTCCACCACCGCACCGTCCTGCGCACTGCAACTACGTACTGCTGCCTGGCAGTTCGTGTCTGCCGGGCCCTTCTGACTCTCTGGGCTACGAGAGAAACCATAACCATGGCGCCACCCAATGTCTACTCCAGCCACGATAGATTTCCGCGCGTTCGACGGTGAGGTAATCCGCCTCGAACGGTGATAGAGGACTGGCAGCCGGCGATGAGAGCCCCCGCTGCCGACACCGTGGGGTCCTGGTTGCTCAGCCGGTAGACGACCGCCTCCAGAGGGGGCGCGTCCGCTGAGCCCGATCCCTGGGCCACCCGAGGCCGCTGAGCAGTCGTCAACGACGACCATCGGCGTTGCCGCTAGCATCGGCCCATGACGTCACATCAGGCGGATGCCGCGTAGGTCACCGCGCGAGGTGAGGGCCACCGTGCCCGATGGGCACAGCGATGGTGCGGTGAGCACGCTGCTCGTCAGCGCGTGTCATGGGCCGCCCGCGTGTGTTGCCGTTCACACATACCTCTTCGTCGATGGCCTCGACGTCGTTGCGCGCAGCGATGGCCGAATGGCCGGCGTCGGCCCTAAGCGACTGCTCCGCCCAGGTGGACCGCTCTATCCGACGGACATGCCGTGCGCGGTGGATGTGGCAACGCAGGAGCGGCCGGAGCCAGGGCCGGACAGGCTGACAATCCGGGTCCGTCTCCGGGGCGAGACGGTCATCTGGTCCGACGTGATGTACCCGGGCCCCGATGGCAGGCCCATCGAGGAGGTTCGATTCCGCTTGGAGCAGTACCTGGGGGAGGTCGAGCGAGCGTACGCGGCGTTGAAGACCAGGCCGAAGCCGGAAGCCGCTTCTCCGGTCGAATGCCCATGACGCCCCCGTAGGAGCGTCACGACCCCACCACCACAGTTGGAGAGCGTGTTGGAGGTGCAACCCGTCATGGGCGGATCGGGGGCAGTTTCCGGCGCTTCCGGCCGCCGCGACCGTTCCGGGACGTGTCCCGGCCACTTGCCATCAGGACGGAGCCGACCACCCAGATTGCTGGAAAGCAGATGGCGAGGATGTCGCCGAGCGCCTGACGGTCTCCGGTCAAGGATCCTGCGGCGCGTATCAACTGCCCTACTCCGAGAGCGAGTCCGCCCCAGCTCGCGAGGGTGCTGGCGTGCCTGCGGCATTGCCGCCGGACGAACCACGTGCCAAGAGCCAGGGAGAAGGCACCACCAGCGCCGAAAGCCACGGTAATGAACATTCCCGCCTCCGGACGGAAGCGTACCGATCCAGGCGGTGTGTGAGCCGATGAGTTGATGGCAGCGACGGCACAGAGACTGACGACTCCGAGCGTGGATGTGGCGGGGGCCCCGCCCAGCGGCGGTGTTCTCCGGCGACCGTCAGCGGGGCCGGGCGGGCTCCGCCTCCCCCGTCCGGGAGCCCGCCCCCCGCACCACCGCCACCGCCGTCAAGGCGACCGCCAGGCCTGCCGCGGTCTGGGTGGTGAAGGGTTCGTCGAACATCAGGGCGCCCCAGACCGCGGTGACGGGGGCCATGAGGAACATGAGGGTGTTGACCTCGGTGACTCCGGAGCGCTGGAGGACGAGCCAGTACAGGCCGTAGCCGCCGAAGGTGGAGAGGGTCACGAGCCAGAGCGTCGCCAGCCAGAAGGAGCCGGTGGTGGGCGGGGTCGCGGTGCCGGTCGCCACAGCGGCGGTCGTGAAGACGACGGCGCTGGTGGCGCAGTGGACGGTCAGCGACACCGCCGGGGTCACCGGAGTGCCGGAGCGCCGGTCGAGGAAGGTGGCCGCGACCAGCGAGAGCATCCCGGCGAACGGGACGAGGTAGGTCCACCAGGCCACGCCCGTGGTCGCCGCCGCGTCGGCCGTGGTGACCAGGGCGACTCCGCCGAGGCCCAGGCACAGGCCGAGCCACTGCCTGGCCGAGACGTACTCACGCAGCAGCGGGCCGGCGAGCGCTCCCGCGACCAGCGGCTGGGTGCCGTCGATCAGGGCCGTCGTACCGCTGGAGACGCCGAGCTGGATGGCGTAGTAGACGGTGAGCAGGTAGCCGCTCTGGGAGAGCAGTCCGATCAGGGCCTGGCGGGCGAGGTCGCGGGGTGCCAGGGCACGCCAGGGAGCGCGGCCCCGGCGGACGGCCACCGCGGTGAGGACGGCCGCCAGTGGCAGGAAGCGCCACATCAGGAGCGTCATCGCACCGGCGTCCTGCGTGCCGAGCTTGGCGCCGACGAATCCCGAGCTCCAGCACACGACGAAGGCGGCGGAGAGCAGGACGTTCATGGGAGTCACCACCCAAAACTATACCGATCTGTATACCTCCTTGCGTTGACCACTATACAGATCGGTATAGTCGGGAGAGTGGGAGACAACGGTGCACGACAGGTACGGCGGATCAGCATGACGCCGGGTGCGCGGCGCGCCCTCACCGCGGCGTCCCGGTTGTTCTACGAGCGAGGGATCCACGCGGTCGGCGTGGACCTGATCGCCGCCGAGGCCGGGGTGACGAAGAAGACGCTCTACGACCGGTTCGGCTCCAAGGAGCAGATCGTCGTGGAGTACCTCGCCGACCGGGACGAACGCTGGCGGACGTATGTCATGGAGCGGCTGGAGGCGGCCGCGCCGGGGGCCGTCGACCGGGTCCGCGCGGTCTTCGACGCGTCTCGGGAGTGGATGGACGACAACAGCCCCAAGGGGTGCAGCATGGTCAACGCCCATGCCGAGATCAGCGACCCCGCCCATCCGGCGTACGCGATCATCACCGGTCAGAAGGCGTGGATGCTCCGCCTCTTCACCGACCTGGCCCCCGACCATGCCCGCGCCCTCATGCTCCTCCACGAGGGCGCACTGGTCGCCCACGGGCTGCACGTCTTCGCCGACCCGATCGCGGTCGCCCGCGAGGAGGCGACCGCGCTGGTCGGCGGACAGGGCGCGTAGATGCGGCTGGGCGCCGGGTACCGCTGGTTCAGGCCCTCGCCCTCCGGTACCGCGTCAGGACCGCCGCGCCCGAGCGCTCCGCGGAGAAGCACTCCAGGTGGGTGGGTGGCCCGTCCGTCGGGAAGAGGCGGTGGCCGGTGCCGAGGATCGTGGGGAAGGTCAGCAGGCGGTACTCGTCGACGAGGTCCTCGGCCATCAGCGTATGTACGACGCTCGGACTGCCGATGACGATCACGTCGCGCTTCTCGCTGTTGACGACGTCGACGAGACCGCCGTCCATGATTTGGGAGTTTCCCACGCCGAGGTGTCGGTCAGCGTGCCGGAGGCGACCAGCTTCGACGCGGCGTTCATCCGCGCGGCGAAGGGGTCGTCCCGCCCGGGCCAGATGCGCGAGAACAACTGCCATGTCGTACGACCCAGCAGCATGACCCCGTCGTCGAGGGTGCTGCCGAGCCGGAACTTGTCCCCGGCGACCGTCTCGGGGCCGTGCCGGAAGGCCCAGCCGCCGGCCGGCGTTCCGGCGGAGCCGTCCGGGTCGGACACGATTCCGTCCAGGGTGACGAACTCGATGACGATGACGCTCATGGTGGGAGTCCCTTCGGTCGATGCCCGCCTGTACCTACCGGCGGCACCGGCTCCACTCATCGCTCCCGGCGAAACTCCTCGGAAGAAATCCGCCGCGGCAGGCCGAACGCCTCGAACAGCCGCGGATCGGCGAACACGACGTTGTGCGCGACCCGTCCGGCGGTGACCGTGAACACCTGGAGCGTGTGCAGGCGGTGCGAGCCGTCGGGCTCGGGTGCGTACGCGGCGAGCGCGGGCTGGCCGTTGGCGGTGAGGGGCGTCGCGACCCAGCCCGTACCGCGCATCGCGAACAGGCGGTCCATGAACCGGCCGTAGTCGCGGCTGCCCCGGTACCACAGCGGCACCGGTGGCATCTCCAGGACCGCCTCCTCCGTGAGCAGCCGGACGAGCGCGGGGACGTCGGCCGCCTCGAACGCCCGCACATACCGCTGGATCACCGCGCGTGCCCCGGCGTCGTCCGGCTCCACGACCTCCTCCACGGCAGCCGCCTCCGCGAGGGCGGCACGGGCCCGCTGGAGCGCGCTGTTGACGGCCGCGGCCGTGGTCCCCAGCTGCTCGGCGACCTCGGCGGCGGTGAACTCCAGCACCTCGCGCAGCACCAGCACGGCACGCTGCCGTGGTGGCAGGACCTGCATCGCCGCCACCAGCGCGAGCCGCATGTCGGCCCGCACCTCCAGGTCGAACCGGGCGTCGGGGAACGGCTGGAGCCAGGGAACGTCGAGGGCCGGAGTGAGCGGCGCCCCGGGGTCCTCACTGGGCGCACCGAGCCCGGACGGCAACGGCCGCCTCGTACGCCCCTCCAGTGCGGTCAGACACACGTTGGTCGCGATCCGGTACAGCCAGGTCCGCACCGAGGCGCGGGTGCGGTCGTACCGGTCCCGGGCCTTCCAGGCGCGCAGCATCGTCTCCTGCACCAGGTCCTCGGCCTCGTGGAACGAGCCCAGCATCCGGTAGCAGTACGCCACCAACTCACCCCGGTACGGCTCGAGATCCACGGGACCAGCATGGCGCACCCGGCGCCCGGAGCGGAGGCCACCGTGCGATCCGCTCCATGGCCGGCACCCGGCGCCCCGTAACCCATACGGCCCGGACCACTGGTGACCTCCGCGAACCCGGTGATCACTGGAGGCATGACCCCGCCCCGCGCCGCCGCCTGCGCTCTCGCCCTGTGTGGGCTCCTCGCCGCCACCGCATGTTCCGCTCTGTCCACCCCGCCCACCGCTCCGAGGCCGCCGATCACGCGGCCCACGAGCGCGCCGCCGCCGTCCCCGAAGACGTCCGCTGCCTCCTCCTCCGCCCTCACCGAGGCCATGGCGCAGGCCGCGCTCGTCACCGACGTCGACCTCGGTGAGCCCTGGACGCCGACCCAGGGGGTGGCCACCTGGCACGACGGGGTGCTGAAGGCGAAGGCCGACCGGCGGGAGTGTCAGCGGCTGCTCGACGTGCTGTACGCGGACGAGTTGTTCGGGGCCGATGCCCAGCCCCGTGCGGTCGTCGGCATGGACGACGAGTGGAACAAGGCGCAGATGCGGTATCAGGTGCTCGGGCGTCCGCCGGCGGAGATCGACAAGACCTTGGCGTGGCTGAAGGACCTTCCGCGGACGTGCGCGCGGTTCGGGGCCACCACGACCACGGGGGCCGTCTTCGGGGTCCAGGTCACCGAGGCGCCGCTGCCGGAGGTGGGGAACGCCCGGCAGGGGCTGCGGGTGTGGCTGACCGGACAGTCCCCGGACGGTGAACCGACGACGCTCACGCTGGACGTCGCCGCGGTCCGCGTGGGGGACGACGCGATCAGTGTGACGAACGGCGGCTTCGGCGACGTACAGACGGAGGCCACGCAGACCGCCGTACAGCTGGGAGCCGATCGGCTGGCGGAGATCAGGAGGCGGGGGCGGGTGCAGATCTGAGCGGTCAGTCCGAGTCGAACCGTTTCAGGTGCTGGACCACGTCGTGCGCCACCTCGAGCGCGGTGCGGCTGTGCGAGAAGGCGTCCGCGCGCAGCCGGGCCAGCGCCTCGTCCGAGTCGACGCCAAGCTGCACCATGATCATGCCGACGGCCTGGTACACCTCGTCGTGAGCTTTGGCCAGGCCGCTGAGCCAGCGGTCGTCGCCCTCGGGGCCGTTCTCCTGCCCACGGGGCAGTGCCGTCAGGGCCACGGTCATGACACTGGCCACGAGTTCGGCGATGCGCAGCTCTCGCCGGGTGAGTTCGCCGGGGACGTCCCGGTAGAGGTCGAGGGTGCCCACGCACACGGTGTCGTTGCCGAGCGGCATCGCGTACACCGCCCGTATCCCGGCGGCGGTGGCCTGCTGGGCGAAGACCGGCCAGCGGTCGGCGTCCCGGCCGCACGTCAGATCGGAGGCGAGCACGGTGGCGCCTGCCTTGGCGGCGGACGTGCAGGGCCCGTCCCCCAGGGTGGCCTGGAGTTCCGACAGACGCTCGGCCCGGGGGCTGCTGGAGCTGAGCTGGACGGGCATGCCGTTGCTGCGCAGCGACACGCTCGCGTCGGCCACCGGCAGCAGTTTGACGGCGGCCACGCACAGCTTGCCCGGGATCTCCCCGGGGTCGGCACCCCGGACCCCCTCCGCGATGACGTCGGAGATCCGCACGTGATCAGGCTCCGCCGCATGGCCGGCTTCGCGGTCGGGGTGGGCCTCGCGGGGACGGCCCGCTTCACGGCCAGGGTCGGGACGACGGGGGCTGCCGACTTCACCGCCGCGCCCGACCTCACGGTCCCGCCCGGTCTCCCGCTCCCGCCCGATCCCCCGCTCGCACTCGCGCCCCACTCCACGGTCAGAGCCGGCCTCACGACGGTGGCCGACCTCGCGGGGCTGGCCCGCTTCACGGCCGAGGTCGGGACGACGGGGGCGGCCGACTTCACCGCCGCGCCCGACCTCACGGTCCCGTCCGGGCTCCCGATCCCGCTCGCGCCCGACTTCGCGGTCGTAGCCCGCCTCGCGGTCCCGCTCCCGCTCGCGCCCGACCTCACGGTCCCGCTCGTTCCGACGCTCCCGACCGCCCCGATCTTCGCGTTCCGCCGCCCGCCCCGGCCGCCGCCGTTCGTCCCCCGGCGTTCCGAACGAGCCGGAAACGCAGTCCCGTCCGGCGAACGCTCCGGCGTCGCCGCCCGCTCCCTGGAACGGACCCGACTCGTCGCCGTGGGTGTCGCCGCGGTCGTCCGTGGGCCGCACGACCACCGCCTCCTTCGGTCAGCGCGGGGCTTGTCCGTGATCGGCCCCCAAGCGGGCTCACCGGGGCGGGGGGCGCCGCTCGTGGCGCACCCACCCAGGGGCACCGCCCGGCTACCCCTCGTCCATCGGGCGAAACGCCCAAGACAGGCACGGCGGATCGGCACTCCCCGCTGTCCCGACGGCGTACAGAAACACCCCCGGAGAGGCCCTGTTCCGGGCAGCGAGGTCGCGGCGAGTGGTACGGGCGTCACGCACGCGTCCCCTTCGGCGGTCCGGCCCCGGTGCACCCTCATGCGCCCTTCACAGACCACGCACCCATTTATTACGGTTTTCGGTGACGGTCAGGGAGCGGCCGCACAGCGCCGAGCTGTGCCGGAGCCGCCCATGTCCCTGCCCAGCCCCCTCACGCCGCCCTGAGCGGTGCCGTACTTCCGTCCCCGTCCCGCGACGCCGACCGGGGCGCCTCCCGCCGTCCCGAGCGGGCCGGGGACCTTCCCGGGAGGACCGTGTGAGAGCCGCGCGTCCTCACCGGGGCGGCCGCCGCCGTACGGACAGCGGCGGCGGCCGCCCCGACACCGGTCCAGCGCTTGTCGTACGGATCGGCCTGGCACCGTCGGCACCGGTTCAGCGCTCCCCATACGGACCGCCAAGCGCCGTCCCTCCCGATTCAGCGCTCCCCATACGGACCGCCGAGCGCCGCCGACACCAGCCCAGCCCTCCTCATACGGACCGCCGAGCGCCGTCCCTCCCGATTCAGCGCTTCTCGTACGGATCCGCCGGCTCCGTCACCCGCCGCACCGCGCTCGCGTCCACGACCGGTGGCCAGGCGCCGTCGGTGCCGAGTTCGCCCTTGGGGTGCCAGGTGCCGGTGACGGTGATCCAGGTGTCGACCGGCGGGGCCCCGTCCGCGGCGCCGCGCACCTCGACCTTGCTGGTGGTGGCGTCGGCGGCGCAGCAGCTGACGAGGAGCCGGGTGACGTACCAGGTCCCGTCGTCGCCGTGGGTCACGAACCCGGTCATCCGGACCGTACGGCCCTTCAGTGAGCGCCCGCTGTCGTAGATCGCCCGTGAACCGAACTCCCCGACGGTGAGCTCGACCGGGTCCCCGGCGGGTAGGGCCGGGAAGGTCCCGACGCCCTGAGCCGCCTGCTGCGCCGCCTCGCGCTCGGCGCTGTACGAGCCGAGGGCGGGCGGCGGGAAGAGGAGCAGCGCGAGGGCGGGGAGGGTGAGCAGCCAGGCGACGCGGGGCCCGGCAACACCATGACCGTGCTCGTAATCCCCTCCGTGTCCATGGCCATCCGCAGGTTCATGGTCATCCGCGGGTCCATGGTCGCCCGCGCCGTCACCGTCGCCCGCGCGGCCATCGTCGCCCGCGCCGTCACCGTCGCCCGCGCCGTCACCGTCGTCGTCCGCGGCCCGCCGTACGACCGCCATCCCGACCGCCGTCCCGACCGCCCTCACACCCCCGAGCAGCACCAGCACCCCACCCGACACCACCAGATACGGCCGCAACCCCACCTGCACGTACCGCAGATACAGCTCGCTGAAGAGCGAGATCCGCAGGACCGCCGCGCCGACGAGGACGAGGAGCAGACAGGAGCCGTAGCGCCTCACAGCAGCCACCACCCCACGAGCACGCTGCCGGCCACGGCCACCACCCAGGTGACGGACGAGAACCGGACCGCGAAGGCCCGCCCGAACGTCCCCGTCTGCAACGCGATCAGCTTCAGGTCGACCATCGGCCCCACCACCATGAACGCCAGCCGCGCGGTCGGCGAGAAGCCGCTCAAGGACGCGGCGACGAACGCGTCCGCCTCGCTGCACACGCACAGCACGACCGCGAGGACGGCCAGCAGCAGCACCGACAGCCAGGCGGATCCGGTGAAGAGGTCGAGCACCGAGCGCGGGACGACGATGTTGAACGTCGCCGCGGCCGCCGCGCCGACCACCAGGAAGCCGCCCGCGTGCAGGAAGTCGTGCTGGAGGCCCGCGCCGAAGGCCCGCAGTCCGCGGGCGGATGTCCCGGTCGAGCGTTTCGGCAGCCGCAGCCACTCCTCGCGCCCGAACCGGGCCCACAGCCACCCCATCACCACCGCCGTGGCGAGCGAGGCGACCAGCCGGCCGAGCACCATCGACGGCCGGCCCGGAAAGGCGATGGACGTGGCGACGAGCACCACGGGGTTGATCGCGGGCGCGGACAGCAGAAAGGCGAGCGCGGCCGCCGGGGCGACCCCGCGCCGCATCAGGCTCCCCGCCACCGGCACGGACGCGCACTCGCACCCCGGCAGGACGATCCCGGCCGCGCCCGCTACCGGGACCGCGAGGGCCTGGTTGCGTGGGAGGAGCCGGGTGAAGACCCGCTCCGGTACGAAGGCGCCGATCGCCGCGGAGACGACCGTACCGAGGAGAAGGAAAGGTACGCCCTGCACGGCGATCGCGGTGAACACCGTCCACCAGGCGGCGACGGGCGGGGTGTAGAGGTCGAGGGCGAGGGTGGGTCCGAGGACCGAGGCGACAGTGGCGATGGCGATCAGCGCGGCACCGCCGAGGACGGCGTAGACCAGTACGCGCACGCCGAGCGCGACGAGCCGCAGCCCGTCGGCCATGGTCCGGCCGGCCACCGTCCGCTGGTTCTCCACTGTCCTGTCCCGCCCGCTCGTCCGCCCTGCGCAGGCTAACCGGACATACCTGTGCGCAGGCCCGGAATCCTCACAGAGGGGGCTGTGCGGGCGCGGGTCCCAGCGTGGTGGTGCCGGGGGCCGTACGGTGTCCGAGGCCCGTCCGGTACGCGTCCAGTGCCGCCTCGACCCTTCCCGTACGGCGCAGCAGATCGCCCAGCAGCCGGCACAGGTCGGCGAGGTCACCGGCGGCGCCGGCCCGCTCCAGGAGGCTCAGGGCGCGGACGTAGTGCTCCTCGGCGGCCTCGGTGTCCCGGGCGTCCTCGGCGATGATCCCGAGGAGGCGGTGGGCGGCGGCGGAGTGCAGGGCGCCGCGCTCGGAGCTGAGGTCGCTGAGCACGTCCTGGAGAAGGGCGGCGGCCTCGTCGGACTTGCCGCGCCGGTGCAGCACATCGGCGAGCTCGACGGCGGCCTGGCTGGAGTAGAGGGCGGCCCGCTTGGCGGAGAGCATGTCGAGGGCCTGCCTCAACTCGTCCTCGGCGCGCTCCAGTTCGCCGTTCTGGGCGTAGACGTAGCCGCGCATCCAGTGGCAGTTGGCGAGCTCGGTACGGATCTGGAGCCGGCGGTAGAGCTCGGCGGCCTTGGCGAGGGAGGCGTCGGCCTCGGCGAGGCGGCCCTCGGCGAGCAGGGTGCGGGCGACGGACCGGTGCATCCGGGCGACGAGGGCCGGGTCGCCGGCCTGCGGGGCGAGCGCCAGAGCGAGTTCGGCGGCCTGGGCGGCGCGGGCGTGGGCGCCCATGTCCATGTAGGGGCCGATGACGCTGGCATAGAGGAGGAGCAGGGCGTCGGGGTCGTGGAGGCCACCGCGGTTGAGCTCGTCGATGGTGGATTCCAGCAGGTAGACGGAGTAGCGCAGTTCGCCGGTGAGGTAGTGGGAGAGGGCGCGTCCGCGCAGGGCCGGAACGCGGGCGGGCAGGGGTACGTCGTCACCGAGGGCCTTCTCGGCCTGCTCGAAGTACTGGCGTGCGGCGCGGAGTTCGCCCGTCTCCACGGCGCACTCCCCGAGCCCGAGCAGGGCGGCGGCCCGCACCTCGGCGAGGTCGAGCGCGTCGGCCTCGGCGAGCAGACGGCCGTACTGCGCGGCGGACTCCTCGGCCTCCCCGGTGGCGAGGGTGCGCTGGGCCTCGGTGAGTCGCAGGCGCAGATCGGTGATGAGACGGGCCGGGCGGCCGGTCGCCAGTTCCTCGAATCCGACGCCGAGGCGGTCGGCGAGATGCCGGAGCGCGTCGTCGGAGGGGCGCACCCGCCCGGACTCCAGAGTGGAGATGTAGGCCGGTGTGTACGCCGGTTCGGCCAGCTGTTTCTGCGTCAGCCCGCGCTCGACCCGCAGCTGCTGCACCCGTCGCCCGATGACGCCCGGGTCGTCCCGCTCCGACATGGCCAACTCCCCAAGCCCCTCTTGCCGTTCGGCTCTCGCAGCCCCTAGGTTAAACGGCGTATTAACCCTGCTTAATACGCCGCCACCGCCATGGGTACTCACCATCACCGCTGCGAGGTCGCCGTGCTCGAACGCACCAGCACCACCGCGCGCTACGCCAGGGGTTTCGCCGCCGCGGTCGTGGCCGTGGCCACACTGGTACTGGCTGCCAACGCGGGGCCGGCGAAGGCGTCGGGGGAGCGGCCGGCCGAGCAGGCACATCAGGTCCAGCAGGTCACCCGGCCCCCGTCGGAATGAGACCGGCCGCGGCAGCGGTCCTCAGAGCTGGAACTCCGCGGGCTGCAGGCCCAGGGTCGCGCAGGCCTCCCTCAGGATCGACTGCTCCGCCTGGGAGAAGTGACCGTCGGCACCGGCGATGACGATGCCGGTCTGGATCACCGCGCGCGCCTCGGTGGGCTTCTTGGCGGCCTTGGCGATCTCCTGGAGCGCCTCCGCCTTGCCCTGCGGGAAGTTGCGGGTGAGCTGGTCCACATGCTTGTGGAAGCGGGTGCGCAGCTGCTCCGGCGGGAAGTTCTGCAGCACGTCGTTACCGAGGATCAGCGATTCCATCTGCTGGATCTCGGCCGCGTCCACGTGGCCGTCCGCCGCCGCGACCAGGGCGCACATCGCCATGCTGGCGTCCCGGTAGGCGCCGCTCTTCAACTCGGTCTTGAGGGATCCGAGCTGCGTCTTCAGCACACCGACGAGCTGGGCGCGCGAACCACCGCGCGAGCCCCCGTGCGAACCCCCGTGCGAACCGCCGTGTCCGGCCCCACCGGTCGTCGTGCCGCGCCCGCCCTGCGCCTGCTGCTGCAGGTTCTTGGCCTGGTCCTTGAGCCGGTCGAACAGTGCCATTGACGTCACCTCGGTACTCGTCTGAGTGATCTCACCCCGGCAACGGCCGGGCCCGGGTAAAGGTTCCCCCAAGCCGACCGGACCGAACGAGGCCCGGGCCTCCCCGACCGCCCGGGACATGGTGAGACCTCCACGCGAGTGACACCCTGATCGCATGACCTCTGCCTCAGCCCGCACCGCCCTGGAGCTCACCGCGGACCTCCCGGTCGCCGACCTCGAGGACTTCTACCGGGACCTGCACCGCCACCCCGAGCTGTCGTTCGAGGAGCACCGCACGGCGGCCCGGCTCACCGAGCGGCTGAAGGCGGCCGGTTTCGAGACGGACGAGGGCATCGGCGGCACCGGCGTCGTGGGCCTGCTGCGCAACGGCGACGGGCCCACCGTCCTGCTGCGCGCCGACATGGACGCACTGCCGGTCGAGGAGCGGACCGGGCTGCCGTACGCCTCGAAGTCGCCCGGGGTGATGCACGCCTGCGGGCACGACCTGCACGTGACCTGGCTGGCGGGGGCGGCGAAGGCACTCGCGGACGGCCGGGACGCCTGGTCCGGGACGCTGCTCCTGGTCGGCCAGCCCGCCGAGGAGGCCGGCGGCGGGGCGGCCGCGATGGTCGCCGACGGGCTCTACGACCGTGTCCCGCGCCCGGACGTCCTGCTCGGCCAGCACGCGGTACCGGGCCCGGCGGGCCTGTACGCGCACGTGCCGGGCCTGATCATGTCGGCGACGACGGACGTGGAGATCGTGGTGCACGGCCGGGGCGGCCACGGCTCGCGCCCCGAGACGACGGTCGACCCGGTCGTGACGGCCGCCTACATCGTCACGCGGCTCCAGACCATCGTCAGCCGGGAGATCAAGCCGCGCGAGTCGGCCGTGCTGACCGTCGGCCGGATCGAGGCGGGCACGGCCCCGAACATCATCCCCGCCACCGCCCGTATCTCCCTGAACCTGCGGACCCAGTCCGAGGCGGTACGGGACCGGATGATCGCCGCGATCCGCCGGATCGCCGAGGGCGAGTGCCATGCGGCGGGCTGCCCGCGCGAACCCGAGGTGACCCTGGGCGGCTCGTTCCCGGTCACGGTCAACGACCCGGAGACCGACCACCGGATCGCCGCCGTGCACCGCGAGGTCTTCGGCACCGACACCGTCTTCGACCCCGGCCCGGCGATGGCCAGCGAGGACTTCTCGAAGCTCGCGCTCGGCGAACTCCCGTACTCCTACTGGTTCGTGACCTGCACGCCGGCCGCCACCTGGGACGCGGCGCCGGGTGCGGACCTGATGGAGAAGTTCGACGCCGTCCCCAGCAACCACAGCGCGCACTTCGCCCCGGACCTGACGACGGTGGCGCCGGGGGTGCGGACGCTGGTGTCGGGGGCGCTGGCGTACCTCGTCTGATTCGGTGGCGCCTGCTAGAACGGTGTCGCCTGCAGCTCCCGCAGCTGCTTCTGTACGTTCTCCAGGGCCCCCGGGCGACGGCCGGGAACGCGGGCGCGCAACTGCGCGAGCAGGGCGCCGAGTTCCTGGGCCTGGGTCTTGTCACGGACCTGCCCCCACTGGTGGTGGGCGCGGTCCACGGCCTTCTCCACGGTCGGCGAGTCCGGGCTCTGCCCGGCGGTCAGCCGCGTCTCGGCCACGGTGAGCCAGATCCGGCAGCTGCGCGCCGAGTCCCGCGCGAACATCGCCAGGTCCGCCCGCACCTCGGACCAGTGCAGGGCCTGCTCGGACGCCACCCCGTGAGCACGCGTGGCGGCCTGTTCGTGCGTCAGGGCGAGCGCTTCGGCGTCCTGGTGCCGGCCGGCCTGGACGGCGGCGGTGATCTGGGCGTGGGGGTCCTGCGGCTGGGGTGGACCGACGGCCGGTGCTTGAGGAGCCCGTCCCGCACCCACCGGCCCCACGTCCGGCGTTTGAGGACGAGGCCGTTCAGGCCGATAGAGGGGTCTGCCGGGGACGGCCACCGGAGCGGGCGGCACCGTCAACACGACGTCCCCGTAGGCATCGGGGCCCAGCCGCCCGAACGCCTGCTGATGCAACTGCTCCACCGGCGGACGCCACCCGCTGCGCAGAATCGTCGCGATCGTCTTCATGTACGTCGGCACGGCCACCGTACGACGGGAGGGCGGCGGTGCGATCCGCCCGAACACCGCGTTGTTGCGCCCGGAGTCGAGTGCGTGCGTCCGCAGCCAGCCCCACGCCTCCGCGTCGGCGTGCAGGTCGACCAGGAGCGTCGTCGACCCCGGGGAACGCAGCCGGAACTCCTCACGGATCCACTGCCAGGGCAGCGCGGTGTAGCGCACGGTGGCCGGGGTGGTGCGGGCCAGCGCGAGGTGGGGGAGGTGCTGGCGGCGGTCCAGGGCGAGCTGTCCCGCGATGAAGACGGTGAGCGGGCCCGGCGTGGCCGCGACGGCGCGCAGCCGGGTCAGGACGGTCTGCGGTTCCAGGGGGTCGGCGAGCTCCACGACATTGGCCGTGTCGGTGCCGGAGAGCACGGCGGGCGGCACGGCCGCGAGGACGGGAAGCACGGACGCCGCGTCCACCAGACGGCTCTTGCCCACCGGTGAGGCGGCGAGCAGCAGCACGGTTCCGGGCATCGGTCCCTCCCCATCCCCCGTCGATCACTTACGGCAGCACGGTAACCGGTGCGGCTGCGAAGGGGAGTTCCCAGGGCGCCAAACGTCCCTTTCCTGCCCGCTCGTCGGCCCCGCGCGCCACGAAGACGGCATTCGACTTGCCAGGGCCCTTTCCGAGGTGTGCTCTGGAAGGCGGGGGTGTATCGGGGGGGGTGGAGAGAGGAGTGCTCTCATGGCTCATACGGCACCCGCGGGCGGATTCGCCCGGACACCCGATGTCTTCAGCGCCAAGGTGCACACGGCCGCGAGGTACGGCATCCCGGTCGTGCTCGGGCTGGTCTACGGCTACTGGGCCGCGGCGAACCGCCGTGACGGCGGGCCGATCACCGGCTGGAACGTGCTGTTCGGTTGTGTCACGGCCATCGCGTTCATCGTGCTGTGCATCGCCGTGGCGACGTTCGCGCCCCTGCTGAAGCGGGAGCTCCACTCGGCCGTGAAGTCCGGTTTCGCCGGGGCGGCCGTCGGGTTCCTGTACAGCCAGACGGGAGAGAGCGTGCTGCGCTCGACGGCGCTGGGGATGGCGGTCGCGGCGGGGATCTTCGTCGTGTTCTTCTACCGCTACTACACGCACGAGGACGGCGAGGGGAACCGGATCCGTTAGCGGACACGCGTGGACCCCGGCCGGGAAATGGCCGGGGTCCACGGCTTCCCTCATCCCACGTTCTTCCACTGCGGACACGGATCCGCACAGACCGGCACGGAACGCCGACCGGTGTCGACGAATGCGGCGCTGACCCAGCCGCGGGCACCGGTGAACCAGTACCAGTACGGGTTGCCGTTGACGCTCTGTCCACGGACCATGCACCGCACCCGGTCATGGCTGCCCGGCGGGAGCCGGTCGACGACGGCGGAGTGCGTGGTGGGCGCGGCCCGCACGTCGATCGGGGTGCGGGAGACGACGGTGCCCCGGATCGGACCGCCGCCGCGATGGCCTTCGGCGTACGTGGGCGGGGCCGCCGCCGCGAAGGTGCCCGCCAGGGTGACGGTGAGCGTTGCGCCGGTGAGCATGGCCACGGCCAGGGTCCGCAGGCCCGTAGTGGTGCGCATGGATCGGCCTCCTTCTCCCCTGAGCTCCCCCGATCTCCTCCCGATCTCCCTTGATCCATGAGACACCCGTTCGGGTGAACCCTCCACCGGAGGGCGGAATCCCCAGCTCCACGGCTCGCGCGGCCGCCCGCGGTCGGTTTGGCTTGAAGGGTGACCTCTCGTGTCCGCAGCGCCCTGTCGGCCGCCCTGATCGCCCTGGCCTGTCTGCTCGTGCCGTTCGGCGCGGTGGCCGCCTGGGCGGCGTACGGCCTCGCCGACACGGGCCGGTACGTCACGACGATGGCACCGCTCGCCGCCGACCCCGCCGTGCGGGACAGCGTCGCGGACGCCGTGGAGGGCGAAGTCGGCGAGCCGGTACGGCCCTTGGTGCGCTCCCTCACCCGGACCCCGGCCTTCGGCACCGCCTGGGACGCGGGCAACAGAGCCGTCCACCAGGCCGTGTTGAGAGCCGTGCGGGACGGCGGCCACCACGAGGTGACCGTCGACATCGCCCCGATCGCCGCCCGGGTGGAGCACCGGGTCACCCTGCCCCACACCGAGGTCGCCGTGCTCCCGGCCTCCCAACTCGACCGTCTCCGGAAGGGCTACGAAGTGCTCGAAGTCGCCGGCTTCTGGCTGCCCGTCACGGCCGCCGTCCTCGCCGTCGCCGGGATCGCGGTCGCCGCCTGCCGCCGCCGCGCCCTCACCGCGACCGCCCTCGGCACCGCACTCGGCGGCGCCCTGCTGAGCATCGCCGTCGCCGTCGGCCGCCGGCTCACCCTCACCGATCTGCCCGACCCGGTGCACCGCCCGGCCGTGGGCGCCGTCTACGACGCCCTGACGGCCACCTTGCGCACGGTCTCCTGGCTGCTCGTGGCCGTCGGCCTGGCGGTGGCTCTGACCTGCTGGCTCACCGGTCGGTACGGCCGGCCGCGAGCCCGGCGAGGGCCCGCAGGGCCCGTTCCAGATCCGGCACAGCAGCCGACGCGAGCCCAAGCCTGACCGCGTCCGGGGTGCGGTTCGGGTCGACGGCGAAGGTGGGCCCGGGCGAGAGGGCGATACCGAGCGCCGCGGCGGCGGCCGTGAAGGTGTCCGCCCGCCAGGGGGCCGGGAGGTGCCACCAGGCGTAGTACGCGCGCGGATCGGACCGTACGTCGAACCCGCTCAGGCACTCGGCCAGCACCCGCTGCCTGTGCGCCGCGTCGGCCCGCTTCGCCTCGACCAGCCGCGCCACGGTCCCGTCCGCCGTCCACCGCGCCCCCGCCTCCAGCGCGAACCGCCCCGCGCTCCACCCACCGGAACGGACGGCGTCCGCCACCGCGTCCACCCGCTTTTCCGGTACGACGAGAAAGCCGACGGTGAGCCCGGGCGCGACCCGCTTGGAGAGCCCGTCGACGACGTGGGTGAGGGCGGGGGCGAGGGCGGCGAGCGGGTCGTCGTTCTCCGCGAGGAACGACCAGATGCGGTCCTCCACGACAGGAAGGTCCAAGTCGTGGACGGCAAGCGCGAGTTGCCGCCTGCGCTCGTGACCGGTCGTCACGGACGTCGGATTGTGCAGGGTCGGCTGCACGTAGAGGGCCGACAGGGGCGCCGTGCGATGGGCGGCGGCCACCGACTCGGGGCGCAGGCCCTCCTCGTCCGTGGCCAGCGGCACCAGCGTGATACCGAGCCGCACCGCGATCTCCTTGACCACGGGATACGTCAGCTCCTCGACCCCGACCCGGCCGCCCGGCCGCACCAGGGAGGCGAGGGCGGCGGCGACGGACTGGCGGGCGTTGCCCGTGAAGAGGATCCGGGACGGGTCGGGGCGCCAGCCCGGGGTGGTGAGGAGAGCGGCGACGGCCTCGCGGGCGGCCGGTGTGCCGGTGGCGGCGGCCGGGCGGAGGGCCTCGGTCAGGACGTCGGGGCGCAGCAGGGGCGCGAGTGCGTCGGCGAGGAGCTCGGACTGGCCTTCGGCGGACGGGTAGTTGAGCTCCAGGTTGACGGGCGTCCCCGCGTCCTCGATGAGCCCCCGCCCTGGCCGCACCGGCTCGGTGGCCTTCACGAAGGTGCCGCGGCCCACCTCCCCGACGACCAGTCCCCGCCGTACGAGTTCGCCGTACGCCCGCTCCGCCGTCGACGCGGCGATCCCGTGCCGGCGCGCGAACTTCCGCTGCGGGGGCAGGCGTTCGCCCGGCCGGAGCCGTCCGGTGGTGATGTCGGCGGCTATGCGGTCGGCGATACGGCGGTAGTCGTGCACCAAGGCCCCCTGTGATTGCACTGAGGGCAAAGATTTTATTGCACCGAGGAATCGGGCCGACCTAGGGTCGGCGTCATGACGGCGATCCCCCTGGTCCTGGTCCACGGCCACCCCTTCGACCACACGATGTGGCGCCCGCAGATCGAGGCGTTCTCCGCCTCCCGCCGCGTGGTCGCCCCGGACCTGCGCGGCTACGGCACCGCGGTACCGGCCGCGCCGGTCGAGCGCTTCGAGCGGTTCGCCGAGGACATCGAGGCGCTGCTGAACGAACTGGACGTCACGGCGTGCGTGCTGGCGGGCCTGTCCATGGGCGGCCAGATCGTCATGGACTGCTACCGGCACTTCCCCGAGCGGATCCGGGCTCTGGTCCTCGCCGACACCTTCCCGGCGGCGGACACCCCCGAGGGCGTGCGGGTCCGGCACGCGACGGCGGACCGGCTGCTGCGCGAGGGCATGCGCGGGTACGCCGACGAGGTGCTGGAGAAGATGGTCGCGCCGTATGCATCCCCCGAGGTCAAGGCGCATGTCCACGGCATGATGACGGCCACCCTGCCGGAGTCCGCCGCGGCGGCCCTGCGCGCCCGCGCCGCCCGCCCCGACTACCGCGAACTGCTGACCCGCGTCACCGTCCCGGCGCTGGTGGCCGTGGGTGCCGACGACACCTACACGCCGGTCGCCGACGCGCAGGCCATGCACACGGCGCTCCCGGATTCGGAGCTGCACGTCTTCGAGGGGGCGGCGCACCTGCCCAACCTGGAACGGGCGGGGGAGTTCAACACCGTGCTCGGGGAGTTCCTGGCGAAGGTCGACGCCCGCTCGTAGGCTCGGGACGGTGACCCGCCGAAGACTCGGTACCTGGACCGCCGCCCTGCTCTTCGCCGCCGTGAGCGTGATCCTGGGGTGCCGGCTCGCCGACACGGACGGCATCACCCCCGTCCCCCAGCTCCTCGCCTTCCTCCCCTGGCTGCTCGCGCCCGCCGGAGCGGGCCTGGCCCTCACCCTGCTCACCCGGTGGTGGCCCGGGACGATCTGGGCGGGCGTGGTTCTCGGGCTGCTGGCGTGGTTCATCGCCCCCTACGGGCAGGGCGGCGAGCCGGACGGCCGGGTGCTCGCCTCCTTCCGCGTCCTGACCTCGAACGTCGAGTTCGGACAGGCCACCGACGCCCTCGTCACCGCCGTCCGCGAGGAGAGACCGGACGTCGTGTTCGTGGAGGAGTGCGAGTACGGCTGCTCGGCGGCACTGCGGCGGTCCCTGTCCGACGACTATCCCTACCGGCAGTCCGTGGAGGGCGGCGGCTCAGCGGGGTCCGTCGTCCTCAGCCGCTTCCCCCTGAAGCCCGCCGCCGGGATCCCGGGGAGCACCATGGGCATGCCCGGGGCCGTCGCCGACGTGCGCGGTCACGCCGTACGGCTGCAACTCGCGCACCCGATGCCCCCGCTGCCGGGGCAACTCGACGTGTGGCGCCGGGAGTTGGGAGAGCTGCGCGACTTCGCCGCCGCCATGGGCCGCACCCCGACCGTCCTGGCCGGCGACTTCAACGCCTCCCAGGACCATGCGGCCTTCCGCGCGATCCTCGACACCGGGCTGCGCGACGCGGCCCGCCTCGCCGGCTCCGGCCGCACGCCCACCTGGCCGGCCCGCACCGCCCCGGCGATCGGCGCGCAGATCGACCACGTGCTGGTGTCGGAGGACTTCTCGGCGAGCGACGCTCGCTTCCTGGACCTGGCGGACACCGACCACCGTGCCCTGCTGGTGGACATCGCCCTCCACAGGCCCGGTTGACCTGGCTGTTCATCATGGCCGCATGTCCCGCATCGGCCTCACCCCACCCGACTGGCTGATCCGGAACCTCCAACCGCAGCACTCACCCGTCCTCAACCACCAGGGCACGGCCCTGCTGATGCCCCGCCTGCTGGACTCCCTGATGGGCTGCGGGATCGCCCTGGTCGCGGGTTACCTGCTGTGGCCGGAGAGCTGGCACACGCGGGTCGGCGACCGGCTCGCCGACGCGGTCGCCGACACGGCCCGCTATGTGGAGTCGGCGTTCGGGGCCGCCCCCGACCCCGCCGCCCGCGCCCGCATGCGCCGCCGCCTCTACCGCGACCTCTCGGTGATCCGCACGGAGTTCCAGCGCGCGCTGACCGAGCCGCCGCCCACCGGACGCCGGGCGGCGGCCTGGTGGCCGCTGGTCGTCGCCGTCGAGCGGATCGTGGACGCGACGACGGCGGCGAGGGTGCGGGTACGGCACGGGGCGGCCCGAGGTGGACGTGCTGTACGCGGTCAGGACGGACCTGACAGGGCCGGCGGGCAGCGTGCTGGAGCCCCTGCGGCAGGAGGTGGCGGCAGCCAGGGCCGTCGCCCAACCGTCCTAGCTGCCCCCATCCCGGTCCCACAGCGGCATCGGTACCGCTAGACCCCGATGTCGTCCCCGTCCTTGCGCCACACGGCCACGACCGCCGGCCGCACGATCTTTCCCGGGCCGTCGGGCCACGTGCTCGCCGGCTTCTCCACCGTCGCCCCGCTGATCTCCCCCGGGTGCTGCACCGCCACCAGCACCCGCCGGTCCTGCACCAGCGGGCCACAGGTCTCGGCCCCCGTCGGCACGGTCAGGAACTGCTTGAGCTCACCCCGCCGCTCCCCCTTCGTGGCGACACCGAACAGCCCGTCGTGCGACCCCAGCTGGTTCCCGTCCGTGGAGATCCACAGGTTCCCGTGGGGATCGAAGGCCACGTTGTCCGGGCAGGAGATGGGGCTCACGGCGTCCTTCGGGAAGCCCGCGAAGTAGGTGGCAGGGTCCTCGGGGTCCCCGGCGACGAGGAACAGCGTCCAGGCGAACTTCGTGCTGTCGGCCCGGTTCCACCGCTCGGTGAGCTCGAGGATGTGCCCGTGCTTGTTGGCGTTGCGGGGGTTGGCCTCGTCGGCGGGGGCGTTCGTGCCGACACCGCGGTTGGTGTTGTTGGTGAGCGCGACGTACACCTTGCCCGAGTGCGGGTTCGGCTCGATGTCCTCGGGCCGGTCCATCTTGGTCGCCCCGACCTTGTCGCCGGCGAGCCGGGTGAAGACGCACACCTCGTCGGCGGTCATCCCCTCGACGTGCGACACGGCACCCTTCTCCGTGGCGGTGACCAGCGGAATCCACTCGCCGCCGCCGTCGAACTCCCCGTCGGCGGGAAGCTTCCCAGTGCCGTCGATCTCGATGGCGGGGGAGTCACCGGTGACGCGGGCGACGTACAGGGTCCCCTCGTCGAGCAGGGAGAGGTTGTGCTCCCGCACGGCCCTGCCGCTGCCGTGCTTCATCCGCTTGCTGCCGACGAACTTGTAGAAGTAGTCGAACCGCTCGTCGTCCCCGGAGTACACGACCGGCCGCCCGTCGTGCGTGAGCCGTACGGTCGCGCCCTCGTGCTTGAACCGGCCGAGCGCGGTGTGCTTGCGGGGCGCGGAGGAGGGGTCGTAGGGGTCGAGCTCGACGACGTACCCGAAGCGGTGCACCTCGTTGGGCTCCTGGGCGACGTCGAAGCGCTTGTCGAACCGCTCCCACTTGCGCTCGCTGGCGCCCGTCCCGATCCCGTACCGCTTGTCCGTGGCCCGGCCGGCGTTGGCGAAGTACTGGTTGAAGTTCTCCTCGCCGTGGAGGGTGGTGCCCCAGGGGGTCGTGCCGCCGGAGCAGTTGTTGAGCGTGCCGAGGACCTTCCGGCCCGTGGGGTCGGCGGAGGTCTTCAGCAGGTCCGACCCGGCGGCGGGGCCGGTCAGCCGGAACTCGCTGGTGGCGGTGACGCGCCGGTTGAGGTGGTGGCGGGGTACGACGGTGAGCGCGCCGTTCTTCTTGTTCTCCTCCACGACGACGGCGGACAGGCCGTGCGCGGCCCAGGCGATCTCGACCTGCTCACGGGTGGGGGCGGCGGCGTCGTAGCCACGGAACATGAGCACTTCGTCGGTGTACTCGTGGTTGGCGACGAGTACCTGGCGGCCGCGCTCGCCCGGGAGGGGCAGCAGCGCGAGGAAGTCGTTGTTGTACCCGAACTGGCCGGCCTGGGCGGCGGCGGTCTGCCGGTCCGGGTCGAAGGCGGGGGCGCCGCGCAGGATGGGCTCGCCCCAGCGGACGACGACGTTCTGGGAGTAGCCGGCCGGGACGGTCACGGTGTCGGCGGTGTTCGGCGCGACGGGGGTGAACCGGAGCCCGCGGGCGGCCTTGCCCTTGGGCCTGGGCTTGGCCGTGGCCTGCTGGGCGGCGGCTTCGGCCGACGGGGCCGCGACGACGGTGCCCGCGGTGCCGGCCGCGGCGGCGACCGTCACGACGGCGGCGGCGCGCATCATCGAACGGCGGCTGAGCGCGGTGGCGATCACGTCGCCGACGTACGGGTTGGAGGAGGTGTTGGGCGCCGGGTGGAAACAGGCGTCACCACACCGGAAACGGCAGGTCAGGGCGGACCGTCCATGGACGGTGTTGATCAACGGTAGCTGTACGCGCACTTTTGCTCTCCCCTTGCTTCCCCTTGAAGCTCGCTTGACGGACGGTAGGTGCGCGTCCGTGCGAGAGCGGGGCGGGGCGGTGAACGGTGAATGAACCCGGGGTGGACGTAGCGGAGTTGACGCCACGCGCGGGTGAAGTCCGGAAGTAGGTCTTGACGCCCGGAGCCCTGTGCACCTGCCCCTGCCGAAGATCGCCTTCCGGGGCCGCTAACCTTACGTGTCCGTCCTGGCCAGGGATTGACGGGCTACAACTCATGCGAAGGGTTGCGCACATGGGCATTCTCACTCTCCTGCGGAACGCGTTCGGCGGCCGATCACGCAAGGGCGCTGCCACCGAGGCAGAGGGTGCGGAGGCGACTCCTTCGCAGGAGACGGCACCGAAGCCGACGCCTACGAAGGCGGCTACGGTCCCCGAACCGCGTACCTCCACCCTCTCCACCTCCTCCGAGCACGAACTGGTCGCAGCGGCCTTCGACAAGGCGGCGGCCTCCAAGCCAACGCCTTCGGCGGAGACTCCGGCGACGGAGGAAGCCGGGACCCCGAAGAACACAGAGATCCCGACACAGCCGGTCCCGGACGACTCGGCGCCTGAGATGCCGGTGACCGAGAAGGCGGTGCCTGAGGAATCGACGGCGGAGGAGCCGGGGGCTGAGTCCGGGGCATCCGCGGAGGTGCCGACGGCAGAAGCCGCATCCGCCGAGGTGCCGACGGCAGAAGCCGGGGCATCCGCGGGGGAGGCGGTGGCTGAGGAGGCGCCCGCCGAGGAACCGGTGGCGAAGGAAGCGGCCGTACAGGAGACCGCTGCCGAAGAGCCGGCGGCCGAGGAGTCCGCCGCGGCGGAGCCGACGGCTGAGGAGGCGCCCGCCGAGGAACCGGTGGCGAAGGACGCTGCCGTGGAAGAGCCGGCCCCGGTCGCGGTGGCGGACGAGAAGCCGCTGGTGGCGGAGGCAGCACCGGAGCCCGGGCCCGAGCCGGAAGCCGCCCCGGAACCCGAGGCGAAGCCCACCGCGGAGGCCGCCCCTGAGCCGAAGCCCGAACCGGCGGCCGAGGTCACTCCCGACTCCGCCGTCGAGTCCGAGGCAGAGCCGGTGGCCACGGCCGAGCCGGATGCCGTCGCCGAAGTCACGCCCGAGCCCGTCGCCGAGGCCGAGCCGGATTCCGTCCAGGAGCCCGAGCCCGTCGCCGTCGAAGCGGCGCAGCCGGTCGCCGAGGTCACGCCCGAGCCGGCGTCCGAGACCGTCGTAGAACCGGAGCCGCAGTCGACCGCCGAGGTCGCCCCGGAGCCCGAGCCCGAGCCGGAACCGACCGTCACCCCGGAAACCCCGGTCCCCGCGGCAGCGGACACCGCAATCGCGGCCGTCGACGACGCGACCGTCACGGATGGTGCGGGTGGGACGGACCACGCCGTACCCCCCACCCTCCGCACCGCCTACACCGCCGCCGCCACCGCCCTCACCACCCACGGCCTCACCGGCACCACCGCCACCACCTACCTCGTCCTCGACCGCTCCGCGAGCATGCGGCCGTACTACAAGGACGGCTCCGCGCAGGCCCTCGGCGAGCAGACCCTCGCCCTCGCCGCCCACCTGGACCCCGAGTCCAAGGTCCACGTCGTCTTCTTCTCCACCGAACTCGACGGGACCGGCGAGCTCACCCTCACCGACCACGAGAACAAGATCGACGACCTCCACGCAGGCCTCGGTCGCATGGGCCGTACCAGCTACCACGCGGCCGTCGAGGAAGTCCTCGCCCACCACGGCAAGAACTCCCCCGACGCCCCCGCCCTGGTCGTCTTCCAGACCGACGGCGCCCCGGACGCGAAGACCCCCGCCACCCAGGCCCTCACGGAGGCGGCGAAGACCCACCCCGGCGTCTTCTTCTCCTTCGTCGCCTTCGGTGACCCGGAGAACAAGGCCTTCGACTACCTCCGCAAGCTCAAGCTCCCCAACACGTCCCACTTCCTCGCGGGCGCGACCCCGAAGGAACTCACGGACGCGGAGATCTACGAGGGCATCCTGGCGAACTGGCGCCCGTAACCCCCGAAGATCACCACCGCTCACCACCGGGCCGCCCCCTTCCCACCCCGTAAAACGGGAAGCGGGCGGCCCACCCATGTCGGATACGATTTCAAGACTCGCGAAGCGACTCACCCGCACGACCAACCTGGGAGCAGCCCCCGATGGCTCGACACCTCATCACCAGCGCCCTTCCGTACATCAACGGGATCAAGCACCTGGGCAACATGGTGGGGTCCATGCTCCCGGCGGACGTCTACTCCCGTTACCTGCGCCAGCGCGGCCACGAGGTCCTCTACATCTGCGCGACGGACGAGCACGGCACCCCTGCCGAGCTGGCCGCGAAGGAGCAGGGCCTGCCGGTCGACGAGTTCTGCGCGCAGGCGCACGACGCCCAGAAGGCGGTCTACGACGGCTTCGCGCTGGCCTTCGACTACTTCGGCCGCAGCTCCAGCGAGCAGAACGTCGAGATCACCCAGCACTTCGCCCGCCGCCTGAACGAGAACGGCTTCATCGAAGAGCGCGCGATCCGTCAGGTCTACTCGCCCACCGACGGCCGTTTCCTCCCGGACCGCTATGTCGAGGGCACCTGCCCGCACTGCGGCTACGACAAGGCCCGCGGCGACCAGTGCGAGAACTGCACGCGCGTCCTGGACCCGACCGACCTGATCAACCCGCGCTCGGCGATCTCCGGCTCCACGGACCTGGAGGTCAGGGAGACCAAGCACCTCTTCCTCCTCCAGTCCAAGCTTCAGCACGAGGTCGAGGAGTGGGTGTCCCGGCACGAGGACGACTGGCCGCAGCTGGCCTCCTCCATCGCCCGCAAGTGGCTGAACGAAGGCCTGCACGACCGCGCGATCACCCGTGACCTGGACTGGGGCGTCCCCGTCCCGTCCGACACGTGGCCGGAGCTGGCGGCGGAGGGCAAGGTCTTCTACGTCTGGTTCGACGCGCCGATCGAGTACATCGGGGCGACGAAGGAGTGGGCGGACCTGGATCCGGAGAACCGCGACTGGAAGTCGTGGTGGTACGACGTCGACACCGACGTCCGCTACACGGAGTTCATGGCGAAGGACAACGTCCCCTTCCACACGGTGATGTTCCCGGCCACCGAGCTCGGTGTGCGCGAGCCGTGGAAGAAGGTCGACTACGTCAAGGCCTTCAACTGGCTGACGTACTACGGCGGGAAGTTCTCCACGTCCCAGAAGCGGGGCGTCTTCACCGACCAGGCCCTGGACATCCTCCCGGCGGACTACTGGCGCTACTTCCTGATCGCCAACGCCCCCGAGTCGGACGACTCGTCCTTCACCTGGGAGCACTTCACGGCGACGGTGAACAAGGACCTGGCCGACACCCTCGGCAATTTCGTCAACCGCGTCCTGTCCTTCTCGAAGAAGCGCTTCGGCGAGGAGGTCCCGGCGGGCGGTGAGCCGGGCGAGGCCGAGGCGAAGCTGGGCGAGGAGATCGCCCGCCTCCTCGCGGAGTACGAGACCCAGATGGAGGCGCTCCAGTTCCGCAAGGCCGCGGCGGCGCTGCGTGCCCTGTGGTCGGCGGGCAACTCCTACCTGGAGGAGAAGGCCCCCTGGCTGGAGATCAAGACGGACAAGGACGGCGCGGCACTGACCCTGCGCACGGCGATGAACCTGATCCACCTGTACGCGGTGGTCTCGGAGCCGTTCATCCCCGCGACCTCGGCCGCCATGCGCCAGGCCTTCGCCCTCGAGGACGACACGGCCACCTGGATCACCGCCGACGAAGCCCGCACCCTGACCGCCCTCACCCCCGGCACCCCCTTCACGGTCCCCCCAGTCCTCTTCGCCAAGCTGACCGACGAGGACCTGGAGACGTACAAGGAGCGCTTCGGCGGCGAGCCGACCGCGTAACGTAACGCAACTGCAGCAGGGGGCCTTGGATCATAAGGCCCCCTTTCGGTTGCGCTCTGCCGTACAAGCCAACCGACAAGGTAGAAGCACTCTACGTAGATCGAATCTACGTAAATCATGGAGGTCAGCGACTCAGTCCAAGTGCGGAGAAGCCCTCTCGGAAACGTTTCAGGCACATCAGGCAGGCGGCACTGTTACCACACGTTCCGCACCTAGACTTCTATGACCGTTGGTAAAGAGGGAAGTCCGGGAGCTGGGGGAGCGAACGCGATGGTCATACAGTCAGCGGATCCGGACACTACGAGTTCCACCCCCACACCTGCCCCGGGTCAGCGCGTGACCGTCCGCAACCGCCCCTGGGTCGTCACCGACGTCCTCCGCTCGACCGCCGCCAGCGACGACCCCGCACGCGCCGCTGAGGCCGCCACCAGCCACCTGATCACGCTGTCCTCGCTGGAGAGCGACGGCCGTGACGAGGAACTGCGGGTGGTGTGGGAGCTGGAGCAGGCGACGGATGTCCACGACCAGTACGAGCTGCCCTCTCCCAGCGACGGCTTCGACGAGCCGGGCCGCCTGGACGCCTTCCTGGACTCCGTTCGCTGGGGCGCCATCGCCTCCGCCGACAAGACGGCCCTTCAGGCCCCGTTCCGCTCAGGCGTCGAGATCCAGGACTACCAGCTGGACCCGGTGGTCCGCGCCCTGTCGATGCCCCGTACGAACCTGCTGATCGCGGACGACGTGGGTCTGGGCAAGACCATCGAGGCCGGTCTGGTGATGCAAGAACTGATGCTGCGCCACCGCGCCCGCTCCATGCTGATCGTCTGCCCCGCCGGTCTGACGCTCCAGTGGCGGGACGAGATGCGGGACAAGTTCGGTCTGGACTTCCGGATCGTGAACACCCGGATGCTGCGTGAGCTGCGGCGATCGGCCGGGCCCTACGCCAACCCGTGGACCCACCACCCCCGTCTGATCGTCTCCATCGACTGGCTGAAGCGCGAGCGCCCGCTGCGGATGCTGCGTGAGCTGCTGCCGCCGGTGCCGGAGTACCCGCGCGCCTTCGACCTGCTGGTGGTGGACGAGGTGCACACGTGCGCGCCGTCGGGCACCGGCAAGTACGCGGTGGACTCACAGCGCACCCGGGCCGTGAAGCTGCTCGCTCCGCACTGCGAGCACCGCCTCTTCCTCTCCGCGACCCCGCACAACGGCTACCTGGAGTCCTTCACCGCGCTCCTTGAACTGCTCGACGACCACCGGTTCGCGCGTGGCGTCAAACCGTCCGAGGAGCAGCTGCGCCGGGTGATGGTGCGCCGCATGAAGTCGGACCTGCCGCCACTGTGGAACGGCAAGCCACGCTTCCCCAAGCGCGTACCGCACCCCCTCGAAGTCGAGTACGGCGACGCGATGCGGGAGGCGTACGCCAAGCTGACGGAGTACGCGCGCTCGCGCCGCGACGGCCAGGGCGACGGGAAGTCCGGCCGGACGGCCGCCGACTTCGTGACGACCCTGCTCAAGAAGCGTTTCCTGTCGTCGCCGAAGGCATTCTCGGAGACCATCAGCACCCATCTGAAGACGATGACGGACCGGCCGCCGGTGCCCGAGGAGGAACCGGCCCCGAGCGTCCGAGTGCTGCGCCCCCTGATCGACGGGATCGAGGAGGCCGAGGAGGAGGACGAGCAGGAGCAGGCCGAGGCGGCGACCCGCGCCTTCACCGCAGTCCGCCAGGCCATGCGTCCGCTCTCCCAACGCGAGCACACCCTCCTCAAGGAGCTGGACGCCTGGGCCGTGGACGCGGGGATGCGTCCGGAGGCCAAGTTCGCCCGTTTCCGGGAGTGGCTGGACGACATCGTCTGCCCGGACGGCCCGCTGGGCGACTGGAAGCCGGAGCGGGTCATCGTCTTCACCGAGTACCGCGACACCCAGCGCTGGCTGTACGGGCAGCTGATCGCCGCCGGTTACCCGGCGGAGCGGATCGCCCAGCTCTACGGCGGCCAAGACCAGGACGAGCGCGAGCGGGTCAAGCAGGAGTTCCAGGAGAGCCCCGACCTGTCTCCCGTCCGCATCCTCCTCGGCACGGACGCGGCCAGCGAGGGCATCAACCTCCAAGCACACTGCCACCGGGTGCTGCACTGGGAGATCCCCTGGAACCCCAACCGTCTGGAGCAGCGCAACGGCCGTGTGGACCGGCACGGCCAGAAGGCCGATCAGGTGGACGTGTTCCACTTCGTGCCGGAGGGCTGGCAGGGCTTCGATCCGGCGCACGACCACCAGACGGACTCGGGCTACGAGGATGGCGCGCTGGAGGACGAGCTGTACTTCCTCGCCGTGGCCGCCCGCAAGACCGAGCGCATCCGCGAGGACCTGGGCAGCGCGGGCGAGGTGATCGCCGCGCAGGTCGAGCAGAAGATGCTGGGCCAGCGTTCGAACTGGACGACCGCCGACACGGAGATCACCAAGCGCTCCGGGAAGGCTGTCCTCAAGGTCGAGCGCGACCTCGCCCGTGACCTGGAGCGGCTGGTGGACGCCCTGGCGGACAGCCGCCAGCAGCTGCACCTGCATCCGGAGACCGTCGAGCGGGTGGTCCGTACGGGCCTGCTGCTGGCCCACCGCAAGGACCTCACGGAGATCCCCGACCCCAAGCCTGACCGGGCCGCCCGCTGCTTCAAGCTGCCGGAACTGCCGGGCGCGTGGGCGCGTGCCCGCAACGACGGCCTGCGCCACCCCCTCAGCGGCAAGGAGCGCCCGGTCGTCTTCGACGAGGCGGAGGCCCGCGACCGTACGGACCTGGTGCACATGCACCTGGGCCATCGCCTGGTACAGATGTGCCTACGACTGCTGCGCGCCGAGCTGTGGTCGAGCGGCCCCGGGGCACACCTCTCCCGGGTGACGGCCCGCGTGGTCCCGGATGGTGCGCTGCGACAGCCCGCGGTGGTCGCCCACGGCCGGGTGGTCATCACCGGCAGCGGCGGCACCCGGCTGCACGAGGAGGTGATCACGGCCGGCGGCCTGATCGAGGGCGGCAAGTTCGTCGCCGGGAAGATGGAGGAGGTCGACGGCTGGCTGGCCGAGGCGACGGAGGAGTTGCCGGCCGACGCCGTACTCACCGAACTGACCGGCCTCTGGACCCAGTTGGAGGAACGTCTGGCCCGCGCACTAAACACCCGCGCGAACCGCCGCTTTCGTTCCCTTGAGACGCTGCTCGCCGAGCGCTGCGAGCAGGAGGTCGAGGGCATGCGCGCCATCCTTGAGGACCTCGGCCGCTCAATCCGGGACCGGCTCGACGACACAGGACACTGGCAGCAGGAATCCCTCTTCGACATCGACGACGAGCGCCGCCAACTGCGCGCGGACAGGGAAGGGCTGCTGGAACGGCTCCGACGGCTTCCTGAGGTCACGGAGACGGAGACGGCCGCGCTGCGCCGCCGCTGGGCCGACCCGTCGCCTCGCTGGTTCCCGGTCGCCGTGACCTTCCTCGTCCCCCGTTCCCTCTCGCTCACCGCAGCCACCGCCGGGACCACCGCCCACCAGGAGCACCGCTGATGCCGCCCGCCGCCCGCACCGCCAGGAAGTTCCCGCCGAAGGGCTCGGTCCCCACTCCGACCGAGCAGCACGAGGACTGGCTGCGGCTGCTGCGCCCCGACGGCCCGTTCGTGTCGCTGCCGGTGCTGGTCGGAGCGTTCTCGACGGGCCTCGACACGATCCCGCCGGAGACCTGGACGAGGCTGCGGCAGGCATGGGCCGAGGTCCAGGAGGACCCGGCACTGCTGCGGCCCGCGTGGGAGAAGTTCGTCCTGACCGAGCTGATCGGCTGGCGGGCGCCCGGCCTGCGCGACGGCGGGCAGATCCCCGAGTCACTGCACGCGGGCGCGAACACGCCCGACGCGGTCCTCCTCGGCCCCGGCCGCTCCGGCGGCCTCTCCCCACGCGCCCTGTTCTTCCGTACGGACGACTGGGCGGCCCCCCTCAACCGCCCGCGCGGCGAGCAGCCCGGCCTCGCCGACCGCGCAGCCGACCTCTGCCGCGCCCGCGACGTCCCGCTGGCCCTTCTCACGAACGGCCGCGAGTGGGCCCTCGTCCACGCCCGCCCGAAGGAAGCGACGACGGTCGCCGTCTTCGACGCGGACCTATGGACCGAGGAACCGATCCTCGCCCGCGCCTTTACGAGCCTTCTCACCGCGAGCCGAGTGATCCGCCCGCCGCTGGACGCGCAGGGCAAGCCGACGGACTCGACGGCGGGCCTGTTCGCCCGTACCGCCGAGGCCCAGTCCGAAGTCACCGACACACTCGGCCGCCAGGTGCGGGAGGCGGTGTCGCTGCTGGTGGCGGAGCTGTCCCGGCTGGACCGGGAGTCGCACGGCGAACTGCTGCGTGACATCCCCGCGAAGCGGGTCTACGAGGGCGCGCTCACGGTCATGATGCGCCTGGTGTTCCTCCTGTACGCGGAGGAGCAGCGCCTGCTCCCCTCCGGGGACGAGCTCTACGACGCCTCGTACGCCGTCGGCCCCCTGCACGACGAACTGGCCACGGCCCAGAGCCTGCACGGCGACGAGCTCGGCGACCGCGTCGAGGCGACCTGGCCGCGCCTGCTCGCCGTGTTCGCGGCGATCCACGGCGGCAGCACGCACGACCGCCTGTGGATCCCGCCCTACGGCGGCTCGCTCTTCGACCCGTCCCGCTTCCCCTGGCTGGTCCCGGCCAAGGTGACGGACCGGGTGGTGTACGAGATCCTCGACGCGCTCCTGACCCTGCGTGCCCGCAAGGGCTTCAAGGGCAAGGAGCGCCTGTCGTACAAGGGCCTGGACGTCGAGCAGATCGGTCACGTCTACGAGGGTCTGCTGGAGTACGGCTGTCACTGGGCGGAGGAGCCGTACGTCGGGGTCTCCTTCGGCCGGGACAAGAAGCAGGAGGCGGTGCTGCCGCTGGGCCGCCTGGAGGAGTGGGCGGCGGCCGGCACGCTGGCGGAACAGGTCGCCGAGGCGGCGGGCACAAAACCGGCGACGGTGACGGCGGCGCAGGCCAAGTCCTCTGGCGCGGTGACGGTGGAGCTGGAGACGGCCTGCGGCAACGACATGGCCTTGGTCGAGCGGACGGCAGCCTTCTCCGGCCTGTACGGCCTCGACCTGCGCGGCGAGCCGAAGGTGTGGCCGGCGGGCTCGGTCATCCTGGTCCGCTCCGGCAACCGCCGGGACACAGGTACGCACTACACACCGAAGCCGCTGGCGGAGGAGGTCGTGGAGCACACGCTGGCTCCACTGTGCTTCTCGCCGGGTCCGGCGGAGGGCGCGGCACCGGGCGTCTGGCAGCCGAAGAAAGCCGAGGAGCTGCTGAAGCTGCGGGTCCTGGACCCAGCGATGGGTTCGGGGGCGTTCCTGGTCTCGGCGTGCCGGTACCTGTCGGACCGGGTGGTGGAGGCATGGCTCCGGGAGGACGAACTCCCGCCGGAGATCGCGAAGGACGTGGACCGGGACGACCACGAGCAACTGCACCAGATCGCACGGCGGTTGGTGGCCGACCAGTGCCTGTACGGCGTGGACCGCGACCCAATGGCAGTGGAACTGGCCAAGCTGTCGCTGTGGTTGGTGACGCTGGCGAAGGGACGGCCGTTCTCGTTCCTGGACCATGCGTTGCGGTGCGGGGACTCGCTGATCGGGGTCATCGACGTACGACAGGTCAGTCAGTTCCATCTGGATTGGCAGGACCGGCAGTTGAGCCCGGAGGTGGCGCGGGCGCTGGAGAACACGGAGGGGCTGCTGTCGCAAGCGGCCGAGCTGCGGCGGAAGATCGAGTCGACGGCGGTCACAGACATCCGGGTGGTCCGGGACAAGGCTGACCTGCTGGCGAAGGCTGAGGCCCTGAGCGGCAAGCTGCGGCTGGCAGCGGACGCGGTGGTGGGGGCCGCACTGGCCGCCGAGGGCATCTCCGACGAGGAGGCGTCCGACATCTCCGGTGAGGAGAACGTGGGCGGGGCCCGGGGGGCTGCGCGGTTCCGTGACGCCAAGGAGGACGCGAAGAGCCGGGCCTATCGGTACCGGCTGGAGGCTGTGGCGGGGCTGGTGGCTACGGCGTTGGGGGAGGGGGCGGGGGCTGAGGAGGCGGGGGTTCGGGCTCGGAGGATTGTGGAGGGGTGGCTGAAGGGGCCTCGGGCGGAGGCGGTTCGGCCGTTGCATTGGCCGTTGGAGTTTCCTGAGGTTATGGGGGTGGGGGGCTCCAACGGGTTTGATGTAGTGGTGGGGAATCCGCCGTTTGTCTCAGGCAAAAATCTCACAGGTGCACTGGGCCAGAACTACCGGGAGTACCTGGTTAATCGGCTGGCGGGAGGTACCCGGGGACACGCTGACCTGTGCGCATATTTCCTACTGCGGAACCTCTCGATCGCACCAGGGCGCCGAACGGGGATCATCGCCACGAACACGATCGCTCAAACCGACACTCGACAGGTGGGACTCGACCAAGCAACAGCAAGCGGTTGGACAATCTATCGTGCCGTCAAAACTCAGAAGTGGCCGGGCACAGCAGCTGTAGTCGTCTCCCTCGTATGGCTGGGTGGCGGAACTGACGACCGTGAGGAGTGCATCCTCGACGGACACACGGTGCACGGGATCACACCTGGGCTTGACGCCCTCTCACGAGTGTCGGGGACGCCGTACCCCTTGGTAGACAACGAGGGACAGGCATTCATCGGGTCATACGTACTCGGTAAGGGATTCATCCTGGAGTCAGAGGAGGCTCAAGATTTCATCACCAAGTCTGCCGAGAACGCCAAAGTCCTTTTCCCTTACCTGAGCGCGGCCGATTTGAATCAGCGGCCGGGATCTGCGGCAAGCCGATGGGTAATTAACTTCCACAATTGGTCCGAGGATCAAGCTTCGACGTACACAGACGTCTTCGCGATCGCCGAGCAAAAGGTCAAACCCGAGCGGCAACGCACAAGGGATGACGGAACATATGCCCTACGGAATCCGCTGCCCCAGCGTTGGTGGCAGTACGCTGACAAGCGTCCTGCTATGCAGGAGGAAATCGCTGATCTAGATCATGTCATTGTTATTGCCCTACACACCAAGCTGCTCATGCCAGTTCGCGTACGCAGCAGCCAGGTGTTCTCGCACGGCTTGTGCGTGATTGCCACCTCCTCCCCCGCACGCTTGGCTGTA
Source organism: Streptomyces sp. SAI-127 (assembly GCF_029894425.1). NCBI lineage: Bacteria > Bacillati > Actinomycetota > Actinomycetes > Kitasatosporales > Streptomycetaceae > Streptomyces > Streptomyces sp. SAI-127. The sequence continues at coordinate 5,125,326 of NZ_JARXYJ010000001.1, forward strand.
CTCGCAAGCAGCATGCATGTTGCTTGGGCCTGGCATTGGGGGTCGAGCATCAAGGAAGACCTTCGTTACACTCCGTCCGACGTCTACGAGACCTATCCACAACCAGCTGGGTTGTCACGCCTCCACACCCGAGGGGAGGCTCTGGAGCAAGCTCAGCGCGCTGCAATGTCCGACCGTGACCTCGGCCTAACCAAGCTCTACAACCTCGTGCACAATGAGGCTGATTCTGACTCTGACATCCGAGCCCTCCGAAACGCTCACGTCGAGGTAGACCGAGCCGTCGCCGAGGCCTACGGCTGGACCGATCTCGACCTTCAGCACGGCTTCCATGCCACTCCCCAGGGTGAGCGCTTCACCATCGCCCCGGAAGTCCAGACCGAGATACTGGACCGTCTCCTTGAGCTGAACCACGCCCGCTACAAGCAAGAGATGGAGAAGGGCCTGCACACCCCGGAGGCCAAGCGCCGCCGTGCTGCTGCCCGCAAGGCCAAGGCAAAAGCTCGGGCCGCCGCACGCACTTCGCAAAGCACCAGCGCCCCGGAGCCCTTCGATGACGGGCTCTTCCCTGAACCGGACGCTCTCTTCTGAGCCGTAGGCCAGCGCCCCGCACCAGCGACAACCATGCGCGGGGCGCGTGCAGTTGCGAAGTCAGTTCCCCGACATGTACGCCACGAAGTCCGCCCAGGCTTCCGGCGCCAACGCGAGACGCGGGCTGACCTCGCGGTACTTGGAGTCGCGCACGTGGATGATGCCGGGGCTGGTGGCGACCTCGACGCAGGAGTCACCGTCGGGACCGCTGCTGTAGCTGCTCTTGAACCACGCCAGTTCGGAGGCGTCACCGGCGGTGGGCTTGCGGATCATGTTTCTCCCAGCAGTCGTTCGATGAGCACCAGCGACTCCCTCGGAGGAAGAGCTTGGGCCCTGATGGTGCCGTACCGCAGCTCAAGGATGCGTAGCTCCCTCAGGTCCGAGACCGGACGGCAGTTGAAGGCACCGTCGGAGCGCCCGACAGCCGTGCCGTCCTCGAACTTCAGCAACTCGATCCTGCCGCTCATGCCAGGATGCGGGGCGCTGTCCATCGGCATCACCTGAAGCGTGACGTTGGGCAACCGGCCCACCTCCAGCAGACGTTCGAACTGCTGTCGCCGCACCATTGTGCCTCCAACGTTGCGGTAGAGCGTGGCCTCTTCGAGAACGAAGCCGAGGGCTGGAGCAGGCGTCCGCTCGTAGATCGACTGTCGGGCCACACGGGCTGCGACCAATCGCTCCAGATCCTCTGGCGAGTAGGCGGGTTTCCACGATTCCAGCAGGGCCCGCGCATGCTCAGGCGTTTGCAGCAGTCCGTGGATGTTGCTGCATTCGTACACCCCGATCTCGACCGCCTTGGCCTCCATCTTCGCCAGCGCCCGCACCTTCTTCGGGTACCGGACCTTCTTCACGTCCTCCCAAGTCGCCGCGATGAGGCCACCCGCGCCCAACACCTCGTCGGCCTTGTACAGATACTCCTGCCGGGGAATCCGCTTCCCAGCCTCGATCTTGTACACCAGGTCCTCGCCGTACCCCACCGCCGTCCCGAACTCGCCGGCCCGCATCCCCACCGCCTCCCGCCGCAGCTTCAACTGCCGCCCCACGGTGGCGACTACGGCCACGCCCCACTCGTCGTCCGGATCCACCTCCCACCCCGGCTCGTCCGCCTCCGTCCTGAGCCGTACCTCGCCGTCCACCGACATGCGCACCCCTCCGCCGTACCGCCACGTACCGCGACGCCCCTACCCGCACGCACCGCCCCGACAAGCCCGGACAGCGCCGGACAATCCTTGGACAGTCACCGTACGCAACCGCGTCGTCACTCCTCACGGTAGGCATATACGGCCACGCTGAGTGACGTGAATCAGAAACTCACCGCCCCCACAGCTCCACCCACCCAACCCGACAGCCCCGTGCGCAGCTTCAGCGTCCTGCTGTCCCCCACCCCACGCGGCGCCCGCCTCGCCCGCCTGCTCGCCACCGATCAACTGCGCTCCTGGGGGCTCCCGTTGAACCCGGCCGCGCTCATCGTCGCCGAACTCGCGAGCAACGCCGCGATCCACGGCCGTGTCCCCGGCCGGAGCTTCCAGCTCCTGCTTTACGTCGTCGGCGACACCCTGCGCATCGAGGTCACCGACACCCGTAGTGACCAACTACCGCACCCCAAGATGCCCACCACCCCCGCCGACGAAGCCGGCCGCGGCCTGCTCCTCGTAGACGCCCTCGCCGACCGCTGGGGAGTGGCCCATGGCCGCCCGCCCCGCAAAACGGTCTGGGCCGAACTCACCCTCACCACCCCGGAGTCACCGAAGCACAACCCCCCACGCTCCGGTTCCACCTGCGCTCCCTATGCACCACCCACCGGCGATAAAGCACCCCACCAAGCCCCACCCCTCCCTCCCGCTGGGCAAACTCACTCCCGCGAGTGAATATGCCCAACTCGGCTGGATTTCGGGCCGGTTGCCTGCCTTACGCTCAGCGCAGCAAGACCGCAAGACCACGACACAACCCCAGACATGCGACGGCCCTCGCCGGGACTGCAATCCCAATGCGAGGGCCTGACCACCGAGGAAGATCGGACCTTCCCGATGGACACCGAAAACCCTAGCGCGCCCTCGCGCGCCCAGTCCCGAATCCCGGGCAAAAACCACCCTCACGCGCGGCCCCACTCCGGCGTCGTCCACGACAACGCCCGCCACACCGAGAACTTCACGGTGATCGGCAACCACCTCGCCCAGCACCCGGAGCTGTCCCTCCTCGCCATCGGCCTGGCGACCTACATCCAGTCGGTACGACAGGGCACCTCCGTCGACATCAAGACCCTCGCCGACCGCTTTCCCGAGGGCCCCACCCGTATTGCCGCCGCGCTGAACGAACTCGAAGCCCACGGCTACCTCCGCCGCAACCGCGAGCGGACCCCCACCGGCCGGATCGTCACCCGCACGGTCTCCTGCAACAGGCCAGGCCACCGGACCGCCCCGACCGACACCGCCACCAGACCTGCCCGACACACGACGGCCGCCGCCACGGACAAACCACCTCCCCGCAAGCGTCTCCCCGCCGTACCTCAGCCCGCATGCACCGCCCCCGCCCTCCTCCAGACAGCCCTGGACGTCCTCGCCGGCCTCCGCCGCCGCGACCCCCGCCTTCTCCTCTCCGCCACCGACGCCGAGCACCTCGCCCCGGGCGTCGCATCCTGGCTCGAGCGCGACATCGGCCCCACCGCCGTACGCCACGCCTTGACCGAGAACCTGCCGAACGAACCCCTGATCCGCCCGGCCGCCTTCCTCGCCCACCGCCTGGCCGCCCAGCTTCCGCCCTTGCCCCCACTCCGACCTCCGGTCCCACCCGCTCCGCAGCCCAGACACCCCTTCCAGACCTGTGATGGCTGCGGCCTCGCTTTCCGCGCCCCCGAGCCCGGACGCTGCCGCGGCTGCCGAGCCGACCCGAAGGAGACGGTGTGACCATGCGAGCCCTCGCTCAGTCCGGCCCGGATACCCTGGCAGGGGCACTCCTGGAGGACACCATGAGCACATTGGCCGACCACGGGCGCGAGCTGATCCCCCGCCCCGAGCAGACCCCTGACGCCCTGCGCGCGGCCCTCGCCGTCGTGGCTCCAGCGCGCCTGGAGGAGATGCAGGCCACGAAGGACCAGGCGTTCGCCAAGGCTGTGGAGTGGGAGTCTCTGAGCCCCGTAAGGAGCTGGGTCCTCCTTTGGGCCCGGGACATCGAGATCGCCCGCCGTCCCGACCTGGCCGCCCGTTTCGAGCGCGCGCAGAGCACGCTGGAGGACGAGGATCCCGACGTCGCGCGGGAGGCTCTGCGGGAGCTGACCGCCGTACTGGACGAAGCCATGAAGGCAGTACGCGGTTGAGCTGGAAGTGGGAGTACGCCTTCGGAGCCGAGGAAGCCGCCCGTACCGCGCCCGCCGACTTCCTCGCCAGGGTGGCAAGCAAGGCGGACGAGCTGGTCAGAGCCGCCGAGGCGGTCCACATCCACGGCCGTGCCCACCAAGGCATTGACCCGAGGGGCGGCGATGTCATCGTCCCGGGCGGAATGTTCACGTATCAGGTCGTCGTACGCAGCGAGCGCGTTTACCTCGTCCAGATCACGTACTTGGGCTTCTGAGCCCGCGAGCTCCCCACGAACCGCAGTCTTCGGGACCTTTTTCCTGAAATCCCCCCCACAGCTCCGAATCCGACCCGGCAGGATGAACACCCCTTCGCTTGACAGGACCCCACGTGTTGCCCTCTTTCGCCGCGAACGGATTTCTTCCTCTGGGCCGGTACTCCGTCTCCTTCGACGAGACCGAGACCCTGCTGGTCAGTGCCCCGGAGTTCGAGGACTCATCGACGCGCAGAGTGCTGTGGGATGGCCTCCACAACTACATCGACCCGTTCCTCACGCTTGAGGACACCTACGCCCAGGCTCTCGCCGGCCTCCCCCTTATCCACAGGCTGTGGCTCGGCGGCAGCTTCGTCAGCACCAAGCTCGACCCGGGGAACATCGACGCCACGCTCCTCGTCGACACCCGCGCCGAACGTGCCGTACGCGGAAAGCCGGGCTCGAAGTGGCTGACCACGGCCTTCCAGAGCCGGGCCAGGATGAGGGAGAAGTTCGGCGTCTCCCCACTTCGTATCGGGTACCAGCCTGTAGCCCATATCTTCGAGCCGGAGCGCTTCACCCCCGACGAACGTACATACTTCACACAACGGGGCGTGTGGGACGACTGGTGGCAGCGCTGCCGACTGCCCGACGGGAAGGACCGCTCGCCGTCCGATGAGAGTGCCGCCCCGGCACGCGGCTATCTGGAGGTGCGACTGTGACCGGCGACAGCTGGCGCGAGCGCAGGCGCGCGCTCCTTCAAGGCGACCCCGGCGAGGCCGAGCGCACCGCAGAGTTTCTCGACCGGCTGGGCACCGAGGACCGGGACGACGAGGAGATCGAGGCAGAGCACCGCGCGAGCAGGCTCGCGGCAGCTCGGGAGTACGCCCCGGACGCCCGGCTCGACGAAGAACTTCAGCTCCGACTGACCGGACCGGACGCCGAGGGCGGTGCTCTCCGCTTCCAGTGGGGCGACGCGCTGCTGCAACCGGTCGAGCACATGGTCTCGGTCGCCGCGGGCACTCCGGTCCAGCTGGAACTCACGGGGATCTCGGCGGGCAGCACCGTCGTGCACGCCCGGCCGGTCGCCATCGCTTCCGATGCCGCCGAACCCGCCGCTCTCGATACCCCCACCACGTCCGCCGCTTCCACAGGTCTCGGCACTCTCACCACCTTGCTCGACGCTGTGGAGGCGGAGCGTGACATCCGCGAATGGGCCCGGCTCTTCGACGCCGTCGAAGTGGTGACACGGGCATTGAGCCGGTACGAACTGGATCTCGGCGTGACCTGGTACGACGCCGAGGGCCACATGTGCCGCGCCCGATTGACTGAGCGCGGCAGGCAGTACGTGAAACGGCTCCGGGAGACCAAGGACCGCGACCAGGAGATCATCATTTCCGGTCGCATCAGCGAGATGCGGGAAAGCGGCCTAGTAAAGGTGAAGACGGGTACGGCGAAGAACGCGCCCGCCTACGACGTCCGTTTCGAGGAGCCCGAGGAGCTGTTGCGCATGCGGCCTGGTCTCGGTGACAACGTCCACTTCCGGGTCCGCTTCCGACAGCAGTTGGACTCCATGGGCATCGCGCGGTCCGCCGAGTACACGTACCTCGGTCCGGCTGCCGAGCAGGCAGCTCTGCCGCTCGAACCGTAGTCGTGCGGCTGGGCGACGTCAGTCCGGCCGCACCACGAACTCTGTCACCCCTCGCATCCGCACGCCCGTTCCGCGCGGCTCCAGATCGCCTCTCACCATCACCTCCCACCCGTTCCGCCCTGCCTCGGTGGCCCTGTCGATGTCCTCTGCCCGCAGTACGACCCGGACCCGCCGGTGCCTCGGGGAATCCCCGTGGAGGAGGGATCCGTAGACCGTCGCCTCACGAGGGCTGACGTCCCAGTGCAGCTTGGTCACCACCCCATGGAGCATCGCCCCGTCCTCCCGGCCGAGCCGTTCCCGCAGATCCTTCGCCACGGCCTCCAGCGCCTCCGTGTGGCGAGGGTTGATCGCGACCGGCGGTGAGGGCTGCTCGACGGGTCGCTCCGAGGACCAGGCGAAAGACAAGGAGAAGTCCCTGCGCTCCTCGCCCGCGATCCTCACCAGTGCCTCGCAGAGGTTCGCCGACAGGCCGGCGCTCGCCATGTGCTCGAAGCGGGGCACGGAGTCGTCGGAGAGTGTCTGCTCGGCCGCGGCGTGCGCGCAGGCGACTCCGGCATACAGAAGTCGGGAGACCCTGCGCGCGAAGGGTTCGGACGGCTGGATCTCGAACAGGCTGCGCCTGTCCAGTTCCGTCTGGTCGAAGAGCGAACCCTGTCCCGTACGGTCGTGTCCGCCGTACGGACCCTCCGGCAGCGGGGTGTGGGCGGCGATGACGTAACTGCCGACGCGGGTCTGGTCCAGCCGTACCGCCGCCACATGGTCCTTCACCAGCAATGGCTTCTGTGCGGGCTGCACCGCCAACGGATTCAGTGCCGAGGACGCCGCAGCCGTGTGCAGATCCTTCAAGCCGGTCAGCGCCGAGACGAGGTCCAGGAGGGGAGCCGTGCCGGAAGGGCCCGGTGGTACGAGGCGGAGGAACTGCCAGTCCACCGGAGGCAACCGCATCTCCCGCAGAATAGCTCCCGGGGGCCGCGCCTCGACGACGGCCAGGGTCTCCAGGATGTCGGCGACCCGGCCCGCGTAGTCCCGGCGGCGATGCATCGGCACCAGGAGTTCGTACGGCGGCCCCGGCTCGTCCTGCGGCTTCCACTCCCACAGCTCGGCACCGGACAGGTCGCGTTCCGCGCTCCAGCCTTTGCCGCTCAGATAACGCCGTACGACTCCGGGAGCAAGGCCCGCGACCTCCTCGAACTCGGCATCCGTGATCGTGGTCATGACGCCACCAGGTCCCGGTAGTCCTCTGCGAACAGGTCATGGAGGGTATCGACGGTCAGGAGGTTGGCACGCGGGACGTACACCGTGCGAGTAGTGCCCTTCGCCCCGTCGCCCAGCGGAATGGGTTCCTGGTCGTGCAGACACAGCCAGTACGCGGCATGGCTCAGAAGCAGGCGGTCCTCGGTGGCGTGCGACCACGCTAAAGGGTCGGTCGGGGCCAGGACGAGAAAGAGGAAGCGAGGCAACTCGTAGTCCTGGCCTGCCAGGAGGTTGAAGTTCTTCACCTTGAGCGGATAGTGGATGTACTCCCCGTGGATGTCCGCCGACGAAGTGCACTTGACCTGCGCTTCAATGGCCGGAAAGCGACGAGTACCCGCCCGGCCCACATAGCCCAACTGCCAGTCGACGCCGGCCCGGTCACGCTCCTTCTTGCTCACGTCCAGGTTGGCCGCCGTGGCCAGCATGCGGATGAACTCCTCGCCGAACGCACCCCGGTGGCCGTTGTCCCCGAACCCCGTCGAGCTCTTCAGTAACCCCGGCGCATGCTCGGAGCCGGTCAGGGGAACGCCGTACGAGGTGTTCACGGACACAGGCTTCGCCGCAGGCCCGCCGTTCGATGCCTGGTGCGGGATACCGCCGGTTCTGTTGTCCGTCATGATCCCCGCTCGCCCTTCGAACCCCGCGCGCCGCTGCGTCCTCCGGCTCTTCGCACGCGTTTCGTACCCCTCGGGCCACGCACCGTAACGAGGGTCACAGGCTCGACCCAAGACCTTGATCGGAATCCGGCCGAAAGCAGCCCGCCGGATGGCGCGGAACTGTCTGCACGTGAAGCGCTGATCGAGTTCCGTAAGGAAGTCCGTACCGGTTGTCAGTGGTCGCGCCTACTCTGGCCCCGTGACCCAGCAGCCGCTCGCCAGTCCAGACCCCGAGCCGGATCGCACCATCGGCGGAACGGTGCTGTCCGCACCCACTCCGCAGGAGCTGCGCGACAAACTCGCCGAGCTGGTCGTACGCGATCTCCTGGGGCCCACGGGGGATGAGCCGGAGGAACTGGCCGGCAATCCCCTGGATCACTACATCATCGGGCGGCTCGCCCCCGGCGGGGTACGAGACGAGGACGGCGCACCCCTGCGGACCGTCGGCAAGGTGGTCGCGCCCGAGACCCTGGAGGAGCCGGGCATGACGCCCGAGCAGGAGCCGGAGGCCGGGGACCCAGAGCCCTCCGCGCCCGCCATGCCGAGTCTCCATCCGTCGACGCTGGGTCTGACGTTCAGGGTGGAGCGGGAGGTCCAGGAGCTGACAGTCGACTGTGCCTGGGCTCGCTACGAACGCGGTGAGTCGGATATCGAGGGGAACCCGAAGCGGGTCTGGCACCGGGTGCCCTGCTCGGGCACGGTCACCGTGAAGCTGGTGGAGGGAAAACTGGCCGCCCAGGCGGTCCACGTCCGCGACTTCCCGAATGTCGTGGTACGGGGCAGGGCCCGACTGCACGAGGGCTCCTGGCTCATCTCCCTGTTCCTGGTCAACGGGCAGGAGAACAAGCCGGGTTCCACCCACTGGATGTTCCAGGCCACGATGAGCGTGGCGGGTGCCCCCGACACCGCCCCCTTCCTGCCTCGCCGTTCCGCCGAGCAGCCTGGGAGCAACCAGGACGAGCGACGCTCGCTCGCGATGACGTACCGATTCCACCCCGAGTTCGCCGTGGGCCATGGCACCGGCGTCCACGCCAGAACCGATCCCGCGAATCCCAGGCGCGCCGTGCGCATCTCCACCACGGCCACGCCCACGTACGAGATCCCGCACACAGACGTGCCCGACCCGCGCCGCGATCGAAGGGACTCGGACCTGCCGGAGCTCACCAAACTCGTTCTGGACATGAACGAGTTGAGCAGGCTGGAGGCCGCTCCCCTGCGGGCCGCGCTGCTTCCGCTCGTGGACGGCTACCGCTCCTGGATCGAGCGGCAGAGGCAATCGGTCGATGATCCGGCCGCCGGGCTCGACTCCTACCGCACAGAGGCCCAGGAGAACATGCGTCTCGCCGGCGAGGCCGCCCAGCGGATCCAGGCGGGCATCGATCTGCTGCGGGACGACGCCGAAGCCCTCGACGCCTTCCGGTTCGCCAACCGCGCCATGTGGCACCAGCGCGTCCACACCATCGCTGCGGGCAATCGGCGCCGCTCTCCCAACATGCCGCTGGAGGAAGCCGTCCAGGCGGTCGACCTGCCTGAGAACCGCAGCTGGCGGCCCTTCCAGCTGGCCTTCCTGCTGCTCAATCTGCCTTCGCTCGCCGATCCCGCGCATCACGAGCGCGCCGACGACGGAAGCGCCCTGGCCGATCTTCTCTGGTTCCCCACCGGTGGTGGCAAGACCGAGGCATACCTCGGCCTGACCGCGTTCACCCTCGCCATCCGGCGGCGCAAGCCCCACCTGGGCGGACTCGACGCCGAGCACGGTGTCGCCGTGATCATGCGGTACACCCTGCGTCTACTCACCATCCAGCAGTTCCAGCGTGCCGCCGCACTGATCTGCGCCTGCGAAGTGATCCGCCGCGAGGAACCCAGCCGCTGGGGCCAAAACCCGTTCCGTATCGGTCTCTGGGTGGGTGGCAGGGTCACTCCCAATACCAACGAGCAGGCCTACGACTGGGTCAAGGAGCGAAAGAAGGACAAGGGGTTCAGCGGCTTCGGCCGTGCGGGCTCGCCGCACCAGCTCACGAGCTGCCCCTGGTGTGGCACGAAGATGGAGGCGGGTCGCGACATCACCGTCGAGACCACTCTGCGCCGGACGCTGATCACCTGCCCCGACGCCTACGAATGCCCCTTCGGTGCCGCCGCCTTCGGTGTGCCCGCCGACGAGCAGGGGCTGCCGATCCTCGTCGTGGACGAGGAGATCTACCGCCACCCGCCCAGCCTCGTCATCGCCACCGTCGACAAGTTCGCCCAGCTGCCCTGGAAGGGCGAGACCCAGGCTCTGTTCGGCCATGTCTCCCGCCTGTGCACGCGGCACGGATACGTCACGCCGTCCGCCGTCGACTCGGACTGGGAGTCCTCAAGCCACCCGGCGAGCAACGGCCATGAGGCCGCCTCCACCGTTGACGCGGTACGGGTGCGCCCGCCGGACCTGATCGTCCAGGACGAGCTGCACCTCATCTCCGGCCCGCTCGGCTCCCTGACCGGGCTGTACGAGACCGCCGTGGACCGGCTTTCCACCTGGAATCCCGAGCCCGACCGGACCGTACGGCCGAAGGTCATCGCCTCCACGGCCACCGTCCGGCGTGCCAACCGGCAGATCCACGACCTCTTCGCCCGCAAGACAGCGGTCTTCCCGCCGCCGGGGCTCAGCGCGGACGACACGTTCTTCGCACGACGCCGGGATCCGGAAGAGACTCCCGGCCGCCGCTACGTGGGCATCTGCGCGCAGGGCGTGCGCACCAAGTCCGTGGCGATCAGGGTGTTCGTCGCCCAGCTCGCCGCCGCCCAGTACCTGTACGAGACCTACGGTGCGAGCGAGCTGACCGACCCGTACATGACCCTCGTCGGTTACTTCAACAGCCTGCGCGACCTCGGGGGTATGCGCCGGCTCGTGGAGGACGACGTGTCGGCGAGGCTGATCAGGGCAGACCGCCGAGGGCTCGCCGCACGGCGGATCGGTGAACCCGCCGAGCTGACCAGCCGGATGGCCTCCGACGCCATTCCCGACATCCTGGAGAAGCTCGACATCACCTTTGGCCGCCGGCCTAAGGGATCGCCCCGGCCCATCGACGTCCTGCTCGCCACAAACATGATCGCCGTCGGCGTGGACGTATCCCGGCTCGGCGTCATGGTCGTGAACAACCAGCCCAAGTCGACCGCCGAGTACATCCAGGCCACCAGCCGCGTCGGCCGCCGGGCACCGGGCTTGGTCTTCACTGTTCTCAACTGGGCCCGGCCACGCGACCTTTCGCACTACGAGACCTTCGAGTCCTTCCACGCAACCATCTACCAGCACGTCGAAGCCCTGTCCGTCACACCGTTCGCGGACCGTGCTGTGGACCGGGGCCTGACCGGCGTCCTGGCGGCCCTGGTGCGCAACCTCAAGCCGGACTACAACCCCAACCGCGGTGCTCAGTGGGTGGACCGCCGCGGTGAGGTCGTCAGTCACGCCGTACGGTCACTTGAGCTGCGCGCCCGTGACGTCCTGGCCGATCGCCACGTGGCCGAGGAGGTACGGACGCGGCTCGACGCCCGCCTCGACTACTGGGAACAGAAGCGCAGGGCACCCGGAGCAGTCCTCGGCTACCGCGCCGCCCGGCGCCAGGGTGATGTCGCACCCCTGCTGCTGGAGCCGGACAGCGGACCCTGGCGGCTGATGACCTGCCCCACGTCACTGCGCGAGGTCGAGCCGCCGATCAGGCTGATCTTCTCCGGGGCGACAGGACCGGAACCCCATGAGGAACCGCCCTACGTACCGCGCCAGCAGGATGACGACAGCGCCCCGGACACGGACGAAGATCCCTGGGAGAGGACATGAGCAGCCCCACTACCGACGCGCTCCGCGTGGGCGAGTTGCGGCCCAGTCAGCTCTTGCACACCTACGGCATCGGCGCTGTCACCGACCTGCCGAACCTGTCCACCATGGTGATGGGCCTGGACGAGTGGGACCAGGTCCGTGCCCGCCCTCTGATCGAGGACCGACTCCTGGCAGCCGTGCGCCGCCGACTCGGTGGCCAGGTCACTGCGCTGCGGACCCCGCCTCACTTGCCGGAAAACCCCGCGGACCCGTACGGCGACTGGACCAGGACCGGCGTACCGGTCGGCCTGTTCCCGCGCTGGTTGCGCTGTTCACGCGAGCGATGCAATCAGCTCGCGCCCGCATCGAGTGGCCTGTTCCAGTTGCGACCGAACCTGTACCGGCCGGAGAAGACCAAGTACATCCACACCAACTGCGGTGGCCCCGGCAAGGGCCAACCGACCGCGCTGCCCGCTCGCTTCCTCGTCGCCTGCAAAAACGGACACATGGACGACTTCCCCTGGGTCTACTTCGTCCACAGCGGTGGCGCGCCGTGCGACAGCCCGACCCTGAGCCTGACCGAGTCCGGCACCACAGGCGAGGCGGCCAATGTCTATGTGCGCTGCACATGCGGGGTGGTCCGCTCAATGGCGGATGCCATCGGCCAGGCCGGAGAGCGGAATCTGCCTGCCTGCCGCGGCCATCACCCGCACCTCGGTACGTTCGTCACGGGCGGGTGCCCGGAACACGCGCGCACCATGGTGCTGGGCGCCACCAACAGCTGGTTCGCCTCCCAGCTGAAGGTGTTCAGCATCCCGCGCGCAGAAGAGCCGCTCGCCCAGGCAGTCAAGGAGCACTGGAGCCTGCTGTCCCCCTTGGCCGCCGTCCCCGCCGACGCGGCGAAGATGCTGCTTCCCACACAGGCGTGCTGGCCCGAGCTGGAACAGTACGGGACGGATGCGGTCTGGGCAGCAGTCGTCAGTGAGGCCAAGACGGCAGCGGGCGAACAGAACGACGAGGACGAGGAGTTCGACCTCATCACCCCGGAGTGGCGGGCCTTCACCCACCCTCGCGACCACACGCTTCCGGACTTCACCACCGTACGTGAGCGGCGTGTACCCGACGGCACGGCCGACTGGCTCGACAGCGTCGTCCTGGTCCACCGACTGCGCGAGGTCTCGGCACTCACCGGCTTCACACGGATCGAGGCACCCGAATGGCTGCCGGACGAGGAGGTACGAACCCTCTCCGGAGCGCCCCTCAGCCGCAACGACCCCACGTGGGTGCCGTGTGCCGAACTACGCGGCGAAGGCGTGTTCCTGGCGCTCAAGGAGCAGCAACTCGCTGAGTGGGAAGGCCGGGAAACGGTCCTTGGCCGCGAGCAGATCCTGAAGTCCGCGCACCGGGACTGGTGTATTGCTCGTGGCGTGGAGCCCCGCTGGCCCGGGATCCGGTACGTGCTGCTGCACACTCTGGCCCACGTACTGATCCGCCAGTTCGCCCTGGAGTGCGGTTACGGCGCCTCCGGCATAGCGGAGCGGATCTACGCCCGATCCGGGTCCGACCCCATGTCCGGGATCCTGCTCTACACCGCCGCCCCCGACAGCGAGGGAACCCTGGGCGGGCTGGTCTCGCTCGGCCGCGGCGACCGACTCGGACCCGCCATCGCGCAGGCCCTTGAGGAAGCCCGGCTGTGCAGCTCCGACCCGATGTGTGCCGAGCACGATCCACGCGTCCACGCCCGGCTGCACGGGGCGGCCTGCCACGCCTGCCTGTTCGCGGCAGAGACCTCCTGCGAGCGGGGCAACCATTACCTTGACAGGGCCCTGCTGGTGGAAACCCTGTCGGACGACAAGTGTTCGTTCCGGCCATGAGCGGGCCGGCCGGACAGGGGTCGAGCGGACCGGACTTGCCCCGTGACCAGCCAGCAGGGGTACCCGCAGCGCGCAACGCTGTTCCGTCACCCCGTCTTCCACGGCTTCTGGCCGCACTCTGCGACCGTCTTCCAGAGGACCGGATCATGGTTGTGGAACAGGTCCTCGCATCAGTGACCGCTCCTGACGACCTCTTGCTGAGTCGATTCATCGCAGCTCAGTCCGCTGCTGGCTTGGCTCGCCAGCTCACGGAGATCGTCCGCGTCTGGAGTGCCGAGGCACCAGGTATGACCGGGGCGAGTCTCGGCCTCGCCCTTGCCACCGTCCGGGCATTCCCCCGGCCCAGGCCGGCGCAGGTCGCGGTGAGCGGTCCGATGAGCGCATCCCTACCGGCACGGCTGACGAGTGGGGTGGCCGTGGAGGTGATCCGTTCGGCACGCACCTCACTGCTGGTCGTCAGCTTCGCCGCGCATGGTGCTCGGAACGTCGTTGCCGAGATAGGGCAAGCGGTCGAACGGGGCGTACGAGTGGATCTCCTGCTCGAAGAGTCGACTCAGGCAGCGACGGCGTTCGTCGCGCTCCCCAGTGAGGTGAATGTCTGGCACCGGGTCGGGCCATCGGGCGTCCTGCACGCCAAATTGATAGTCGCCGACCGGCATACAGCACTACTGGGCAGCGCCAATCTCACCGACCGCGCCTTGTCCGACAACATAGAACTTGGCGTCGTACTGCGAGACCCGAGCTTGGTGGAACCACTCGTGGAACATTTCCGCTGGCTCCTGTCACCCGAAAACGACATCATGCGTCCGGCGTGAACCAGCAGCAGAGAGTCTGTGCTGTCAGGCCGAAAAGAAGCGGCACCTTCTGTCTGGGGAAGCGGCGGCTCCCCGGAGCAGTCCGAGAGCAGTCCGGATACCGACCCGGGCATCGCCGTGTCCGCGCCAAGCCGTATGGTTTGCGCCATGGCAGTGCCCGGGGTCATTCCTGTCGCGTACGAGCCGAAGCACCGCACCGAGACGATCGGGCGGTATGCGGAGGGTCAGTTCCTGGCGTCGATCACATATGCCTTCCCCGAGGGGTTCCACCTCGAGGAGGGCTGGGAAGAGCAGAAGCGCCTCTACGCGGTCCTGCACACCTTCGACACCGAGGGCAATTACCGCGACTCGGACATCTGGTGCGCCGGCACCTGGGCGGAACAACAACGCGACCCGAGCGGTGACGCCTCCCCGCTGACCCGCGCCCAGGTCCACCGCGGGTCTCTGCTGCGCAGCCTTCCCCGCCGCTCCTACACGGACATCGCGATCCGTCCCTTCAGCATCACCCATGAGGGCGTCCGCTTCGGCCTGGTGATCCGCGAGGACGAGGGCGAGCAATGGGCAGAGCTCTACCCGGATCGCCTCGCCTTCGCGGAACCGTGGGACGGGACCTACGACACCTGAGCTAGGAGAGGACCCCGGCCCCCGTCGTGGTGGCCAGCGACATCGGCAGGTTCTTCACCGCGGAGGCCGACGACTCCAGGCCCGAGGTCAGGGTCGGGGTCCAGTTCACGGTCGTCTTCAGGTCCTTCGAGGACGCGGCGTTGTAGGCGGCGACCAGGTCCGTCGTCGTGCCGTTGACGAGGTTGCCGGAGCCCGCGATCGCGCCCGTGCCGTCGCCGCTCAGGAGCTTCGACACCTTCACCGTGGACGGGACCTTCCAGTAGTTGTCCTTGGCGACGACCTGGGCCTTGGCGCGGGAGTTGACGCTGTACTGCAGCGCGTAGCCGTTCAGGGTCGTGACGTCGTAGTAGTTGTTGTAGATGTGGATCTGGCCGACGCGGGCCAGCGGGGCGCGCTGGACGATGCCCTTCCAGACGTTGTGGTGGATGGAGACGCGCAGCTTGCCCGCGGGCTCGCTGTCGCTGCCGCCGATCAGCATCGTCTTGTCGTGGTTGGTGAACTGGTTGCGGGAGACGGTCACCAGGTCCGAGCTCTTGGTGATGTCCAGCGCCCCGTCGTGGATCTGGTACTCGCGGCCGTAGTACTTCGGGTTCGCGGAGTCCAGGTGCGGTGCGTCCGTGAACGTGTTGTGGTCCGCCCACACATGGGTCGCGCCCCGCAGCGTCACGGAGTCGTAGTTCGAGTTCCAGTTGCCGTTGTCGCCGTCCGTCGGGTCCCACTGCGGGAAGCAGTCCTCGGTGGCGGCGAAGGTGAGGTTGCGGACGACGACGTTGTCCACGTTCTGGATCTGGAGCATGCCGCCGGAGATACCGGCCTTGGTGCCCGGCATCCCCACGATCGTGGTGTTCGCGGGCACCTTGAAGACGATGTTCGCGGCCTGCTTCTTCTGCGCGGCGGCGCGCGCGGTCTCCTGCGTGCCCGACGGCAGCTTCGAGCGGCCGTAGGTGGCGGGGTCGAACGCCTTCAGGTACGACGTCAGCGAATAGCCCGTGCCCGACGCGTAGTCGGCGCACGTCAGCTTCTTGCCGGCGCCGTCCGTGTTGGCGTCGATCGTGCCCTTGACCTTGATGATCCGCGGGGCGGTGTCGGACGCCGAGCCCAGCGCCTTCACCAGCTGGGCCCGGGTGGAGACGGTGAAGGTGTGCGCGGAGTCGGCCTTCGTGCCGCCGGTCGTGCCCGTGCCGGAGGACGCCCAGCCGTCCTTGGCGGCGAGCGTCTGGTGGTACAGGTCCACGGCCTGGGCGTTCGCGTTCATCACGACGGCACCGGCACCGACGCCCGCGGCCACCACGGCGGCGCAGACGACCAGGGTGCGGCGGGTACGGAGAGAGCGGCGGTGGGAGGCAGAGGCCACGGGGATTCCTTACGTGCGGGGGTGGGACATGTGCGTTTCGTGGAGCACCCGTGAAGGGCGCTTCCGTCCTCAAGTAGCCGCCGGAATCAGGGAGGTTGCCGCCACGGAAAGTTTTTCCCGTGCAGGGGGGACGGTTCAGAAAATTCCGTCGCCGCCCGGGACGCGTCGGCCGCCGACGACACCGCCGGGGTAGTAGTAGGGGGTCGCCCCGCCGGGGCGGTCGGAGACGGCGTACGTCCGGTCGTCGACCGTGACCCGGCCGTCCCGGGCCGTGACGGTGGCCGCGCCGAGGTCCGGCAGGGCGGGATCGGGTTGGAGGCCGAGGGCGGTGCGGGCGCCGCGGACGTAGTGGAGACCCTCGACGGCGGTCTGCGTCACCATCACGTACTGCGCGGGCGAGCCGGCGGCTGCGAGCTGCCCCCGCGCGGCCCGGTACCGCTCGTTCGCGTCGGCCGGCGCCTGCCCCGCGGCCCTGTCGCCGCCCGCGTCCAGCGTGGACAGACTCCCGCCGAGCCGCTCGACCCACCGCTCGGCCTCGGCCCGCGCGTCGAAGTCCGCCGTCGGCTCCAGAGGCACCACCCCGGCCCCGCCGGCCGCACGCCGCTGCACGGCCACCGCCCCGGCGATCAGCACCAGTGCGAGCACACCATGAAAACCATCGCTTCCTCCAGTGTGTCAGCGGGTCGACGCGACCTCACGCCCCCTATGACACGCCTCCGCGCTATGCGCGGACACCGAGGGACCAGTGCGCCCCCATGGGATGTCCATGGCGGTGACAGGGCGCTTTTTACCTTCCTATAAGGTTTGCCGACTTCCTAGGAAAGGACCTGCGTTGGGCAGACACGCCCCGAGACGAGCGGCACGTACGACCCTCGTCTCCGCCCTGGCCGTAGCGGTGGCGGCCGGCTCGATCACCCTGTTCTCCAGCACCGAGGACACCGGCGCGCAGGCGGCCACGACCGCCACGGCCGCCACCACCGAGATCGTCCTGGACGATCCCCGCAGCACCACCCCCCGCGCCGAACGGCTGCTCGCCGCGGGCACGACCGGCTATCTGCACCGCCAGTCGGGGGTCGCCGGCCTCCTGTGGACGGACTACGAGGATGGCGTCACCGTCCCCGTCGAGGGCCCGTCCGGGGTCTACCAGCCGACCACCGCCACCTGCTACGACATCTCCACGCGCTGCGTCTCGGGCGTGTTCGGCCAAGCCGCGGACACCGTGGCACTGCCCGACCGGACCTACGGCGACCCGGTGTCACTGTGGAGCCCGGGCGGCGGCGCCCTCAGGACCCTCGACCTGCGCCAGTCGGCCACCCGCGCCGGCACCTACGGCGACACCACCGTCACTGTCGAGTGGAACGGCGTCGTCGACGGCGAGCAGTTGGACGGCTACCGGCTGCACCTCGTCGACCTCGTCGACGGCAAGCAGCGCGACCGCCTGGTCACCGGCTTCCCGGCCGACGCGTACTGGGAGGTGAACTTCGCGCGCACCGGCGACGAGAACGGCTCCCTGCTGACCTACCCGGACCGCGACGAGAACGGCGACCTCACGTCGTACACCGTCGGCTACCTCGACTTCGCCACCGCCGAGCTGACCCCGGTCTTCACCGGTCTGTCCCGGGAGACGGTGCCGGAGGTCGTGCTCAGCGACGACCGCGTCGGCTGGTACACGGAGGCCTCCGGCCTGCACCTCAAGCCCCGCACCGACCTGACCGCCGCCGAGACGACCCCGGTGGCCGGCGAGGACCTGGCCGGCACCCCGGTCCCCGTCCTGGTCGGCGACTGGCTGGTCCTCGCCACCAACAACGGCGCCGTCCGGGCCGTCTCGCTGACCGACGGCACCAAGAAGACCCTGCTGACCTGGTCGTACGGCACCCCCGTGGCCGCCCCCGACGGCACCGCGCTGGTCACCGGCGGCGCGGATGCCGCCAACTGGTGGATCCAGCGGATCGTCCCGGGCGCGGACGGCACCCCGCAGCTGAAGCAGCTCTCCAAGGTGCCCCCGCTGGAGAACGCCAAGACGGGCCTGGCCCTGAGCCGGGGCAGCCTGCGGGTGGCCGAGGACAGCTCCACGAGCTCCATGGACACCACCTCCGTCCGCACCCTCACCACCGACGGCAGCACCGAGCTGACCGCCTCCGCGGCCACGGCCGGCGACTCGATATCCGCCAAGTGCCCCTACCCGGGAACCACCTGCTCCGCCCTGTGGGGCAACAGCGTCGCGGAGCCCGAGGACGTCTTCCTCAACACCTTCGCCGACGTCAACGAGGGCGGCAGCGGCCTGGAGAACGCCGACCAGCTGGTCGCGATCAGCGACGGAACGTCCAACTACACGCTGACGTACGGCACTCAGGGCGGCGCGATCGTCGACGTCTCCGACGACTACGCCGTCTACAACTCGGGCGGTACGACCCCGACGCAGTACATCGGCGAGTTCGGCTACGGCGATCCGCTCACGCGCTCGGTCCGCGCCGCCGCCCTCAACGGCTCCACGCTCTGGAGCGCGACCACGACCACCGGCAGGCTGACCTCGTACAGCCTGACCACGAGGAAGACCCTCTCCACGGTCGATGTCCCGGGCCTCGGCTGTGTGCCGAGCGAGCTCCAGGCGGCGGGCCGCTGGGTGTACTGGTCCTGCTCCGGCGCCTCGGCGGGCGTGTATGACACCAAGGCGGCCAAGTCCGTCCCCGTGGCCCCCGGTGACGTCCTGCTCGGCGACGGCTTCACGGTCCGCCACGACCACGAGGCCGACCAGTTGGTCCTGACGGACACGACGACCGGTACCACCCGTGTGGTCGCCTCCGGCCTGCCCGACTCGGGTCTCGCCGTGGACCGCCGCTTCCGGTGGACGGTCGACGAGTACACGGGTCTGGTCGCCTGGTTCGACACGTTCGAGCAGACGCATGTGGCCACGACCGGTGTCACCCCGTCCGCGGTGACGGCGTTCCGCACGGAGGCCGAAGGCTATGTGGAGCCCGGCTCCACGACCGCCTGGACCGGCCAGTGGGAGCTGTCCCGTCCCGTCACCTCCTGGTCCCTGACCTTCACCTCGGAGCAGAGCGGCGCGACCGGCAGGGCCACCCGCACGATCACCGGCGGCGCGGCCTCGGCGGACGTGACGGCGAACTGGAACGGAAAGACGTCGAGCGGGGTCCCCTTCCCCAACGGCGAGTTCACCTGGACGCTGAAGGCGACCGGCCTGGGCACGGCCGCCCCGGTCACGGTGACGAGCGGCCAGGGCTACCTGCTGCACGGCTCGGCGGTCCGCCACGACTTCGTCAGCCCCGACGGCCCGGACGGCCGCGGCGACCTGCTCACCCTCAACTCCTCCGGCGGCCTGACCTTCCACGGCGGCACCGGCACGGGCAAGTTCAGCGAGAAGGTCAGTGCCGGCGGCTGGCCCACCACCATCAGGGCGATCCCCTTCGGCGACCTGAGCGGCGACCGCTGCAACGACGTCCTGGTACGGCTGAGCAGCGGCGCCCTGCGCCTGTACAAGCCCGGCTGCGGGGCAGCGGTCAAGCCGTCGACGTCGTACACCTCACTCGGCACCAGCGGCTGGAACCAGTACGACGTGCTGACCTCGCCCGGCGACATCAGCGGCGACGGCCGCCCTGACCTGATCGCGCGAGGGGCGTCCACCGGCACGGTCTACCTCTACAAGGGCACCAGCACCGGCAAGCTCTCCGCGCGCGTGAAGCTCTACGACAACTGGAAGGGCTACAAGAAGATCGTCGGCACCGGGGACCTGAACGGCGACGGCATCGGCGACCTGCTGGCCCAGGACACGTCCAACACCCTCTACCGCTACGACGGCACCCGCCAGGGCACCTTCAAGGCCCGAGCGAAGCTGTTCACCAGCTGGGGCGGCTCCTACAACGCCGTCGTCGGCGTCGGTGACATCACCGACGACGGCAAGGCGGACCTGATCTCCCGCGACAAGGGCGGCACCCTGTGGCGCAACAGCGGCGACGGCAAGGGTTCGTTCGGGGCGAGGACGAAGATCGCGACCGGCTTCAGCGGCTACAAGTTCCTTTCCTAGGGGAATCTCACCGGCGGTGAGACAGCCGCGGGCGCCCGGGACTTCACCGTCCCGGGCGTCCTCGTGCGTGGTCGCGGAGTTACGTCAGTTGTTGTCGTTCGTCGCGTCCGGGTCGACGCCCATCGTGAGGGAGCCGATGACGCCCTTGGCGATGTTCTTCTTGTTGTACTTCAGCTTGAGCAGGCCGCCGGTGGTGCCGCTCTGGTCGTAGATCGTGTCCTCGGTGAGCGTGGTGCGCTCGGTGGTGCTGGTGGAGTACGGCTCGACCTCGGCGGAGGCCAGCACGGACTCCTCGTCGAAGAAGAACTGACCGGTGTGGCAGGTGTTGCCGCCCTCGTAACCGGCGTCCGTCCACTCGCCGTTGACGTGCACCTTGGTGTGGATGTGCACGCAACGGCCCCGGTACCAGCCCGGGAAGACCGTCCTGAAGGTGACCTGGCCGTGCTTGTCCGTCTTCCAGGTGCCGCGCAGATAGCGTTCGTCGTCGGTGGGTTCCTGGTGGACGCCGCCACCGGTGCCCCCGGTCGGCGCGCCCGACGGCGGCTCACCCGTCGGGGTACCGCTCGGCGTGCCCGAGGGCGCGCCGGTCGGGGCGGTGCCGCCGCCGGTCGACGAGGACTCGTAGCCCGAGTAGATGCCGAGCGCGTCGCAGTGCCAGATGTCGACGGCGGCGTTGGCGATCGGCTTGCAGGTCTCGGAGTCGATCACCTTGAGCCTGAGGGTGAGGGGGATGCCCTCCTTGTCCTCGGTGATGTCCTGGCGGATCTTGTCGGCGTCGATGTAGTACGGCCCCTCGGTGGTCTCCGAGGTGAGCTTGTAGCAGGCCTCCGACGCGGTGGCACTGCTGCTCGCGGCGGCGCTCGTGCTCGTCTCGCCTGCGAACGCACCCGACGCGGCGAGGGTGCCGCCCGCACCCACCGCCACGGCCGCGCCCGCTCCGGCGACGACGACCTTGCGCCGCGTCAGGTCCTTCTTGTGTTTCGGCTGGTTTCCCGTCATGGAAGGCGAAGTTAGGTAAGAAGACTGTCCTCAGCATGGGAGCGGACTGTGGCTTGCTGTGCACGGCGGGGACGCGTGCGAAGGGGCCCGAAACCGGCGTCGGTCTCGGGCCCCTTCGGGAAATGCCGCTACTTCGGCTGCGGCTTGCGCACCGACAGGTGCAGTTCCCGCAGCCGCGCCTCCTCCAGCTCCGTCGGCGCGCCCATCATCAGGTCCTGGGCGTTGCCGTTGAGCGGGAAGGAGATGGTCTCGCGGATGTTCGGCTCGTCCGCGAGGAGCATCACGATGCGGTCGACACCCGGGGCGATACCGCCGTGCGGCGGGGCGCCGAAGCGGAACGCGCGCAGCATGCCGGCGAACTTCTCCTCGACGGTCTCGCGGTCGTAGCCCGCGATCTCGAACGCCTTGAGCATGATCTCGGGCTCGTGGTTCCGGATCGCGCCGGAGGACAGCTCGACGCCGTTGCAGACGATGTCGTACTGCCAGCCCAGGATGTCCAGCGGGTCCTGGCTCTCCAGGGCTTCAAGACCGCCCTGCGGCATGGAGAACGGGTTGTGCGAGAAGTCGATCGCGCCGGTCTCCTCGTCCTTCTCGTACATCGGGAAGTCCACGATCCAGCAGAACCGGAAGACGTTCTCCTCGAAGTGCCCGGCACGCTTGGCGGCCTCGACCCGCACCGCGCCCATGATCTTCGAGACCTCGTCGAACTCGCCCGCGCCGAAGAACACGGCGTGACCGGCGGCCAGCGACAGGCGCTTGGTCAGCTCGGCGACGTTCTCCTCGGTGAGGAACTTCGCGATCGGGCCGGACAGCGAGCCGTCCTCGGCCACGCGGACCCAGGCCAGGCCCTTGGCGCCCTGGGAGACGGCGTAGTCACCGAGCTGGTCGAAGAACTTCCGCGGCTGCGCGGAGACGTCCGGCACCGCCAGCGCACGCACGTGCTTGCCGGCGAACGCCTTGAACTCCGAGCCCTCGAAGACGTCGGTGATGTCGACGAGCTCCAGCTGGGCGCGCAGGTCCGGCTTGTCGGAGCCGTACTTCAGCATCGCCTCGCGGAACGGGATCCGCGGGAAGGGAGAAGTGACGTGACGGCCGTTGCCGAACTCCTCGAACAGCTCGGTCATGAGCTTCTCGATCGGCTGGAAGACGTCCTCCTGCTCGACGAAGCTCATCTCGACGTCGAGCTGGTAGAACTCGCCCGGCGAGCGGTCCGCGCGCGCGTCCTCGTCACGGAAGCAGGGCGCGATCTGGAAGTAGCGGTCGAAGCCGGAGATCATCAGCAGCTGCTTGAACTGCTGCGGCGCCTGGGGGAGGGCGTAGAACTTGCCCGGGTTCAGCCGGGAGGGGACCACGAAGTCGCGGGCGCCCTCGGGAGAGGTCGCCGACAGGATCGGGGTCGCCATCTCGTTGAAGCCCAGCGCCGTCATCTTGTGACGGATCGCGGAGATCACCGCCGTACGCAGCATGATGTTCTTGTGCATGCGCTCGCGGCGCAGGTCGAGGAAGCGGTACTCCAGGCGCCGCTCCTCGTTGACCCCGTCCTCGGTGTTGATCGTGAACGGCAGCGGGGCGGCCGCGCCGAGCAGCTCCACCTCGCCGACCTCGACCTCGATCTCACCGGTGGGCAGATCCGCGTTGACGTTCTCGGTACCGCGGGAGACGACCTTGCCGTCGACGCGGACCGTGGACTCCTTGGTCAGCTTGTCGAGGGCCTCGTACGCGGGCGTGCCCGGCCTGGCGACCAGCTGCGTGATGCCGTAGTGATCGCGCAGATCGATGAAGAGGATGCCGCCCAGGTCGCGCCGATTGTGCAGCCAGCCACTCAGTCGGACGTCGGTGCCGACGTCAGAGGAGCGGAGCTCGCCGCAGGTGTGGGACCTGTACCGATGCATCGTCGTTCATCCAGCCTTCGCGGATCGGGGTTTGTTTCACGTGAAACTCCCCCAAGCCTACCGGGGCCCCCAGGACCGCTTCCCACCATTACAACTCGGCCAACAGTGGCACTCCGGGAACTCCTGTTCTTAAAGTGGGGCAATGCGCACTGGTGAGCCCCTGCCCGCCGTGGGGGACGTCCTCACCGCCCTCGCGACCGGCCTGTGGCACTGGAACACCGCCACCGAGCTGGTCACGGTCGACGCCGAGGCAGCTCGGCTGCTCGGGCTGCCCGCCGAACGGGCCACCCTCACCGAGGCCCAGGCACGGGCCCGTCTCCACCCGGTCGACTGGAACGAGATCATCAGCGTCGTCGGTCTCGCCGTCGCCGAGGACACGCTCGCCGAGGTCCGGATCAGGGTCATGGACGAGCGGGGCCGGGTGATCCGTACCGTGCGCAGCCGCTCCAAGCCGTCGTACGACACGGAGAAGAAGTCCTTCGAGCTGATCGGCACGCTCCAGGAGGTCACCGAACCGGTGCCCGGCACCCCCGCCGGACGCACCGCGGTCACCGGCGACTGGCGGCGCTCCCGCGAGGCCTTCCTGCTGGACGCGGGCCGGGCCCTGGCCGAGGCCCGCTCCACCGCCGAGGTGCTGCGGGTGGCCGCGGGCCTGTCCATGCCCGGCTTCAGCCCCGACGGCCTGGCCGTCTTCGGCGTCGAGGGCGACCGCCTGACGATCATCGGCCACCACGGACAGCAGCCCGGAGACGAGAGCCCCTTCTCCCACATGTCCCTGGAGACGGACTACCCGGCCGCCGAGGTCGTGCGCACCGGCCGTGCCGTCTATCTCTCCAGCCCCGAGGCCTACCGCTCCCGCTATCCGGTCACCTGGCCGCTCGCCCAGCGCTTCGACCGCCAGTCCTGGGCGTTCCTGCCGCTGACGGTGTCCGGCCGCACGATGGGCGCGTGGATGGCGGGCTTCGCCTACCCGGTCGCGTTCACACCGGACGAGCGCTCGGTCCTCACGACGGTGGCACGGATGCTGGCCCAGGCCCTGTCCCGCGCGGGCCTCGCCGAGTCGGAACGCGAGCTGACCGACGGCCTTCAGCGCTCGATGCTCCCCACCCTCGGCCCCGAGATACCGGGCATGACCGTCGCCGCCCGCTATGTCCCCACCGGCGGCGGCCTCCAGGTCGGCGGCGACTGGTACGACATGATCCCGCTGCCCAACGACAGGTTCGCCCTGGTCATCGGGGACGTCCAGGGCCATGACGTGCGAGCGGCCGGCCTCATGGGCCAGCTCCGGATCGCCCTGCGCGCCTACGCCGCCGAGGGCCACCGCCCCGACGCGGTCCTCTCCCGCGCCTCACGCTTCCTGAACGGCATGACGTACGGCGTCGACGACCCCTCCGACATGCGCTTCGCGACCTGCCTGTACGTCGAGGCCGATCCGGTGACCGGCGTCCTGGAGGTGGCGCGGGCCGGGCATCCCGACCCGGCGATCCGCATGGCCGACGGCACGGTCCTGGCCCGCCACACCGAAGGCGGCCTCCCGCTGGGCATCGACCCGGACGCCGACTACCCCACGACCCGGATCGTCCTGGAGCCCGGCGAGACGCTCATGCTCTGCACCGACGGGCTGATCGAGACCGGCGGCCACGACTTCGAGACCGGCTGGAAGCGCATCCGCACCATCCTGGAGGCCCACGACGGCGGCCTGGAGGAACTCGCCGACGCCCTGGTCCAGGCCGTCCACGGCCCCTCCTCCCACCACACCACCGGCCCCCTCGCCGACCGCCGCGAGGACGACATCGCGCTCCTGCTGCTGTGCCGGCTGGGGGAGGGCTGCGGCTGCGGGGACACGGCCCTCGCGGCGCCGACGGTCCGCCGCACGATGCTCTCGGTGGCCCAGGCGGAACCGGAACGGGTCGGCGTGGCCCGCCAGCAACTGCGCGAACTGCTGCACGACTGGCCCTCAGCCGACCAGATCGACTCGGCGGTCCTGCTGCTCTCCGAGATGCTGACCAACGTCCTGGTCCACACCGACGCGGACGCGCTGCTGCTCGCGGAGGTCCGCGGTGAGGCGGGCGACCGGCGGATGCGCGTCGAGGTCACCGACACCAGCGACGACCTCCCGCACAAGCGCCGCCCCGGCGAACTGGCCTCCTCGGGCCGCGGCCTGATGCTGATCGAGCTGCTCGCGGACCTGTGGGGCGTGGACCCCCAGGGCGAGGGCAAGAGCATCTGGTTCGAGCTCTACGAGACCTCGGGCGAGGCCTCGGAGTAGCGCGCCTGCGGCTCATGCAACTACGGGCTGGATCCGCGGCTCCACGACGGCGGCCGAATCGAACGATGCCGGATGGGACGCACTGGTTCCCGGCGGTGGACGTGTGCAAAGAGCTGGGGTACATCACCACCCGAAAGGCACTGCTGGACCACGTTCCCGAAGAACACCGAGAATTTCTCGAGAGTGTGACTGGAAGGCACACTCTCAGCATTCCCGCAGGTCGGGAGTGGCGACGAGACATGAACCTGGTGGATCTCCAGGGTCTGATCCGGTTGGTCAACGGCTGCACGAAGCCCGCTTCCCGGCACTTCAAGGCGTGGGTCTCGGAGGTCATCGCCACCATCCAGCGCGACGGCTCCCACGCCCTGAAACCGGCGGCCGTCCAGCCCGCCCCCGCCGACTGCACGGCCTACGTCATGCCGCAGCAGATCACCGATGGCCTCGTCGCGCTCGAACAGCGGAGCATCCGGACGGACGAACTACTGCGGCAGATCAACAACAGTCAGACCGCGATCGTCGAGGTGCTGCGGGACATCGCCCAGACCCTCCGACGTCCCACCGACCGAGCCCGCCCGGTCCAGGCACCGGAATTGACGCCCGAACAGCTCCTGAACAACTGGAAGACCAGGAACCTCGTGTCACCGAGGACATCCACACCGTGGCCGCCCACCTGGCCCCGGCGCTGCTGCACGGCGGGGCCGACTACAGCGTGGAGGAGATCGCCGTCTGCACAGGGCTGACACCCGACCGCGTCCGCGATTGCCTGGAGTTGCTGTCCGAGCATGGGTGCGTGCGGCAGGTGGGCCGGGCTCCTGACGGCGCACCGTTCTACGTGCTGCCGTAGCCCGTCAGCGCCCGTGCAGAACAGGCCCGAAGCCGCAATCCGATCTTGCGACTTCGGGCCTTGTCGTACCGTACTCGTCCTCGCAGCCCCTACAGGCCACCCTCGGACATCCCGTGCACGGCGGGGATCGTCCCCAGCCGTCCCTTCTGGAAGTCGTCGAAGGCCTGCTGCAGCTCCTCACGGGTGTTCATGACGAACGGACCGTAGTGTGCCATCGGTTCGCGGATCGGCCGGCCGCCCAGCAGGACGACCTCCATGTCCGGCGTGTGGGAGTCCTGCTTCTCGTCCGCGCGGACCGTCAGGGAGCCGCCGGCTCCGAAGACCGCCGTCTGGCCCAGCTGGATCGGCCGGCGCTCCGCACCCACCGAACCGCGGCCCGCCAGCACGTACGCCAGTCCGTTGAAGTCCTCACGCCACGGGAGTGTGAGTTCGGCGCCGGGTGCCACCGTCGCATGGAGCATCGTGATCGGGGTGTGGGTGATACCGGGGCCCTGGTGACCGTCCAGCTCACCGGCGATGACGCGGAGCAGCGCGCCACCGTCGGGGGTCGACAGGAGCTGCACGTTGCCACCCCGGATGTCCTGGTACCGCGGCGCCATCATCTTGTCCTTGGCCGGCAGGTTCACCCACAGCTGGAGGCCGTGGAAGAGACCGCCGGACATGACGAGCGCCTCCGGCGGAGCCTCGATGTGGAGGAGACCGGAACCGGCCGTCATCCACTGGGTGTCGCCGTTGGTGATGGTGCCGCCGCCACCGTTGGAGTCCTGGTGGTCGAAGATCCCGTCGATGATGTAGGTGACGGTCTCGAAGCCGCGGTGCGGATGCCAGGGGGTCCCCTTCGGCTCCCCTGGCGCGTAGTCCACCTCGCCCATCTGATCCATCATGATGAACGGGTCGAGGTGGCGGTAATGGATCCCGGCGAACGCCCGTCGCACCGGGAAGCCCTCGCCCTCGAAACCACTCGGCGCCGTCGTCACGCCGAGGACGGGACGGGCCACCGCGTCCGCCGTCGCGGCCACGCGAGGCAGGGTCAGCGGGTTGTCGACAGTCACTGCAGGCATGTCGGTACCTCCTTGTGGTTCGAGTTTAGTTGAGCGTTGAACTTTCTGCCACCTCTAACGGCAGAAGCCCGGAGGACATTCCCTCCAGGCTTCCGCGAGACGCCGCACCCCCTGAAGAGGTCAGGCGGCGAGCTCCGGTTCCCGATCAGCCGTCTTCTCCGCTGTCCGCCGACCGTCCCGCATCATTAGCGTCGCCAGCAGCGCCGCCGCCAGGACACCGATCGCGCTGACGGTGAAGGTCATGGACATGGAGGCGGTGAAGGCCTCGCGGGCCGCCGTCACCAGCCCCGGATCCTTCAGGGCCACCGCCGCGGCTATCGAGTGCCTCGACTGCTCCGGCGTCCCCTCGGGCATCCGGCTCGCGAAGCCACTCGACAGGAGGGAACCCAGGATCGCGATGCCCAGCGCGGTGCCGGCCTGCTGGACGGTGTCGTTCAGGGCCGATCCGACGCCCGCTTTGTCCTCGGGGATGGTACCCATCAGGGCCGCCACCGCGGCCGGCATCGCCAGACCCGCGCCGAGCCCGAGCAGCCCGAGAGCGACGGCCGGGACGGTGAAGCCGGAGTCCGCCGTGACCGTGGTCAGCAGGGCGAAGCAGGCCGCCATCACCAGCATGCCCGCGAGGATCACCCACCGGTTGCCGTGCTTCGCGGCGAGCTTCACGCCCACGCCGTTGCCCAGCAGGGCCGTGACCGCCAGGGGCAGGAAGGCCAGGCCCGCCTTGACCGGTGAGTAGCCGAGCACGAACTGGAGGTACTGGGTGAGCACCAGCAGCAGACCGCCGTTGCCTGTCTGGACCAGGGCCAGCGAGAGCGAACCGCCGCTGAAGTCGCGGTGCTTGAAGAGGACCAGCGGGACCATGGGGGACTTCGTGACGTTCTCCCAGATGACGAAGCCGGCCAGGGACACAAGGGCCACGGGCAGGGCTGCCGTCCACACTCCGTGCTGCGGAAGCTCGATGATCCACCAGACGAGGGCGGTCATCCCGGCCGCCGACAGCACGGCGCCCAGCGGGTCGGCCTTCTGCCAGGGCGCCTTCGACTCCGGCATCAGTGTCAGACCGGCGACGATCGCCAGGACCACGACCGGCACGTTCAGATAGAAGATGGACTGCCAGGAGAAGTGGTCGATCAGAACGCCGCCGAGCACCGGGCTGCCGACCAGACCGAGCATCGCCACCGAGCTCCAGGCCGCCATTGCCTTGCCGCGCTCGTCCTCGTCGAAGACGGTGATGAGGATCGAGAGCGTGGACGGCATGATCAGCGCCCCGCCGAGGCCCATCGCGACGCGCACGGCTATCACTTCGCCGGGCGTGGTGCACCAGGTCGCGGCGAGTGAGGCGGCCCCGAAGAGCAGGAGCCCGATCAGCATCACCTTCCGGCGGCCGAACCGGTCGCCCAGGCTGCCGGAGGTGAGCAGGAGGCCGGCGAAGACCAGGATGTAGGAGTCCAGGATCCATTGGGTGTCCTGGGCGCTCGCCCCGAGCTTCTCGGTCATGACCGGCACCGCCACAGTCAGCGCCATGCTGTCGACGACCAGGACCAGGCTGCTGAGGCAGAGCACGACCAGAATCCACCAGCGGCGTGGGTTGCGGGCTTTCAAGGCGTCGTCCATGACGGTTCCCCTCCGACTTCGTGAACACCGTTCCTTCGTTGCGAACACTGTACGCACAGCGGAACGATGTACGCAAACTCCGATTGATGTACGCTCGATGCGAACGACGTACGCAGCAGGTCGGGCCGCGGAAGAAGGAGTACCGATGACGACGAAGCCGAGCCCCATCCCCTCCGTCTGGGCCCGCCCCCAGCGCGAGTCCGACCAGCCGGCGCTCAGCCGTGCCGCGATCGTGCGCGAGGCGATCGTCATGCTGGACGCGGAGGGCGTCGAGGCGCTGAGCATGCGCAAGCTCGCCACCCGGCTGAACGCCGGCGCGGCCTCCCTCTACCGGCACGTGGCCACGAAGGACGAGCTGATGGAGCTGGCGGTGGACGAGGTCGCCGCGGAGATCCACGTCCCGTCGGCGGACGGTCCCGAGTGGCGCGCGGCCGTCACGGAGGCGGCCCGGTCCTTCCGTACGACGGCTCTGCGGCATCCGTGGCTGCCGCCGGTGCTCGGCCAGGCGGGCCTCGCCTATCTCGGCCCCAACCTCATGTCCTACTCGGAGCGGCTGGCGGCTCTCTTCACGGCCGCCGGATTCCCCGATCCCGGCACGGCGATCGACGCGGTGCTGTCGTATGTGATCGGCATGAGCACCACGGAGGCCGCCTGGCTCACCACGGTCGCCCGCTCCGGCGACTCCGAGTCGGGCCTGATCGCCCGCCTGCTGCCCGCGGTGCAGCAGGCCACGGCCCCTCACAGCCACCTGTCCCAGGGCTACTCAGAGACGGAGGAGGCGGCGACCACGGACCCGGCGGCGCTGAGGGACGCGAAATTCGAGGCCGCCCTGGACATCGTCCTGGACGGCCTGTCACTGCGCCTTGAAACACCGGGCTCCTGAGCCCTCGGGCACCTGAACCCGCGGAGCGCTGAGCGCGTTACCCGTACATCCTCCGCATGGCGAACTCCACCATCTGCTCCACCGCCTTCGCGTCGAAGACGATCCGGTGCTCACCCTCCATGTCGAGGACGAATCCGTACCCGGTAGGCAGCAGGTCGAGGACCTCGGCGCCGGTGATCACGAAGTACTTGGACTCCTTGCCCGCGTACCGCCGCAGCTCCTTGAGGGTGGTGAACATCGGGATCACCGGCTGCTGGGTGTTGTGCAGGGCGAGGAATCCGGGGTTGTCGCCGCGCGGGCAGTAGACCTTGGACGTGGCGAAGACCTGCTGGAAGTCCTCGGCCGACATCTGGCCGGTGGTGAAGGCGCGCACCGCGTCCGCGAGGGAGGGCGGGGACGGCTCGGGGTACAGCGGCGGCTGCTGGCCGTACCCGCCCACACCGCCGGCCATGGGCTGCTGCGGCGGGACGCCGTACTGCTGCTGGGCACCAGCGCTCTGGTCGTAGCCGTACATGGGCGTAAGAGTACCGAGGGGGTGGGCGCGGCGGGTGGCTACCGGCATCCGGAAAACCGACAGCGACCCGACAGCCGCCGGCCCTGGGCTTGTGGCGACTCCCGCTCGTAGCGTCGATCCATGCGCCGACATCACGACGACGAGGTCCATGAGGACGAGATCCACGAGCACGACAGAGGGCTCTCCTACGACCTTCCCGTGCTCGCCCGCCGCCGGATGATCCGGCTCATGGCGGGAGTGGGGGCGGGCCTGGTGCCCCTGGTGGGCTGCACCGCCGACGACACCTCCTCGCCCTCGGCGAGCGCGGCGGGTTCAGCGAGCTCCGCCGAGTGCGCCACCGTCCCCGAGGAGACCGCCGGGCCCTACCCCGGCGACGGCTCGAACGGCGTGAACGTGCTGAAGGAGAGCGGGGTCGTCCGCGGCGACATCACCAGGAGTTTCGGCGACTCCGCGGGCGGCACCGCCGAGGGAGTCCCCCTGACCTTCACGCTCACGGTCGTGGACGCCGCCTCCGGCTGCGGGACCCCGAAGCGGGGCGCGGCCGTCTATGTGTGGCACTGCGACCGCGAGGGCGGCTATTCGCTGTACACCGAGGGCGTCGCCGACGAGAACTACCTGCGCGGTGTCCAGGAGACGGACGAGCGGGGACAGGTCACCTTCACCAGCGTCTTCCCGGGCTGCTACCCCGGCCGTTGGCCGCACATCCACTTCGAGGTCTACGGCAGCCTCGCGGACGCCACCACGGCCACCTCGATCACCAGCACCTCGCAGCTCGCGCTCCCGAAGGACGTCTGCGACACGGTGTACGCCACCGAGGGCTACGAGAGCAGCGTGGACAACCTCGACCGTCTCTCGCTGGAGTCGGACAGCGTCTTCAGGGACGGCCACGACCAGCAGCTCGCGGCGGTGAAGGGGAGCGTGGCGGAGGGGTACACCGCCACGCTGACCATCGCGGTGTGAACCGTCACAGATGGCCGGATCGGGGTTGCGCCTTATTACCGACGGGTAGCATCATCGTAGCTACTTGTTGGTATGTGAACTAGCGCGAGGAACGACGTGCCTCGCCGAACTCTTAACGGAGCCGTCGCCATGGGGCACTACAAGTCGAATCTGCGCGACATCGAGTTCAACCTCTTCGAAGTACTCGGGCGGGACAAGCTGTACGGCACCGGTCCGTTCGCGGAGATGGACGTCGAGACCGCCAAGAGCATCCTCGAGGAGCTGACCCGACTCTCCGAGAACGAGCTCGCGGAGTCCTTCGCGGACGCCGACCGCAACCCCCCGGTCTTCGACCCGGAGACGAACACCGCGCCGGTCCCGGCGTCCTTCAAGAAGAGCTACAAGGCCTTCATGGACTCCGAGTACTGGCGGCTCGGCCTGCCCGAGGAGATCGGCGGCACGACGGCGCCCCCGTCCCTGATCTGGTCGTACGCGGAGATGATCCTCGGCGCGAACCCGGCGGTCTGGATGTACTCGTCCGGCCCCGCCTTCGCCGGCGTCCTCTTCGACGAGGGCAACGAGGTCCAGAAGAAGATCGCTCGGATCGCGGTCGAGAAGACCTGGGGCTCCACCATGGTGCTCACCGAGCCGGACGCCGGTTCGGACGTCGGCGCCGGGCGTACCAAGGCGGTCCAGCAGGAGGACGGCTCCTGGCACATCGAGGGCGTCAAGCGTTTCATCACGTCCGGTGAGCACGACATGGAGGAGAACATCCTTCACTACGTGCTCGCGCGGCCGGAAGGTGCCGGTCCCGGTACCAAGGGGCTGTCCCTCTTCCTCGTCCCGAAGTACCTGTTCGACTTCGAGACCGGCGAGCTCGGCGAGCGCAACGGCGTGTACGCGACGAACGTCGAGCACAAGATGGGCCTCAAGGCGTCCAACACCTGCGAGATGACCTTCGGCGACCGGCACCCCGCCAAGGGCTGGCTGATCGGCGACAAGCACGACGGCATCCGCCAGATGTTCCGGATCATCGAGTTCGCGCGGATGATGGTCGGCACGAAGGCCATCTCCACGCTGTCGACGGGCTACCTCAACGCCCTCGAGTACGCCAAGGAGCGCGTCCAGGGCCCGGACCTGGCGAACTTCATGGACAAGACCGCGCCCAAGGTCACCATCACCCACCACCCCGATGTGCGCCGCGCGCTGATCACGCAGAAGGCGTACGCGGAGGGCATGCGCGCGCTCGTCCTCTACACCGCCTCGATCCAGGACGCGATCGCCGTCAAGGAGGCCGCGGGCGAGGACACCAAGACCGAGCACGCGCTGAACGACCTGCTCCTGCCGATCGTGAAGGGCTACGGCTCCGAGAAGGGTTACGAGCAGCTCGCCCAGTCGCTGCAGACCTTCGGCGGCTCCGGGTTCCTCCAGGAGTACCCGATCGAGCAGTACATCCGCGACGCCAAGATCGACACCCTGTACGAGGGCACCACCGCGATCCAGGGCCAGGACTTCTTCTTCCGGAAGATCGTCCGCAACCAGGGCGCGGCCCTCAACTCCCTCGCCGAGGACATCAAGAAGTTCCTGGCGCTGGGCACCGGCGGCGAGGACCTCGCGGGTGCCCGTGAGCACCTGGCCAAGGCGGCCGTGGAGCTGGAGGCCATCGTCGGTCTGATGCTGACCGACCTCGCGGCCACCGAGCAGGACGTCAAGAACATCTACAAGGTGGGCCTCAACACCAGCCGCCTGCTGATGGCCTCCGGTGACGTCGTGGTCGGCTATCTGCTCCTCAAGGGCGCCGCGATCGCGGCCGAGAAGCTGGAGACCGCCTCCGCCAAGGCTGTGTCTTCCAAAGATGTGGCCTTCTACACCGGCAAGATCGCGGCGGCGAAGTTCTTCGCGGCCAACGTCCTGCCCGGCGTGACGCTGGCCCGCAAGATCGCCGAGGGCGTCGAGCTGGACCTGATGGAGCTGGACGAGGCCGCGTTCTAGGACACACCTGTACAGCTGCACACGACCTCACGAGGGCCCGCTCCGCATCGCCGGGAGCGGGCTCTCGTACGTCGTTAAGGTGAACCCATGAGCGCACCCCACCGCCTCGACCGCGGCCACACCGACGACCTCATGACCTTCCTGGCGGCGAGCCCCACGCCGTACCACGCGGTGGCGAACGCCGCCGAGCGGCTGGAGAAGGCCGGCTTCCGCCAGGTCTCGGAGACGGACGCCTGGGACGCGGAGACAGCGGGGACTTCCGCCTCGGGGAGCGGCGGCAAGTACGTGCTGCGCGGCGGCGCGATCATCGCCTGGTACGTCCCCGAGGGCGCGGCGCCCCACACGCCGTACCGCATCGTCGGCGCGCACACCGACTCCCCGAACCTGCGGGTCAAGCCGCTGCCGGACATCGGGGCGCACGGCTGGCGGCAGGTCGCCGTGGAGATCTACGGCGGGCCGCTGATGAACTCGTGGCTCGACCGTGACCTGGGGCTGGCCGGCCGGCTGACCCTGCGGGACGGTTCGACGCGGCTGGTGAACGTGGACCGGCCGCTGCTCAGGGTGCCGCAGCTGGCGATCCACCTGGACCGCGCGGTGTCGGCTGAGGGGCTCAAGCTCGACAAGCAGCGGCATCTGCAGCCCATCTGGGGTCTCGGCGACGACGTGCGCGAGGGTGACCTGATCGCCTTCCTGGAGGAGGAGCTGGGGCTCGGCGCGGGCGAGGTGACCGGCTGGGACCTGATGACGCACTCCGTGGAGGCGCCCGCCTACCTGGGCCGGGACAAGGAGTTGGTGGCGGGCCCGCGCATGGACAACCTGCTGTCCGTGCACGCCGGGGTGGCCGCCCTGACCGCGGTGGCCGGCGGCTCGAAGCTGCCGTACATCCCCGTCCTCGCCGCCTTCGACCACGAGGAGAACGGTTCGCAGTCGGACACGGGCGCCGACGGGCCGCTGCTCGGCGGGGTCCTGGAGCGCTCGGTGTTCGCGCGCGGCGGGTCGTACGAGGACCGGGCGCGGGCCTTCGCGGGGACGGTCTGTCTGTCCTCCGACACCGGGCACGCCGTGCACCCGAACTACGCGGAGCGGCACGACCCGACGCACCACCCGCGCGTCAACGGTGGCCCGATCCTCAAGGTCAACGTCAACAACCGCTACGCCACGGACGGTTCGGGCCGGGCCGTGTGGGCCGCCGCCTGCGAGAAGGCCGGTGTGCCCTTCCAGTCCTTCGTCTCCAACAACTCCATGCCCTGCGGCACGACCATCGGCCCGATCACCGCGGCCCGGCACGGCATCAAGACGGTCGACATCGGTGTGGCGATCCTGTCGATGCACAGCGTCCGGGAGTTGTGCGGCGCGGACGACCCGCATCTGCTCGCCAACGCGCTGGTCGCGTTCCTGGAGGGGTAGTTCACGCGGAGTGGGGGTACCCGCGAGTGCGGGCCGGAACGACCGGACCGGACAGGAGGCGACACTCATGGGCCTCGGCGGATGCATCATCCTCATCGCCGCGGGAGCCATCCTCACGTTCGCGACCGACTGGGACATGCAGGGGGTCAACCTCGACCTGGTCGGAGTCATCCTGATGATCGTGGGGCTGATCGGCGTCACGACGTTCAGCAGCATCGCGCGGCGGCGGCGCGTAGTGGTACCGCCCACCACGCCGACGGTCATCGAGGAAGAGCGACACGGGCGCCGGGACGGATACTCCGACGGATACGGCGTTTAAGTCGGATTCATAGGACAACCTTGAGCAATCTGTGATCTGGGTTGACTTGTGCGCTTGTGTGAAAGTCGTGAAGACTCGGGATCCTTGAGAGCCCGGGGGGTCAGCAGTGCCGGGCGTGAACCACCAGCACACCCGGGGGCTCCCCGTGCTCCACCCCACGACGACGGTCGCGGCGCCCGATCCGGGATCTCCGCGCCCCCACCGGCATGCCGCTCGCCGCGCGCGCACGCCGCACCCGACGAATTCGACGGCCCGCAGCGCCTGGTGGCGCTGATACCGGCCCACAACGAGCAGGACCGCATCGCCGACGCGATCCAGGGCCTGTGGCGGCAGACCCGGCGTCCCGACCTGATCGTCGTGGTGGCCGACAACTGCACCGACGCCACCGCCGAGATCGCCGTCGCGCACGGCGCCCAGGTCTTTGTCACCCAGGGCAACACGCACAAGAAGGCCGGCGCCCTCAACCAGGCCATCGCCTGGGTGCTCCCCCATCTCGACGACCGCGACCTGCTGTTG
Source organism: Streptomyces sp. SAI-127 (assembly GCF_029894425.1). Classification (NCBI taxonomy): domain Bacteria; kingdom Bacillati; phylum Actinomycetota; class Actinomycetes; order Kitasatosporales; family Streptomycetaceae; genus Streptomyces; species Streptomyces sp. SAI-127. The sequence continues at coordinate 5,160,769 of NZ_JARXYJ010000001.1, forward strand.
GTGCAGGATGCCGACACGGTGCTCAGCCCGTGGTTCAGCGAGACCGCGCTCGGCACCTTCAACCGCAAGGTCGGCGCCGTAGGCGGGGTCTTCTACGGCGAGGACGGCGGCGGGATGCTCGGGCTGCTCCAGCGCATGGAGTTCCACCGCTACGCCTGGGAACTGGAGCGCACCGGCGGCAAGGCCCAGGTGCTCACCGGCACCGGCACCATGTTCCGCGCCCGCGTCCTGCGCGAGGTGCGCGCGGCCCGCCGCGACGGAGTGATCGGCGGCGGCCACGCCTACTACAGTCTCGCCTCGCTCACCGAGGACGACGAGATGACCAAGGCGGTCAAGACCCTCGGCTACCGGACCATGTCCCCGGCCGGCTGCGCGGTCACCACCGAGGTCATGCCCACTCTGGGCAAGCTGTGGCACCAACGGCTGCGGTGGCAGCGCGGGGCGCTGGAGAACCTGCGCGACTACGGCTGGACCCGTGTCACCACCCGCTACTTCATCCAGCAGTTCCTCATGGGGTTCGGCGCCCTGTCCTTCCTGGTCTATCTGACCTACATGGTCACGTACACCACGCTGTACGGCTGGCCCGGCTTCTCGCCCTTCTGGACCGCGATCGGGCTCCTCTTCGTGGTCGAGAAGACGGTCTCCGTGCGCCGGGCCGGGCCGCGTGCCGTGCTGGTGGCGGCGCTGATGATCCCCGAGATGCTCTACGACCTTTTCCAGCACGCCGTCTACTTCTCCTCGCTGTGGGGCCTGTTGCGCCGCAGCGAGGAGAAGTGGGTGGCCACGTGACCCTCAAGTCCCTCAAAGGAGAAACATCATGTACGGAAGAGTGATCGGCGCGGGAACGACCGGGGCCGGTGGCGCCACGCTCGCGGCGACCGGGCTGTGGCTGAACAGCATGGCGATGCTGGTGACCGCCACGACGTTGGTGGCGGCCGGGGTCGCGCTGTACAAGCTGGTTCCGCGGAGGCGGCGACCGCAGCACTCCTGAAGGCAGACCGGGTGGCCCGCCGTACCGCGGCGGGCCTCGTCGGGTGGCGCGCCGGCATCACGTACAACCCTTGGGGCCCGCCGGAAGTCTCTTGATCGCAAACTGGCCGTGGCCCAGAGGACAACTCCTGGCAAACACGGATGGTTTGCACCCCATTGACGCGGATGCCCGCCAGGCATCCCCCGCATGCCGCAGGAGATTCCGCATGCACCAGCACCACCATCCGTACCTGCGACTCGCCCTCGCGACGGCCGCCGCGGCCGCCCTGACGGGCGGTCTGCTCACGGTCTCGGCGACGACGGCCACCGCCGCCGACTCGTTCAAGGTCGCGAAGGCCGACTTCAACGGCGACGGCATCGGCGACGTGGTGGCCTCGGCCCCCGGCGCCTACGTCAGCGGCCACGCCAACGCCGGCCAGGTCGTCGCGCTCTACGGCAGCGCCGGCTCCGGCGTGACCTCGGCCAAGCGCACGGTCCTCAGCCAGAACTCCGGCACCGTGCCCGGCAGCGCCGAGACCGGCGACTGGTTCGGCGGCGCGACGGCGTACGCCGACTTCAACGGCGACGGCTACGACGACCTCGCCGTGGCCTCGCCGTACGAGAAGGTCGGCACCGACACCGACGGCGGCGCCCTCGCGATCCTGTGGGGCTCGGCGAGCGGCCTCACCGGCAAGGCCAGCGACGTACCGGACCCGGCCGTCTCCTCGCACGACAACTGGGGCCTGGCCCTGGCCGCCGGCGACTTCGACGGCGACGGCAAGGCCGATCTGGCCGTCGGCAGCTCGTCCGCCACGCTCTACGTCTACAAGGGCGGCTTCAGCAGCTCCACCGGCCAGCCCGGCGGGCGTTACACCGTCAAGCCGCCGATCCTGCCCGGCTCGTCCGGCTTCCCGTACGGCCCTCAGCAGCTCACCGCCGGCGACGTGAACGGCGACGGCCGTACCGACCTGGTGGTCGACGGCTACGAGACGCAGACCGAGAACGGCTGGAACACCAACTACTACGTGCCCGGCACCGCGAGCGGTCTGAGCGTCGCGGGCGTCAAGACCCTCAAGCCGGGCATCGTCACCGGCATCGGCGACATCAACGGCGACGGCTACGGCGACATCGTCACCGGCGCCGGCTGGGACGCCACGACCAGCGACGGCCAGACCGTCCCGGACTCCTCGGACGGCGGCAGGGTCAGCATCACCTACGGCTCCGCGTCCGGCCCCGCCTCGACCACGGGCATCACCCAGAACACCGGGAACGTGCCCGGCAGCTCGGAGAAGGGCGACTCCTTCGGCTGGGACCTGGACCTGGGTGACGTCAACGGCGACGGCTACCAGGACCTGGTCGTCTCCGCCCCGAACGAGGACCTCGGCAGCGTCAGCAACGCCGGCATGGTCACCGTCATGTACGGCTCCGCGAGCGGCATCAACACCTCCACCGGCCTGCAGTCCTTCGAGCAGAACACGACCGGCGTCCCCGGCACCTCCGAGAAGAGCGACCTGTTCGGCGCCGACGTCAAGCTCGACGACGTCAACGGCGACGGCAAGGCCGACCTGGTCATCGGGTCGTACGAGGACGGCGGCGACGGAGCGGTGACCTACCTGCCCTCCACCGGCACGAAGATCGGCACGACCGGCTCCCGCGCCCTCTCCGTGACCGCGGTGGGCGTCTCCACCTCGGGCACCGCGCAGTTCGGCGCGCTCTTCGCCGACTAGCCCTCGGGCGGGCCCGGGAAACGGGCCCGCCCATCCATCACGGCTGGTCAGGCGGCTCAGCGCAGACCGGCGAAGAGGTCGTTCTCGGGTACGGCCGCGCCGGTGGCGTCCTGGACCCGTACGAAGGTCTCCATGCCCATGAACTCACCGAACCTCTCCTTGCCCATCCTGAGGAAGAAGATGTTCTCGCCCTGACTGGCGTGCGCGGCCAACGAGTCGAACTTCTGACCGCTGAACGCGGTGGTGTCCACCCATGTGGTGATCTCGTCGTCGGGGAGGCCGATCTCGGCCGGCGCGGCGGTCTCGGCAGGGTCCGGCTCCGGCATGTCCTCCTGGAACTCGCGCATGATCTCGCCGAACCGCTTCACCATCGAGCGGGGCATCGTGGTCCAGTACACCTTCGGCGTCAAGGCGGTCATCTCCAGCGCCGCCATCGTGATGCGGTGGGCCTGGATGTGGTCGGGGTGGCCGTAGAAGCCGTTCTCGTCGTAGGTGACGACCACATCAGGTCGGTAGTGCCGCATGAGTTCCGCGAGCCGGGCGGCGCCTTCCTGCACGGGGGTCTGCCAGAAGGATCCGGGGGCGTCGTTGCTCGGCCAGCCCATCATCCCGGAGTCGGCATAGTCCAGCATCTCCAGATCGCTGATCTTCAGGACCTCACAGCTCGCCTCGAGTTCCTGGCGGCGCAGCAGGGCGACCGCCGCCGGATCGTGCCCGGGATCACCCGGTTTGACACCCCCCGGCCCGTCACCGCAACCGCCGTCGGTACAGGTCACGAGAACCGTGCGGATGCCTTCCGCCGCGTACCGCGCGAGGACTCCTCCGGTTCCGGTGGCCTCGTCGTCGGGGTGGGCGTGTACTGCCATCAGCGTCAGGGGCCGGTCGGTCATGAAGAAGTCCTCCTGCGGAAATACGACTTGGTCCGAGCGCGCGGCGGGCGTACCGCGATCCTGGGCCCGGATGCCACCGGCCCCTCGTCGATGCAACCGCGCCGACCGGACCGACTGTTCCCGGCACGGCCGCCTCTCCGGTACAGGTCGAGGATCGCCGGGTCGATCGGCTCGCGGGCGGCCGGGGATACGTGGTGGCCACGGGACGTCGAGGACGTGGCCCCGCAGGATCCCGGGGCGGCTGAGCGGGTCATCCCGCCGACCGGGGTCGCGGACACGGTGTCCCGCGGGCTCGTCCTCGCCACCCACCGCGGAGACGGGCGGTCGGCAGCGACTCCGGTTCTACGACGGGCTCGGGCTCCGTGTCGGAAGCCGGCTCGGTTCGGGCGTGACCTCGGCGACCGGCTGGGCCGCCTCGACGGCGACGGGCTCGGGCTCGGGCTCCTGGACGGAATCCGGCTGCGCCTGGCAGCAGCCGCGCGTGGAGTGACCCGTACCCGGCGTACGGGACGAGTCGCTGGACCCGCTGCCCTCGTGGGCGGGCCTGGGAACGGCCGGGGAAGCCGCTGACCGTCGCCGGCCTCGGCCGTGTCCCCCGCCCGGCTCATCGAGCGCGGGGGACGAGCGGCTGGACGTGAGGGCCGCGAGGAGCGGTCCCGTGGACGGCCTCGAACCTCCACGCGCGCGTTCCGCGCGAGACGGGACTCAGCCCGTCGGCCTACCGGCGGCGTTGCCGAGCGGGCGCCGGGGAACCGGTAACGGCATGAGATTCCTCGTACGCGACCGGCTCCTCGGCTTCGGTGACGACTACTGGATCGAGGACGACCAGGGCAACAAGGTGTTCCTCGTCGACGGCAAGGCGATGCGCCTCAGGGACACCTTCGAGCTGAAGGACACCCACGGGCGGGTCCTGATCGACATCCGCCAGAAGATGTTCGCCCTGCGCGACACCATGCTGATCGAACGGGACGGCGAGCCGCTGGCGACGATCAAGCGGAAACGCCTGTCGCTGCTGCGCAACCACTACCGGGTGGCCCTCGCCGACGGCAGTACCGAACTCGATGTCAGCGGCAAGATCCTCGACCGGGAGTTCGCCGTCGAGTACGACGGTGAGCTGCTCGCCGTGGTCTCGCGACGCTGGCTGCACGTGCGGGAGACCTACGGCGTCGACATCGTCCGGGACGACGCGGACCCTGCGCTGCTGATCGCGGTGGCGGTGTGCGTGATCCACCTGGCTGAGAAGGAACGGGAGGACGACTGACCTGTCGGGAGGTCTCAGGACCCGGACGTCACAGGACCCGGTCCTTCAGGGCCGGGAACTGCTCCCTGGTCACGGACACCCTCCCCGGGTCGAACTCCACCGTGAGGATCTCCTCGCCGGCGCCCGCCTCCGCGAGGACCTCGCCCCACGGATCCACCACGATCGAGTGACCGGCCTGTGGAACTCGCGCGTGCGTCCCGGCCGTTCCACAAGCGAGCACGAACGCCTGGTTCTCGACCGCCCGCGCCTTGGCCAGCAGCGTCCAGTGTGCCCGGCGGCGCTCCGGCCAGCCCGCCGGGATCACCAGGGTCTCGGCGCCCGCGTCGACGAGACCGCGGAAGAGTTCGGGGAAACGGAGGTCGTAACAGGTGGCGACGCCGACGGTCGTCTCCGGCAGACGGACCGTCACCAGGTCCTCGCCGCGGCCCATCAGCACGGCCTCGCCCTTGTCGAAGCCGAAGCGGTGGATCTTGCGGTAGGAGGCGGCCAGCTCACCGGAGGGCGAGAAGAAGAGGGAGGTGTTGTAGAGGGTGCCGTCAGGGGCCCGCTCGGGGACGGAGCCCGCGTGCAGCCATACGCCCGCGTCGCTCGCAGCCTTCGCCATGACCTCGTAGGTCGGCCCTTCCAGCGGCTCGGCCTCGTTGCCGAACTCCTCGAAGGCGAACGCCCCGGTGGTCCACAGCTCCGGCAGCACGACGAGGTCGGACCCGGCCTGATCCCGTACCAGCGACGCCACACGACGCCGACGCGATTCGACCGATTCGTCCTCATCCACGGCGATCTGGATCAGAGAGGCGCGCACACTACCACCGTCCTGGCATTCGAGCCGTCCATTACGGGCCTACGATCGTCACACGAAAGCACTGCCGGGGTGCCTCACAGCAGCGTAACTTAGCGTTCCAAGACACCCGCCGACAGCCACCACCTCCACTGGCAACGCCGCCATCACCAGCCCGTGCTCCGACCGCCGAGGGGTCCCGTTCCGTGAGTCTGCATCCCACCCTCCAGCCCTACGCCGACGCCTGGACCCACTCCATCGACGCGATAACCGAGCTGGTGACGCCCCTCGTGGAGGGAGAGTGGAACCGCCGCACCCCCTGCCCGGGCTGGTCGGTCCGGGACGTGGTGTCCCATGTCATCGGTCTGGACTGCGAGATGCTGGGCGACCCGCGCCCCATCCACACCCTCCCCCGCGACCTCTTCCACGTCACCAACGACCACCAGCGGTACATGGAGATGCAGGTCGACGTCCGTCGCCACCACACGGCACCGGAGATGACCTCCGAGCTGGAGTACGTCGTCATCCGCCGCAACCGCCAACTGCGGAACGACTCCCGCGACCCCGGCACGAAGGTGCGCGGCCCGCTGGGCACCGAACTGACGCTCGCGGACTCCATGCGCCAGCACGCCTTCAACATCTGGGTGCACGAACAGGACCTGCGCACCGCCCTCGGGCGGCCCGGCAACCTCGACTCCCCCGGCGCGCACATCGCCCGGGACGTCCTGCTCGAAGCGCTCCCCGACATAGTGGCCGTCAAGGCCGACGCCCCCCGCAGCTCGGCGATCGTCTTCGACGTCCACGGTCCCATCGAGTTCCTGCGCACCATACGTGTCGACATCCAGGGCCGCGGCACCCTGGAGACCGCCCCCGCCCTCGGCCCCGCCGCCACCCTCACCCTCGACTGGGAGACCTACGTCCGCCTGGCCTGCGGCCGCGTGACCCTGGACTCGGTGGCGGACCGGGTGAAGGCGGAGGGCGACCCGGAACTGACGTCGGCGATCCTCAGGAACTTCACGGTGACGCCGTAGCGGGTGACGAAGCCCGTCCCGGCGGGTGTGCGGGCCGGTGCGCTGACGTCCGTTCAGCTGATGTCCGTTCAGGCGGGCACGTGGACCGTCTCCACCCGGCTCGCCACCAGCCGCTCCCGCTCCCGCCGGGCCGCCCGCCCACGCAGCCGCAGGATCTGGCTGACGCCGAGCGCCTGAAGCACGAAGACGGACGAGAAGGCGACACTGTAGTTGCCGTCGGTCGCGTCCAGGAGCACACCGACGGCGAACAGGGTGGTCATCGACGCGACGAACCCGCCCATGTTCGTGATGCCGGACGCGGTCCCCTGCCGCTCCGGCGGGTTCGCCGGCCGGGCGAAGTCGAAACCGAGCATCGAGGCCGGTCCGCACGAGCCGAGCACCACGCACAGCACGATCAGCAGCCACATCGGCGCGTGTTCACCGGGGTAGGCCAGCGTGGCCGCCCACAGCAGCGCCGTCGCCCCCACCGTCCCGAGCGCGAGCGGCAGCCGCGCCTCGTGGTGCCGGGCGACGACCTGGCCGTAGACCAGACCGACGACCATGTTGGACAGCACGACGAGAGTGAGCAGTTCGCCCGCCACCGCCCGGGACAGCCCCTGCGCCTCGACGAGGAACGGCAGGCCCCACAGCAACAGGAACACCATCGCCGGGAACTGGGTCGTGAAGTGCACCCACAGCCCGAGCCGGGTGCCGGGCTCCCGCCAGGACGCGGCGATCTGCCGCCGTACATAGGCCGCCCCCTGGTGCGGGAACGGCTCCGGCTCCTGCCCCTCGGGGTGGTCCTTGAGGAAGAGGAGCAGCAGGACCAGCACCACCACACCGAGCAGCGAGCTGCCCGCGAACGCCGGGGTCCAGCCGATGCCGTGCAGGAGCCGGGCCAGGACCAGCGTGGAGACCAGGTTGCCCGCCATGCCGGCGAGCCCGGCGAGCTGCGCGACCAGCGGCCCACGCCGGGCCGGGAACCAGCGGGTGCCCAGGCGCAGCACGCTGATGAAGGTCATCGCGTCGCCGCAGCCGAGCAGGGCGCGCGAGGCGAGGGCCGTTCCGTATGACGGTGAGAACGCGAAGCCGAGCTGCCCCGCCGTGAAGAGGACCACGCCGAGCGTCAGCACCTTCTTGGTGCCGAGCCGGTCCACGAGCAGGCCGACGGGTATCTGCATGCCCGCGTAGACGAGGAGTTGGAGGATCGAGAAGGTCGACAGGGCCGAGGCGTTCACATGGAAGCGGTCGGCCGCGTCGAGGCCGGCGACTCCGAGGGACGTACGGAAGATGACCGCGACGAAGTAGACGGATACGCCGATGCCCCACACGGCCATGGCACGCCGGCCGCCCGGGGGTGCCTTTTCTGGAGAAGAGCCACCCGGAAGAGTGGACTTGTTCATCGGAGCTCACCCCGGGCGAGGTGGGAGAACCACTCGACATGCCCGTGAATCAGGCCTACGACCGCCTCCGCGTCGCCGGAGCGCAGTGCCTGGAGGATCTGCTCGTGCTCGGTGAGGGTCTTGGTGATGCGGTCCGGGTGGGCGTGCATCACGGCGACGCCCATGCGGAGCTGGCGGTCGCGGAGCTGGTCGTAGAGCCGGTTCAGGATCTCGTTGCCGCCACTGCGGACGATCTCGGCGTGGAAGCAGCGGTCGGTGACGGCGGCGCCGGCCAGATCCCCGGCGGCGGCCTGCTCCTTCTGCCGCGCGAGCAGTTCCTCGAGGCGCGCGATGAGCTGCGGGGAGGCCGGTACGGCCTTGCGGGCGGCGTGTCCCTCGACGAGTTGCCGGGTCTCGACGACGTCGGCGATCTCCTGGGCGGAGACCGGCAGGACCAGCGCCCCCTTTTTCGGGTAAAGCTTGATCAGCCCCTCGACCTCGAGACGCAGCAGCGCCTCTCGCACAGGCGTACGGGAAACCCCGACGGCCTCGCCGAGCTCGCCCTCGGTGAGCAGGGTCCCGCCCTCGTAACGGCGGTCCAGGACACCCTGCTTGACGTGCGCGTAGACGCGGTCGGCGGCGGGAGGCTGTTTCACGGCCAGACTCATGCCCACAGCATAGATACAACACGTACGCATGATGAGTCCCGTTCCAGTATTCGGACCTCGACAGGAACTCCTGTCCGTGAAAGACACACCCGCCCCAGCCGGGGCACAACCTTGTGTGCTAGTTACGTGTCACACACGTGCGGCATCACTTTCTTCCCCTCCAACTCGGCCGCACTCAGGGGCATTCGACCGTATTCGGGGTATTTCACTTGATTACCGCTACCAAGGGCCTCCGCGTCCGCAGAGCCGCAGCCGTCGCCATCACGACCGGCGCAGTGCTCGCCACCGGAGCTCTCACCGCGGCACCCGCGCAGGCGCTCACGACGCCGACCATCACCGCCAAGGGCGGATTCCTGATGAACAGCGCCACCGGCACGACCCTCTACAGCAAGTCGGGGAACACGAAGCGGCTCACCGCTTCCACCACGAAGATCATGACCGCGAAGGTCGTGCTCTCGCAGTCGAACCTGAACCTGGACGCCAAGGTCACGATCAAGAAGGCGTACAGCGACTACATCGTCTCCAAGGGCGCTTCGTCCGCCCACCTGATCGTCGGCGACAAGGTCACCGTCCGTCAGCTGCTCTACGGGATGATGCTGCCTTCCGGTTGTGACGCCGCGATGGCTCTGGCCGACAAGTTCGGCTCGGGCTCGACGGTCTCCGCGCGCACCAAGTCGTTCATCGCGAAGATGAACACGACGGCCCGGAGCCTCGGCATGGCGAACACGAAGTTCGACTCGTTCGACGGAATAAGCAATGGTTCGAACGCCTCGACGCCGAAGGACCTCACGCTGCTCGCCCGCAACGTGATGAAGAACTCGACCTTCAAGTCCGTCGTGAAGACCAAGTCGTACACGGCGAAGACGATCACCAAGACCGGCAGCACCCGCACCATGGGTGCCTGGACGAACACCAACACCCTGCTCGGCTGGAACGGCACGCTCGGCATCAAGACCGGCTCGGGCACCGACTCCAAGTACTGCCTCGTCTTCGCCGCCACGAAGAACGGCGAGTCCGTCATCGGCGCGGTCATGACCTCCTCCTCGGCGGCCAACCGCACGACCGACGTGAAGAAGCTCATCAACTACGGCTACGCGAAGATCAGCTGACGCCGACCACGAAGGGGCCCGTCGCCGGAAGCGACGGGCCCCTTCAGTGTTGGACGGCGTGTCCTCCGCGGGCAGATCACGCCCAGGTGATGAGTTTCTTCGGCTGCTCGAGGATGGCCGCGATGTCGGCCAGGACCTTGGAGCCCAGTTCCCCGTCCACCAGGCGGTGGTCGAAGCTCAGCGCCAGCGTGGTGACCTGGCGGGGCTTCACCTTGCCCTTGTGGACCCAGGGCTGGAGTTTGATCGCGCCGACGGCGAGGATCGCGGCCTCTCCTGGCGGGAGGATGGGGGTGCCGGTGTCGACGCCGAAGACGCCGACGTTGGTGATGGTGACGGTGCCGCCCTGCATCGCGGCCGGGGAGGTGCGGCCTTCCTTGGCCGTGGTCACCAGTTCGCCCAGGGACTCGGCCAGTTGGGGCAGGGTCTTGATGTGGGCGTCCTTGATGTTCGGGACGATCAGGCCGCGCGGGGTGGCCGCGGCGATGCCGAGGTTGACGTAGTGCTTGAGGACGATCTCCTGGTTCGCCTCGTCCCAGGAGGCGTTGATGTCGGGGTTGCGCTTGATCGCGACCAGCAGGGCCTTGGCGATCAGCAGGAGCGGGTTCACCCGCAGGTTCTGCAGGTCCTTGTCCTGCTTGAGTTCCTCGACCAGCTTCAGGGTGCGGGTCACGTCCACCGTCACGAACTCCGTGACGTGGGGGGCCGTGAACGCCGAACCGACCATCGCCGCGGCCGTCGCCTTGCGGACGCCCTTGACCGGGACACGGGTCTCGCGGGCCGCGTCGTACGAGGCCGCGAGAGGTGCCTGGGCCGGCGTCGGGGTGACCGTCGGCTCGGGAGCGGGCGCCTGGGCCGGGGTCGCCGCCGCGTGGACGTCCTCGCGGGTGATGATGCCGTCCGGGCCGGACGGGATCACCGTGGTGAGGTCGACGCCCAGATCCTTGGCCAGCTTGCGCACCGGGGGCTTGGCCAGCGGGCGGGACTGCTCGGTGGCGGCCGGGCTGGTGGTGACAGGGCTGGTGGTGGCCGGGCCGTGGCCGTTCAGTTCGGTCTGGATCGCGACCGATGCCTGCTGGACCGGAACCTCCGGGCCCTTGCGGGGCCGGCGCTTGGTCGAGGAGGCCGCCACGCCGTAGCCGACCAGGACCGGCTGACGGCCCTCCGGCTTCTTCTCGGGAGCCGCGGAGGCTTCGGGAGCCGCGGAGGTTTCCGGAGCCTCGGCCGGCGTCTCCGGGGTCGCGGGGGCACCGCCCGCCACGTCCACCGCGATGATCGCCGTGCCCACGTCGACCGTGGTGCCCTCGGGGAAGCGCAGCTCGCGCACCACCCCGTCGTAGGGGATGGGCAGTTCGACGGCGGCCTTGGCCGTCTCGACCTCGCACACCACCTGCCCGTCGGTGACCGTGTCACCGGCCTGGACATACCACTTGAGGATCTCCGCCTCGGTGAGCCCCTCGCCCACGTCGGGCATCTTGAACTCGCGCACGGACGCTTCCGTCATCGTCGTCACGACCCTCTCCTCAGTACGCCAGCGAGCGGTCGACGGCATCCAGTACCCGGTCCAGACCCGGCAGGTACTCCTCCTCCAGGCGGGCCGGCGGGTAGGGGGCGTGGTAGCCGCCGACCCTGAGTACCGGGGCCTCCAGGTGGTAGAAACAGCGCTCCGTGATCCGCGCGGCGATCTCCGCACCCGACCCGAAGAACACCGGCGCCTCGTGCACCACGACCAGACGGCGGGTCTTCTCCACCGAGGCCTGGATCGCGTCGAAGTCCAGCGGCGAGACCGAGCGCAGGTCCACCACCTCCAGCGACCTGCCCTCCTCGGCCGCCGCGTCCGCGACCTCCTGGCACAGCTTCACCATCGGGCCGTAGGCGACCAGGGTCAGGTCGGTGCCCTCCCGCACCACCTGTGCCTTGTGCAGCGGACCGGGGATCGCCTCTGTGTTGACCTCGCCCTTGTCCCAGTAGCGCCGCTTGGGCTCGAAGAAGATCACCGGGTCGTCGCTCTGGATGGCCTGCTGCATCATCCAGTACGCGTCGGCGGGGTTGGAGGGGCTGACCACCTTCAGACCCGCCACGTGCGCGAAGAGCGCCTCGGGGGACTCCGAGTGGTGCTCCACGGCGCCGATCCCGCCACCGTAGGGGATGCGGACGACGACGGGCATCTTGACCTTGCCCAGCGAGCGCGCGTGCATCTTCGCGAGCTGGGTGACGATCTGGTCGTAGGCCGGGAAGACGAAGCCGTCGAACTGGATCTCCACCACCGGGCGATAGCCGCGCAGGGCGAGGCCGATCGCGGTGCCGACGATCCCGGACTCGGCGAGCGGGGTGTCGATGACCCGGTCCTCGCCGAAGTCCTTCTGGAGGCCGTCGGTGACGCGGAAGACGCCGCCGAGCTTGCCGACGTCCTCGCCCATGACGAGGACCTTGGGGTCGGTGTCCAGGGCCCGCCGCAGCGACTCGTTGATCGCCTTGGCCAGTGCCATGTTCTTGAATGTCACAGTCTCCGCCGCCATGGTCAGGCCCCTTCCCCATCCGCGAACGACGCCTGGTAGGCGGCGAACCCGGCCCGCTCCTCATCGACCAGCGCATGCCCGTCCGCATACGCGTGCTCGAAGATCGCGAAGCGGTCCGGATCCGGCATGGCACGGACCGCCTCACGCACTCGCCTGCCCAACGCCTCGGACTCGGTCTCCAGTTCCGCGAAAAATCCCTCGTCCGCGTGGTTTGAGGCCTCCAGGTACCGGCGAAGGCGCAGGATCGGGTCCTTCGCCTCCCAGGCCTCGCGCTCCTCGTCGGCCCGGTACTTGCTCGGGTCGTCGGAGGTGGTGTGGGCGCCCATGCGGTACGTGTAGGCCTCGACGAGCGTCGGTCCCTCGCCGCCGCGAGCCCGCTCCAGGGCCCACTTGGTGACGGCCAGAGACGCGAGCACGTCGTTGCCGTCGACCCGTACGCCGGGGAAGCCGAAGCCCTGCGCGCGTTGGTAGAGCGGGACGCGGGTCTGCCTCTCGGTCGGCTCGGAGATGGCCCACTGGTTGTTCTGGCAGAAGAACACGACCGGGGCGTTGTAGACCGCGGAGAAGGTGAACGATTCGGCCACGTCGCCCTGGCTGGAGGCGCCGTCGCCGAAGTAGGCGATGACCGCGGAGTCGGCGCCGTCCTTGGCGACGCCCATCGCGTAGCCCGTGGCGTGCAGCGTCTGGGAGCCGATGACGATCGTGTACAGGTGGAAGTTGTTCCCGTTGGGGTCCCAGCCGCCGTTGTTCACCCCGCGGAACATGCCGAGCAGGTTGGTCGGGTCCACCCCGCGGCACCAGGCCACGCCGTGCTCGCGGTAGGTGGGGAAGACGTAGTCGTCGTCGCGCAGCGCCCGTCCCGATCCGATCTGGGCGGCCTCCTGGCCGAGCAGCGAAGCCCACAGGCCCAGCTCGCCCTGGCGCTGCAGGGAGGTGGCCTCGGCGTCGAAGCGGCGGGTGAGCACCATGTCGCGGTAGAGGCCGCGGAGCTCTTCGGGGGTGATGTCTGCGACGTACTTGTCGTACTCGGCGTTCTTGACGCGCTTGCCCTCGGGCGTCAGCAGCTGAACCAGTTCGGGCTTGGTGCTCGGGGACTTCCTCGTCCCGGCGCTGCGTCGCGGCTTGCGCGCGGCAGTGCTCTCCACGGTCACGTGTGCTCCTCCGTCGGTCCGGCCCTCGGGGTTGCCGGGAGCTGGGGTTCCCCCAGCTCGTTCAGAGCCTGGGGGAGCGGCTCACCTGTTTCCGACACCCGTGCACGGGGTGGGTGTCACTTGGCCGGAACAGGCGTGACAGGTGCCCCGGCGAGCGCCCTGCAAGAATCACGTTACCCAGTGCTCCACATTTCTGTGAAACCCCCTTTGACCTGCGATTTTGCTTGGATTTCCAAGTAAATCGGGAAAGACTCGAAGGGGCGCTGGTCACAGCCTTGCAGGAGGCCGGAGCAACGGCACGTTATCCCGTCGACCCAGGTCACCGGAAGAGCTTCCGCGTTTGACTTGCCGAGCGCGCGAAGAATGAAAAATCAGAGTATTTCTCCTCGGTGTTCGTGCGCGGCATACAGGCCGAGCCACTTAGAGGACGCCCCATGACCGAAGCAGACCGGCAGCGACTTACTGTGTCATTCCGTGACTACACGTGACAACGCCCAGCTCACAGGGCTTTCTCGTGCCCTAGCATCTGGCGCGTGCCGCGCTCTCCTGTACCACCCCTCAAGCCTCACGCGCCCCCGCTGGGCGCCCTCCTCCGCCAATACGCCGCCGGATCCGCCCTCGCCTGCGATCCCGTCGACCAAGGTCTTCTCAACCGCGGCTACCGGCTCCGCACGACCCGCGGCCGTTACTTCCTCAAGCACCACTTCGACCCCGAGACGGCCGCCCCCGAGGCGATCGCCCGCCAGCACGGCGCCACCCAGCGCCTGGCCGCCCTCGGCGTCCCGGTCGCCCCACCCCTCCCGGCCCACGACGGCCGCACCGTCGCGGTCGTCGGCGGCCACGCCTACGCCCTCCACCCCTGGATCGAGGGCCGCCATCGCCACGGCGCCCAGCTCACCGCCGAACAGTGCGGCCGGCTCGGGGCACTGCTGGGGGTGGTGCACGCGAGCCTGGAGCGGGTGATGCCGGTGGAGGGGGGCGTGCAGGGGGAGAAGGATGCGTCGACGGGCGGACGAGCACGAACCGACGAGGGCGCGCCGGACAGCGAGCCGCGCACGCCGTCAGGCGCGGGAACACCGGACGGCGGGCGCCTCGCGCCGCCGGGCGAAGGGGTGCCGAACGGCCGGCACCGCGCGCCGGCGGGCTGGAGCGTGTCAAGTGCAGAACGCGCCGCATCCGCGCGCCCTGCCACCGGACCCGCCCACGGCGCCCGCGCCGAGAAGCCGCACGCCGGTCACCCGCCCGTCCGGAACGGCGAGGCCACGACCCCCGTCGACGTCGGCGCCGACCCCGCGGCCACCTTCGCGCTCATCGACGACCTCCTCGCGCGCGTGCGCGGACACCGGCCGGCCGACTCCTTCGACGAGCTGGCCCGGCACCGGCTCCTGGAGCGGCGGTCACTGCTCCAACAGCACGTGGGACGGCGGCCTCCGCACGGCGGGCCGGTGGGCTGGGTGCACGGGGACTTCCACCCCTTCAACCTGCTCTACCGGGGCGACGCGCCCGCCGCGATCGTCGACTGGGACCGGCTCGGCGTGAAGCCCCGCGCGGAGGAGGCCGTACGCGCCGCCGCGATCTTCTTCGTACGCCCCGCGGGGACGCTCGACCTGCCGAAGGTGCGGGCCTACGCGCGCGCGTACCGGCGTACGGCGGGAGCGACGCCCTCGGAGCTCGCGGGGGCCGTGCATCGCGTGTGGTGGGAGCGCCTCAACGACTTCTGGATGCTGCGCTGGCACTACGAGCGGGGTGACACCCGCGCGGACTCCCAGTTCCCGGCGGCGTCGGCGCTGGTGGTGTGGTGGACGCGGGAGTACGAGGCGGTGTGCGACGCGTTCGTGGGATGACGCAGGGGCCCCGGAAACGGCACGCGCGCGTGGCGCCCGTTCCCGGGGCCACGCGCGCGTGAAGGGTCGCGAGGGGTCAGGAGTCGCCGCCTCCGCCGCCTTCCGTGCCCCCGACCAGGCCGCCGGTCGGGTCCGCCGATTCCGTCGGCTCCGGCGCCGTATCGGTCGGCTCCGCCGTGTCCGTCGGCTCCGTCGCCGTCTCGGACGGCTGCGTCGCCGTGGGCGACGGCGTGTACGAGGGCGTGTACGACGGCGTATAGGACGGCGTGTAGCCCGAGCCGCCCGAGCTGCCGCTGTCGTCCGTGGACGTGTCGGTCTGCTCTTCGGTCGGCTCCTCGCTCGGCGTCTCGCTGGCCGTCTGGTCCTCGGTGCTCTGCGAGGTGGTCGGCGTCACGGAGGTGCCGGTGCCCCCACCGCCTCCGCCGCCGCCGCCGTTGAGCGCCAGGGCGACGCCCGCCGCGACGGCGATCACCGCGAGGACGGCGAGGATCCACAGCTTGCCGCGGCCGCTGCCCCGGTTGCCGTGTCCTTCGAAGCCGCCGTCGTCCCCGCCGCTGTAACCGGAGGGCAGGATCGGCTGCGGAATCTGGGTGGTGCCGGAGGAGTCGCCGGAGTGCGGCAGCACGCTGGTGCTCGCGAAGCCCGCGGAGGGCGTGCCGCGGCCGTCGTGCGCCGTCACCGGGCCGGTGTTCCAGGTGCCGGTGTGGCCGCCCTGGTCGTACAACATCTGCAGGCCGTACTGGACGAGCCCGCGCATCTCCTCGGCCGTCTGGAAACGGTCGTCCGGCTCCTTGGCGAGCGAGCGCATGACCAGACCGTCGAGCTCCGGCGGGACGGCGTCGGAGACCTGCGACGGAGGCGTCGGGATGTCCTGGACGTGCTGGTAGACGACGGAGAGCGGGGTCTCACCCGTGAACGGCGGCCGCAGCGCGAGGAGTTCGTACAGCAGACACCCCGTGGCGTACAGGTCGGAGCGGTGGTCGACCGCCTTGCCGAGGGCCTGCTCCGGGGAGAGGTACTGCGGGGTGCCCATGACCATGCCGGTCTGCGTCATCGTCGTGGACGCGCCGTGCAGGGCGCGGGCGATGCCGAAGTCCATGACCTTGACGGCGCCGTTGTGCGTGATGATCACGTTCGCCGGCTTGATGTCGCGGTGCACGATGCCGTGCTGGTGCGAGTAGGCGAGCGCCTCCAGGACCCCGGAGACGATGATCAGAGCCTGCTCGGGACCGGGCGCCTCGGCGTTGAGCAGCAGATCCCGGATCGTCCGGCCCTCGACGATCTCCATGACGATGTACGGCACCGACTGGCCGCCCACATAGTCCTCGCCGGAGTCGTACACGGCGACGATCGCGTGGTGGTTGAGGCCGGCCACGGACTGGGCCTCGCGCGTGAAGCGGGCTTTGGAGGTCGGGTCCTCGGCGAGGTCGGCGCGCAGCAGCTTGACCGCCACGGTGCGGCCGAGCCGTACGTCCTCGGCCGCGAACACCTCGGCCATACCACCCCGGCCGAGTCTGCGGGTCAGCCGATATCGGCCGTCCCCCACCAGTCCGCCGTTACCCCACAGCTCCGGCGCATCTGACATTCCGCCGCCAGTCGCCTCGGGGTCGGACGGGCCCTGAGCGCGCTGCTGCTGTGCCATCGGTCCTCGCCGTCGTTTCTGCCCGCGGTGCGCGCGGTGTTGTCACGGTCTCCGTCGGCCACGCTACAGCCTTCGCGCAAGCCGCCGGTCCGGGATGAGCCCGGGGACCGGCCCGAGACGGACCGGCCATCAAACCTGTACTACGTCTCGGCGTGCAAATTCTGTGTACCGGCCGTAGGGCACCTGTAACGCCGGTGCGACCTTTCTTTCGCGTACGGTCACGGAACGGGCACCTCGCGTCCGCGGGGACGGGCGGCCCCGGAACGGGACTCCGTGGCCAAGGTCACGCCCGCCGGTCACCGGCACGCCGACCTGGCACGGACCTCCCCCGGAAGAAGAACCCGAACGAGCGTTTCCCACCGGCGACATGAAGGGCCCGGCAGCGTCGGCTGCCGGGCCCTTCACAGGTCGGGGGTTACAGGTACGGCCCGCCCGAGCGGCCGCCGGCGCGCGGGTCGACACCATCCTCGTTGCCGCCGACGCCCGGGGGCAGCGCGCGGCGCATCTGCTCCAGCTGGGCCCGCGCGGCCATCTGCTGGGCGAACAGCGTGGTCTGGATCCCGTGGAAGAGACCCTCGAGCCAGCCCACCAACTGGGCCTGGGCGATGCGCAGTTCCGCATCACTCGGGGTCACGTCGTCGTTGAAGGGCAGGGAGAGCCGCTCCAGCTCCTCCACGAGTTCGGGGGCCAGACCGTCCTCCAGCTCCTTCACCGAGCTGGAGTGGATCTCCTTGAGCCGCGCCCGGCTGGCCTCGTCGAGAGGAGCCGCGCGCACCTCTTCGAGCAGCTGCTTGATCATGCTGCCGATCCGCATGACCTTCGCGGGCTGCTCGACCATCTCCGTGACCGGAACCTCGCGGGAGTCGTCGTCACCCCCGCCGCCCAGCGCCATCCCGTCCTGGCCCACGACCAGGATCTGGGGACTTTCCGGCGAACCTTCGTTCCTCGGCATCTCCATGCGGCCATTCTCTCGCACCCGTACACCTCACCAATGAGGTGCCCCCGCTATGCGCTGATCCACCGTCCGAAGAGCGGATCGCTCCCATGGCGCCGCACGGAATGCCGGTCTTCTTACTGAATGTCAGGCTTGTCCCGTGACTCCCTGGCTACGTGCGACGGTACTGGCGATCGTGGTGGGCTCGTGCATCGTCGTCCTGCCGCAGGCCGGCCGGCCGTACGGGACACCTCAGGCCTACGGCGCCGAGTTGCGGCCCCTCTCCTCAGCGGGCCCGACGGACTCGGGGCGCCCGCGCGGTGCCGCGAGCCCGTCGCCCTCCTTGACCGACTCGCGGTCGCCTGGCTGGCTACCAGCCCACCAGCCGCTACGGAGGACCGACTGGTCCCTCGCCACCGGGACCCCGCCGCGCACCGCCCCGAGCTCGTCGGCCTCCCCCTCCGACACCCCTTCGAGCGCGGTGGCGGCTGACGGACGGCGGCACCCCGCCACGAGCCCGGCGCCCTCCTCGCCCGCCGACCCCTCGGATTCCCGGCGGGGCCACGGCCCGGAGCGCGCCTCGCCCTCGGCCTCCCTCGCTCCCTCCCCCTCGGCCGCCACGCCGTCCCGCGCCGGAAGCCGTGCAGGTGAGGGGCGGGAGCGGCCGGGGCGGCGGGAGGAGCCTGCGGAGGAGGAGGACGCGGACGCCGACGGCACGGACTCCGGGGGCACCGATTCCGGGGAGACGGATGCCGGGGACGGTGACCTCACCACCGTGTCGGAGCCGCCCCAGCGGACCGCCGTGGCCCCGTCACGACCCGCGCAGCAGCCCGCTGCCGCGCCCAAGGTGTTCATCCTGCCGCTCGGCACCGGGCTGGTGCTGGTCGGGCTGGGGCTCGCGCTCGGCCTGTTCGCGCTGCGGGTGCGGCGCGGGTAGGGCCGTACCGGATGGCAGGAAAGCCGGAACGTCTACGGCGCGACCAGCAGGACCTTGCCGATGTGGCCGCTCTCCTCGACGACCCGGTGCGCGGCGGCCGCGTCGCTCATCGGCAGCTCACGGTCGACGACGGGACGGATGTGCCCGGCGTCCAGCAGTGGCCACACATGCTCGCGTACGGCCGCCACGATCGCCGTCTTCTCCTCCAGCGGCCGCGCCCGCAGCGAGGTCGCGCTGATCGCGGCGCGCTTGTTCAGCAGCGTGGCGATGTTCAGCTCGCCCTTGATGCCGCCCTGCATGCCGATGATCGCGAGCCGTCCGTTGACGGCGAGTGCCGTGACGTTGCGGTCGAGGTACTTCGCGCCCATGTTGTCGAGGATGACGTCGGCGCCCGCTCCGTCGGTGGCCTTCCTGACCTCTTCGACGAAGTCCTGTTCCCGGTAGTTGATCAGGATGTCCGCGCCGAGCTCGGCACAGCGCTCCAGCTTCTCCGGCGTGCCCGCGGTCACCGCGACCTTGGCGCCCACGGCCTTGGCGAGCTGGATCGCCATCGTGCCGATGCCGCTGGAGCCGCCGTGCACCAGCAGTGTCTCGCCGGGGCGCAGGTGGGCGACCATGAAGACGTTCGACCAGACCGTGCAGACCACCTCGGGCAGCGCGGCCGCGCGCCGCAGGTCGAGGCCCTTGGGCACGGGCAGCAGCTGTCCGGCCGGTACGGCGACCTTCTCGGCGTAGCCGCCGCCCGCGAGCAGCGCGCACACCTCGTCGCCGACGGCCCAGCCGGAGACGCCGGGGCCGATCTCGGCGATCCGCCCGGAGCATTCCAGGCCGGGATAGGGGGAGGCGCCGGGCGGGGGGTTGTAGAAGCCCTGTCGTTGCAGGATGTCGGCGCGGTTGACGGCGCCGGCCACCACCTCGACCAGCACCTCGCCCTCGCCGGCCACCGCATCCGGCACCTCGCTCCAGATCAGCGCCTCGGGCCCACCGGGTTCGGGAATCGTGATCGCATGCATGCGCCCGACGCTACTCCTCGCGCTCCGCGCTCCCTCGGCCCCCGCCGCTGCTCGGTCCGCGGTCCCATGCGGTCTCCGTCCTTGGACCGGTCTGCCGAAATTCGCTGTGCACCACCGATGAGTTTGCGCGACGGTAAAGGTCTCCCCATGCGTAGCCCAAGTACGCGGAAGGACATCCCACCATGAGCCAGCACACGTCAGCCCTGGCCATCGAAACGGCGGGCCTGGTGAAGACGTTCGGCGAGACCAGGGCCGTCGACGGAGTCGACCTCGCCGTGCCGGCCGGCACGGTCTACGGCGTCCTCGGCCCGAACGGCGCCGGCAAGACCACCACCGTGAAGATGCTCGCCACGCTGCTCAGGCCCGACGACGGCGAGGCCCACGTCTTCGGCCACGACGTCGTCCGCGAGGCCGAGGAGGTCCGCGGCCGGGTCAGCCTCACCGGCCAGTACGCCTCCGTCGACGAGGACCTCACCGGCACCGAGAACCTGGTCCTGCTGGGCCGCCTCCTCGGCCACCACAAGAAGGCCGCACGCGAGCGTGCCGGGCAGCTCCTGGAGGCCTTCGGTCTTTCGGACGCGGCCGGGAAGCAGGTCAAGCACTACTCCGGCGGCATGCGGCGCCGTATCGACATCGCCGCGTCCATCCTCAACACACCGGAACTGCTCTTCCTGGACGAGCCGACCACCGGCCTCGATCCGCGCAGCCGCAACCAGGTCTGGGACATCGTGCGCGCGGTCGTCGCCCAGGGCACCACCGTGCTGCTGACCACGCAGTATCTGGACGAGGCCGACCAGTTGGCCTCCCGGATCGCCGTCATCGACCGCGGCCGGGTGATCGCCGAGGGCACGAAGGGCGAGCTGAAGGCCTCGGTGGGCGCCGGGACCGTACATCTGCGTCTCAGGGACGGCGGGCAGCGGCCCGAGGCGGCGGAGATCCTACGACGGGCCCTGGACGCCCAGGTGCAGCTGGAACCCGACTCGGTCGCACTGACGGCCCGGCTCGGCTCGGCGACCGGTGACACAGCCGCCGAACAGGCCTCGCGCGCCCTCGCCGAACTGGCCCGCACCGGGATCACCGTCGACAACTTCTCGCTGGGTCAGCCCAGCCTGGACGAGGTCTTCCTCGCCCTCACCGGACACGACACGCACGACGCCCGCGACGCCCGCGACGCCCGCGACGACAAGGACGAGGTGGCGGCATGAGCACCGCGACACAGACCGAGGCCCAGGACCTGGCCCCCGTCAGCGCGGAGTCGCTGGCCGCACTGCTGGTCACCGGGGAGCGTCCGCCGCGCCCGAGCGCCCTGTCGGCCTCGCTGACCTTCGGCTGGCGGGCGATCCTCAAGATCAAGCATGTACCGGAGCAGCTCTTCGACGTCACCGCGTTCCCGATCATGATGGTGCTGATGTACACGTACCTGTTCGGGGGCGCCCTGGCCGGGTCCCCGAAGGAGTACATCCAGTTCCTGCTGCCGGGCATCCTGGTGATGTCGGTCGTGATGATCACGATGTACACCGGTGTCTCGGTGAACACCGACATCGAGAAGGGCGTCTTCGACCGGTTCCGCACGCTGCCGATCTGGCGGCCGTCGGTGATGGTCGGCTATCTGCTCGGCGATGCCCTGCGCTACACGATCGCGTCCGTCGTGATGCTCACCGTCGGTGTGATCCTCGGCTACCGCCCGGACGGCGGCGTCGGTGGTGTGGTCGCCGGGATCGCCCTGCTCGTCGTCTTCTCGTTCGCCTTCTCGTGGATCTGGACGATGTTCGGGCTGCTGCTGCGCACCGAGAAGTCGGTGATGGGCGTCAGCATGATGGTGATCTTCCCGCTGACCTTCCTGTCCAACGTCTTCGTCGACCCTCGCACGATGCCGGGCTGGCTCCAGGCCTTCGTCAACAACAGCCCGATCACCCATCTGTCCTCGGCCGTGCGCGGCTTGATGGCGGGCGACTGGCCCGCCGACGAGATCGCCTGGTCGCTGGGCTGGGCGGGCCTGTTCGTCGCGGTCTTCGGCCCGGTCACCATGCGGCTCTACAACCGCAAGTGATCATTGCGAGGGCATCGGAGGCAGCGGGCGCGCGTCGGGTGCCACCTGGGTGCCCGGCGTCGCGCGCACGATCGTGATCAGCCGGTCCGTCAGCTCCAGGGTCCCGATGGCCGGATCGTCGTAGCCGAGCACCCGGTGCCCGCGCAGAACACTCACCACGAGGTCTTCCGTATCCCTCGGAACCCTTCCCACCTCCGCCTTTATGACGGGCCGTTCGACGAGGTCGAGCCCGCTGCCCTGCTGGATGAGGTCCTCCATCACCATGCCTGCGGCGGGGCTGAGCACCGAAAGACCGAGGAGCCGGCCGGCCGCACTGGCGCTGGTGATGACCGCGTCGGCACCGGACTGCTTGAGCAGCGGCGCGTTCTCCTCCTCGCGCACAGCGGCCACGATCTTGGCGCCCTTGTTGAGCTGCCGGGCGGTCAGGGTCACGAGGACGGCCGTGTCGTCGCGCTGGGTGGCGATGATGATCTTCCGCGCCCTGTGCACCTCGGCGCGCATGAGCACCTCACTGCGGGTGGCGTCCCCGACGATCCCCGCATAGCCGTCGGCGGTCGCGGCGTCGATCGCCTTGCCGCTGGGGTCGACCACCACGACCTGCTCCTTCTTCAGACCCGTCGCGCAGACGGTCTGGATCGCCGACCGGCCCTTGGTGCCGAAGCCGACGACGACGGTGTGGTCGCGCAAGGTGGACCTCCAGCGGTTGAGCCGCCACTCCTCCCGGGTGCGTTCGGTGAGGACTTCGAGCGTCGTGCCGACCAGGATGATCAGGAACAGCACACGCAGGGGCGTGACGACGAAGATGTTGGTGAGCCGAGCGGCATCGCTGACCGGGGTGATGTCGCCGTACCCCGTGGTGGAGAGGGTGACCGTCGCGTAGTACCAGGCGTCGAGGAAGTCGACGGACTGGTCGGAGTTGTCGTTGTAGCCGTCACGGTCGGCGTAGACGATCAGGGCGGTCGCCGCGAGGACCAGCAGGGCCATCAGCACCCGTTTGGCGACCTGGCGGAACGGGTGCTCCACCACCTTGCGCGGCAACTTCACCTTGTGGGTCACGAGATGCTCGTCCGCCTGGCGGGCGATCGCGTCATGGCCCGGAAGTTTCACGTGAAACACACCCCGATTCCGGCGGACGCCCAGGGCAGATCGAGCAGTTCGGCCTCCTGCCCGGGCCGGGCGCCCCCGGGCGGTACGACGGCGAGGGCGTCGGCGGCCGCGATGCCCCGCAGCATGGCCGGGCCGTTGTAGTGCAGCGGAACCGCGCTGTCCCCGCGCAGGACGACCGGGACCAGCCGGGTGTCGTACGGATGACCGTGGGCCTCGTCCCTCAGGGGCAGCGTGTACGGCTCCGGGGCCGGGCGGGCGGCCAGGGTGCGCAGCAGCGGCTCGGCGAGCGTGAGCAGGCCGGAGACCGCCGCCAGGGGATTGCCGGGCAGGCCGACGAGGTGCTGGTTCTCCTTGGTGCGGGCCAGCAGCATGGGGTGGCCGGGACGCACCTTGACGCCGTCGACCAGGAGTTCGGCGCCGATACGGCCAAGGACGGGGTGGACGTGGTCGACGGGTCCGGCCGCGGTGCCGCCGGTCGTGACGATCACGTCGGCGTCGGAGCCGGTGACGGCCTTGCGCAGGGCCGCGGCGGAGTCACCGAGCCGGCGTACGGCGGTGACCTCGGCGCCGAGCGCGCGCAGCCAGGGCGGGAGCATCGGCCCGAGCGCGTCCCGGATCAGGCCGTCGCGCGGAGCACCCTCGGTGAGCAACTCGTCGCCGAGGACGAGGACTTCGACGCGGGGGCGGGGGACAGCGGCGAGGGTGTCGTATCCAGCCGCCGCGGCAAGACCGAGGACGGCCGGGGTGACGAGGGCGCCGGGCGGCAGGAGCTGGTCGCCACTACGGCACTCCTGTCCGCGCGGACGGATGTCCTGGCCGTGGACGACCTCCCGGGTGGCGTGCAGCCTGCCCTTCTCGTCGGTCTGTCCGTGCTCGCTGCGCAGGACGGCGGTGGTGTCCGGGGGGATACGGGCGCCGGTGGCGATCCGGGCCGCCTCGCCGTCGGTGAGAGGCGCGGGCTCGGCGTGTCCGGCCAGCACGCCCTCGTCCCGTACGGCCCAGGGTCCGGGTCCCGCGACCGCCCAGCCGTCCATGGCCGAGGTGTTGAAGGAGGGGAGGTCGGTGAGGGCGTCGAGGGGAGCGGCCAGGGTGAGGCCGAGGGCGTCCTCGAGCCGTACGGAGACGGGGGCGCGGCGGGCGCTGCGGGTCACGGCACGGGCGGCCCGGGCGGCCGTGGCGCGGGCCTCGGTCCAGGCAGTCGCCTTGTGGTGGGCGTCCCGTGCGGACGCGCCGGAGGCCTGCGGCGGGGGTGCCGGGGCACGGTGGGCGGCACCGTTGTCTTCCTTCACCAGCGCCAGCGCCTCCTCGACGTCGAACTCGTCGGCGTCCTCGCCGCTCCGCAGGGACCGGGCGGTCATCCGGCGTCCGGGCGGGTCTCGGGGTCCCCGTCGGGCGTGGCGGCGGTGTCGCCGTCGGTCTCGTCGGCCCAGCGCAGGGCCAGGGCCGCGGCCTTGCGGGAGGCCTCGGCGACCGCCTCGGAACCTCCGCCTGCCCGCGCGGCGGCGTAGCCGACGAGGAAGGTGGTCAGCGGTGCCGCGGGCCTGGCCACGCCGTGCGCGGCGTCACGGGCGAGGTCGAGCAGCACGCCGGTGTCGACGTCGAGGTCGATGCCCAGTTCGTCCTTGACTGCGGAAATCCATTCATCCAACACGTGCCCATGCTCCCTGATGCGTGCCCTGGCGGTGGCGATGTCGTCCCAGGTGTCGCAGTCGAAGGACGCGACGGGGTCGGGGACGCGGGTGAGGTCGAGCGCGGCGGTGAGCCGGCGCAGTGGAAGGCCGGTGAGAGCGCCGTGCTCCTTGGTGAGCGCGGTGAGCCCATGGCGCAGCGAGGTCGCGCGGTACGCGGCCACGAGCGGCTGGTCGCGTCCGTCGGCGTCGGTGAGCAGCACGCCGTCGGCGCCGCCCGTGCGCAGAACGGTCAGCAGCAGCCGTGCGGTGCCCTCCTGGAGGAAGGGCAGGTCGGCGGAGAGCACCAGGACGTACCGCGCCGTGGTGTGCCGCAGGCCGGCGTCCAGGGCGGCCAGCGGGCCGCCGCCGGGCGGGTCCTCGCGAGCCCAGGTCACCGGCCGGGCGGTGGGGCGGGGGTCGGCGACGACGACGGTGGTGCCCGCGTCGGCGCAGGCGGCGAGGACGCGGTCGAGCAGGGCGCGTCCGCCCACCCGCACACCGGGCTTGTCCGCGCCGCCGAGCCGCCGGGCGGCACCCCCGGCGAGCACGACCACGTCGTACACCGGACCGGCGCCTTGGTCGCGCGAGGGCTCGTACGAGGTCACCCCCCGAGTATGCGGGCCGCCGCGATCACAGGGAACGTGCGGCGGCGCCGCGATCGCGCCGTGCGGGTACGGCGCCGCGACCGCGATGTGCCGGCGCCGCGGTCACAGGGTGCGCAGCAGGACCGCCGGCTGTTCCACGCAGTCCGCCACATACCGCAGGAAGCCGCCCGCGGTGCCGCCGTCGCACACCCGGTGGTCGAAGGTGAGGGAGAGCTGGACGACCTGGCGCACCGCCAGCTCGCCCTCGTGCACCCACGGCTTGGGGACGATGCGGCCGACGCCGAGCATGGCGGCCTCGGGGTGGTTGATGATCGGCGTGGAGCCGTCGACGCCGAACACGCCGTAGTTGTTCAGCGTGAAGGTGCCGCCCGTGAGTTCCGCGGGGGTGAGGGTGCCGGTGCGGGCCGCCTCGGTCAGCCGGGCGAACTCCGCGGACAGGGCCTCGGCGTCACGCGTGTGTGCGTCCTTGACGACCGGCACGACCAGTCCCCGCTCGGTCTGCGCGGCGAACCCCAGATGCACGGCGTCCAGCCGGACGATCTCCCTGGCCGCCATGTCCACGGTGGAGTTGAGCTCGGGGAAGCGGGCGAGGGCGGCGGTGCAGATCCGGGCGAGCAGCGCGAGCAGGGAGATCTTCGGAGCGCCGGTCGCGTTCATCGCGGCACGCGCGCGCATGAGTTCCGTCGCGTCGGCGTCCACCCAGCAGGTGGCGTCGGGGATCTCGGTCCGACTCCGCGAGAGCTTGTCGGCCACGGCGCCCCGGACGCCCTTGAGGGGGACGCGGGTCCCTTTGGGGGTGGTCGCAGGGGCTGTCGCCGGAGTGGCGGCCGGCACGGGTGCCGTACGCGTCTGTGCGGCGGCGGCCCGCAGGGCGTACTCGACGTCCGCCCGCAGGATCAGACCGTCGGGGCCGGAGCCGGTGAGCTCCTTGAGGTCGAGGCCGTTCTCACGCGCGAGACGGCGCACCAGGGGTGAGATCACGGGAACGGGCCCGTCCACCACGGCCTCGGGCGCACCGGCCCGACCGGTCGCCCCGGACTCGTCCACCCTTGCGGTCGCCACCGCCCCGGACGCGTCCTGTCCGACTGTCTGTGCCCGGGGCCCGTCGTCCGGCGCCCCGGGCGGGGAGGCGATGCTCCGGCCGTTCGCGGCCGCGGGCACGGCGGGTGCCGGCCGTACCCTCCGCCGCCGCGCGGGTGCCTCCGAGGTGCCGTACCCGACAAGTACGTTGCCCGAGCCCCCCGCCGAACCTCCGGAGTCCGCCGTCGAACCGTCGGAGGCCGCCGCTCCGACCGCCACCGTGATCAGGGGTGCCCCCACCGGGAGCTCGCTGCCCTCCTCGCCGAAACGGGCCGTGACGACGCCGGCGTAGGGGCACGGGACGTCGACCATCGCCTTGGCCGTCTCGACCTCGACGACCGGCTGGTCGACCGCGACGACGTCGCCGACCTCCACCAGCCAGCGGACGATCTCCGCCTCGGTCAGGCCCTCGCCGAGATCCGGCAGCCTGAACTCCAGCACCTGCGCCATCAGCTCTCCGCCTCCCACTGCAGACGCCCCACGGCGTCCAGGATCCGGTCCACGCCGGGCAGGTGATGACGCTCCAGCATCGGCGGCGGATAGGGAATGTCGAACCCGGCCACGCGCAGCACCGGCGCCTCCAGATGGTGGAAGCAGCGCTCCGTGACCCGGGCCGCGATCTCCCCGCCCGGTCCGCCGAACCCGCCCGACTCGTGCACGACGACCGCCCGCCCGGTCCGCCGTACCGAGGCCGAGACCGTGTCGTCGTCGAACGGCACCAGTGAGCGCAGGTCGACGACTTCGAGGTCCCACCCCTCCTCCCGCGCGGCCTCGGCGGCTTCGAGGCACACGGGTACCGACGGGCCGTACGTGATGAGTGTGGCGCTCCGGCCCGAGCGCCGCACCACCGCGCGGCCTATCGGTTCAACGGTCTGGGGGTCGTCCGGGTTCCAGGTGTCCTTCGACCAGTACAGCCGCTTGGGCTCCAGGACGACGACCGGGTCGTCGGAGGCGATGGCGGCGCGCATCAGGCCGTAGGCGTCGGCGACGGTCGCGGGCGTGACGACGTGGAGTCCCGGCGTCGCCATGTAGTAGGCCTCGGAGGAGTCGCTGTGGTGCTCGACCCCGCCGATGCCCCCGCCGTAGGGGACGCGGATGGTGATCGGGAGCGGCATCGCCCCGCGTGTGCGGTTGCGCATCTTCGCCACATGGCTGATCAACTGCTCGAACGCCGGGTACGCGAAGGCGTCGAACTGCATCTCCACGACCGGCCTCAGCCCGTACATCGCCATGCCGACGGCCGTGCCGAGGATGCCCGCCTCGGCGAGCGGGGTGTCCGTGCAGCGGTCCTCGCCGAACTCCTTGGCGAGCCCGTCGGTGACCCGGAAGACACCGCCGAGGGTGCCGACGTCCTCGCCCATGACGTGCACGGTGGGGTCGGCCGCCATCGCGTCGCGCAGCGCGCGCGTGAGGGCCTGCGCCATGGTGGCCGGCTTGAGGGCGACGGTGGTCATCGGCGCGTACCCCCGTGAGAGTCGTGCTCGGCTTCGAGCTCGGCGCGCAGCTGGGCCTGCTGCTCGCGCAGTTGCGGGGTGGGCTCGGCATAGACGTGGGCGAACAGGTCCATGGGGTCGAGGACCGGGTCCTGGTTCATGCGCTCGCGCAGCCCGGCGGCGAACTCCTCGGCGTCCTGGCGCACGGCCTCGATGCCGGCCTCGTCGATCAGGCCGCGCTCGGTCAGTTCGTGCTCCAGGAGGGCGATCGGGTCGTGCCCGCGCCAGGTCTCGACCTCGGCGTCGCCGCGGTAGCGGGTCGCGTCGTCGGCGTTGGTGTGGGCGTCCACGCGGTAGGTGATCGCCTCCACCAGGGTGGGTCCGCCGCCCGCGCGCGCGTGGTGTACGGCGGCGGTGAGGACCTCGTGCACGGCGGCCGCGTCGTTGCCGTCGACCAGTCGCCCCGGCATGCCGTAGCCGACGGCCTTGTGGGCCAGCGACGGGGCCGCGGTCTGCTTGGCGAGCGGGACGGAGATCGCGAAACCGTTGTTCTGGACCAGGAAGACCACCGGGGCCTGCCAGACGGCGGCGAAGTTCAGCGCCTCGTGGAAGTCGCCCTCGCTGGTGCCGCCGTCGCCGACCATGGCGAGCGCGACCACGTCGTCGCCCTTGAGGCGGGCGGCGTGCGCGAGTCCGACGGCGTGCGGGAGCTGGGTGGCGAGCGGGGTGCACAGGGGGGCCACGCGGTGTTCACGCGGGTCGTAGCCGGTGTGCCAGTCGCCGCGCAGGAGGGTCAGCGCCTGGACGGGGTCCAGGCCGCGGGCGACGGCGGCGAGGGTGTCGCGGTAGCTGGGGAAGAGCCAGTCGCGGTCCTGCAGGGCCAGCGCGGCGGCGATCTCGCAGGCCTCCTGTCCGGTGCTGGACGGGTAGACGGCGAGGCGGCCCTGTTTGGTGAGTGCGGTGGCCTGCGTGTTGTAGCGGCGACCGCGCACCAGCTCGGCGTACAGGCGGCGCAGCAGGGCCGGGTCGGCCTTCGCGGCCGCGTCGGTGCCGAGGACGCGTCGTGGCTCCGCGTCGGGCAGCAGGGGCGCGGGATCCGTGCGGGGCTGCCATGCGGGCGGCGGCGATGGCCGGTAAGCGCCCCGCTGCTCCATGACCGTCATGACGGCACCTCCTCGTGGGAGCGGCTGGTGGCGCACCACGGGTGTGTGAGGCGCCTCACCTACCGATTGTTCGGTCGTCGGCACATTTTGGCTACCGGCCCCCTCAGGCTGTGGACAAACGGTTCTCCACAGCCTCCAATGAACGCAGTACGTCCATGACAGGGAGGCGGGGGGACATGGCATCTGAACAAATGGCCGAAGGCCCGGAGAGCGGCGTCCCCCTCCCGCCCCCGCGTCCGCTCGACGCCATCGATCAGGACATCCTCCAGATGCTCCAGGCGGACGGCCGCGCGTCGATAAGATCGGTCGCCGAACGGGTCCATGTCTCGCGCGCCAACGCCTATGCGCGGATCAACCGGCTCGTCGAGGACGGCGTCATCCGCGGCTTCGGGGCCCGCGTCAACCACGAGCGCGCCGGCCAGGGCACCTCGGCGTACATCACTCTGAAGATCGTCCAGAACTCCTGGCGAACGGTGCGCGAACAGCTCAGACAGCTGCCCGGGGCCTCCCACATCGCTCTGGTCGGCGGGGACTTCGACGTGCTGCTCCTCGTCCACACACCCGACAACAGATCCCTGCGCGAGCTGGTCCTGACCCGCCTCCAGGCGATCCCGGAGGTCCTCAGCACCCGCACCCTCCTGGTCTTCGAGGAGGAGGACCTGGAACCGCAGGGCTGACCTCAGGGCTGTTCGCGCAGCCCGGAGAACACCAACTGCACCACTGCGTCGGCGACTTCGCGCTCGTTCATCCCTCGCCCGTCCGGGCGGTACCACTCCACGATGGAGTTGATCATGCCGAAGACCAGGCGGGTCGCGAGGCGTACCTCCACGTCGCCGCGTACGTCGCCGTCCGCGGCCGCCGCCTTCAGCAGCTCGGCGACCCGGTGGTCGAAGTCACGGCGGCGCTCCAGGGCCCAGCGCTCGGTGCCGGTGTTGCCGCGCACGCGCAGCAGCAGGGTGACGTACGGCAGTTCGGCGATCAGCACCTCGACCATGCGCCGCACGACGTACTCCAGGCGGGCGGAGGCACGGCCCACGCGCGCGTGCTCCTCGTCGAGGATCTCGAAGAGGCCGTCCAGGGCCCGGCTGACGGCCCGGCGCAGGAGCTCCTCCTTGCCGGACACATGGTGGTAGATCGACGACTTGGAGATACCGGCCGCCTTGGAGAGGTGCTCCATGGAGGTTCCGTCGTAGCCGCGCTCGTTGAAGATCTGCACGGCGACGGACAGCAGCGTCTCCGGGGTGTACGTGTCCCGCTTGGCGGTCGTCATGAGGTGCTGCCCTCCCGCTTGTCGGAGGCGTAAGCGTGGCGGTACAGCGCGAGCGAGGGCGCGTACCGCCCGGAGGGGTCACGCATGTGCAGGTCGTCGAGGAGGGCGTACGCCCAGTTGCGGCCGAGCCTGCGGCTCCACTCGAACGGGCCGAGGGGATAGTTCACCCCGAGCCGCATAGCGGTGTCGATGTCCTCCTGGGTGGCCACGCCCTTGGCGACGGCGTCGTGCGCGAGGTCGACGATGCGGGCGACCGTGCGCGCGACGATCATGCCGGGCACGTCACCGATGACGCTGACGTCCTTGCCGAGCGCCTGGAAGAGCCCGACGGCCTCGGTGAGGGTCTGCTGCGAGGTGTCCTGGGAGGCGGACAGCGCGATGCGCGTGGCCCTGCGGTAGTCGAGGGCCAGGTCGAAGTAGACGACGTCCCGGAACTCCACCGAGGTCTGCCCGTCGGCGAGGGCGAGCTGTCCGCCGCTCGGCATGACCAGCCGGGTGCCGTGGTCCTCCTCGTCCTCGCGGACCGGAATGCCCGCCTCACGGATCAGGGCGAGCAGTTCGGACGCGGGCCCCAGGTCGCCCTCGGCGACGACGTACGCGGGCGCCTGGGCCCGCTCCGCGGTGTGCGGCTCGTCGCGCTCGGCGCCGTCCGTGTAGTCGTACCAGCCCTGTCCGCTCTTGCGGCCGAGCCGGCCCGACTCGACCAGACGCTGCTGGGCCAGCGAGGGCGTGAAGCGCACGTCCTGGAAGAAGGCCCGCCACACGGAGTGCGTCACGGACTCGTTGACGTCCTGCCCGATCAGGTCGGTCAGTTCGAACGGGCCCATCTTGAACCCTCCGCACTCACGCAGGACCGCGTCGATGGTGGCGGGCTCGGCGCCCTGGGCCTCGTAGACCGCGAACGCCTCGGCGTAGAAGGGCCGCGCGATGCGGTTGACGATGAAGCCCGGGGTGTCGGCGCAGGCGACCGGCGTCTTGCCCCACGCGCGTGCCGTCTCGTACGCGCGTGTGGCCGAGGAGACGTCGGTGGCGAACCCGGAGACGACCTCGACCAGCGGCAGCAGCGGCGCGGGGTTGAAGAAGTGCAGGCCCACGAAGCGGCCCGGGTGGCGCAGGGCGCCGGCGATGGCCGTCACCGACAGGGAGGAGGTGTTGGTGGCGAGCAGACAGTCCTCGACGACGATGTCCTCCAGCTCCCGGAAGAGCTGCTGCTTGACGTCCAGTCGCTCCAGGACGGCCTCGATGACCAGGGTGCAGTCCGCGAGGTCGGTGAGGTGCTCCGCGGGCGCGAGACGGGCGCACGCCGCGTCCCGGTCGGCGGCGGTGAGCCGGTCCTTCTCGACGAGCCGGTCCAGCCGGGCACCGATCGCGTCGGCCGCCTCCCGGGCACGGCCGGGGGCGGCGTCGTACAACCGCACGCGATGCCCGGCGACCAGCGCGACCTGGGCGATGCCCTGGCCCATGGTGCCGGT
Source organism: Streptomyces sp. SAI-127 (assembly GCF_029894425.1). Classification (NCBI taxonomy): domain Bacteria; kingdom Bacillati; phylum Actinomycetota; class Actinomycetes; order Kitasatosporales; family Streptomycetaceae; genus Streptomyces; species Streptomyces sp. SAI-127. Next base: position 5,192,450 of record NZ_JARXYJ010000001.1, read on the forward strand.
GCCGACAACTGCCACGGGGCTGCTGAGGTCGAGTCCTGTCATGTGCGCGATCCTCCCGCACGGGGTTTTCCACAGATGCGGCGGACCCCCTTGTCCCGACCGATCGTTCGGTTACTCTAACTCTGTCTGGCTGTTCCTGCCCATGTTTCTGCCCAGGTCATGAGCTCGACGAAGAGTTCGAAAGACGAGGAGTTGGTCCCGCATGGCCGCCGAACTGACCGTCCACCAGCTGATCGCCGAGCACCGGCCCACCCTCGACCAGGCGCTCGAAGCGATCCGGACCCGCGCGTACTGGTCCCCGCACCCGGAGCACCCCAAGGCCTACGGCGAGCACGGCAGCCTGGACATGGCGGCGGGCAAGGCCGCCTTCGACGCCCTCCTGGGCACCCGCCTCGACCTCGGCCAGCCCGGCACGGACGACTTCGTGGGCGGCGAGGTCTCGCCGTACGGCATCGAGCTGGGCGTCGAGTACCCGCACGCGGACGTGGACGTGCTGCTGCCCGCGATGAAGGCGGGCCAGAAGGCGTGGCGGGACGCGGGCGCGGAGATCCGCGCGGTGGTGTGCCTGGAGATCCTCAAGCGCATCAGCGACCGGACGCACGAGTTCGCGCACGCGGTCATGCACACCAGCGGCCAGGCGTTCATGATGGCGTTCCAGGCCGGCGGCCCGCACGCGCAGGACCGCGGCCTGGAGGCGGTGGCGTACGCGTACGTGGAGCAGGTCCGCACACCCGACACCGCGGAGTGGACCAAGCCGCAGGGCAAGCGCGACCCGCTCGCGCTCACCAAGCAGTTCACGCCGGTCCCGCGCGGGATCGGCCTGGTCATCGGCTGCAACACCTTCCCGACGTGGAACGGCTATCCGGGCCTGTTCGCCTCCCTGGCCACCGGCAACGCGGTCCTGGTGAAGCCCCACCCGCGCGCGGTGCTGCCGCTCGCGCTCACGGTCCAGGTCGCCCGGGACGTCCTGAGCGAGGCCGGCTTCGACCCGAACCTGGTGGCGCTCACCGCCGAGCGCCCCGGCGAGGGCATCGCCAAGACCCTGGCCACGCGCCCCGAGATCCGGATCATCGACTACACCGGCTCCACGGCGTTCGGTGACTGGCTGGAGGCCAACGCCCGTCAGGCGCAGGTCTACACGGAGAAGGCCGGCGTCAACTCCGTGCTCGTGGAGTCGGCCGGCGACTACAAGGGGATGCTCGCCAACCTGGCCTTCTCCTTGTCGCTGTACAGCGGCCAGATGTGCACGACCCCGCAGAACCTGCTGATCCCCCGGGACGGCATCCGCACCGACGAGGGCCCCAAGACCTTCGACGAGGTGGTCGCCGACCTCGCCCGCTCCGTCGAAGGCCTCCTCGGCGACGACGCGCGCGCGAACGCCCTGCTGGGCGCGATCGTCAACCCGGACGTGAAGGCGCGCCTGGAGGCCGCGGCGGGGCTGGGAGAAGTCGCCCTGGCGTCGCGGGAGATCGCCAACCCGGAGTTCCCGGGCGCGGTCGTGCGCACCCCCGTCGTCGTCAAGCTGGACGGGGCCAAGCCGGACGACGAGGCCGCCTACATGAGCGAGTGCTTCGGGCCGGTGTCCTTCGCCGTGGCGGTGGACTCGGCTTCCGACGCGGTCGCGTTGCTGCGCCGGACGATTCGCGAGAAGGGCGCCATGACGGTCGGTGCGTACACCACCGACGAGGAGGTCGAGCAGGCCGTCCAGGAGGTCTGCCTGGAGGAGGCGGCCCAGCTGTCGCTGAACCTCGTGGGCGGGGTCTACGTCAACCAGACGGCCGCGTTCTCCGACTTCCACGGATCGGGCGGCAACCCCGCGGCGAACGCCGCGCTGTGCGACGGGGCGTTCGTCGCGAACCGGTTCCGGGTGGTCGAGGTGCGCCGGGAGGCCTAGGGTCTGTCCGGCGGATCAGGCCGACTTCGAGCAACGGTGCCCGATCAGTGCAGGTGAGCGGGGTCATGAGGGTCCCCCCGCTCGAGCGAAGCCGAGAGCGGGGGAGAGTGACGACAACGTGGCTGGGGGCACCCCCTCTGGGGGAGTGCGTGCCAGACCCCGCGACGTCGGCATGATCTGCCGGACAGGCCTAAGCCCCGCCGAGGCTCCAGTGGTAGAGCGTCATCGCCACACTCGTCGCCAGGTTGTAGCTGGAGACCTGGGGGCGCATGGGCAGCGCCACCAGATGACCAGCACGCGCGCGTAGTTCGGGCGACAGTCCACTGCGCTCGGAACCGAAGGCGAGGACGGCGTCGTCCGGGAGCTTCACGCCCCGGATGTCGTCGCCCTCCGGGTCCAGGGCGAACACCGGGCCGGGCGGCAGCTCGGCGACGGTCAGGCGCTCCACCACGGTCGCGAAGTGCAGGCCCGCGCCTCCACGAACCACCGTCGGGTGCCAGGGGTCGAGCGTGCCCGTGGTGACCACGCCGGTCGCCCCGAAGCCCGCGGCCAGCCGGATCACGGCCCCGGCGTTGCCGAGGTTGCGTGGATTGTCGAGGACCACGACGGGGGCGGTACGCGGCGTGCGCGCCAGCTTCTCGAGGTGGGCGGCCCGGGACGGTCGTACGGCCAGGGCCGCCACCGCCGTCGGGTGCGGACGCGGCACGAGCGACGCGTACGCCGACTCGGGGACCTGGGTCAGCAGCGCGTCCAGGGTGTCCCGTACGTCAGGCGCCAGCTCCTCGGCCAGGGCGAGCGCGGCACCCCGGTCGACGGCGACCGCCACCGGGACGTCGGCCCCGAAGCGCACGGCGTGCTTGAGGGCGTGGAAGCCGTCGAGCAGCACGGAGGTGTCGGCGAGCCGGTGCCACAGGCTCACGGGATCGGGACCGGTCATGCGGGGAAGCCTACGTGCGTGTGATCGGGGTTATCCGGGTCACCCGGGTGGTCGCCAGGGCCGCCGGCGGGCCCCGGGACCTGCGCGGACCCCGGCTCATTCGGTGCACCCGGCCGCTGGGGCCCCGGTTGCCCCTGGGAATCCCGTTGCCCCTTCGGGCCGCGCTGTCCGGGCAGCCCCGCGCCCGCGCCGCCCCCGCCCGCGAAACGCGCCCACAGACGGCCACGCGCGCGTGCGGCCCCGCCGCCGAGTCGGCGAAGGAAGGACGTCGGCAGGAAGACCGAGTCGGCGGCGATCATCGCCAGCGAGAAGAACGGCAGGCCGAGGACGACCGCGATCACGGCGTGCTCGGTGATCATCGCGGCCAGCAGGATGTTCTTCACCCGCCGGTTGAACAGCGTGAACGGGAACGCGACCTGCACGGCGACCGTGCCGTAGGTCACCAGCATCACCATGACGCCGTTCGCCGACAGCAGGTCGGCGAGGGCGGGCCACGGCGAGAAGGACTCCAGGTGGAGGGGATAGTAGACGGCGGTGCCGTCCTGCCAACGGGAGCCCTGGATCTTGTACCAGCCCGCCGTCGCGTAGATCAGACAGGCCTCGGCCATGATCACGAGCAGGGCACCGTTGTGGACGATGTTGGAGACGACGTCGAGCATGATCCGCGACTGGCCGGACCGGGCGAACCGTCCCACCGCCCACCACAGGGCCTGCGCCGACCACAGGACCCACAGAAGCGCCGGGACGAACCAGTCGCCGTTCAGCTTGTCCAGGAAGGCCGCCGACGCAAGGACGAGCCCGAGGACGCCCCACAGGGCCGGTCCGGCCCGGTCCACGACATGCTCCCCACGCGCGCGTGCCTCCCGCGTGCGCCGGGCCCGCCGCTCGTCCAGCGACCAGACCTGGCCGCAGCGCGTGAAGACGAGATAGATGCACATCAGATGCAGGACGTTGTCGCCGCCGTCGCCCATGAAGATGCTGCGGTTCTGCAGCGAGAGCACGCCCACCATGAAGACCACGGACATCGCGCGGGTGCGCCAGCCGAGCAGCAGCAGAAGGCTCGACAGGACGGCCAGTACATAGACGGTCTCGAACCAGAACTGGCCGTCCGACCACGTCAGGGCCGTGAACGCGCCGTTGATCGAGATCAGCTGCTCGGCGAGGTTCCAGTTCCACGGACCGTCCGGGCCGTACAGCTCCTGACGGTGCGGGAACTCGCGCAGCAGGAACAGCAGCCAGGTCGCACTGAAGCCGATGCGGATCATGGCGGTCTGGTAGGGGCCGAGGGCGGCTCCGGTGACGCGCGCGATGCCGGTCGACACCGCCAGAGCGGTTCTGTTCACCGGGCACTCCCCTCGGTGTCGCCCGCCGTCACGGCCCACCAGGGCAGCTCGCGGTAGACCGGCTGCACCGAGACCTTCTCCTCGCTCCACTTCGGCGGGGGCACGTTGGTGGTCCTGGAACGGACCTGGACGCTCACGAGAACGTCCCCGCGCGCGGTCGCGTCGTCGCGCTCCAGGCGCAGCGCCACGATGCGGCGCAGATAGGTCTCGGACAGGGTGCCGCGCAGGCCGACCGGGCGGTTGTCGGCGTCGTGCGTGGCGACGAAGAGGTCCCAGGAGCGCCGCAACTCGTTCTGCTGGGTGTGGCTGGGCAGCAGATTGCCGTCCACGGCCCGGCCGTCCTCGGCGGACAGGTCGTACCACCCGGTCGTACGGCTGCCGCCGTCAGCGCTGCGTATCCGGGCCCGGACCTGCACCGCGATGTCCTGCTGGAGCGGGTTCGGCGCGAAGAGCTTCCAGTTCTGCTCGAACTCCGGGTAGACCCAGTCGTCGACCGCCCTGCCGTGCTGCTTGGTCACCGTGTTCTGTGGCGCGACGTGCAAGAACACCATCCCGATGTGCACACAGACGGCGACGGCCACGACGGCGAGCGCCAGGGCGACACCGATCTGATAGCGGAGGGAGAGAGCGGCGACGCCGGTAGGGCGGTGGGGGTCGCCGTGAGGGTGGGGGGCGGGGGCCGCTGCGGTTTCGGCTGGTGCCGGGGCTGCGGCCCGGCGTATCGCAGCGGGGTCGGAAGGCCGGGTGTCCGTGGGCTCGGCGTACGGATCCGGCGCGGCCGACGGCACGTCATCGGGCTCGCGATCCGGTGCGGGGGTCTCCTCCCGCGGCTGGGACGGCGCGGCCGGCTCACCTGGCGTCAGCGCCCCCTCGGGCCCCTCCGGCCCCTCCGGCTGAGGGGCATCGCCCGGCTCGCTCGGGGCGCCCGGTTGTCGCCGGGCGTTCGAGCCTCCGTCGTACGCGTCCATTCCGCCCCGTTCCCGATTCCGGTCCATCCACCGCCGCCCGCCCGCAGGGGGCCGCAGCGGCCGGTGGCCGGCGCCCGCACCCACCTCGCCGCGGGTCGCACCGGCACGGTACTCAGGCCCGACCGCCCCGCACAGCCCCTTCCGACCGGCCCCGCGGTGGCCGTTCTCACTCCCGACCAGGTTTTCCACAGGGAGCCCGGTGGGTTTTCCACAGCGGTTGACACCTTACGGCGCCCGGCACACCATGGAATCGCATGAACCGAACGATCGGTCGGGAGCAGGTTCCGGCGGAGCCCAGGTCGAGGGGGCCTCATGGCGACAGCAGCCGCGCACCAGACGGTGAGCACACAGACGTACGGCGCTCAGGGCGCCGTCGGCGACACAGCCGCGTACGAGAGCGCCTTCGACGCAGCCGTGGCCGCCGACGAGCGCATCGAGCCGCGCGACTGGATGCCCGACGCCTACCGCGCGACCCTCGTCCGCCAGATCGCGCAGCACGCCCACTCCGAGATCATCGGCATGCAGCCGGAGGCGAACTGGATCACCCGCGCGCCCTCCCTGCGCCGCAAGGCCATCCTGATGGCCAAGGTCCAGGACGAGGCGGGGCACGGCCTCTACCTCTACAGCGCGGCGGAAACCCTCGGCACCGGCCGCGACGAGCTCCTCGACAAACTCCACTCCGGTCGCCAGAAGTACTCCTCGATCTTCAACTACCCGACCCTGACCTGGGCGGACGTCGGCGCGATCGGTTGGCTGGTGGACGGCGCCGCGATCACCAACCAGGTCCCCCTGTGCCGCTGCTCCTACGGCCCGTACGCGCGAGCGATGGTCCGCATCTGCAAGGAGGAGTCCTTCCACCAGCGCCAGGGGTACGAGCTGCTGCTGGCCCTGAGCAACGGCACGCCCGAGCAGCACGCGATGGCCCAGGACGCGGTGGACCGCTGGTGGTGGCCGTCCCTGATGATGTTCGGCCCGCCCGACGACGAGTCCGCGCACTCCGCGCAGTCGATGGCCTGGAAGATCAAGCGTCATTCCAACGACGATCTGCGCCAGCGCTTCGTCGACATCTGCGTTCCCCAGGCCGAGTCCTTGGGCCTCACGCTCCCCGACCCGGACCTGCGGTGGAACGAGGAGCGCGGGCACCACGACTTCGGCCCGATCGACTGGACGGAGTTCCGGGAGGTCCTCAAGGGCAACGGACCGTGCAACGAACAGCGGATCACCCAGCGCCGGCGGGCGCACGAAGAGGGCGCCTGGGTGCGGGAGGCGGCCGCGGCCTACGCGGCGAAGCACACCGGCGAGACAGGAGCGACGCGCGCATGACGAACACCGACTGGCCCCTGTGGGAGGTTTTCGTGCGCTCACGCCGCGGTCTCTCCCACACCCACGCCGGCAGCCTGCACGCCCCGGACGCGGAGCTCGCCCTGCGCAACGCACGCGATCTGTACACCCGGCGCGGCGAGGGCGTCTCGATCTGGGTGGTCCCCTCGACCGCGATCACGGCCTCCTCGCCCGACGAGAAGGACCCGTTCTTCGAGCCGTCGGCCGACAAGCCGTACCGGCACCCGACGTTCTACGACATCCCGGAGGGGGTGAAGCACCTGTGAGCACACCTGAGACGACGGCTGCTCCCACGCCCTCCCCGGTTCCCACCACGGCCGCCGTGGCCCTCGGCGACGACGCACTGGTGCTCTCGCACCGCCTGGGCGAGTGGGCGGGTCACGCCCCCGTCCTGGAGGAGGAGGTCGCCCTCGCCAACATCGCCCTGGACCTGCTCGGCCAGGCCCGGCTGCTGCTGTCCATGGCCGGCGACGAGGACGAACTGGCGTATCTGCGCGAGGAGCGCGCCTTCCGCAACCTCCAGCTGGTGGAGCAGGAGAACGGCGACTTCGCCCACACGATCGTCCGCCAGCTCTTCTTCTCCACCTACCAGCACCTGCTCTACGCCGAACTGGCCGCGGGCGACGGCCCCTTCGCCCCACTCGCCGCGAAGGCCGTCAAGGAGGTCGCCTATCACCGCGACCACGCCGAGCAGTGGACCCTGCGGCTCGGCGACGGCACCGAGGAGAGTCACGGGCGGACCCGGCGGGCGTGCGAGGCGCTGTGGCGGTTCACCGGCGAGATGTTCCATCCGGTGGAGGGAGTGGACGTCGACTGGGAGCGCATGGAGGCCGCCTGGCTCGCGTCCGTGGGGGAGATCCTGCGCCGGGCCACCCTGGCCGTCCCCGAAGGGCCGCGCACCGGCGCGTGGGCAGCCGGGGCGGGGCGGCAGGGTCTGCACACCGAGTCCTTCGGGCGGATGCTCGCCGAGATGCAGCACCTGCACCGCAGTCACCCGGGGGCGTCATGGTGACGCTCACCTCGCTGGAGACGGAGCTGTTCGCGCTCGCCGGTTCGGTGCCCGACCCCGAACTGCCCGTGCTCACCCTGCGCGAGCTGGGTGTGCTGCGCGCGGTGCATGTCCGGGACGCGGACTCGGTCGACGTCGAGCTGACCCCGACGTACACCGGCTGCCCGGCGATCGAGGCGATGTCCCTGGACATAGAGCGGGTGCTGCGAGAACACGGCGTGCGGGAGGTCACCGTCCGCACGGTACTCGCGCCCGCCTGGTCGACCGACGACATCACGGCCGAAGGGCGCCGCAAGCTGCGGGAGTTCGGCATAGCGCCGCCCCGCGTCGTGGCGGCGGCCGGGCCGGTCGCGGTGCGGCTCGGGCCGACGCGGACACTGGACACGGCGGCCGAGGCTGTCCTCTGCCCGCACTGCGGTTCCGCCGACACCGAACTGCTCAGCCGGTTCTCCTCCACCGCGTGCAAGGCGCTGCGCCGGTGCCTCGACTGCCGTGAACCGTTCGACCACTTCAAGGAGTTGTGATGGCCCGCTTCCACCCGCTCCCGGTGGCCGCGGTCGACCGGCTCACCGACGACTCCGTGGCCCTGACCCTCACCGTGCCGCCCGAGCTGCGCGAGGAGTACCGGCACGCCGCCGGCCAGCATCTCGCCGTGCGCCGCACGGCCGACGGCCGGGAGATACGCCGGACCTATTCGATCTGCTCCCCGGCACCCGACGCGGAGGGACCTCGCGAACTGCGGGTCGGCGTGCGGCTGGTGGAGGGCGGGGCCTTCTCGACGTACGCGCTCAAGGAGATCAACGTCGGTGACGAGCTGGAGGTGATGACGCCGGCCGGCCGGTTCACCCTCGACCCGGCGCCCGGTCTGTACGCGGCGATCGTCGGCGGCAGTGGCATCACCCCGGTGCTGTCGATCGTGGCGACGCTGCTGGCGCGCGAGCCCGAGGCCCGGTTCTGCCTGATCCGCAGCGACCGCACCTCCGCGTCCACGATGTTCCTGGAGGAGGTCGCCGACCTGAAGGACCGCCACCCCGAGCGCTTCCAGCTGGTCACGGTGCTCTCCCGGGAGGAGCAGCAGGCGGGGCTGCCGTCCGGGCGGCTCGACCGGGAGCGGCTGACCGGACTGCTGCCGGCGCTGCTGCCGGTGGACCGGGTGGCGGGGTGGTTCCTGTGCGGACCGTTCGGACTGGTGCAGGGCGCGGAGAAGGCGCTGCGGGAGCTCGGGGTCGCCCGTACCCGTATCCACGAGGAGATCTTCCATGTGGACGCGGGGGCTGCCCCGGCGCAACCGGTCCCCGCGCCCGCGCACAGCACGGTGACCGCCCGGCTCGACGGACGTGCCGGCAGCTGGCCCGTCCAGGACGGCGAGTCGCTTCTGGAGACGGTGCTGCGCAACCGGTCCGACGCGCCCTACGCCTGCAAGGGCGGGGTGTGCGGGACCTGCCGGGCCTTCCTGGTCTCCGGCGAGGTGCGCATGGACCGCAACTTCGCGCTGGAGCCGGAGGAGACGCAGGCGGGCTATGTCCTGGCGTGCCAGTCGCATCCGGTGACGGAGAAGGTGGAGCTGGACTTCGACAGGTAGGTCGGGGGAGCCCGTTCCCTTCTTCTAGAACCTGTTCTATCTTGACGGACCGTCAGATCAGCTGACCCGATCTGCCGACCCTTCGGAAGGACAGGGACCGTGGACTTCACCTTCAGCGAGGAGCAGCAGGCGGCGGCCGAGGCGGCGCGGGGGGTGTTCGCCGACGTCGCGCCGGACGCGGTGCCGTCCCCGGCACTGACCACGGGTGCCGTGGCCGACGAGTTCGACCGCGCGCTGTGGGCCAGGCTCGCCGACGCGGACCTGCTGAGCCTGCTGTCGGCCGAGGAGTACGGCGGGGCGGGTCTGGACGCCGTCGCGCTGTGCCTGGTGCTGCGCGAGTCGGCGAAGGTGCTGGCGCGGGTGCCGCTGTTGGAGAACAGTGCGGCCATGGCGGCCGTGCAGGCTTACGGCGGTCCCGAGCTGAAGGCGGAGCTGCTGGAGCGGGCAGGGCGCGGGGAGGTCGTGCTGACCGTCGCCGCGAGCGGCCGCACCGGCCATGACCCGGCCGAACTCGCCGTCACCGCACGGCAGGAGGAGGGGGCGGGGGCGGGGGCCGACTGGATCCTGGACGGTGTGCAGACGGCGGTGCCGTGGGCGTACGACGCGGACCACGTCGTCGTCCCCGCCCACACGGCCGCGGACCGGACCGTCCTCGCGCTGGTGCCCCGGGTCCATGACGGGGTCGTGCCGGCCGAGCAGTTCTCCACCAGCGGGGAGCGGCTGGGTGAACTGCGGCTGGAGTCGGCGCGGATCGCCGCACGGGACGTGATCGACGTCGAGGGCGCGTGGGAGTGGCTGCGGGATCTGCTGACCACGGGGACGTGTGCGCTGGCGCTCGGCCTGGGCGAGCGGGTGCTGCGGATGAGCAGTGAATACACCAGCAAGCGCGAGCAGTTCGGGTTCCCGGTCGCCACCTTCCAGGCGGTCGCCGTGCAGGCCGCCGACCGTTACATCGACCTGCGCGCGATGGAGGTCACGCTGTGGCAGGCCGCTTGGCGGATCGCTTCGGGAGCCCGGTGCACGCTGCCGGTCGCGGGGGACGTCGCCGTGGCGAAGATCTGGGCCTCCGAGGGGGTACGGCGGGTCGTGCAGACGGCACAGCATCTGCACGGCGGGTTCGGCGCCGACGTCGACTACCCCCTGCACCGCTACCACGCCTGGGCCAAGCATCTGGAGCTGTCGCTGGGCCCGGCGGCGGCTCACGAGGAGGCGTTGGGGGACCTGCTGGCGGCCCATTCTCTGGGATAGGCGAAACCGCGGAACCCTTGATCGGCGACTGAGAGGATGACGGAACCGCACCGACAGAAGGAGGCCGAGCATGATGGTGCTCGCCCTGTCCTGCATCCTCGTGCTCACCATCGCGGGATGCGTCTGCGTCTGGTGGGCGGCCCGGGGCGGCCCACGCTGGACGCGCGCGGTGTCCGCCGCGACCCTCGCAGCGGGCGAGCTGGCCCGCCGCGCGAGCCGTTACGACCGCAACCCGAGCGGCAAAGACGACTGAGCGTCCGCCGCCCGGGAACGCCGGAGGCTAGAGGACGAAGCCCGGCCGGCCGTCGTCGGTCACCACGGGGCGGCCCGTCTCGGCCCACAGCTGCATGCCGCCGTCGACGTTCGCGGCGTCGATGCCCTGCTGGGCCAGGTACATCGTTACCTGCGCCGAGCGGCCGCCGGACCGGCAGATCACGTGGACGCGGCCGTCCTGCGGAGCGGCCTCGGTCAGCTCGCCGTAGCGGGCCACGAACTCACTGATGGGTATGTGCAACGCCCCTTCGGCGTGACCCGCCTGCCATTCGTCGTCCTCGCGGACGTCCAGCAGGAAATCGCCGTCCTTGAGGTCCGTGACCTGGACCGTGGGCACACCAGCACCGAAATTCATGGGGCCGACGCTACCCGACGCCCTCGGGACGCGGCCCGTCACTCCTGTACGAGCAGCTCCGCGAGCTCCGCCTCGCGTGTGGAGACGTCGGCCAGGAGCTTCTCGGCGATCTCCTCCAGGAGGTGGTCCGGGTCGTCCGGTGCCATCCGGAGCATCGAGCCGATCGCGCTCTCCTCCAGCTCCCGCGCGACCACGGACAGCAGTTCCTTGCGCTGGGCGAGCCATTCGAGACGGGCGTAGAGCTCCTCGCTGGGGGTGGGCCCCTGCTCCGGGGGCTTCGGCCCGGCGGCCCACTCCTCGGACAGTTCCCGCAGGAGTGGCTCGTCCCCACGGGAGTAGGCCGCGTTGACCCGGGTGATGAACTCCTCGCGCCGCGCCCGCTCGGTCTCGTCCTGGGCGAGGTCCGGGTGGGCCTTACGGGCGAGCTCACGGTAGAGCTTGCGGGCCTCGTCGCTGGGGCGCACCCGCTGCGGAGGCCGCACCGGCTGGTCCGTGAGCATCGCCTCGGCCTCGGGGAACAGGCCCTCCCCGTCCATCCAGCCGTGGAACAGCTCTTCGACGCCGGGCATCGGCATCACCCGGGCACGGGCCTCGTCCGCCTTGCGCCGGTCCTCGGGATCGCCGGTGCGGGCGGCCCGGATCTCCGCGATCTGCGCGTCCAGCTCGTCGAGGCGGGTGTACATGGGGCCGAGCTTCTGGTGGTGCAGGCGGGAGAAGTTCTCCACCTCGATGCGGAAGGTGTCCACCGCGATCTCGTACTCGATGAGCGCCTGCTCCGCGGCCCGTACGGCACGCTCCAGCCGCTCCTCGGGCCGGGGCGCACCCCCGCCCTCGGCAGCCACCTGGTCCGCACCGGTGTCACCACCGTGCCGCTCAGCTTCCGGGGTCATCATCCGAACAGCGTAGGCCACGAACGGAACGACCACGGCAGGTCGCCCCCCGGCCCCGCCCCCACCGGGGGCCGTCGCCCGCGCCCCCGACGGCGGCGTGCCCGGCCGGCCTGGACTGTGCTCTTCCGCCCTGTGGACGCCGAGGGTGTCCTCACACCCCCGGCTCCCCCGCGATCCGCCCCGCCCGCACCGCCGCCACCAGGTCCGCGTGGTCCGCCTCCGTGCGGTCGGCGTAGGTCACGGCGAAGGTGGCGATGGCCTCGTCGAGTTCGTCGTTCTTGCCGCAGTAGCCGGAGACGAGGCGCGGGTCGGCGCTGTGGGAGTGGGCGCGGGCCAGGAGGGCGCCGGTCATACGGCCGTAGTCGTCTATCTGGTCGGCGGAGAGGGCGGTCGGATCGACGCTTCCCTTCCGGTTGCGGAACTGGCGGACCTGGAAGGGGCGGTCATCGACGGTCGTCCAGCCCAGCAGGATGTCGCTGACGACCTGCATCCGCTTCTGGCCCAGGACCACCCGGCGGCCCTCGTGGTCGACCGACGGGGCCTCGAAGCCGGCGGTGACCAGGTGGGGCACGAGCGCCGAGGTCCTCGCCTCCTTGACCTGGAGGACCAGCGGTTCACCGCGGTGGTCCAGCAGCAGGACGACGTAGGAGCGTGTGCCCACGCTGCCCGTGCCGACGACGCGGAACGCCACGTCGTGCACCGCATGGCGGGCCAGCAGCGGAAGGCGGTCCTCGGAGAGCGTGGTCAGGTAGTGCTCCAGGGAGGCGGCTACCGCCGCGGCCTCCGCGTCCGGCACCCGGCGCAGCACCGGCGGGGCGTCCACGAAGCGGCGGCCGCCGTCCTCGGTCAGCTCCGTCGACCTCGCCGCGAAGCGCCCGCTGGTGTTGGCCCGCGCCTTCTCCGAGACCCGCTCCAGCGTGCCGACCAGGTCATGGGCGTCGGTGTGGGAGACGAGCTCCTCGTCCGCGATCGCGTTCCACGCGTCCAGCACCGGGAGTTTGGCCAGCAGCCGCATGGTGCGCCGGTAGGCGCCCACCGCGCCGTGCGCCGCCGCGCGGCAGGTGTCCTCGTCGGCGCCGATCTCCCGGCCCGCGAGGACGAGGGAGGCGGCGAGCCGCTTGAGGTCCCACTCCCAGGGGCCGTACACCGTCTCGTCGAAGTCGTTCAGGTCGATGACCAGGTCGCCGCGGGCGTCGCCGTACAGGCCGAAGTTCGCCGCGTGCGCGTCGCCGCAGATCTGGGCGCGGATCCTGGTCATCGGGGTGCGGGCCAGGTCGTACGCCATGAGACCCGCCGAGCCGCGCAGGAAGGCGAACGGCGTGGCCGCCATCCGGCCCACCCGCAGCGGGGTCAGCTCGGGGATGCGGCCCCGGCTCGACTCCTCGACCGCCTCCACCGTGCCGGGACGGGAGCTGTCGGGGTCCAGCACGGCATGGGCAGCGCGCGGGACGCTCTCCCGCAGAGCCTTGCCCTCCTTCTTGGGCGAGCCCTCGACGGGCCACTGGGCGAAGCCGCGCACCAGGGGCCGCCGGGCCCCGGCCGCAGCGCCGGCCGTCTCACCGGCCTGCGCCCCGGCCTTCGCCTCCACACCGGCCTCGGTCACACCGACCGCCTCCCCCGTGACTCGCAAGAACATCAACTCGTGCCGACCGTACAACCACCAGCCAAAACGCGTCAGACCCTGTGGACAACTCCACACCTGTGGAAAAACCCCGGAGGAAAGACGCAGCCCTGCGCGTCCCTCACGCCCGCAAGTACGCCAGCACCGCCAGCACCCGCCGGTGTGTCTCCTCCGCCGGCGGCAGGTCCAGCTTCGTCAGGATGCCGCCGATGTGCTTGCCGACCGCCGCCTCGGACACCACCAGTTCCCGCGCGATGGCCGCGTTGGACCTGCCCTCCGCGATCAGCGCGAGCACCTCTCGTTCACGTGGGGTGAGCCGCTCCAGCGGATCGCGGCGGCGGCGCAGCAGCTGCCGTACGACTTCGGGGTCCACGACGGTGCCGCCGTCCGCGACCTCGCGCAGGGCGTCGACGAACTGCTCGACCTGGCCGACCCGGTCCTTGAGCAGATAGCCGACCCCCGTGCCGTCTCCGGAGTCGAGGAGTTCGGAGGCGTACGCCCGCTGCACGTACTGGCTGAGGACCAGCACCGGCAGGCCGGGGCGCCGCTCCCGCAGGCGGACGGCCGCGTGCAGCCCCTCGTCCTGGAAACCGGGCGGCATGCGGACGTCCGTCACGACGACGTCCGGGTTGTGTTCTTCGACGGCGGCAAGAAGTGCCTCGGCGTCACCGACTGCCGCGACGACCTCGTGCCCGCAGCGGCCGAGCAGGCCGATGAGCCCCTCGCGCAGCAGCACGCTGTCCTCGGCCAGCACTACACGGAGCGATCCGCCTGCGCCCGCACCCCGGTCGTCCCGCGCGCCTCGGCCAACTCGGTCACCTCGCAAGGGAACTCCACACGCAACAGGGTCGGACCGCCCGGCGGACTGGACAGGGAGAGTGTGCCATCCAGGACCGACACCCGGTCGGCGAGTCCGGTCAGCCCGCTGCCCGCAGAGGCGTCGGCGCCGCCGCGGCCGTCGTCCCGCACCTCCAGCAGCAGCCGCCCGCGGGAGTGTCCACCGCGCACCTCGGCCCGGTCCGCCCCGCTGTGCTTGGCGACGTTCGCCAGGGCCTCGCAGACCACGAAGTAGGCGGCCGCCTCCACCGCCTGGTCCAGCCGTCCCGGCACCGACAGATCGACGTCGACCGGGACGACGGAGCGGTCCGCGACATCGGCCACGGCGGCGGTCAGGCCGTAGTCCGCGAGGACCTTGGGGTGGATGCCCTGAATGAGCTCGCGCAGTTCGGCCAGGGCCTGGCCCGCCTCGTCGTGGGCCTTGGCGAGCTGGTCGGCGAGCGGTCCGGCCGGGGCGTCGAGACGGGCGAGACCCAGGATCATCGTCAGGGCGACCAGGCGCTGTTGGGCTCCGTCGTGCAGATCGCGTTCGATGCGCCTGCGCTCCGCCTCGAAGGCGTCCACCAACCGCGCGCGTGAACGGCTCAGTTCCACGACCCTGGCATCCGGCTCGCCGTCGCGTGAGGCGATCAGCAGCCGGGTCAGCCCGGCCCGGGCACCCGCCACGACCCCCAGCGTGTACAGGCCCAACGCCAGGAGCGCGAGGCCCAGTACGGCCACCCCGAAGGCCGTCGGCCACGTGGTGACCGTCCACTGCTTGAGCACCTTCGCCTCCCGGCCGTCCCCGACCGTGGCCATCAGCAGCGGGGCGGCGGCCATGGAGACCGGGCAGAGCAGGGCGACCGCGATCGCGAGGGCGTCGACCGGCCAGAGCAGCCCGGCGAACAGCAGGGTGTACCCGAACTCACGCCAGGTCGCCTGCTCCTTCAGCCGCGTCGTCAGCCAGGCCCACAGCCCCGTGGCGGCGGGTGCCCGATGCGGATCGGACACCGGGTCCGCGTCGACCAGGCGCAGTCGTCGCCGCTCCAGCCGGGCAACCACGACACCGGACAGCGCCAGCATGACGAGCAACGGCAGCCCCACGAGTACGGCGGTGAGCGCCCCGCCGACCACCGCCAGCGTCACGATCCCCACCAGCGCGACCACGCCGGCCGCCGCACCGGTCAGCAGATAGCCGACCGCGCGCCAAGGCCACGCCGACAGCAGAAAACCCGGCCGGGACATGGCCTGCCACACATTCCGAGGATGCATGCGGATCACCGTAGAAGCGGGACACGGGGCGGTGCCATGGCCCTGGACGGAGGAGTCGGGGTATGGCCGGCCCTACCCCAGGTCTCGGTCCCGCCGCACTGCGCCCGGGCACCTCCGCACGGTTTCGTGGAGCCACCGAAGCCAGCCGCGGGGACGACACCGGACAACTGGGGGACCCATGACCACCGACGCCATCAGCCTGCGATCCGTCAGCAGGACATACGGCAGGACCTACAGCAGGGCACACCGCACAGCACACAACAGGACCAGCAGACGCGCCTCCCCCGACGACACCACCGTGACCGCACTCGACGACGTCACCCTCGCCTTCCCCCGCGGCACCTTCACCGCCGTCATGGGCCCCTCCGGCTCGGGCAAGTCGACCCTGCTGCAGTGCGCCGCGGGCCTGGACCGGCCCACCTCGGGCTCGGTCACCATGGGCGGCACCGAGCTCACGACGCTCAGCGAGACCAAACTGACCCTGCTGCGGCGTGAGCGCGTCGGATTCGTCTTCCAGGCGTTCAATCTGCTGCCCTCGCTCACCGCCGAGCAGAACGTCTCCCTGCCTCTCAGGCTGGCCGGCCGACGCGTACCGAAGGCCCGGATCCGCGAGGTACTTCAGCAGGTCGGCCTCGGTGAGCGCGCCCGGCACCGGCCCACCGAGCTGTCCGGCGGCCAACAGCAGCGCGTCGCCCTGGCCCGCGCCCTGGTCACCCGCCCCGAAGTCCTCTTCGGCGACGAACCGACCGGCGCCCTCGACTCCCGAGCCGGCCGCGAAGTACTGACCCTGCTGCGCTCCATGGTCGACCGCCAGAGCCAGACGGTGGTCATGGTCACCCACGACCCGGTGGCCGCGTCCCATGCGGACCGCGTGGTCTTCCTCGTCGACGGCCGGCTCAACGGCGAGCTCGTCGGAGCCGGCACCAGCGACATCGCCACGCACTTGGCGAAGTTGGAGGACGCACCACCGTCCCGGCGGACCGCCCATCCCGCTCCCCGCCCCATGCCCGGCACCGAGGACCGCCCGGAGGGCCACCCGTGCTGACCATCGCCCTCCACACTCTCCGCACCCGCTGGTCGACCTTCTTGGGCACCTTCGTCGCCCTCTCCCTCGGCGTCGCCCTGCTCGCCGTGATGGGCCTGACCCTGGCCTCCTCACTGGACGCACCGGAGAGACGGCCCGAGCGGTTCGCCACAGCACCGGTCGTGGTCCAGGGCCAGAACACCCTGAGCGTGCCGACCTCGACCGGCGCCCATGTTTCACGTGAAACACGCAAGCTCGCCCACCCGCGTGCGGTGCCCGAAGCGACCGTGGCCAAGCTGAAGAAACTCGGCACCGTCATCGCGGACCGCTCCTTCGCCGTACACGCCGTGGGCGGCCCCCGCGGCCTCATCGGTCACCCCTGGTCCACCGCCGCCTTCGCCCCGTACGAGATCACGGCGGGCCGGGCACCCCGCACACCCGCCGAAGTCGTCACCGCCGACTGGGCGCGCCCAGGACAGCGGCTGCACACCCGCCACGGCACCGTGACGGTCGTCGGCACCGTTTCCTCACTCGGCTTCGAGAACCCCGTCTTCTACACCGATGCCCGCGCCGCCGAGCTGTCCCCGAAGAGCACTCAGCTCGTGGTGGAGGCAGCCGCGACCGACGTACGAGAAGCAGCAAAAGGCGAGTCCGTCCACGTCCTCACCGGCAAGGCCCGCCATCTCGCCGACCCCGACCCGGACCGCGACCGGGAGACGCTCACCGCCATGAACGCCCTGTTCGGCACCGCCGGCGGCGTCACCGCCTTCGTGTCGGTGTTCGTCGTGGCGTCCACCTTCGCCTTCGCGGTCGCCCAGCGGCGCCGGGAGTTCGGCCTGCTGCGCACTGCGGGAGCCACGCCCGGCCAGATCCGCCGGACGGTGTGCGCGGAGGCACTGCTGGTGGGCGTACTCGCCTCGGCCACCGGCTGTGCGGTCGGTGCGCACGGGGGCCCCACGACTCGCCGACTGGGCGGTCGATGTCGGACTGGCACCGGGCTGGTTCACCATCGGCGACTCCAAGTGGCCGTTCCACATGGCTTTCTGGACAGGTCTGCTCGTCGCGCTGCTCGGTGTGATCGCCGCGTCCTGGCGGGCCGGCCGTATCGGTCCCACCCAAGCACTGCGCGAGGCTTCCGTGGACGCGAGGGCGATGCCCCGGGGCCGCCTGCTGTGCGGTGCCGGCCTGCTGCTGGCCACCGTGGTGACGTTGGCCCTTTCCCTGGTCACCGACCCGGGCGAGCTGCTGCACCGCAAGACCTACGTCAGCCGTCCGATGCTGCTGATCACCGCGGTCGCGCTTCTCGCGCCGGCCCTGGTGCGTCCGCTGACCCGGCTGGTCGCCTGGCTGCCGTCCCAACTGCCGGGTGCGGGCGGGATGCTGGTGCGGGAGAACGCCGCCGCGGGAGTCCGCCGTACGGCAGCCGTCGCGGCGCCCGTCCTGGTCACCGTCGCCCTCACGGGTTCACTCCTGGGCGCGACCGCCACGCTGAACCAGGCCAAGGCCACCGAGACGCGCGAGCGGACCACGGCCGACTTCGTGGTCGTCCCCGCCGGGTCGACCGGCCCGACCGCGAGCAGCGGCGCTACCGGGAGCAACGATCCCGCCGAGAACACAGGCTTCGACGCGCACACACTCCACCGGCTCCGCACGATCCCCGGCGCCACGGCCTCCGCGACCTCGTCGAGCGCCGTGTACGTCCTGGAGGACGGCGTGGCCCTCATCAGGTCCGAGGCCCGTGCCGCCGAGCCCGCACCGCTCGCCGCGACCGCGGACCTCCCCCTGGCCGCCGGAAAGGTGAGCGACCTCGACGACGGGTCGATCATCGTCAACGAGGAGTGGGAGCGGCACACCGTCGGTCGGACCGTGGACGTATGGCTCGGCGACGGCACCAGGAAGTCGCTGCGGATCGCCGCCGTGATGAGGACCGGCACCGGCGACAACGGCGTCTACGTCACCCCGGCCAATGCCCCGGGCGCACCTGTCGACCGCGTGGACGTCACCCTCTCTGCCGGTGCCGACCCCGCCGTGGTGGCCGACGAACTGCGCAAGGCGGGCGGGCACGTCCTCACCAGGGACCAGTGGGTGCGGGCGAGTCACCCCGCGACCGACCGGAACACCAGGTACGGCTTCCTGCTGGTCCTCGGCATCGCCCTGCTCTACACCGGGATCTCCCTGGCCAACACGATGGTCATGGCGGCCTCGGACCGGGTACGCGACCTGGCCGTCCTCCGCCTGGCCGGGGCCACCCGTCGGCAGGTGCTGCGGCTGGTCGGCGCCGAGGCGCTGACGGTCGTAGCGGTGGGCGGGGTGCTCGGGCTGCTGGTCACCGCGATCAATCTGGCCGGGATGCGGGGCGCGCTGGGACTGCTGTCGGTCCACGGGCCGATGCGCATCCCGTGGCCGGAGCTCGCCACGGTCACCGGAGCCTGCGCGGTCCTCGCCGTGGTGTTCTCGATCGCCCCGGCAGCCTGGGCGATGCGCCGCAGAGCGGTGGAACTGGCCGGTACGAGGGAGTGAGAGGGACCTCACAGCGTGAGCCGTGCCACCACCCGGCCGCCTCGGACGGACACCAAAAAGCCCCCCAGGTCGAGGACCTGGGGGGCTTCCAGTGGTGCGCGAGGGGGGAGTTGAACCCCCACGCCCTTTCGGGCACTGGAACCTGAATCCAGCGCGTCTGCCTATTCCGCCACCCGCGCATTGGGTGTGTCCTCGGGCTCCTCGCCTTGCGGTGCGGCGCCCTCCGACACGCAGAACATTAGCACGGTGGAGGAGGTGGATTCACATCCCATATCCGGGGGCAGCCGCCCACCAGCGGGTTCGGAAGCGGTCCACCGAACCCGGGTACCGGCGGCCACGTATCAACCTGTGCTTGTTCACGTATCAACCTCGTACCGGTAGCCCCCGTCTCCCCCGGAGCCGGTCCGGGTCCACAGTCAGGTGCGGGACACTGGTCCACGGCCGCCTCTACGATCCTTGACAGAGGAGTTCGACAGCGGAGTTCGAAGTGGAGCTCCAGAGGGAACTTCGGAGGCGTCGACACCCGTCGACAGTGCCGACAGGGGGAACCAGCCGATTCACCGGCGCGTGGATACGATCAGTAAGCAGTACCAGGTAAGCAGCACACAGCGCAGTACCCAGGACGGCAAGGACGGAGGAGGTGCCTCATGGGAGTCCTGAAGAAGTTCGAGCAGCGTCTCGAAGGTCTGGTCAACGGCACCTTCGCCAAGGTGTTCAAGTCCGAGGTGCAGCCCGTGGAGATCGCGGGCGCGCTCCAGCGGGAGTGCGACAACAACGCCACCATCTGGAACCGCGACCGCACGGTCGTGCCCAATGACTTCATCGTGGAGCTGAGCACGCCGGACTTCGAGCGGCTCAGCCCCTACTCGGGCCAGCTCGGCGACGAGCTCGCCGGCATGGTGCGCGACTACGCCAAGCAGCAGCGCTACACCTTCATGGGCCCGATCAGGGTCAACCTGGAGAAGGCGGACGACCTCGACACCGGTCTGTACCGGGTGCGCAGCCGTACGCTCGCCGGCTCCACCGATCAGCAGGCCCCCGGAACCGCGGCCCCGGCCGCCCGGCCCGCCGCGCCCGGCGCGGGAGCCGGCGGCTACGGCTACCCGCCGCCGGCCGCTCCGGCAGGCGCTCCGCCCATGCCGTCCGCCCCGCCTCCCGGCCGTGGCGCCCCCGGCGGCTACGGCTATCCCCAGCCGGCCCAGGCCCAGCGCCCCGGCGCCGGCGGCCCGGTCGGCGCGCCCGCGCCGGGCTCCCGTACCCGCCACTGGATCGAGATCAACGGCACCCGCCATCAGATCTCCCGCGCAACGCTGGTGCTGGGCCGCAGCACCGAAGCCGACGTGCGGATCGACGACCCCGGCGTCTCGCGCCGGCACTGTGAGATCCGGACCGGAACGCCCTCGACGATCCAGGATCTCGGGTCCACCAACGGCATCGTGGTGGACGGGCAGCACACCACCCGCGCTACGCTCCGCGACGGCTCGCGGATCGTCGTGGGCAGTACCACCATCATTTACCGGCAAGCCGAAGGGTGAAGCGGGGGCAATGTCAGAGCTGACCCTCACGGTCATGCGGCTGGGTTTCCTGGCCGTACTGTGGCTGTTCGTGATCGTGGCCGTGCAGGTCATCCGCAGCGACCTGTTCGGTACGCGTGTCACCCAGCGCGGCTCGCGCCGGGAGGCCGGCCGGGCCCAGCAGGCCCAGCGGCAGGCGCCTCCGCAGCAGCGCCAGCAGCCGGCCGCTGGCGGCCGCCAGCGCCGTAACGCACCCACCAAGCTCGTCGTGTCCGAGGGCACCCTCACCGGTACCACCGTCGCGCTTCAGGGCCAGACCATCACGCTGGGCCGGGCGCACGACAGCACCATCGTGCTGGACGACGACTACGCCTCCAGCCGCCATGCCAGGATCTACCCGGACCGCGACGGTCAGTGGATCGTCGAGGACCTGGGCTCCACCAACGGCACGTATCTCGACCGAACGCGGCTGACGACCCCGACACCGATTCCGCTGGGCGCGGCGATCCGCATCGGCAAGACCGTCATCGAGCTGCGGAAGTAGTGCTACATCATGAATAGGCGCGAGCGGAGCGAGCACGCGGTGTGGGCCCCCACCCCGGGCCCCGGCGCGCTCCCGACCGGAGGGTGGGCACCGTGCGGATGTACCCGGAGCCGACGGGCGAGGTGCGCATGAGTCTGTCACTGCGCTTCGCCGCCGGATCGCACAAAGGCATGATCCGGGAGGGCAACGAGGACTCCGGATACGCCGGGCCCCGCCTGCTGGCCATCGCGGACGGCATGGGCGGCGCCGCCGCCGGCGAGGTCGCCTCCTCCGAGGCCATCTCCACCATCGTCGCCCTCGACGACGACGTGCCCGGCTCCGACGTCCTCACCTCGCTCGGCGTGGCCGTCCAGCGCGCCAACGACCAGCTGCGCTCCATGGTCGAGGAGGACCCCCAGCTCGAAGGCATGGGGACCACGCTGACCGCGCTGCTGTGGACGGGCCAGCGGCTCGGCCTCGTGCACGTCGGCGACTCGCGCGCGTACCTGCTGCGCGACGGTGTCCTCACGCAGATCACACAGGACCACACCTGGGTGCAGCGCCTGGTCGACGAGGGCCGCATCACCGAGGAAGAGGCCACCACCCACCCCCAACGCTCCCTGCTGATGCGGGCGTTGGGCAGCGGCGAACACGTCGAGCCCGACCTCTCCATCCGTGAGGTCCGCGCCGGCGACCGCTACCTGATCTGCTCCGACGGTCTGTCCGGCGTCGTCTCCCACCAGACGCTCGAGGACACCCTCGCCAGCTACCAGGGCCCCCAGGAGACCGTGCAGGAGCTCATCCAGCTCGCACTGCGGGGCGGCGGCCCCGACAACATCACGGTCATCGTCGCGGACGTCCTCGACCTGGACACCGGCGACACCCTCGCCGGGCAGCTCTCCGACACCCCGGTCGTGGTCGGCGCGGTCGCCGAGAACCAGCTCCAGCTGCACGACAACGGCATCATGCAGACCCCCGCGGGCCGCGCCTCCGGGCTCGGCCGCCAGGGCCACGGGCAGGGCGGAGGCGGCGAGTACGGCCGGCCCGGCTCCTCCGACACCACCGGCTACGTCCCCGCGGGCAGCTTCGGCGACTACTCCGACGACGACTTCGTCAAGCCCCGCAAGGGCCGCAAGTGGCTGAAGAGATCGTTCTACTCGGTCCTCGCGCTCGCCGTCATCGGCGGTGGTCTGTACGGCGGCTGGCGCTGGACGCAGACCCAGTACTACGTCGGCGTCAACGACGAGCACGTGGCGCTGTACCGCGGCATCAGCCAGGACCTGGCGTGGGTCTCGCTCTCGAAGGTGTCCAAGGACCACCCCGAGATCGAACTCAAGTACCTGCCGCCGTACCAGCAGAAGTCGGTCGAGGGCACCATCGCCGAGGGCGACCTGAAGACGGCCCAGAAGAAGATCGGCGAACTGGGCGTCCAGGCCTCCGCGTGCAAGAAGCAGGCCGAGGCGCAGGCCAAGGAGAGCGACAAGAACTCCAAGACGGGCGAGGGCGAGGCCGGAGGCACCACGGGAACCACTCAGTCCTCCCTGACGTCCAAGGCCACACCGACCCCGACGAGCACGACCTCCCCGTCCCCGAACGCTTCCGCATCCCCGACCGCGCCCACTCCCACCCCCGGCCCCACCCTCTCGGACGAGGAGAAGCAGGTCGTCGGGAACTGCGGTACGCAGTAGGCAAGCCGTGAGAGGCCCTGTCACACGATGAGCAGCAGTACTTCGAACACGTCGACGCACCACACGTCCACGATCGGCGCGATCGGCGCCCCGAGCCGCCGCAACACCGAGCTGGCGCTGTTGGTGTTCGCCGTCCTCATCCCGGTCTTCGCCTACGCCAACGTGGGTCTGGCCATCGACGACCAGGTCCCGTCCGGGCTCCTGAGCTACGGCCTGGGCCTCGGTCTGCTGGCCGGCGTCGCCCATCTCGTCGTACGCAAGTTCGCCCCGTACGCGGACCCCCTGATGCTGCCCCTGGCCACCTTGCTCAACGGCCTCGGGCTCGTCGCGATCTGGCGCCTCGACCAGTCCAAACTGCTCCAGCAGATCCATGTCGCCGGCGGCAAGGCCACCAACCAGCTGATCTACACGGCGATGGGCATCGCCCTGTTCGCCGTCGTCCTGATCTTCCTCAAGGACCACCGGGTCCTGCAGCGCTACACCTACATCTCCATGGTCGGCGCGCTGGTCCTGCTGCTGCTCCCGCTGGTCCCAGGTCTGGGCCTGAACGTCTATGGCGCCAAGATCTGGATCCAGATCGGCAGCTTCACCATCCAGCCCGGTGAGTTCGCCAAGATCGTCCTCGCGGTGTTCTTCGCCGGATACCTCATGGTCAAGCGGGACGCCCTCGCTCTTGCCAGCCGCCGCTTCATGGGCCTCTACCTGCCCCGCGGCCGCGACCTCGGACCCATCCTGGTCGTCTGGTTCATCTCGATCCTCATCCTGGTCTTCGAGACCGACCTCGGAACGTCGCTGCTGTTCTTCGGAATGTTCATCATCATGCTGTACGTCGCCACCGAGCGGACCAGTTGGATCGTCTTCGGTCTGCTGATGTCGGCGGCGGGCGCGGTCGGCGTCGCATCCTTCGAACCGCACGTGCAGCAGCGTGTCCAGGCCTGGCTCGACCCGATGCGTGAGTACCAGCTGAGCCAGGACCAGGTCGCCGGCCACTCCGAGCAGGCCATGCAGGCCCTCTGGGCGTTCGGATCCGGCGGCACCCTCGGTACCGGCTGGGGCCAGGGCCACTCGGAGCTGATCCGCTTCGCCGCCAACTCCGACTTCATCCTGGCCACCTTCGGCGAGGAACTGGGCTTGGCCGGCCTCATGGCGATCCTGCTGCTCTACGGCCTGATCGTGGAGCGCGGCGTGCGCACCGCCCTCGCCGCCCGCGACCCGTTCGGCAAGCTGCTCGCGATCGGCCTGTCCGGTGCCTTCGCGCTCCAGGTCTTCGTGGTGGCCGGCGGTGTGATGGGTCTGATCCCGCTGACCGGTATGACGATGCCCTTCCTGGCGTACGGCGGTTCCTCCGTCATCGCCAACTGGGCCCTGATCGGCATCCTGCTGAGGATCAGCGACACCGCGCGCCGTCCGGCGCCCGCCCCCGCCCCGACCCCCGACGCCGAGATGACCCAGGTGGTCCGCCCGTCATGAACAAGCCCCTGCGCCGGATCGCGATCTTCTGCGGCCTGCTGGTCCTCACCCTGCTCCTGCGGGACAACTGGCTCCAGTACGTCAAGGCCGACAGCCTCAAGGACGACCCGAAGAACCGCCGTGTGCTCATCGCGCGGTACGCGACGCCCCGCGGCGACATCATCGTCGACGGCAAGGCCATCACCGGGCACGCGGAGACGACGTCGGGCGACTTCAAGTACAAGCGCACCTACAAGGACGGCGCGATGTGGGCGCCGGTCACGGGCTTCGTCTCGCAGTCCTACGGCGCCAACCAGCTGGAGTCCATCGAGGACGGCATCCTCACCGGCACCGACGACCGGCTCTTCTTCCGCAACACCCTCGACATGCTCACCGGCAAGCCGAAGGAGGGCGGCAACGTCGTCACCACCCTCAACGCCGCCGCGCAGAAGGCCGCCTACGACGGTCTGAAGAAGCAGGGCGGCAAGGGCGCGGTCGCCGCCATCGAGCCCTCCACCGGCAAGATCCTGGCGCTGGCCTCCTACCCGTCGTACGACCCCTCGACGATCGCCGGCGGCAGCGACTCCGACGCCGAGGCCTGGAAGAAGCTCGACAAGAAGAACAACCCCGACGACCCGATGCTGAACCGGGCGCTGCGCGAGGTCTACCCGCCCGGCTCCACCTTCAAGGTCGTCACCGCGGCAGCCGCCCTCGAGAACGGCCTGTACAACTCGGCGGACGAGAAGACCAAGTCGCCGCTGCCGTGGACCATGCCGGGCACCACGACCCCGCTGAAGAACGAGGGCAACATCCCCTGCGAGAACGCCACTCTGCGGGTCGCCCTCCAGTACTCCTGCAACACCGTCTTCGGCAAGGTCGGCTCCGACCTCGGCAACGAGAAGATGCTCGAAGAGGCCAAGAAGTTCGGCTTCGACGAGCAGCAGTTCACGCCGGTGCGCTCCAGCTCGTCGGTCTTCTCCGACGACATGAACCCCTCGCAGACCGCACTGTCCTCGATCGGCCAGTACAACACCGCCGCGACCCCGCTCCAGATGGCCATGGTCGCCTCGGCCGTCGCCAACAACGGCACCCTGATGAAGCCGTACATGGTCGACTCCCTCCAGGCCCCGAACGTGGACACCCTGGAGAAGACCGAGCCGGAGAAGATGAGCGAGCCGCTGTCGGCGGAGAACGCCCAGATCCTCCAGTCGATGATGGAGACTGTCGTCGAGAAGGGCACCGGCACGACGGCGCAGATCAACGACGTCACCGTGGGCGGCAAGACCGGTACCGCCCAGCACGGCGAGAACAACAGCAAGAACCCGTACGCCTGGTTCATCTCGTACGCCAAGGTCGGCGACAGCGCACCGGTCGCCGTGGCCGTGGTCGTCCAGGACGACAACGCGGTCCGCGAGAACATCTCCGGCAGCGGTCTCGCGGCACCGATCGCCAAGAGCGTCATGGAGGCGGTCGTCGACTCCAAGAAGTGACCCCGCTCACGTCGCCTTCACATCGGTGCACGTTGCGATACCGGTCCTGTATCGGGTGACGCACTTGGCCAGGTCACACAAAGCTAGCCGGGTACGGTAGGCCCGGAGTGCAGCCTCCGACGGCACACACGTGCCGGTCGGGACCGACGGAGAGGGCTGGTAGGAAGCTATGGAAGAGCCGCGTCGCCTCGGCGGCCGGTACGAGCTGGGCCAGGTGCTCGGCCGTGGTGGCATGGCGGAGGTCTACCTCGCCATGGACACGCGCCTCGGCCGCACGGTGGCGGTGAAGACGCTGCGCGCGGACCTCGCGCGTGATCCGTCCTTCCAGGCCCGGTTCCGCCGGGAGGCCCAGTCGGCCGCCTCGCTCAACCATCCCGCGATCGTGGCGGTCTACGACACGGGCGAGGACTACATCGACGGGGTCTCGATCCCGTACATCGTCATGGAGTACGTCGACGGCTCCACGCTTCGCGAGCTCCTGCACTCCGGCCGCAAGCTGCTGCCGGAGCGCTCCCTGGAGATGACCATCGGGATCCTCCAGGCACTGGAGTACTCCCACCGCAGCGGCATCGTCCACCGGGACATCAAGCCCGCGAACGTGATGCTCACGCGCAACGGCCAGGTCAAGGTGATGGACTTCGGCATCGCCCGCGCCATGGGCGACTCCGGCATGACGATGACGCAGACCTCCGCGGTCATCGGCACCGCCCAGTACCTCTCTCCGGAGCAGGCGAAGGGCGAGCAGGTCGACGCGAGGTCGGACCTCTACTCCACCGGCTGTCTCCTCTACGAGCTGCTGACGGTCCGGCCGCCCTTCGTGGGCGACTCCCCGGTGGCCGTCGCGTACCAGCACGTACGCGAGGAGGCGCAGCCCCCGTCGGTCTTCGACCCGGAGATCACGCCCGAGATGGACGCCATCGTCCTCAGGGCCCTGGTCAAGGATCCGAACTACCGCTACCAGTCGGCCGACGAGATGCGCGCCGACATCGAGGCCTGCCTCGACGGCCAGCCGGTCGCGGCCACCGCGGCGATGGGCTCGGTGGGCTACGGCGGCTACCCGGACGACCAGCCGACCACGGCCCTGCGCGCCGACGCGGGCGCCACCACCATGCTGCCGCCGATGAGCCCGGACGACGGCGGCTTCGGCTACGACGACCGCCCCGACCGGCGCCGCCAGAAGAAGTCGAACACCTCGACGATCCTGCTGGTGGTGGCGGGCATCCTGGTGCTCGTCGGCGCGATCCTGATCGGCAAGTGGATCTTCAGCGGCAACGGGGGCGCGGGCAACGACCAGGTGGCCGTGCCGAACATCGTCAACCAGGCGCGGGCCGACGCCGAGAAACAGCTGGGCAACGTCGACCTGAAGGTCGGTGAGGTCACGCAGAAGGCGTGTGAGAACGCGGCCAAGGGCAACATCTGCGAGCAGAACCCGACGCCCGGCACCAAGGTCGACAAGAACTCCGCCGTCAACCTCGTGGTGTCCACCGGGGCGCCCAAGGTGGCCGTCCCCAGTGTCCTCGGCCAGGACGTCGACAAGGCCACGGAGACGCTGGGGGGCGACAAGTACGAGTTGGTCGTCAAGACCAAGCAGCAGGAGTCCACCGAAAAGGTGGGCACCGTCCTGGCGCAGGACCCGGAGCTGGGCACGGAAGTGGAGAAGGGTTCCACCATCACCCTCACCATCGCCAAGGCCGAGGAGAAGTCCACGGTCCCGGACGTCACCGGCCAGTCCTGTGACGACGCCAAGGCACAGATGCAGGCGAACAACCTCGTCGGCAACTGCACCGAGGTCGAGACCGACGACACCAACCAGATCGGCAAGGTCATCGCGACCTCGCCGCAGGCCGGCACCCAGGCCGACAAGAACTCGTCGGTGAACATCCAGATCGGCAAGGCGAAGGACAAGACCGAGGTCCCGAACGTCGTCGGCCAGACGGTCGCCCAGGCCCGGCAGATCCTCAACAACGCCGGCTTCACGAACATCCAGTTCGCGAACGGCAGCGACCAGAGCGACACCGCGCTCGTGGCCCAGCAGGACCCGGGCGCCGGCAACGAGGTCGACAACGCGGGCGGCACCCAGATCACCCTGGCCACGGTGAGCGTCGGCGGCGGCAACAACAACGGCGGCAACAACGGCGGAGGCTTCTTCGGCGGCGGGAACGGCTAGCCACACGCAGAACTCCACACAGAGACAAGCCCCGACGCCCCTCACAGGGCGCCGGGGCTTTGTCATGCGACCCGCTGGCGTGTTCGCATACCGATCGTGTCTTCCTATATGACGACTCGTTGACCCGTTGGGGTGGGGTGACGAAGCTCTGCCCAGGCCATGGGCCATGCCTCAACCGGAAGGGCAGAACGTGATCAACGAATCGGCGCTGCTGGAATCCAAGACCCTGCGCGACGGCGTGCTGGAACGGACGGACGTACTCGACAGGGTCAAAGCGCTGTCGCTGCTGCCGGACGGGATGCATGTGACCACGGCGATGGTGGCGGCGTACTTCGAGGTCGGCATCAAAGCTGTTCGCTCCCTCGTACTCGACCACCGCGCCGAACTGGAGGCCAGCGGGTACCACGTCTTGACAGGTTCAGAACTGAGCTCCTTCAAGAAACTCAGTGGGATTCAGTCGCGCACCGCATCCCTCGCTCTCTTCTCCCGCCGAGCCGTCCTCAACGTCGCCATGCTCCTCCGCGACAGCGAAGTCGCACGTCAGGTACGTGTGTACCTCCTGGACATGGAGTACCTGGCCCGCACCCAGCCTGTGGATAACTCTGTCCACACAGACCCCGCCTCCCTCGACGACCGCATCGACCAACGCATCACCCACATCCTCGGCAAGACCGTCGTACCGATGTTCAACGCCCTGATCGAAACATCGGGCGAGCACCGCAAGGAACTGATCGCCCTGCGGGCAGGAGTCCAGCGCATCGAGCGACGTCTCCACCAGCACCACACCCGCCTTCAACGACTCGAAGGCGTACGAGACGACCGGCCCACCGTCGGAGTCATGGCCGCCATGGACGCCATGAACGGCCGCACGTTCGAACACCACATCGCCAAGCTGCTACGCCGCGACGGATGCACCAACGTGACCGTGCAGGGCGGCCACGGAGACCGGGGTATCGACGTCAGCGGGCTCACGCCCGATGGACGACGCCTCGTCGTCCAGTGCAAGCGGTTCGCGCCGTACCTCAACATCACCAGCCCCGACATGCAGAAGTTCGTCGGAGCGGCCAAGGTTCTCCACAGCGCGGAGGTGGCGCTCTTCGTGGCCACTTGCCCGTTCACCGCGGAAGCCCTGAGCATCGCCGCCGAGACAGGGATCACGGTCGTACACCGCGGGCTGCTGGAGCAGTGGAGCGCCGGGGAACCGCTGGAAGTCCTGGAGTAGGCACGGCCCGACGCAAAGAGGCCCGAAGCCGCAAGAGATAGTTGCGGCTTCGGGCCTCCGTCATGCTAGGTCAATTCCTTCGGCAGCGTCCGCTCGCTGTCCACCTTCTCCGTGCGGACCAGCTCACCCCACACCACATACCGGTACCGCGAGGTGTACACCGGAGTGCACGTCGTCAGCGTGATGTAGTGGCCGGCCTTCTTCTTGCCGGACTCCTTGGGGATCTGGCCGAGGACCTTGACGTTGTACTTCGAGGTCTCGGCGAGAACCGCGTAGGCCTTGTAGACGTACCACTCGTCCTTGGTCTCGAAGACGATCGCGTCGCCCTTTTTGATCTTGTCGATGTTGTGGAACTTCGCGCCGTGGCCGTCGCGGTGGGCGGCGAGGGAGAAGTTGCCCGTCTTGCCGCTGGTGGGGAGCGTGGCCTTGACGGGGTCGGTGTAGTAGCCGGCGACGCCGTCGTTGAGGATCTTCGTCGAGGTGCCCTTCTCGACCAGGACCTCGCCGTTCTTCATCGCGGGGACGTGCAGGAAGCCGATGCCGTTCTTGGTGTCCAGCGCACCGGGACCGCCGGTGGTCCGCTCGGTCCAGCTGTCGCGCACCTTGTCGGCCTGTTTGTCCGCCGCGCGGTCCGCGACGACGTTCGTCCACCACAGCGAGTAGACGACGAACAGGCCGAGCACGAGGCCCGCAGTGATGAGGAGTTCACCGAAGACGCTGACCGCCATGGCGATCCGGCCGGTGCCGCGGCGACGCGGCGCTGCGGTGCCGGTGTTCTGCTCTTGTTCGGTGGTCGCTGCCACTTGTCATCTGCCCTTACTGGACGAGCGCATCCGGCTTGCCCTTGCTGCGCGGCCGTTCCTCGACCATCTTGCCCCAGACGATCAACCGGTACTTGCTGGTGAACTCCGGCGTGCAGGTGGTGAGGGTGATGTAGCGGCCGGCCGTGCTGAACCCGGATCCCTTGGGGATGGGGTCGATCACACTCGTGTTGCTCGGAGCCGTCACCGGCAGCGTCGACGTCATCTTGTAGACGAAGTAGTCGTCCTGCGTCTCGACGACGATCGCGTCGCCCGGCGAGAGCTTGTTGATGTAACGGAAGGGCTCGCCGTGGGTGTTGCGGTGCCCGGCGAGGGCGAAGTTGCCGGTCTTGGCGTCGGGCATCGCCGTCTTGAGCGCGCCCTCGCTGTAGTGCCCCACCATGCCTTTGTCGAGCACCTTCTTGTTGCTGACGCCCTCGGCGATCGGCACCACCACGTCCAGCTTGGGGATGTGCAGCAGGGCGAAGCCCTGGCCCGGCTCGAACGTGCCCGGCGCGCCCTTGCCGCTCGCCCAGTCGTTCTGGAGGCTGCTGGCCTCCTTGTCCGCCTGCGCGTGCGCTCGCACATTGGTCCACCACAGCTGGTAACTGACGAACAGCAGCATCAGCACGCCGGTGGTGATGAACACCTCACCGATCGCGCGGCTCGCGACGACGGCAGCGCCGGGTTTGCGCGCCTTTGCCTGCCGACGGGCCTCGACACGGGAGAGCGGCTTCCCGTCCGGCGACTCCTGCTCGGACTGCGATTCAGGGGCGGCTCCGCCACCATGACGCCCGTGACGGCCCTTGGCGGCCTTTCTGCGGGCCGCACGGCCGCCTTGTGGGGATCCAGTGGCGGATGTGACGGAAGAGGCCGCAGAGGCGGATATGGAGGGCGGCGGCGAATCGGGGATCCGCAGCGCCACCGTCTCGTCATCGGCCGGTGGTACGTACGGCGCCGACGCCCCGCCCGAAGGCACCCCGCCGAACGACTCCTCGGCGTACGACTCCTCGACGTAGGGCTCTTCGACGTAGGGCTCCTCGGTGTAGGAACCACCGCCGAAGGACTCCCCGCCGTAGGGATCGCCGCCGTAGGACTTGTACGACGCGTCGCCGTACAAGTCCTCGCGCTCGGGGCGCAGGGCCGTCACGCCGTGGCCCTGCCCACCACCGGGGCGAGCCCCGCCGACCTCGCCACCGCGCCCTGGTCCCCGCACTCCACCAGCCAGTTGGCCAGCATCAGGTGCCCGTGCTCCGTCAGCACCGACTCCGGGTGGAACTGCACGCCCTCAACCGGGAGTTCACGGTGCCTCAGCCCCATGACGATCCCGTCGTGCGTCCGCGCGGTGACCTCCAGCTCGGCCGGGACCGTCGTCGGCTCGGCGGCAAGGGAGTGGTACCGGGTCGCCGTGAACGGCGTCGGCAGCCCCGCGAAGACGCCCCTGCCCTCGTGCTCGACGAGAGAGGTCTTGCCGTGCAGCAGCTCGGGAGCGCGGTCCACGACACCGCCGTACGCCACCTGCATCGACTGCATCCCGAGGCAGACACCGAAGACGGGCACCCCGGTCGCGGCGCAGTGGCGCACCATCTCGACGCAGACCCCGGCCTCCTCCGGTGTGCCGGGGCCGGGCGAGAGCAGGACGCCGTCGAAGCCGTCCTGGGCGTGCGCCGTCGACACCTCGTCGTTGCGCAGCACCTCGCACTCGGCGCCCAGCTGATAGAGGTACTGGACCAGGTTGAAGACGAAGCTGTCGTAGTTGTCGACGACGAGAATGCGCGCGCTCACTGGTTGTCCACCGTCACATCGTTGAAGGGCAGCAGCGGTTCGGCCCACGGGAACACGTACTGGAACAGGACGTAGACCACAGCAACGCCCAGCATGAGTGAGAGGAACGCCTTCACCCATGCGTTCCCCGGCAGATGCCGCCAGATCCAGCCGTACATGCCGTCCCTTCCGTCGCACCACGGCACCAGACTCACGCCGTACCGCACCAGACTAACGGCGCAGGGCAACAGGCTTGCCGTCCTCCACAGGCTGTGTGGTGTCCAGGTGTGCCCAGACGATCAGCCGGTGACTGTGTCCCCACTCCGGATCGCACGTGGTCAGCGTGAGATAGCGGCCAGGCCGCGTGTAACCGGATTTACGTGGCACAGGATCGATCACCTCAATGTCGGTGGGCACTGTTTTGTAAGGCCCTTTGTCGATCCGATACGTGAACCAGGTGGTCCCGTCGGTCAGGACGACCGCGTCACCGCGCCGAAGCTTCGGGAAGTCCTTGAACGGATCCCCGTAGGTGCGCCGGTGCCCGGCCACCGAGAAATTGCCCTGCTGACCGAGCTGCGCGGTGTTCGTGTAGTGGCCGAGGCCCTTCTTCAGGGTGCCGACCCGGGTGCCTTCGAGCACGGGCTTGTTCCACGTGAAACCAAGCCGCGGGATGTACATGATCGCGAAGGGCTGCCCACTCCGGTACGGCGCCGGCTCCGCCGGAGTCGCGGTGGCACCGGCCGTCACCTTCGGCCGCTGGACGCTCCCCTTGGACCACTGGCTCTGTAACTGGTCGATCTGGTCGTCCATGACGGTGTCGGCCTTCACACCGGTCCAGAACAGCACATAGGCGACGAACAGCACGATCAGGGCGCCGACGGTGATGCACAGCTCGCTGACGGTCCTGACGACGACACGCACCGGCGGCTCCAGGGGCTCACATCGTGCTCACTCCACGGGCTTGGCGTACTGCAGATCCACTGTGCCCGAGTAGCCGGGAAGAGTCACCGTGCCGTCGTCGGCGACATTCCAGCCAAGGCCGTAGACATTGACGTAGACCATGTAGTTCTGGATCGCCTTGGAGTCCGCGAGCGCCTGCTTCAGCTTCCCGGGGTCTCCGACCGCCTGGATCTTGTACGGCGGCGAGTACACGCGGCCCTGGAGGATCAGGGTGTTGCCGACGCAGCGCACGGCGCTGGTGGAGATCAGCCGCTGATCCATGACCTTGATGCCCTGCGCGCCGCCCTTCCACAGGGCGTTGACCACGGCCTGGAGGTCCTGCTGGTGGATGACCAGGTAGTCGGGCTGGGGCTCGGGGTAGCCGGGGAGCTTGGCGGTGGCGTTCGGCGGGGCGTCGTCGAGCGTGACCGTGACCGCCTTCCCCTTGATCTTCTGGGTGCCCGCCCTGTCCTCCAGGGCAGCGAGCTTGTCGTCCTCGGCCTTGGTGCTGCCGTCGTCGCGCTCGGCGAGCGCCTCGACGTCCCGGCGCAGCGAGCCGTTCGACTCGTCGAGCTCGCCGTTGTTGTGGCTGCGCTCCTGAATGAG
Source organism: Streptomyces sp. SAI-127 (assembly GCF_029894425.1). Lineage (NCBI taxonomy): Bacteria > Bacillati > Actinomycetota > Actinomycetes > Kitasatosporales > Streptomycetaceae > Streptomyces > Streptomyces sp. SAI-127. The sequence continues at coordinate 5,225,705 of NZ_JARXYJ010000001.1, forward strand.
GTCCGAGAGCTTCAGCAGGGACGCGTCCGTGCGGATGTTGGTGCCCTTGGCCGTATTGAAACTCGTGAAGAAAATGAGTCCCGCGAGAGCGAAGACGGCCACCGTGAGCGCTCTCACCGGCCGGAAACCCCGCCTGCGGGCAGGACTGGATCCGGACTGGGGTGAGTCGGCAGAATTGCTCAACGTACCCTTATCTCCTTCGGCGCTACGGAAGCACTACGCTAACGGACGCCCGGGGGAGCACTCAGTGTCCCCTTGTACGCTGCCCCGAGCCCGACCAGTTACCTGCGCGGCCACGCAGCGCATCGACAGGAGAGACCCTCGTGCCGAAGTCACGTATCCGCAAGAAGGCCGACTACACGCCGCCCCCGGCGAAGCAGGCGACCGCCATCAAGCTGACCAGCCGCGCGTGGGTAGCCCCCGTGATGCTGGCCATGTTCCTCATCGGGCTGGCCTGGATCGTCGTCTTCTATGTGACGGACGGCTCGCTCCCCATCGACGCTCTGGACAACTGGAACATCGTGGTGGGCTTCGGCTTCATCGCCGCCGGATTCGGCGTCTCCACCCAGTGGAAGTAGCTCTCCCCAGGGGTATCCGCTGAGTTATCCACAGCCTGGAGCAATTTCCACAGGACCTGGGGAAAAGACGACGATCTGTGGATAACCCATCGGACGTTGACGCCGGTACGACCATCGCACCAGCCCCCGCAAGCCTGTTCGCCCCCTGCCTGACCTGCCCAAACGCGAGTCAGCAACAGGGGGCGCAGCTGTTCCCGCACTGTATGCACAAGATCCGGTACTCGCTGTGGACAACGGGTCCGCTCAGGTCAGCTGGGCGGTCCTGAACAGCGTCATGCCCACGACGACCAGCAGGACGAGCGCGCAGGTGCCGTACTGCACCAGCGACCGCCGCTCGCGTGGGGCGTGGACCATGCCGTACCCGGTGATCAGGCCGGCGACCAGGCCACCGATGTGGGCCTGCCAGGAGATGCTGCTCCAGCCGAAGGTGAAGATCAGGTTGATCACCAGGAGCGCGATGATCGGCCGCGGGTCGTAGTTGAGCCGCCGCATCAGGACCGCGGTCGCGCCCAAGAGGCCGAAGATGGCACCGGAGGCGCCGAGTGTCTGGGTGCCCGGATCGGCCAGCAGATAGGCCAGGGCACTGCCCGCTAGGCCGGAGACGAAGTAGACCGCGAGATAACGGGCACGGCCCAGGGCCGCTTCGAGGGGGCCGCCGAGCCACCACAGGCCCAGCATGTTGAAGCCGATGTGCCAGATCTCCTGGTGGGCGAACATCGAGGTGACCAGGCGGTAGTACTGCCCGTCCGCGACTCCCTGGGTGGGCGTGAAGGGCGCCGGCGGCCAGGCAGCGATGAGGCTGAGGTCATCCGCCAGGGACGTGTTGGTGCGGATGGCGATGAACACCGCGAGGTTGATCCCGATCAAGATCTTGGTCAGCAGCCGGGGGTCGGCCGTGACCGTCCCGCCCGCGATGGTACGGGGCCTCGCCGCGGCCGGAGCCGGTCCGCCGCCGCCCCCGTCGCGTACGCACTCGGGGCAATGGAAGCCGACGGAGGCGCTGACCATGCACTCGGGGCAGATCGGGCGATCGCAGCGGGTGCAGCGGATGCCGGTCTCACGGTCCGGGTGCCGGTAGCAGCCAGGCAGGTTCTGGGCCTCCGGTGAACTGCCCGCCTCCTGATTCATGCCATCCCCTAAGTCGCCTGAGTCGTCGTACCCACATGCACCGCCCCGCTCATCCTTACGGTTGAGCGGGGCGTTTGGTTCCCTGCGTGGTGGTCGCCCGGGCTCAGCCCTGGCGGGTCTCCACGACGACCTGCTCGATGACGACGTCGTTCACCGGCCGGTCGTTGGGGCGGGTGGTCTTGACGCCGGCGATGGCGTCCACGACCTTCTGGCTGGCCGCGTCCGTGACCTCGCCGAAGATGGTGTGCTTGCGGTTCAGCCAGGCCGTCGGGGAGACGGTGATGAAGAACTGCGAGCCGTTGGTGCCGGGGCCCGCGTTGGCCATGGCGAGCAGGTAGGGCTTGTTGAAGCCGAGGTCCGGGTGGAACTCGTCCTCGAACTCGTAGCCCGGACCGCCGATGCCGGTGCCCAGCGGGTCGCCGCCCTGGATCATGAAGCCGCTGATGACGCGGTGGAAGATCGTGCCGTCGTAGAGCCTCTTGGTGGACTTCTCACCGGTGCCCGGGTGCGTCCACTCGCGCTCGCCCTGGGCGAGTTCGACGAAGTTCCGGACCGTCTTCGGGGCGTGGTTCGGCAGGAGCCGGACTTCGATGTCGCCGTGGTTGGTCTTCAGGGTGGCGTAAAGCTGCTCGGCCACGATCTGCCTTCCGTTGTCTTCTTGTGCCCGACCGATCCTGCCACGGATCCGGCCGAGGAGGGTCCGGGCAGGGGCGCGGAGCAGCGATCCGTGGCATTGTCGTCGACAAGCTCCTGTTGCCACGTATTCGTCCGTTATTGATCCGGATGCCCGCCCTCAGGTGCCGGGCTGCACTCCGGCAGGCATGATCCGTAAAAGGGTGGAAAGTCGAAATACCGTACGCCACCGAGGAGGAGGATCCCGTGACCCGCATCGACAGCGTGCGCGCCGCGACCGGCTCGGCTAAGGACAGCGTGCTGCACGCCGCGGAAGTGGTGGCGCCCTACGCCGACACGGCCAAGGACAAGGCCTCGCACTACGCGACTGAGGCACGCGTACGGCTCGCGCCGAAGGTCTCGCAGGCGGCCGAGCAGGCTCGTGTCCAGTACGGCGCCCATGTCGCGCCGCGCCTGGAGCAGGCCCGTACGCATGTTCCGCCGAAGGTAGACCAGGCCGCCCACGAGGCTGCCGTACGCACCCGTAAGGCGGCCCGTCAGGCCGCCGACTACTCCCGTCCGAGGATCGGGCAGGCCGTCGCCGTGGCCGGCCCGGTGCGCGACGAGGCCACGGCCCGGAGCGTGGCCGCACTGGCCGCACTGCGCGGTCAGATCACGCCCAAGGAGGTCCAGAAGCTGGTCCGCAAGCATGAGCGGCGGGCCCGTGCCGGACGCCTCGCCAAGGCGCTGGCGGTCGCGGGTCTCGTCGCGGGCGGCGCCTTCGCCGCCTGGAAGTGGTGGGACAAGCAGGCCAACCCCGACTGGCTGGTCGAGCCGCCGGCCGCGACCGAGGTGCCCGAGACGGGCCGGCTGACGTCCGTGGACGGCAGTGGCCAGTCCGTCCTGGATCCGGAGGTCCAGGCGAAGGAGGCCGAGGAGGACGCCGCAAAGCACGACGAAGGGCGCTGACGCCGACACCGGCGTGTACCAGTGGTGGGGCGGAAGTTTTTCCGCCCCACCGTCGTGTTCACCCGACGGAGTGGCTCCATCGCTGCGGCAGGGCTCGGGTGCGCCACAGTCGCAGGGACACGTCTCCGCACCGGATGGACCGCCGCCCTGATGAAGTTCTCGCGCCGTGGGCCGGTCGCCCTGGCCGCCGTCCTGCTGCTCCTGGCTTCGGCCTGCACCGCTCGCGCCCCCGGGCCCTCGGCGGCTTCCGCGTACGGCGCGTACGTCGGCTACGAGCCCGCCGACGTGGGCCGTCTCGGCGAACTCGGCGCCTGGCTCGGCGGGCCCGCGCCCCGGGTCGGGCACGTGTATCTGCCCGGCGACCGCTGGAGCAACATCGAGGGCGCGCCGGGCTATCTGGAGTCCTGGGCGGCATGGCGGCGGACCGACCCGCGGCGGATGTTCGTCCTCGACGTGCCGATGCTGGAACGCACCGAGGCCGATCTCCCCGACAGCACGGTCCGCGCCGAGCTGCGGCGCGGGGCGGACGGCGACTACGACGGCCACTTCCGCACCCTGGCCCGCCGGCTGACGGCTCTCGGCGTCCCGGACACGATCATCGTGCTCGGCTGGGAGATGAACGGCACCACCTACACCCACCGCTGCGGCCCGGACCCGTCCGCGTGGAAGGCGTACTGGACGCGTATCGTGCGCGCGATGCGCTCGGTACCCGGTCAGCGCTTCCGCTTCGAGTTCACGCCCACCCGCGGCCACGACGCGATCGCGTGGCCGCGCTGCTATCCGGGCGACGAGGTCGTCGACATCATCGGCATGGACGCCTACGACGCCCCGCGCGGCCTGAGCTTCACCGACCAGGTGCGCGAGCCGTACGGCCTGCTCGCCCACGTCCGCTTCGCCCGCGCCCACGGCAAACCGTTCTCGTATCAAGAGTGGGGCCTGTACGAGAACGGCGACAACCCGGCGTACATGCGCGGCATGCTCACCTGGTTCGCCCGGCAGCGCCCGCTCTACCAGGCCATCACCGACTACTGCCCGCACGGCGTGTGGGGCTGCCGGGCCCATCCGAGGTCGTCGGCGGTCTACCGCTCGCTGATGAAGTAGGCCGGTGCGGTGTGTCGGCGCCGGCCCGCCGGGCTAACCGGCTCCCACCCCGCGCACGAAAAACCCCTCCGCCCGCATATCCGCAGGTCGGAGGGGTTTCCTGATGTGGAGCCTAGGGGAGTCGAACCCCTGACATCTGCCATGCAAAGACAGCGCTCTACCAACTGAGCTAAGGCCCCGGGAAGAGAGACGTCCGCCGGAAGAACCACTTACCGGTGGGCGCCGCAGACCAGAGTACCGGGTCACCCCCAGTATTCCGCAAAAGGATTGGGGGTCCCCGCGAACGACCACTCTCCGTAAGATGCTCGGCGTGGTTCGCTGTCGCGAACCACGGATTTTTGGGGAAGCGATGGGGAGACGCACATGGACGCCGCACAGCAGGAAGCGACCGCAAGAGCGCGGGAACTGCAGCGGAACTGGTATGGGGAGCCGCTGGGGGCGCTCTTCCGTAAGCTCATAGACGACCTCGGCCTCAACCAGGCTCGTCTCGCGGGGGTGCTGGGACTGTCGGCTCCGATGCTGTCTCAGCTGATGAGTGGTCAGCGGGCGAAGATCGGCAATCCCGCCGTGGTCCAGCGGGTGCAGCTGCTGCAGGATCTGGCGGGGCAGGTCGCGGACGGCAGCGTGAGCGCGGCCGAGGCGACCGAGCGCATGGACGAGATCAAGAAGTCGCAGGGGGGCTCGGTGCTCAGCAACACCACGACCACGACGAGTAGTTCGGGAGCGCCGACGGTCAAGCGGGTCGTTCGCGAGATCCAGTCGCTGCTGCGTTCGGTGGCCGCCGCCGGAGACATCATCGACGCGGCGGACACCCTCGCCCCGACCCACCCGGAACTGGCAGAGTTCCTCCGGGTCTACGGCGCCGGCCGCACCTCCGACGCGGTCACGCACTACCAGTCCCACCAGAACTGAGCCGTCCGCCCGGTAGCCGGAGGGGGTTCGGCAGCCGGGCCGGGGGCTGTGCCGGCAGCACGGAGAAGCGCGGGGGGTCGCGCTTCTCACCGGGGGCTGACATACGGGGGTGTGTCAGCCGCCGAGGAGACGAGGAACACGGGGCCGTATCTCTCATCCGGGAGGCCACGAGGGGTCGTATCGCTCATCGAGGGGGAAGCAAGGGGGGTAACCGCAGGGGGAGGAGCGACGCGCAGTCATGGGTGAGGTGTTCGCCGGCCGGTACGAACTGGCCGATCCGATCGGACGCGGAGGTGTCGGCGCCGTCTGGCGTGCCTGGGACCACCGGCGCCGCCGTTATGTGGCTGCCAAGGTCCTGCTGCAGAGCGACGCGCACTCCCTGCTGCGCTTCGTCCGCGAACAAGCCCTGCGGATCGATCACCCCCATGTCCTCGCGCCCGCCAGCTGGGCCGCCGACGACGACAAGGTCCTGTTCACCATGGACCTGGTCGCCGGTGGCTCGCTGGTCCATCTGGTCGGGGACTACGGCCCCCTGCCACCGGTCTTCGTCTGCACCCTGCTCGACCAACTCCTCGCGGGGCTGGCCGCGGTGCACGCGGAAGGCGTCGTGCACCGTGACATCAAGCCCGCCAACATCCTGCTCGAAGCCACTGGCACCGCCCGCCCTCGACTGCGGCTGTCCGACTTCGGCATCGCCATGCGGCTGGGCGAACCGCGCCTGACCGAGACCAACCTCGTCGTGGGCACGCCCGGCTATCTCGCCCCCGAGCAGATGATGGGCGCGGAACCGGACTTCCCCGCCGACCTGTTCGCCGTCGGCCTGGTCGCGCTGTACCTCCTGGAGGGCGCCAAGCCCGACGCCAAGGCACTCATCCAGTACTTCGCCGCCCACGGCACTCCCGGAGCGCCCCAGAGCGTCCCCGAACCGCTCTGGCAGGTCGTGGCCTCGCTCCTCCAGCCGGACCCCCAGGCCCGCTTCCGCACCGCCACGGGGGCCCGCAAAGCCCTCGCCGCCGCCAGAGAACTCCTCCCTGACCCCGGACCCGACGACGAGTCCATCGAAATCTTCGACCAACTCGGCCCCCTGCCCCCCGGGTTCGGCCCGGAAGGCCCCCTCAAGCGAGCCCCGGGCGTGGACCCGAGCAGGACACGGAACAGGGTCTCCGGGGCGGGGGGAGATCCGCGCTTCGGGACCGGTGACGGAAGCGGAGGATCTTTTGGGGGCGGCGGGGTGAGCGGGGTGCCCTTCGGGAGCGGAGGAGGCGCGGTGCCTTCCGGCACCCCCGGAGGGAGCGGGGCGCCTTCCGGGGGCGGCGGAGCGAACGGGGCGCCTTCCGGGGGCGGAGAAAGCGCGGGGGCTTTTGCCGTCGGCGGAGGAGGCGGGGCGGCTGATTGGCGTGGGGCTGGTGCTGGGTCGGGGGCCGGTACTGGGTCGGGTACCGGTGTCGGCTCCGGTGCTTCTGCTGAACCCAGCGCTGGTGTCGGTTCGGGAGCCGACTCTGGTGCCGGTGCTGGATTCGGTGCTGGTTCCGACGTTGCCTCCGGTGCCGGTGAGGCGGACGGGGCGTCCGCTTGGCCTGGCCAGGGTGACGGCGTGACGTCTCTGCCCGGTGCGGCCAATGGGGGCGGTGAGGCGTCTTCCTGGTTCGGTGAGGGAAACGGGGTGGGATCCCAGCCCGGTGAAGCGGGCGGAGCCGCCTCCCGACCGGGCGAGGGGAACGGACCGGCCTCCTCGCAGCCCGGGGAGGCCGGCGGGGCTCCCTTCCGACCCCGCGAAGGGAATGGGCCGACCTTCTCCCAGCCCGGGGAGGCCGGCGGAGCTCCCTTCCGACCCCGCGAAGGGAATGGGCCGACCTTCTCCCAGCCCGGGGAGGCCGGCGGAGCTCCCTCCCGACCCCGCGAAGGGAATGAGCCGACCTCCCCCCAGCCCGGGGAGGCCGGCGGAGCCTCCTACTGGCCCGGCGAAGGGAACGGGCCGGCCTCCCCCCAGCCCGGTGAAGCGAACGGAGCCTCCTACTGGCCCGGTGAAGGCAACGGGTGGTCCTCCCAGCCCGGAGTGCCAGGCGGGGTGCCCTCCTGGCACGGCGAAGAAAGTGGAATACCTCCCTACCCCCGCGAGGCAAGTGACGCGCCTAGGCAGCGAGGTGGGTCGGATGGCTCCGCTCACCTCAACCCCGGCACGGGAAGCACTGATGCGCCCTTCCCGAGCACCGCCCCCGGAACGGGCTCCGAAACACCCTGGCCCACGCCCCACACCCCACCCGCCCCCAACCAGCCCCCCTGGGTGTCGGACACCGGCAGCTTCCATCTGCCACCACCCCGGCCCGCGGACTCCCGCTCCCAGCCCTCCACCCCACCGGAGCACCAGGCACAGCCGCATCACCAGCACCCGCAGGCCCAGGAACAGCCATACCGGGCTGCCCCGGCCCACTCCACCTACGTTTCCCCCCACGACCCGACACCCCCCACTCATGTCCTGCCCTCCCCCCAACCCCACGCCCCGCGCTTCCCCACGCAGGCCCCGACGCCAGTCCGGCACCAGCCACACGCTGATACCTCTACTGCTTCGTACACCGCTCAGAGCCCGCAGGTTCCACCCCCCGCCCGGTCACTTTCGCGAGCACGCCGCAGCGGCCCACCCGCAAAGGTGGCGATCCCCCTCCTGCTCCTGGCCCTGGCCTGCTACGCCGTGGGGTTCTGGGCACTCACCCAGATCTGAGGACCCGGCACCTCGGACAGACCGCAATCCCGAACCGCCCTCGCCACGGGGAGCCCGGCAGCCCCGAATCACCTGCAGTCCTGCACCAACCGCAGGTGTGATTCAGCCGTAGCCCCGACTCAGCGCAGTCCTGACCCACCCGCGCCCCGAAATCCCACGCAGGCACCGACCGGCGGCAGGCAGCCACACGCAATCCGGAAAACCCGTGAACCCCTGCCCCGGTATGTCCAAGGCCCCAGCACCCATGAGCCTTGCATCCCCCGGGCCCCACAGCTCGCAGGCCGACATCCCGCGTCCCGCCACCCGCAGCAACCCGCAACACAAGCCAAAGGCCCAAGCGGGCCGCCCCCTACACCCCGGCGGCCCTCCGCCGCCCCACCACAACCCACACCCCGAGCACCACCAACACCACGGTCCCCGCCCCGATCCCCCCGACGGCCACCAGCTTCATTCCGGCATCACCGCTGCCGCCCCCACCGTCACCGTCGCTCGAGTCCGCCTCGCCCGCCGCCCCCGAGGCCCGCCCGAGCAGCCCCACCTGGAAGATTCCCGACGGCTTGGACTGGCCCGCGTAACCGGGCCCGGCCGTCGCCTCCCCCTTCACCCGCACACGCAGCATCAGTCCGACCGGCCCGTCGCCGAACTCCTCGCCCACCCGGGCAGCGAGATGCACGACGAGGTAGTAGGCCCCGGCGAACCGCATCCCGTTCACCCGGTCGGACACGGCGTACCGGTTGTCGTACCCGACCGGCGGCAGGGCAGCGAGAGCACCCGACTTCTGGCTGCCGTTGTAACTGATGCTCGTGGCGTCGACGAGTCCGCGCACGGGGTTGTACAGCGCCAGATTCACGCCCCCGGGCACGAAGCCTCCACCCGCCCCGCCGCCGCTCGAACTGCTCAGGTCGGCAGTGGCGTACACCTGCTGTCCCCAGTCGACCGGCACTTCGTAGAACAGCGTCTGCCCGGGCTTTACGTCGTCGCGCCAGACTCCCTGCTCCAGCGCGGTCGCCGAGCCGAATCCCCCGCCGCCCCGCACCCGCACGGCGGCACCGGCGGGACGCGAGGGCGTGGCCGAGTCCCAGGACTCGGGCGCACTGGTCGAACCGGACTTCAGCAACCGCGGTTCCAGCACGGGCGCGAGCTCCAGGTCCCAGTCGCCCGGCAAGGACTCGGTGCGCAGTACCCGCTCCACGACGACGTAGTACGTACCGGCGCCCTGGCACAGCGACCGGCTCGGCGAGAGCTGACGAGCGCCCCACACCGTGAGGGGGCGCGGGCTGCGGCCCGCGCCGATGCTGGCGGTGTCCGCCGCGGAGCAGGAACGGCCGTCGGCGTCCTGCAGGGACACCCTGACGCCTTCGGTGGGGGTGACCGCGACGTCTGTCGGGGGTACGGCCGTCGCGGCGACGTACACGGTCGACGTGCCGTCGAGTTGGAGGCCGTAGTAGACCTTGCCGTCACTCGGCAGCGAACTCCGGTACGTCGTGCCGGGTTCGAGGCGCTCGGCGTCCGCGGTGTCCGCCGCTCCGGTGACCGACGGGGCGTCTTCGGCGAAGGCGTACGAGGAAGCCGTAGCAGAGGAAGAAGAGGCGGAGGAAGGAGGAGAGGCTGAAGTAGAAGGAGAGGTGAGAGTGGACTGAGAGGCGGGAGGCGTAGAGGGCGAGGCGGAGGAGGCGAAGCCAGGAGACCCCGGCGCGCCAGTCACCGCGCCCAGCACGATCCCTACGGCGGCCACCCGCCACCACGCCGTACGCCGCCCCATCCCGCGCCACCCCTCCGTGCCCGCGCCCGAGCTCCCACGGCCGTCATCGATGCGACCCGACCACCTGTGCGGCGGCCGTGGCCCATCCTGCCCCGCCGACTCGCCACCCACCCTTGCAATCCGTACGACCGTCCGAAACCCCCGGCAGCTGGCCCCTGGCAACACAAAACCCCGACCGCAACAACGGCCGGGGTCTGTTCAGAATCGGATCTCGGTACTCACGAACCCGTGGGCACGGAGTCAGTCGCCTCCGTCCACAGATCCTGCTCGGCGCGATCCGCCTGGATCTGGCGGTACACGAGGAGCCCGCCGATGGCGGCCAGTGCGACCAGGAGAAGCTTCTTCACCGCGCGACCTCGTCTTTCCTTGACGTAGGGGACCTCTGGCGCCCGACTATACACACCGACCGATACCGATCGGTGACCTGTGTCCGGGCCCTCAACTCCCGTCGAGGGCGGCCCAGTAGAAGCGGAACAGGGACCTCCGATCAGAGGGTGATCACACCTCCACGGACGGTCACTTCGGCACTTATAGTCCCGCTTCTCCTATTTTTCTCCCTTTATGCACCCATCCGTGTGGTGTTCATCCGAAGATCGACGCGCCACAGGCTCGGGTCCGTGATTTCGCGGCGCCCATACACATCATGAGGAAAGTACGCAAATCGACCGACCCGAAAGTGAGGGGCCATGGCCCAGAACAAGGTCATGAAGCTGTGGACCGCCGTCATCACCGCCTTCCTCGCGCTGTTCACGGCGCTCGGACTCATCACGACGACCGCCGCCGCTGCCGTACCGCAGACCCAGCCGGCCCGCAACAGCGCCGGCACACACCCGGAGCCCCTGGCGATGTCCCACGGCCTCTGGTCCCACATCAGATCGCTGCCCCCCACGATGAAGCAGCGCATCCGGGCCGAGGCCCATGGCAAGACCCCCAGCTGCCGCCCCCGCTCCCTCGCCGACACCGACACGGCCACGGAAGCGGACACGGCCGAACCGGCCGCAGCGGACTGTGCCTGACGTCACTGCGCGCCACGGCACGCCACCGCGGCACCCGAGAAACGCCTAAACGTATTGAACATGCACCAAAGACGCCCTAAAGACGCATCGAAGAAGCGCCGAAGAGATGACGACGTCGCGCACAGCACCGCACGGAAACACCCGCCCGTACGCCGAAGACCCCCAACCGGAACCGGCTGAAGGTCTTCGTGTCCGGTGGAGCCAAGAGGATGGGCTCCGGAGGAGGCAGCACACGATGGACGCGCCATCCGTGTGCGCCGGCCCCAGCCCTCACTCAGGCGTTCTCACTGACGCCGTTGGCCCAGCACACAGAACTCGTTGCCTTCAGGGTCTGCCATGACGATCCACGACTGGTCACCCTGGCCGATGTCGACACGCTTGGCACCATGAGCCTCAAGGCGAGCCACCTCGGCGGCCTGGTCATCAGGCCTGAAGTCGAGATGCAGCCGACTTTTGACTTTCTTGCTCTCGGTGATCCTGACGAAGTCCAACCCTGGCATGCGATCCGGCTCCGGGCGGATCTCGAACTCGTCATCGGAGGAGTGGACGACCACCCAGCCGAGAGCCTCCGCCCACCACTGCCCCAGGGCCGCCGGATCCACCGAGTGAACGATTACCTGTTCCCATTCCAAGGTCATTCGCCGAGTCTAGGCACACGAGAACGTCGGAAACAGGCGCTTTAAGCGCTTGGACGAAGGCCACGTGACGCGGCCCCCAGCGACTGATGTCCGTCGTGGATGACAAAAACCCCCAACCGAGATCGGCTGGGGGCCTTCGTGCTGGTGGGGCTAACAGGATTTGAACCTGTGGCCTCATCCTTATCAGGGATGCGCTCTAACCAACTGAGCTATAGCCCCGCCGCGCTCTGCGGGGTGTGTCCCGCGCGCTGACTCCTGAAGATTAGCGCACGACGTGGGCAGTCCCAAAATCGGTTCCCCGGGGACCGCCTCCGCAGGTTTGAGGCAGCGTTACTCGTCCTCCGCCAGCGTCAGCTCGACGCCGCCGACGAAGCCCGCGGAGAGGTTGTAGATGAACGCTCCGAGGGTCGCGAGAGCCGTCGCGAGGACGACGTCGATGACCGCGATGATCGACGTGAACATCAGGACGTTCGGCAGGGAGAGGAACGCCTGGAGGTCGAAGCCGTTCGACTCGTTCGAGCCGGTCGCCTCGGAGATCGTCCCGCCGACCGTCGAGAAGACGCCCATCGCGTCCATGACCATCCACAGCACGGCGGCCGCGACGATCGTGCAGATGCCCAGCGCGATGGAGAGCAGGAAGCTGACCTTCATGACGGACCACGGGTCGGCCTTGGCCACCCGCAGACGTGCCTTGCGGGTACGGGGCGTGGTGCGCGCGCCGGTGCGCGGGCGTCGTACGGCACCGGCCGGGTTGGCCTGTGTCGGGTAGGCCTGCGGTGGGTGGTAAGGGCCGGCCTGCTGCTGCGGCCGGCGTTCCCCCGGCAGCGGAGAGGGCGATGGCTGGGGCTGTCCCGCGGGCTGGGGCTGCGGCTGGGCCGCCGCCTTCGGCGGTGCGGCCGGCGCCGTCGGCTGAGCCGGCGGCTGAGTGTCCGTCACAGGTCCCCCCTGGGATCCATGAGTCTCGGGCGAGCGCGAGTCCGTCGCGGGCGGCTTGATCGCCTTGAGTTGAGTCGTGTGCGTATCTGTCGTGTGCGTTTCTGTCGCACGCGCGGCAGAGCCACGGCCGCCGCCGTCCTCCGAGCCGGGGGAAGACCCCGTAGAGGTTCCGGTCGATCCGGCGCCCGTGGCTCCGCTCACGATGACTCACTCCTCGTGCTACTCGGCCGAGGGTGCCTCACCCTCGTCCGTGCCGATGGTCGCGGCGGCACCCTCGACGGTCTCGTCGTCGGCCACATCGCCGTCGACCTCCTCCGCCTCACGTCCCGCCTCGGCGTTACGTGCGATGCCGACCACGGCATCGCGCTTGCCCAGGTTGATCAGTTGGACGCCCATGGTGTCACGGCCCGTCTCCCTGACCCCGCTGACTCGCGTACGAATCACACCGCCGGACAGCGTGATGGCGAGGATCTCGTCGGTCTCCTCGACCACCAGCGCTCCGACGAGCGATCCGCGGTCCTCCACGATCTTGGCGGCCTTGATGCCGAGGCCGCCGCGACCCTGGACGCGGTACTCGTCGACGGGGGTGCGCTTCGCGTACCCGCCGTCCGTAGCAGTGAACACGAACGTACCGGGTCGAACAACATTCATCGAGAGCAGCTCGTCTCCCTCACGGAAGCTCATGCCCTTGACACCCGAGGTCGCACGGCCCATGGGACGCAGGGTGTCGTCCGAGGCGGTGAACCTGATCGACTGCGCCTTCTTGCTGATCAGAAGCAGATCACTGTCGGCCGAGACGAGTTCGGCACCGATCAGTTCGTCGTCCGAACCGTCCTCGCGCTCACGCAGATTGATGGCGATGACGCCACCGGAACGCGGAGAGTCGTAATCCTTCAGTGACGTCTTCTTGACCAGACCCGCCTTCGTGGCGAGCACCAGGTACGGCGCCGCGTCGTAGTCGCGGATCGCGAGGATCTCCGCGATCGCCTCGTCCGGCTGGAAGGCGAGCAGGTTGGCGACGTGCTGTCCACGCGCGTCACGGCCGGCGTCCGGCAGTTCGTACGCCTTGGCCCGGTAGACGCGGCCCTTGTTGGTGAAGAACAGCAGCCAGTGGTGCGTGGTGGAGACGAAGAAGTGGTCGACGATGTCGTCTTCCTTGAGCTTCGTGCCGCGCACGCCCTTGCCGCCGCGCTTCTGGGCGCGGTAGTCCACGGTCTTGGTGCGCTTGACGTAACCGCCGCGCGACACCGTGACGACGATGTCCTCCTCGGCGATGAGGTCCTCGATGGACATGTCGCCGTCGTAGGGCACCAGCATGGTCTTGCGGTCGTCGCCGTACTTGTCGACGATCGCGGTGAGCTCGGCGCTGACGATGCCGCGCTGGCGGACTGGCGAGGCCAGGATCTCGGTGTACTCGGCGATCTTCGCCTGGAGTTCGTCGTGCTCCTGGATGATCTTCTGGCGCTCCAGGGCGGCGAGTCGGCGCAGCTGCATCTCGAGGATGGCATTGGCCTGGATCTCGTCGATCTCCAGGAGCCCCATCAGGCCCGTGCGCGCGATGTCGACGGTGTCACTGCGCCGGATCAGCGCGATGACCTCGTCGATGGCGTCCAGGGCCTTGAGGAGGCCGCGCAGGATGTGCGCCCGCTCCTCGGCCTTGCGCAGCCGGAACTTCGTACGGCGGACGATGACCTCGATCTGGTGCGCCACCCAGTGCCGGATGAACGCGTCGAGCGAGAGCGTGCGGGGGACGCCGTCGACGAGCGCCAGCATGTTGGCGCCGAAGTTCGACTGCAGGTCCGTGTGCTTGTACAGGTTGTTCAGTACGACCTTGGCGACCGCGTCACGCTTCAGAACGATCACGAGCCGCTGACCCGTACGCGACGACGTCTCGTCCCGGACGTCCGCGATGCCGCCGACCTTGCCGTCCTTCACCAGGTCGGCGATCTTCTGCGCGAGGTTGTCGGGGTTGGTCTGGTACGGCAGTTCCGTGACCACCAGGCACTGGCGGTTCTGGATCTCCTCGACCTCGACGACCGCGCGCATGGTGATCGAGCCGCGACCGGTGCGGTACGCCTCCTCGATGCCCTTGCGGCCGACGACCAGCGCGCCGGTCGGGAAGTCGGGGCCCTTGATGCGCTCGATGAGGGCGTCCAGGAGCTCCTCGTGCGAGGCCTCCGGGTTCTCCAGGTACCACTGGGCACCGGAAGCGACCTCGCGCAGGTTGTGCGGCGGGATGTTGGTCGCCATGCCGACCGCGATACCGGCCGAGCCGTTGATCAGCAGGTTCGGGAAGCGGGCCGGCAGGACGGTCGGCTCCTGGGAGCGGCCGTCGTAGTTGTCCGTGAAGTCGACGGTCTCCTCGTCGATGTCACGGACCATCTCCATCGACAGCGGCGCGAGCTTGCACTCGGTGTAGCGCATCGCCGCCGCCGGGTCGTTGCCCGGGGAGCCGAAGTTGCCGTTGGAGTCCACCAGCGGCATCCGCATCGACCACGGCTGGGCGAGGCGCACCAGGGCGTCGTAGATCGAGGAGTCGCCGTGGGGGTGGTAGTTGCCCATGACGTCGCCGACCACGCGCGCGCACTTGTAGAAGCCGCGCTCGGGGCGGTAGCCGCCGTCGTACATGGCGTACAGGACGCGGCGGTGGACGGGCTTGAGACCGTCCCGGACGTCCGGCAGCGCACGGGACACGATGACGGACATCGCGTAGTCCAGGTACGAGCGCTGCATCTCCGTCTCGAGCCCGACGGGCTCGACACGCTGGGCGATGACGCCGCCCTCTTCAGAGGTGACGGGCGTGTTCTCGTCGGCCATTGCGGGTGAAGATCCTTCCTGGTGCGGTCAGCTGAGACCGACTCAGATGTCGAGGAAGCGGACGTCCTTGGCGTTGCGCTGGATGAACTGGCGGCGGGCCTCCACGTCCTCGCCCATCAGGACGGAGAACAGGTCGTCTGCCTGGGCGGCGTCGTCGAGGGTGACCTGGCCGAGGACGCGGTGCTCCTGGTCCATGGTGGTCACTCGCAGCTCCTCGGCGTTCATCTCGCCGAGACCCTTGAAGCGCTGGATGGAGTCCTCGCGGATGCGCTTGCCGCGCTGTCGGCCCATCTCGATCAGTGCGTCGCGCTCGCGGTCCGAGTAGGCGTACTCGACGTCGTCCCGGCCCCACTTGATCTTGTACAGAGGGGGGCGGGAGAGGTACACGTGCCCGGCCTCGACCAGCGGCCGCATGAAGCGGAACAGGAAGGTCAGCAGCAGCGTGGAGATGTGCTGGCCGTCGACGTCGGCGTCCGCCATCAGGATGATCTTGTGATAGCGCAGCTTCTCGATGTCGAAGTCCTCGTGGACCCCGGTGCCGAAGGCCGAGATCAGCGCCTGGATCTCCTGGTTCTGCAGGATCTTGTCGATCCGCGCCTTCTCGACGTTCAGGATCTTGCCGCGGATCGGGAGGATCGCCTGGTACTCGGGGTTTCGGCCGGACTTGGCCGAACCGCCGGCGGAGTCACCCTCGACGATGAAGATCTCGCACTTGGTGGGGTCGTTCGACTGGCAGTCGGAGAGCTTGCCCGGCAGGGACGCGGTCTCCAGGAGGCCCTTGCGACGCGTCAGGTCACGGGCCTTGCGGGCCGCCACGCGCGCGGTGGCCGCCTGGATGCCCTTGCGGATGATGTCCGCGGCCTCGACGGGGTTGCGGTCCAGCCAGTCGGTGAGGTGCTCGTAGACGACCTTCTGGACGAAGGTCTTCACCTCGGTGTTGCCCAGCTTGGTCTTGGTCTGGCCCTCGAACTGCGGCTCGCTCAGCTTCACCGAGATGATCGCGGTCAGACCCTCGCGGATGTCGTCACCCGTGAGGTTGTCGTCCTTCTCACGCAGCAGCTTCTTGTCGCGCGCGTACTTGTTGACGAGGTTCGTCAGCGCCGCGCGGAAGCCTTCCTCGTGCGTGCCGCCCTCGTGCGTGTGGATGATGTTCGCGAAGGAGTAGACGCCCTCGGTGTAGCTGCTGTTCCACTGCATCGCGACCTCGAGGGACAGGAGCTTGTCCTTGTCCTCGGCCTCCAGGTCGATCACGGTGGGGTGCACCACGTCTCCCTTGCGGGAGTTGAGGTACTTCACGAAGTCGACGATGCCGCCCTCGTAGTGGTACTCGACGACCTTGACTTCGTCCTTCTCGTCGGCGCCCGCCTCGTCCGCCCCGGCGGTGGCCTTCGCCGACTCACGCTCGTCGGTGAGTTTGATCCTCAAACCCTTGTTGAGGAACGCCATCTCCTGGAAGCGGCGAGAAAGCGTCTCGAAGGAGTACTCGGTGGTCTCGAAGATGTCGCCGTCGGCCCAGAAGGTGACCGACGTGCCGTGCTCGTCCGTCGCCTCGTGCTTGGCCAGCGGAGCCGTCGGGACGCCCAGCTTGTAGTCCTGCGTCCAGCGGTAGCCGTCGGTCTTGACCTCGACGGCGACCTTGCTGGACAGGGCGTTCACCACGGAGACACCCACGCCGTGCAGACCGCCGGAGACCGCGTAGCCGCCGCCGCCGAACTTGCCGCCCGCGTGCAGCACCGTCAGCACGACCTCGACGGCCGGCTTGCCCTCGGAGGGGACGATGCCCACCGGGATGCCTCGGCCGTTGTCGATGACGCGCACGCCGCCGTCGGCCAGGATCGTCACGTCGATGGTGTCCGCGTGGCCGGCCAGCGCCTCGTCCACGGAGTTGTCGACGACCTCCTGCACCAGGTGGTGCAGGCCGCGCTCGCCGGTCGAGCCGATGTACATACCGGGTCGCTTGCGGACCGCGTCCAGACCCTCGAGGACGGTGATGGCGCTGGCGTCGTACGAGGCGGTTACCTCGCCGTTCGACGAGGTCGCCTCGGCGTCGGTGGACGGGATGTTCTCGTTGGGGTTGCCGGAATCGGCCACGAAGCGCCCTTTCTGGCACAGCACGAGCCAGGCTCGTCGGCGGGTTGCCGGAGCGGCTGCGGCATGTTGCGTTGGTAAGCCTTGATCAGCGTTGCTCAGCGTTTCCCGGGCGGTCCCCACGTTTGGGGCGGGATTGGCTTCCAGTCTACCGGTAGCGCCGACAGTGATGGGGGTTTGCCGGTACCTGAGTCCTCATGTGCCGCCCTCAACCGGCGTCTTCCGGGTCCCCATATACGGAGTGGGGCTCCAAGAGGCTCACGGAGGCTTTCAGCGCTTCTGGCTGTCAACCCTTGGCTACTTGGGAGTCAGGTCGGAATTCGCCACCGCGTACAGGGCTACGACAAAGGCGTCGCCGATGCCTCGATGGCACCGCCGACGCCCTTGATGTGATGTCTCTCACCCGTAGGTATCGCCGGGTCCCGTGCTGCCGGGGGCGCGCAGCGGGCCGTAGCGACGGGCGGGGCCGCCGGGGCCGTTCACCTTGATCAACTTCACGGCGCCGTGCCCGAGATCCTCGTTCAGACGGGCCACCAGCTGCGGCGCGAGCAGCCGCAGGTTCGTCGCCCACGCGGTCGAGTCGCAGCGCACCACCAGGACCCGCTCGTCCTCGTCGTACTTCTCCGGCTCGCAGTGCTTGGCCAGGTCCTCGCCCACGATCTGCGGCCAGCGCCCCATCACCCCGCCCACCGCGGCGGGCGTCTCCCAACCGCGCTCGGTGATCAGGCGGTTGATGGCGGCCCCGAACGCCATGGGGTCCCGTCCGTCGGCGCGCGCGCCGGAGCGCAGCCCGCCGCCGCGCCTGGCCTGGCGCTTCTGCTGCGCCGCGTCCCCACGCGCGCGTGCCTGCTCCTTCGCGGCCCTGAGCGCCACGCGCGCGAGGTCGACGCCGGAGGGCTCGGCGGGCTTGGGGCTCCCGGCGGGGGGTTGTTCGTCGGTCATACGCGCTCAACCGTCCCCTCGGACACGGTGTACCGCGCCCCCGTCAGCACGTGCGGCACGTCGTCGTCGACCGCCGCCGTCACCAGGACCTGCTCACCGGGCGCGACGAGCTCCGCCAGGCGCTCACGGCGACGGGTGTCCAACTCGGCGAACACGTCGTCGAGGATCAGCACGGGTTCGTTGCCCTCGGCCCTGAGCAGGTCGTACGACGCGAGGCGCAGCGACAGCGCGTACGACCAGGACTCGCCGTGCGAGGCGTATCCCTTGGCCGGCAGCTGACCGAGTTTGAGAAGCAGATCGTCCCGATGCGGTCCTACGAGGGTCACGCCCCGCTCGATCTCCTGCTTGCGCGCCTCCGCGAGCGCGGCCATCAACTGCTCGTGGAGATCCTCACGCGTGTGTGCCTCGCCCGGCGCGGACGG
Organism: Streptomyces sp. SAI-127; assembly: GCF_029894425.1. Taxonomy (NCBI): domain Bacteria; kingdom Bacillati; phylum Actinomycetota; class Actinomycetes; order Kitasatosporales; family Streptomycetaceae; genus Streptomyces; species Streptomyces sp. SAI-127. The sequence continues at coordinate 5,244,345 of NZ_JARXYJ010000001.1, forward strand.
CTTGTACTCCAGAGCGACCGGGCCGCCGCCGGGCGCCAGTTGCTCGTACGCCTTGTCGGCCAGCGGCTGGAGCGCGGCAATCAGGTCGAGCCGCTGGGCGAGCAACTCGGCGCCCACGCGCGCGAGATGCTGATCCCATACGTCGAGGGTGGACAGGTCCATCGAGCGACCGCCGTGCCTCCTCGCGAGCGCGGCCGACTTCAGCAGCGTGTTGCGCTGCTTGAGGACGCGCTCGTAGTCCGAGCGAACGCCGGCCATACGCGGGGAGCGGGCGGTGATCAACTCGTCCAGGAAGCGGCGCCGCTCGCCCGGGTCGCCCTTCACCAGCGCGAGATCCTCCGGCGCGAACAGCACGGTCCGCACGATCCCGAGCACATCACGCGGCCTGACCTGCGAGGACCTGTTGATCCGGGCACGGTTCGCCTTGCCGGGATTGAGCTCCAGCTCGACCAGCTGCTGCCGCTCGCCCTGTCTGACCTGCGCCCGGACGATCGCGCGCTCGGCGCCCATACGGACCAGGGGGGCGTCGGAGGACACCCGGTGGCTGCCGAGGGTGGCGAGGTAGCCGATCGCCTCGACCAGATTCGTCTTGCCCTGCCCGTTGGGGCCCACGAACGCGGTGACGCCCGGGTCGAGCGGAACTTCGACCCGGGCGTACGAGCGGAAGTCGGCCAACGACAGATGCGTGACGTGCATGGTCGGTCGCCGACCTCCCCCAGGTTGTGGACTGCGGCCTGTGGATTGCTCCGCAGCCCTGTGGATTACTTCGTCTCGACCGCGTGGCCGCCGAACTGGTTGCGCAGCGCCGCGATCATCTTCATCTGCGGCGAATCGTCCTGACGGGACGCGAACCGCGCGAACAGCGACGCGGTGATCGCCGGCAGCGGCACCGCGTGGTCTATGGCGGCCTCCACGGTCCACCGGCCCTCGCCGGAGTCCTGTGCGAAACCGCGCAGCTTGTCCAGGTGCTCGTCCTCGTCAAGGGCGTTGACCGCGAGGTCGAGGAGCCAGGACCGGATGACCGTGCCCTCCTGCCAGGAGCGGAAGACCTCCCGGACGTCGGTCACGGAGTCGACCTTCTCCAGGAGCTCCCAGCCCTCGGCGTAGGCCTGCATCATCGCGTACTCGATGCCGTTGTGGACCATCTTCGCGAAGTGGCCGGCACCGACCTTGCCGGCGTGCACCGCACCGACGTCGCCCTTGGGCTTGAGAGCGTCGAAGACCGGCTGCACCTTGGCGACGTTCTCCGCGTCGCCGCCGTACATCAGCGCATAGCCGTTCTCCAGGCCCCACACACCACCGGAGACGCCGCAGTCGACGAAACCGATGCCCTTGGCCGCCAGCTCCTCGGCGTGCTTCTCGTCGTCCGTCCAGCGGGAGTTCCCACCGTCCACCACGACGTCACCGGGCTCCAGGAGCTCGGCCAGCTCGTCGATCGTCGCCTGGGTCGGCGCACCGGCCGGGACCATCACCCACACGACCCGCGGGCCCTGCAGCGCGTCCACAAGTTCCTTCAGGCTGTGGACATCGGCGAGGTCCGGGTTGCGGTCGTATCCGATCACGGTGTGGCCTGCGCGGCGTATCCGCTCGCGCATGTTGCCGCCCATCTTGCCGAGGCCGATGAGACCGAGCTCCATCAGTTGTTCCTTAGGTTGCTGTGGCGTGAGGGCACTTTCGTACCCACGTACGAGCCTAAACCCGGACGCTCACGCACACCTGTGGGCATACGCGCTCAAACGTATGCCCTCACCTGGGGCTTTGACTCAGCCGCTCAGCCGCACCGGCATACTGCGATCTTGCGGGGGACGACCCCCACACCCCCAGCAGCCGTCCAGCCCAGGCCGACCGGCATGCTCAGCCGCTCAACCGCACCGGCATGATCAGGTACTTGTAGGCCTCGTCCGCCTCGGCGTCCAGGGCCGGCTTGCCGCTCAGCAGGGCGGGCTTGGTGGACGTCGTGAAGGACAGCTGGGCCACCGGGGAGTCGATGGCGCTCAGGCCGTCCAGCAGGAAGGTCGGGTTGAAGGCGATCGAGACGTCGTCGCCCTCCAGCTGGGCGTCGACCCTTTCCACAGCCTGTGCGTCGTCGCTGGAACCGGCCTCCAGGATCAGCACACCCTGCTCGAAGCTCAGCCGCACCGGGGTGTTGCGCTCGGCGACCAGGGCCACACGCTTGACGGCCTCCACGAAGGGGGCGGTCTCGATCACGGCGATGGAGTTGAACTCCGTCGGGAACAGCGAGCGGTACTTCGGCAGGTCGCCTTCGAGCAGACGCGTGGTCGTACGGCGGCCCGCGCCCTCGAAACCGATCAGACCCTCGCCGGCGCCCGAACCGGAGAGCGCCAGGATGACGCTGTCGCCGCTCGTGAGGGCCTTGGCGGTGTCCAGGAGCGTCTTGGCGGGCACCAGGGCCACCGCGGACGCCTCGGGGTTCTCCGGCTTCCACAGGAACTCACGGACCGCGAAGCGGTAGCGGTCGGTGGACGCCAGCGTGACGGTGTCGCCCTCGATCTCGATACGCACACCGGTCAGGACGGGGAGCGTGTCGTCGCGCCCCGCGGCGATGGCCACCTGGGCGGCGGCGGAGGCGAAGACCTCACCGGGGACGGTGCCCGTGGCGCTCGGCATCTGCGGCAGCGCCGGGTACTCCTCCACAGGCAGGGTGTGGAGTGTGAACCGCGAGGAGCCGCAGACCACCGTGGCCCGTACACCGTCTGTGGAAATCTCCACCGGACGGTTGGGGAGGGCTCGGCAGATGTCGGCGAGCAGGCGGCCGGAGACCAGCACCGTGCCGCCCTCCTCGACCTCTGCCTCCACCGACACCCGCGCGGAGACCTCGTAGTCGAAGCTGGACAGGCTCAGCTGGCCTTCCTCGGCCTTCAGGAGAAGGCCGGCGAGGACAGGCGCCGGCGGACGGGCCGGGAGGCTGCGCGCCGCCCAGGCCACTGCCTCCGCGAGTACGTCGCGTTCCACCCGGATCTTCACTGTTGCCGCCTCCTGCTGTTGCCGGCGCTGCTCGGCCTGCCTGGCTTCGTCGTCTGTCTCGGTGTCGTCGGTCCCTGTGCCGGGAAGGACACCGGGGAACAGTCTGACGCACCCCACTGACAGTAGGTGCCTCTCGGGGTCAAGTCGTGACGAGGGGCAGCCGGGAGCCGGACAGCGAGTTGTGCACAGGCCCCACTTCGAAACGGATTCCCAGCTCTCTCTAGTTGGGAGTAGTAGTAGGGGCTGTGGATACCGTGGATAACCCCGTTTTCCCAGCTCAGAGGGGAAATTTTGTCCACTGGCCCTGTGGGCGGAGGCGGTGGACAACTTGGCGTATCTGTGGAGAACAGAAAGTTCTGCACACTCCGTGCACAGCCTGAGGCGAGTTCTCCCCAGCGCCGTCCCCAGCTTTACCCACCTTTCCCACAGCCCAATCCGGCACCTTCGTGTGACGCCTTTCACTCGACCCGGTGATCAGGCGCGTCGCGTTGCCGAACAGTGGACAGGCATGTGGAGAACCTGGTGATCGCTGGGGACAACCGGCCCCGGCCTGTGGGTTGCCGGTGGACAACTCGGTGCACAGCCTGTGGATCTTCTCGCTGTCCACAGTCTGTGGAGATCGTTCGTCCACGAATCCACAACCACCTGACCTGGCCCGATGGTCTTTCAACAGAGAGCCTGTGGACCGTGATCTGGACAACTTCGCAGTCCCCAGGATGTGGACGGCAGAAAGTCGCCGGATCTGTGGAGGGAGGCCGTAACCCGGCGGGGATTCGAACAGCCGGCTACGGCGGCATGAAGAAGGGCGCCTCCGGGATCTCGTCCCCAGGGCGCCCTTCAGCGTCGAAACCGTCGTAACTCTGCCTCTGTCAGCCGTTCTTGATGCGGTTGGTGAGCTCGGTGACCTGGTTGTAGATGGAGCGCCGCTCGGCCATCAGATTGCGGATCTTGCGGTCGGCGTGCATGACCGTGGTGTGGTCGCGGCCGCCGAACAGCGCGCCGATCTTCGGCAGCGACAGATCCGTCAGCTCGCGGCACAGGTACATGGCGATCTGGCGGGCCGTGACGAGCGCCCGTCCGCGCGAGGTGCCGCACAGGTCCTCGACGGTCAGGCCGAAGTAGTCCGCCGTGGCGCTCATGATGGCCGTGGAGGTGATCTCCGGGGCCGAGTCCTCGCCGCCGGGGATCAGGTCCTTGAGGACGATCTCGGTCAGGCCCAGGTCGACCGGCTGCCGGTTGAGCGACGCGAACGCCGTCACCCGGATCAGCGCCCCCTCCAGCTCGCGGATGTTGCGCGAGATCCGGGAGGCGATGAACTCCAGGACCTCCGGCGGCGCGTTGAGCTGCTCCTGCACCGCCTTCTTGCGCAGGATCGCGATCCGTGTCTCCAGCTCGGGCGGCTGGACGTCGGTGATCAGACCCCACTCGAAACGGTTCCGCAGCCGGTCCTCCAGCGTCACCAGCTGTTTGGGCGGCCGGTCGCTGGACAGAACGATCTGCTTGTTCGCGTTGTGGAGCGTGTTGAAGGTGTGGAAGAACTCCTCCTGCGTCGACTCCTTGTCCGCGAGGAACTGGATGTCGTCGACGAGCAGGATGTCCATCTCGCGGTAGCGCTTGCGGAAGCTGTCGCCCTTGCCGTCGCGGATGGAGTTGATGAACTCGTTGGTGAACTCCTCCGAGCTCACGTACCGCACGCGCGTGCCGGGATACAGGCTGCGCGCGTAGTGCCCGATCGCGTGCAGCAGGTGGGTCTTGCCGAGTCCCGACTCCCCGTAGATGAAGAGGGGGTTGTAGGCCTTGGCCGGCGCCTCGGCGACCGCCACCGCGGCAGCGTGGGCGAAGCGGTTGGAGGCGCCGATGACGAACGTGTCGAAGAGGTACTTCGGGTTCAGCCGCGCGGTGGGCTCACCGGGGCCGGTCGCGGGCGCGGGCTGCGCGGCGAGCGGACCGGGAGCACCGGTGGTGGGCAGGCTGGAGCCGACCGGGCCGCCGCGATGCACATGTCCGGAGCCGGGCGGGGGATCGGGCAGGTCCCGGCGGGCGTCGCGCTGGTCGTAGTCGGACCGGGGCTGGTCGTAGTCGGGTCGCGGCTTGTCGTAGTCCGGCCGCTCGTCGTAGTCGCGGCGCGGACTGTCGTAGGGCGGGCGCTCCATCTGCTGCGGGCGGTAGTCCTGCGACGGGGGGCCGTACGACTCCTGCGGATAGGGCTCCTGCGACGGCGACGCGTACGGGTCGCGCTCCGGGAAGCCGAGCCGCTGCTGCTGCCAGCTGTACTCGTCCTGCGCCGGCCGCGGCCAGGAGCCGGGCTCGGGGCGCTGGTACTCCGAGGGGTAGGCGGGGCGGGCGGTCGGGAGCTGGTCCGGGCGGGGCCCGTGGTCGCCCTGGGGCCCGGGGCGCTGCTCGCCGCGGTTCGGACGGGAGTCGTCGGCGCGATGACGGCCGTAGCCGCCGCGGCCGCCGCCCGCAGCCCCCGGGCCCTCGTACTGGTTGTCGTACTGGCCGGAGGGGAGTTCCGGCTCCTCATAGCGCGACTGGGGCCGGGGGGCAGGAGGCGCGGGCGGTGCCGGGGGCTCGCCCGCGGAGTCGTCGACCGTGATCGCGATACGGATCGGGCGACCGCACTCACGGCTCAGCGTCTCGCTGACGGCAGGGGCCAGCCGGCCCTCCAGTACGCCTTTCGCAAATTCGTTCGGTACGGCGAGCAGGGCGGTGTCGGCGACCAGCGCGAGGGGCTGGCAGCGCCGGATCCAGTGCTCGTCCTTCGCCTCCACACCCTGGACGCGGCCCTCGCCGAGAAGTTGCTCGAGTACGCGTGGCCACACTGCGGCAAGATCGGCAGGTACGTCAGCCACAGGGCACGCTCTCTCACGGGTCCCACGAACGTGTGGTTGTGGGACGAGTCGGGATTCAAATGGGGTGGAGCCGAAACACAGGGGTCAACGGAACGAATCGGAGTTCAGCCACGGTAGTCAGGGCGACGGGTGCGGTTCAAGTTGTTGTCCCCAGCCTGTGGATAGTGTCTCCTGGTGACCACTGGTTTGACCGGATGGCGCAGCCGCGCGTACCGTAACCAGGTCGAGTTGTCGATGGCTGCTGCCGCCTGCCTCCGATGGGCACAGATCGCTTCGGGTGATCGGGAAGCGGTGCACTCGGGCGTTACTGCGAGCTACTCGTGGGCGCACGGTGACAGCCAGGACGGCACCCGCCACCACCGATTTATCTCTGGAGCCCCCGAGTGAGCAAGCGCACCTTCCAGCCGAACAACCGTCGTCGCGCGAAGACCCACGGTTTCCGTCTTCGGATGCGTACCCGTGCCGGCCGCGCGATTCTGGCGAACCGCCGCAGCAAGGGTCGCGCCAGCCTGTCCGCCTGATCCCGGTCAGGTCATGCCGTCGTGCTGCCCACCGAGAACCGGCTGAGGCGGCGCGAGGACTTCGCGACCGCGGTACGACGAGGGCGCCGGGCTGGACGCCCGTCCCTTGTCGTCCATTTTCGTAGCGGTGCCACGGACCCGCACGCGCCTGGGGAGAGCGCTCCCCCGACGCGTGCGGGTTTCGTCGTGAGCAAGGCCGTGGGCGGCGCGGTCGTGCGCAACAAGGTGAAGCGCAGACTGCGTCATCTGATGCGCGACAGGGTCGCTCTGTTTCCCCCCGGTAGCCTGGTAGTCGTACGAGCGCTGCCCGAGGCGGGCGACGCCGATCACGAACAGCTGGCCCGAGACCTGGATGCCGCCGTTCAGCGGCTGCTGGGAGGGGGCGCACGATGAAATACCCGCTGCTGGCGCTGATCAAGCTGTACCAGTGGACCATCAGTCCGCTGCTGGGGCCGGTGTGCAAGTACTACCCGTCGTGCTCCCACTACGGCTTCCAGGCCATCGACCGGCACGGTGCGATCAAGGGAACGGCACTCACCGCCTGGCGCATCCTGCGGTGCAATCCGTGGTCGCTGGGCGGGGTGGACCATGTCCCGCCGCGCAAGCGTCCGCGGTGGCACGAAATGCTGCGTAACGCCTGGCGTGCACGTAGGGGCGGGCCCTCCGCCGCCTCGGCCACCGAGGGACAGACTCCTTCGAGCCCGGCCGCAGAGACTCCGTCCCATGCCCAAGGAGCATGATTAGTGGACACGATTGCCAGTCTTTTCAGCTTCATCACGACACCCGTCTCCTGGGTCATCGTCCAGTTCCACTCGATGTACGGCGCCATCTTCGGCCCTGACACCGGGTGGGCCTGGGGCCTGTCGATCGTGTCCCTCGTGATCCTGATCCGTATCTGCCTGATCCCGCTCTTCGTGAAGCAGATCAAGTCGACGCGGGCCATGCAGACGCTCCAGCCCGAGATGAAGAAGATCCAGGAGCGCTACAAGAACGACAAGCAGCGTCAGTCCGAAGAGATGATGAAGCTGTACAAGGAGACGGGTACCAACCCGCTCTCCTCGTGCCTTCCCATCCTGGCGCAGTCCCCGTTCTTCTTCGCCCTGTATCACGTGCTCAACGGCATCGCGACGGGCGACACCATCGGTGTCATCAACGAATCGTTGCTGGCCAGTGCCCGTAAGGCGCACATTTTCGGTGCCCCGCTGGCCGCGAAGTTCACGGACGGTTCGAGCAAGGTCGAGGCGCTCGGCGCCTCGCTGACGGACGTCCGGGTCGTCACCGCGGTCATGATCGTCCTGATGTCGGCGTCGCAGTTCTACACGCAGCGCCAGCTGATGACGAAGAACGTCGACACCACGGTCAAGACGCCGTTCATGCAGCAGCAGAAGATGCTGATGTACGTCTTCCCGGTCATGTTCGCCGTCTTCGGCATCAACTTCCCGGTCGGTGTCCTCGTCTACTGGCTGACCACCAACGTGTGGACCATGGGCCAGCAGATGTACGTCATCCGCAACAACCCGACGCCGGGTTCCAAGGCCCAGGCCGCCTACCTGGAGCGCCTCACCAAGCACGTCACGAGCCACGGCAAGGCCCGCAAGCGCAGCGAGCGCACCATCATCAAGGCGATCGTCGCCAAGGGCCGCGACCGCAACGAGTTCGAGCGCAAGTTCATCAACGGTCTGAACAAGGCGGGCCTTGCGGCCCAGGCCGACGGCTCCGTGGTCCAGAGCGAGTCCCAGGCCGCGGTCCAGACCGAGGACGGTACGTCGACCAGCGCGGCCACGCCCAAGCGTCAGCAGCCCAAGCGGCAGAGCAAGTCCCAGCGGCAGTCGGGCGGTGCGGCTGCCTCGGGTGGCAAGGCGGCCGATGACGCTCCGTCGTCGGAGCCGACCTCGCTGAGCAAGTCCGATGAGCCCGAGGACGCCAAGCCCGCCGCACCCGCCAAGAAGCAGTCCGGCGGCGGTACCCGCAGCAAGGCCCAGTCCGGACAGCGCAAGGGTCCGCAGCGGCCCAAGTCCCCGTCCAAGAAGTAAGAAGGAGTCCATCCCGTGACGGAAGGCACCACCTCCGCCGCTGCCGAGGGCGCAGACACCCTGACCCGCCTTGAGCAGGAGGGTGAGATCGCGGCGGACTACCTCGAGGGTCTGCTCGACATCGCCGATCTCGACGGCGACATCGACATGGACGTCGAGGCCGACCGCGCCGCTGTCTCGATCATCAGCGACGCGGGCGGCCGCGAACTGCAGAAGCTGGTCGGCCGGGACGGCGAGGTGCTGGAAGCCCTGCAGGAGCTCACCCGCCTGGCCGTGCACCGGGAGACCGGGGACCGCAGCCGGCTGATGCTGGACATCGGCGGTTACCGGGCCAAGAAGCGCGCCGAGCTCTCCGAGCTGGGCGCCAAGGCCGCCGCCGAGGTCAAGAGCACCGGCGAGTCCGTGAAGCTCGATGCGATGACGCCGTTCGAGCGCAAGGTCGTGCATGACGCGGTCAAGGCCGCCGGCCTGCGCAGCGAGTCCGAGGGCGAGGAGCCGCAGCGCTTCGTCGTCGTGCTTCCCGCCTGATCGGTCCGTACGTTCCTCCGGCCCCGTCTGTCTGTAGAGCAGGCGGGGCCGAACTTTGTCAGCCTGATAGTTCTGGTGGTCGGCGCCCGTGCGCTGATGCGGTACGGAAGGACGGTTCCCCGTGACGGAGGCAGTGGAGCTCCCGCCTGCGCCCGAGCAGGCGCGTGAGGTGTTCGGCGATCGCTTCGACGACGCGGTTCGCTACGCGGAGCTGCTCGCCGAGGCGGGGGTGCAGCGCGGTCTCATCGGCCCGCGTGAAGTGCCCCGCCTCTGGGAGCGGCATCTGCTGAACTGCGCGGTGCTCTCCGAGGTGGTTCCCGAGGGCGTGACGGTGTGCGACGTCGGCTCCGGTGCCGGTCTGCCCGGCATCCCCCTGGCGCTCGTACGCGAGGATCTGAAGATCACGCTGCTGGAGCCGCTGCTGCGGCGCACCACCTTCCTGACCGAGGTCGTGGAGCTGCTGGGCCTGGACCATGTGACGGTCGTGCGTGGCCGTGCCGAGGAGGTCATGGGCAAGCTGACCCCCGTGCATGTGGTGACAGCGCGGGCCGTGGCCCCGCTCGACCGGCTGGCGACGTGGGGCGTCCCGCTGCTGCGCCCCTACGGCGAGATGCTCGCGCTCAAGGGTGACACCGCGGAGGAGGAGCTCAAGGCGGCAGGTACGGCCCTGAGTAAGCTCGGTGCCGTGGAGACCTCCATCCTGCATGTGGGTGAGGGCGTGGTCGACCCGTTGTCCACGGTGGTGAGGGTCGAGGTCGGGGAGAGTCCCGGTGGTGTGCGTTTTGCGGCCAAGCGTGCCAAGGCGGCCCGTACCGGCCGCACTCGTCGGCGTCGCTGATCCGTCCTGACGACGAGACGTACTCCACACAAGCTGCCAAACCTATGCATGCCGGAGTGTCGCGGCAGAACGGACGCGGTCGCCCTGCATCGTGTTTCACGTGAAACGTCGCTCACTGCTGCACGGCATCATCAGCCGGGGCCGCGCCGCGGCCGAACCCCGCGACCGTAAGCCTCTCGGGTCACTCGGAGAGGTAACGGAGTTGTCCACAGAGGTGGATTTCTCCACAGAACAACAGGCCTCACTGGTTCACGACCCCGATGGCATGGGAGGCTCTGTTCATTGCGAGCCTGAAGTCGAGGAGAGTGAATCCTTGCGGTCCGACGCCAACATCGCGGGACCGATGACCGATCCGGTCCCCGGTCCCCGAACCGAGTCGATGGGGGACGATGTTTCACGTGAAACACCGCCCCCGATGGACGACACTCCGATCGGTCGTGCTGCCCAACTGGCGGTAGAGGCTTTGGGCCGTGCCGGCGAGGGCCTGCCACGGCCTGAGCAGACCCGGATCATGGTCGTCGCCAACCAGAAGGGCGGGGTGGGCAAGACGACGACGACCGTCAATCTTGCCGCTTCGCTTGCTCTGCATGGCGGCCGTGTCCTGGTCATCGACCTCGACCCCCAGGGCAACGCGTCCACGGCGCTGGGTATAGACCATCACGCGGAAGTCCCGTCCATCTACGACGTCCTGGTCGAGAGCAGGCCGCTGGCCGAGGTCGTCCAGCCGGTCCCCGATGTCGAAGGCCTTTTCTGTGCCCCCGCCACGATCGATCTCGCCGGTGCGGAGATCGAGCTGGTGTCCCTGGTGGCCCGGGAGAGCCGACTGCAACGAGCGATCCAGGCGTACGAGCAGCCCCTGGACTACATCCTCATCGACTGCCCGCCCTCGCTCGGCCTGTTGACGGTCAACGCGCTGGTGGCTGGTGCGGAGGTCCTCATCCCGATCCAGTGCGAGTACTACGCGCTCGAGGGCCTCGGACAGCTGCTGCGCAACGTCGACCTGGTGCGGGGCCACCTCAACCCCACCTTGCACGTATCGACCATCCTGCTCACCATGTACGACGGCCGGACGCGTCTTGCGTCCCAGGTCGCGGACGAGGTGCGCACCCACTTCGGCGACGAGGTGCTACGGACGAGTATTCCTCGCTCGGTCCGTATCTCCGAGGCGCCGAGCTATGGACAGACGGTGCTGACGTACGATCCGGGATCGAGCGGGGCCCTGTCCTACCTTGAGGCGGCGCGAGAGATCGCGTTGAAGGGAGTCGGCGTCAGCTACGACCCGACTCAGGCGCACATCGGCGCACAGAGCAACCCGAGCATGGTGGAGGGGATCCAGTGAGCGAGCGACGGAGGGGTTTGGGCCGTGGGCTCGGCGCATTGATCCCCGCTGCCCCGACAGAGAAGACGCCGACCCCGGCGGCGATGGGGGGTGCCGGCTCCGCCTCCCCGACGTCCGTCCCGGTGCTGACGACCGACCGTGGGGTGGCCGCGGCGAAGGTGGCCACACTGCCGCCTGTTTCACATGAAACCGAAGAGCCGTCGGTCAACGGCTACGCGGAGACGCCGGCACCTCCCATGGGCGCCCACTTCGCGGAGCTCCCCCTCGACTCCATCACGCCGAACCCGCGCCAGCCGCGTGAGGTCTTCGACGAGGACGCCCTTCAGGAACTGGTCACCTCCATCCAGGAGGTCGGCCTCCTCCAGCCGGTCGTCGTGCGGCAGTTGGGTCCCGCCCGCTACGAGCTCATCATGGGCGAGCGGCGCTGGCGGGCCTGCCGTGAGGCGGGCCTGGAGGCGATCCCGGCGATCGTGCGGGCCACGGACGACGACAAGCTTCTCCTGGACGCGCTCCTGGAGAACCTGCACCGTGCTCAGCTGAACCCGCTGGAAGAGGCAGCCGCCTACGACCAGTTGCTGAAGGACTTCAACTGCACGCACGACCAGTTGGCGGACCGTATCGGCCGGTCCCGCCCGCAGGTCTCCAACACACTGCGCCTGCTGAAGCTCTCGCCTGCGGTCCAGCGCCGGGTGGCCGCCGGAGTTCTCTCCGCCGGACATGCCCGGGCGCTGCTCTCCGTCGATGACTCGGAGGAGCAGGACCGGCTGGCCCACCGAATCGTGGCCGAGGGACTGTCGGTGCGTGCCGTCGAGGAGATCGTGACCCTCATGGGGTCGCGGCCGCAGACCGCTCAGCGCTCCAAGGGGCCGCGTGCCGGCGCCCTCGTTTCTCCGGCGCTGACCGACCTCGCGACTCGTCTCTCGGACCGCTTCGAGACACGGGTGAAGGTCGACCTGGGACAGAAGAAGGGCAAGATCACGGTCGAGTTCGCCTCGATGGAAGACCTCGAGCGCATCCTCAGCTCCCTTGCCCCGGGTGAAGGACCGGTTCTGCAGAAGAGTCTGCTGGACGACGAGGGCGAGGAGACGGAAGCCTGAGCCAGGCCTCGCGGCACCGCCTGGACGAGGCATGAAGAGCGGGCCGTGTCCGGTGTGTACCGGACACGGCCCGCTCTTTGCTTTCAGGCGGTATCGATGGAATCGCTGTGTGGATACGATGCGAATGGGTGCGGCACATCCACCCGGCAGTACCTCTGAGGAGAGGCAGGGGCCATGCGAACGATGAGCCGAAGCGGACTGGTGAGCGCGGGCCTGGGGCTGGGGGCGGTCGGCGGATTCGTCGGCAGCCTGCTCCGGGAACGGAACGCTCTGACGGCCGCCCGCGACGCGGCGGGCGAAGGAAGCGAGGATCAGCCTTCATGGGGCGTCGGCTCGTACCGCTCACGCTGGACAACCTTCCGGACCTCCCCCGGCGTTGCCGCTCGTGTGTCTTCTGGGAGTTGGACCCCGTCAGCGGAGAAGCCGCGGTAAAAGCGGGAACACCCACTCTGGAGAAGGAAGCCTGGATCTCCGCCGTCCTCCTCGACTGGGGATCGTGCGGTCGAGTCGTCTACGTCGACGACGTACCGGTCGGCTTCGTCCTCTACGCCCCTCCCGCGTACGTTCCTCGCTCGACGGCGTTTCCCACGAGCCCTGTCTCTCCGGACGCTGTCCAGTTGATGACGTCGTTCATCATGCCGGGCTACCAGGGGCAGGGCCTGGGCCGGGTGATGGTGCAGACGGTCGCCAAGGACCTGTTGCGGCGGGGCTTCAAGGCCATCGAGGCCTTCGGTGACGCTCGCTGGAAAGAGCCCGCCTGCCTGCTTCCCGCGGACCATCTCCTCGCCGTGGGCTTCAAGACGGTCAGACACCACCCCGCGTACCCGAGGCTGAGGCTGGAGCTGCGCACCACGCTCTCGTGGAAGGAAGACGTGGAGATGGCACTGGACCGGCTTCTGGGGGCGGTACAGAAGGAACCAGCGCTGCGCCCCCTGTAATGCGATGGGGCCGGCCCTCTCGGGCCGGCCCCATCGTGTTTCACGTGAAACATCACTCGGCGATGAAGTCCTCAAGGTCGCGGACGATCGCGGCCTTCGGCTTGGCACCGACGATGGTCTTGGCGACCTCGCCACCCTGGTACACGTTCAGCGTCGGGATGGACATGACGCCGTACTTGGCGGCCGTACCCGGGTTCTCGTCGATGTTCAGCTTGACGATCTCGATCTTGTCGCCGTACTCGGCGGCGATCGCCTCGAGGGACGGCGCGATCTGACGGCACGGACCGCACCAGGCGGCCCAGAAGTCCACCAGAACGGGCTTGTCGTTCTTCAGAACGTCCTGCTCGAAGGAATCGTCGGTCACATTCTTCAGGGTGCCGGCCACGGCGGGCTCCTTAACTGGGTTGGTGCGGTGGGGCGGTACGGGGGTCAGACAGCGGTCTTCTCGGGCTCGGCCTTCTCCTCGTCCGCGAGGGCGGCGAGGAAGCGCTCGGCGTCGAGAGCGGCGGAGCAGCCGGTGCCGGCCGCGGTGATCGCCTGGCGGTAGGTGTGGTCGACCACATCACCGGCGCCGAACACACCGGTCAGGTTGGTGCGGGTCGAAGGCGCTTCCACCCTCAGGTAGCCCTCACCGTCCAGCTCGAGCTGGCCCTTGAACAGCTCGGTGCGCGGGTCGTGGCCGATCGCGATGAACAGGCCGGTGACCGCCAGGTCCGAGAGTTCGCCGGTCTTGAGGTTGCGCAGCTTCAGTCCCGAGAGCTTCGGGTCGCCCTGGATCTCGGCGACCTCGCTGTCCCACACGAACTTGATCTTCGGGTCGGCGAAGGCGCGCTCCTGCATCGCCTTGGAGGCGCGCAGGGTGTCACGACGGTGGACGATCGTCACGGACTTGGCGAAGCGGGAGAGGAAGGTCGCCTCCTCCATCGCGGTGTCACCACCGCCGATCACGGCGATGTCCTGGTCCTTGAAGAAGAAGCCGTCACAGGTGGCGCACCACGAGACACCACGCCCGGAGAGAGCGTCCTCGTTCGGGAGGCCGAGCTTGCGGTGCTGCGAGCCGGTGGTGACGATCACGGCCTTCGCCTGGTGCACAGTGCCCGAGGTGTCGGTGACGGTCTTGATCTCGCCGGTCAGGTCGACGCTCACGATGTCGTCCGGTACGAGCTCGGCACCGAAGCGCTCGGCCTGGGCGCGCATGTTGTCCATGAGCTCAGGGCCCATGATGCCGTCCTGGAAGCCGGGGAAGTTCTCCACCTCGGTGGTGTTCATCAGCGCGCCACCGGCGGTGACGGCGCCCTCGAACACCAGCGGCTTCAGCGACGCGCGCGCGGTGTAGAGCGCCGCCGTGTAGCCGGCGGGCCCGGAGCCGATGATGATCACGTTACGGACGTCGCTCACGGCTTGGTTCCTCGTCTCTGGACTGCGTCGTCGGACCGGTGGAGCCCACTCAGAACTCTCACCCCACCCAACGGATCCTAAGGGGCGCGCATTCCCGGTGTGTCCGGGCACACGGAGAGGTCACACCGTACGCATTACCACGAAGGACGGAGACGAAGCGTGAGGGCTCAGGAGCGTGCGTAGGACTGCTTCAGCAGAACCTTCGCGGTGCCCGTCGGTGCGTTCTTCACGCACGACGCATCCATGATGTAGGCGGTGACCCGGGTGCTGTCAGAGGGGTCACGCAGCACGACGAGAAGCGCGTCTGTGCCCTTGTAGACGCCGTTCTCGGTCGCGAGCGGCGAGTCACTGGTGTGGATGCCGTTCTGGATGCACTGGGGAACCTCAGGTGTCACGAGGATGCGGGGATCCCCGGAGCCCGGGACGTTATTCGCGCCCATGCTGGTGTGCGGAGCCTGAGAACCACCGCTGCTCGCACTCTTCTTCTCGGTGAGCAGATCCGAGACCTGCTTCTCAAGCCCGTTCGCGGAGAAGGTGTCGGTGGAGGTGGTCGCCTTTCCGTGTGCCGCGTCGGTCGGCTTGCCATCGTCCAACGCCGACAGCAGAACGGAACCGAATCCCAGTGCGGCGACCGTGAAGACGGCGCCGAGGACGGCAACCTTGCGGCGTCCGCTCCTCTTGCGGTCCTTGCGGCCGGGCCCAGTAGTGCCAGTACGGGCATGTCCGGTGGGGCGGGCGGCGGTGGGCGATGTTTCACGTGAAACATGCGCCGTCTCGACCGGCGCCGGTGCGTTCACCACCTCGGGAGCAGTCGCCTGCAGGAGAGCTTCCGCGGCGAGGGCGGCGTCGATCCTGCCGGCCACGTCGGCGGGCATCTGTGGTGGACCCGGCAGTGTGCCGAGCAGTCCGCGGATCTCCTCCAGCGACGCGAACACGTCCGCGCAGAGTTCGCACTCGTCCAGATGCCGACGTACATCTGCGGTCCGGGAGGCGGGGAGGAGGCCTTCGGTGAGGTCGGAGATCTCCGCGACGTCCGGGTGCCCGGCTGTGTCTGTCGTGGAAGTCACGCTCGCCCACCTCCGCCCTTCACTGCAGCTGAATCGCTTGATCCCGAATCCGGCGGGCCTTCTGACGGAGGTCCCGCTGCGGGTGGGACGGATGTCCCCTGCGTCCGGTTCCGCCCAGCGCCCGCTTCTCTGCCGTCTCCGGCTCTTTCCGGCCGCAGATGAGTGAGAAGGGGGAGCAGTCTGGCTCTGCCCCGGGCACAGCGGCTCTTCACCGTCCCCGTCGGCACGTCGAGCATGCGGGCGGCTTCGGCGACCGGGTAGCCCTGCATGTCCACCAGGACGAGGGCGGCCCGCTGGTCGGGCGGGAGCGTGCCGAGGGCCTCCAGGAGCTGGCGGTGGAGGTCGTTGCGCTCTGCGGGCGCCGAGGCGGACTCGTGCGGCTCCAGGAGCTGCTCCAGGCGCTCGGTGTCGTCCACGGGAGACGTCTTGCGGGAGGCCACCTTTCTGGCCCGGTCCAGGCAGGCGTTGACCGTGATCCGGTGCAGCCACGTCGTGACCGCGGACTGGCCCCGGAACGTGTGCGCGGCCCGGTAGGCGGACACCAGGGCGTCCTGAACGGCGTCAGCGGCTTCCTCGCGGTCTCCGAGCGTGCGGAGGGCGACGGCCCAGAGCCGATCCCGGTGCCGCCGCACGAGTTCGCCGAAGGCGTCGGGGTCGCCGTCTACATGAAGGGCCAGGAGGTCCTGATCGCTGGTGTCGCCGTACGCGGTGTCATCTGCCATCGGACCCCCTCCTCTCCGCGTTAACTGGCGATCTTGATGTCTGCCACCCGACCGCGGTAGTTGCCTTCTTCCGTCAGCGGCAGCTTGGTCAGCCAGATCAGAAGGTAGCGGGACTTCACAGCCTTGTCCGGCTTGAGCGGAACTCCGGTACCGGAGCCCTCCGCGACCTTCGTGTAGGCGTCGAACGTCGTGGGCCTGGAGCTCGCGTCGCTCGCGGCGGCGCGCAGTTCCACAGACGTGTCGCCCATGAACGTGACGGTGACCTTCCCGATGTCCTGGACCTTGCCGAGGTCGAGGATTATCCCGAGGCCAGGCTTGAGGTTTCCGAAGTTGGCGCCCTCGTAGAAGTCCGTCTGCCAGTACGACGAGGTGTCGTCGTCGTAGGCCTTCTTTATGGTGTTCGGCTTCTCGGATCCGTCTCCGAACGGGTCGAAGTCGTATCCCTTGACGATGGGGATCGGAACGCTGGCCGACTTCGTCGGGCTCTTGTCGCCGTCGTCGGTCGTCTGGGTCTGGTTCTCGTCCGCCTT
Organism: Streptomyces sp. SAI-127; assembly: GCF_029894425.1. Lineage (NCBI taxonomy): Bacteria > Bacillati > Actinomycetota > Actinomycetes > Kitasatosporales > Streptomycetaceae > Streptomyces > Streptomyces sp. SAI-127. Next base: position 5,261,193 of record NZ_JARXYJ010000001.1, read on the forward strand.
GCCGCCCTGGTCCATCAACGCGTCCGCCAACTGCCAACTGCCCAGGCCCAGCGCGGCGATGAGGAGGGCCGAGACCGCCCACTTCAGGGCTCGGCCGGTGCGGCTCTGGAGGGGCGGAGGCGGGGCCGGGACCGGCTGAGTGACGCCGGGGCGCGGTGCCGGGCGACCGTACGTGCCCTGTTGGTAGGTCGTGCGCTGGTACTCGGGCGGGGCCGTGAACGTCGGCTCCGGCGGGCGGATGCGGGGCATCTCACCGATCGCCTTGACCAGTTCCTCGGGCGTGGTGCACGCCGACTCGTGCCGCGAGGCGGTGGCACCGTCGTTGGCGAGCGCCCGCATGGACAGCTCGGACAGCCCACGGTGGACACCCGCCCGTACCTGGTCGGGCGCGATGAGACCGACGTCCTTGGGCAGACCGGCCAGGCCGTAGGCGTCGTTCTCGTACGGCCACCGCTGGGTGAGCGCCGCGTACAGGAGCGCGCCGATCGCTTCCGTGTCGGTGCGCTGCGGAGTCTCCGAACTCGCGCCCCGCAGCGCGGCATTCACGGCCAGGCCACGGATGCGCCACTGCCCGCTCGACGTACGCAGGACCGCGTTCGGGTTCAGCCGCAGATGCGCCAGCCCCTCGCGGTGGGCCGCGGCCATGGCGGACGCCACCTGACTGACCATCTGGTAGGCGTCATACACCTCCAGCGGACCCGGAGCGAGGAGCGTGGTGAGCTCGGTCGCGTCGGGCAGCCACTCGTGGACGACGTAGACGAGGTCGTTCTCCTCGACGGCGTCGAGGACCTGGACGAAGCGCGGGTCGCCCAGCAACGCGGACGAACGGGCCGCGGCCAGGACGGAACGCGCCCGCGCATGGTCGGCGGGCAGGATGTGCACGCCGACGGCCCGACGGAGTTTCTCGTCGACGGCACGCCAGCTGCTGAACCCGTCCAGACGGGTGACGCACTCCTCGAGACGGTAGCGTCTGGCGAGTTTGTGGCCGCTGTGCAACTCCGGCGCTGACGCCTTGCCAGGACTCTCGGTCCCGCCACTCCCCTGTGCCTCGACGTCTTCCGTGTCCCGCTCCCGGTTCTTGGCCACGCCGTCGGCCGTGGACTGGTCCGCCTGGGCGGTCAGCGGTTCGTCACCGCTGTTGTCTGCCACGTCGACGGCAGCCGTGCTCCGTTCCGCCACCGTCGTTCCCTGCCTCCCCATACGTTGCGCGCCGTGCGACGCAGAATCCAATTGTGCCCACAGTCCGACGCTATGCACGACACACAGTGGCGGACGATGGTTGTGCGCGTACCCCTGCCTCAGCGCCCCAGACGCCCCCGGACCATGCCGACCAGGGAGTTCAGCTCCTCGATCCGCATCTTGCGAGCGGCGAGGAAGAAGATCCCGAGCAGAACCGCTCCACCCGCGATCAGAGCGGCGAACGAACCGACAACTCCCTGGCCGAGCGAGTGACCGATGCCGTAGCAGGCCGCACCACTCAGCAACGCCGCCGGTACCGAGGCGATGCAGAGCCGGGCGTAGGTCCGCAGGACACGGTTGCCGTCCAGGTCGCCGCCGAGGCGCTTGCGCAGCCGGTTCCAGGCGACGCCGACGCCGATCGCGTAGGCGAGACCGTACGAGGCAGCCATGCCCGCCACGGCCCAGCGCGCGGGCAGCACCATGTAACACAGCGCCGAGGCGCCCGCGTTGACCGCCGCCACGATGACCGTGTTGTAGAAGGGGGTGCGGGTGTCCTCGTAGGCGTAGAAGGCGCGCAGGACGACGTACTGCACGGAGTAGGGGATCAGGCCAAGGGCGAAGGCCATCAGCATGAAGCCCATGTTCGTGGCTTCGCTGATACCGGATGAGCCGAAGATCAACGTGCACATCGGGATGCCGAGGGCGACGAACCCGAAGGCGATCGGCACGATTGCGACGGCAGTGGTGCGCAGGCCCTGGGAGATGTCGTCACGGACTGCGCCGCCGTCCTCCTCGGCCGCCGAGCGGGCCAGGCGCGGCAGCAGAGCCGCCATCAGGGAGACGGTGATGATGGCCTGCGGCAGGCCCCAGATGAGTTGGGCGTTGGCGTAGGCGGAGAAGCCGGTGCCGTCGACCGGCGAGTCCTTGCCCGCCGCGGTGGACAGCTGCGAGACGACGATCGCGCCGGCCTGGTTGGCCAGGACGAACAGGACGGTCCACTTGGCGAGTGTCACGGCCTTGCCGAGGCCGTGGCCCCGCCAGTCGAAGCGCAGCCTCATCCGGAAGCCGGTCTCCCGGAGGTACGGGATCATCGCCAGCGCCTGGACCATGAGGCCGAGCAGGACGCCGATGCCCAGGAGTCGCTGCCCCTCCGGCGGAATGTTCGTGACCTTCATACCGGAGTCGGCCGCGGTGCCGTAGACCCACATGAACATGCCGAGCGTCACGATGATGACGATGTTGTTCAGGACCGGGGTCCACATCATCGCGCCGAACTTCCCGCGCGCGTTGAGGATCTGCCCCATCACCACGTGGATTCCCATGAAGAAGATCGAGGGCAGGAAGTAGCGGACGAAGGTGATGCCGACCTCGTTGGCCGCCGGGTCACTGGCCACCGAGTCGGACAGCAGCCGGATCAGGAACGGGGCGCCGAGGACCGCGAGCCCGGTGAGTACGCCGAGCGCCACCATCACCAGGGTCAACAGCCGGTTGGCGTACGCCTCGCCGCCGTCCTCGTCCTCCTTCATGGCACGCACGAGCTGCGGCACGAAAACGGAGTTGAGGCCGCCGCCGACGGTCAGGATGTAGATCATCGTCGGCAGCTGATAGGCGACCTGGAAGGTGTCACCGAGCAGACCGACACCCAGCGCCGACACGATCAACGCCGAGCGAATGAAGCCGGTGAGACGCGAGACCATGGTGCCGGCCGCCATCACGGCGCTCGACTTCAGCAGGCCTCCGGCCTTCCCGTCCTTCTTCCCGGGAGCAGGGGAGGCGTGCGCCGCGGCAGCAGGCGCGGTCCCGAGGTTCATGGTCTCGTCGGCCGAGGGAGCCGGGGCCGCGGGTGCCTGGAACTGCGACGCCGGCGACGGCCCGCCCGGGGCCGGTGCCGGCCCCGGCACCGACGGGGGATCCGTCGGACGGCCGCCACCCTGCTGCTGGTCGCGGAAGAGATGGGCGAAGGCGTCCGGCTCGTGGCGTTCGTCGCCGGCCTGGCTCATCAGGTCGTCGACCCCCACGAACTGAGTGGTGCGAGGGTTGTCGCCGTACGGCAGATATTGCGTCGGACCCTCCGGCTCGGGGGCCGGGGTCTGTGCCCACACGTGCGGGTCGGGGGCGTAAGGGGACTGGGGCGGCTGGGAGTACAGCGGCTGCTGCGGCTGATGGGTGCCGGGCGGCGGCGGGGGATGCGCGGCACGGTCGTAGAGGGCCTCGGCGACCGGGTCCTGGGCGTAGAGGTCCTGCGCACGGTAGGGGTCCTGGTCGTACGCGTCCTGGAGATACATGTCCGCGGGAGCCTGCGGCGGCACCTGGCCATGCTCGGGCGGCGGCCCCTCGGGGCTACCCGAGTTGTCCGCGCCCTGACCGCGATCACCGTCGTACGGCGCGTTCATGGTTACCCCACCTCATCGTCCCGGGCCCACCGGCCACGACATCCTCAACGGTCCACTCTCTCACCCGTGCCGGACGGGTCGGCGCTTTCCGTTGCGGTGTCCGTTGTCAGGTCACTCGGCTGCTCCGGGTCGCCTGCCCCGGTGCCGGTGCCGGACTCCTCCTTGAGACGGTCCTCAGGGTCCCCGGGGTTCTCCGGACCGTCCACGGCTTCGGCCGCCTCGTCGTCGGGGCCGTTCTGTTCGGCCGCACGGGCGGCCGCGCGCTTGCGCTGGGTGTACATCCGGAAGCCTGCCAGAACCAGCAGCAGGACACCGCCGCCGATGACCAGCATCACCGTGGCCGTGAACTCGGTGACCTTCACGTCGAACTTGACGGCGTCGCCGTACGGCTGGCCGTCCTCCGTGTACAGCTGGGCGACCACCGCGGCCTTGCCGTTGGCGTTGGCCGTAGTGGTGAACTTCACCGTCTGGCTGTGGCCGCCCGAGACCTCTACCGGCTGCTCGTAGTAGGAGGAGCCACCGATCTCGAGCCGGTTGGGGCTCAGCGAGGTCAGCCGCAGCCTCAGATGCTCCACACCCTGAACCAGGTTGTTCTGGACCGTCACGGGAATCGTGGCGCTGCGGCCGGAGAGCTTGGTCTCCGACTTGTCGATCAGGCTGACCTGGGAGATCAGTTCGTCGAGGTAGGCCTCGACGTCGTTGCGGAAGCCGATCGCCTCGGTGGCGCGGCCCCGCCACGACGTGGACATCTCGCGGTTCACGGCCCGTCCGAAGGGGGTCACGACGCGGGACTGGTCGGAGAGGATCACCTTGAAGTTGTTGAGCTTGTTCTGTGTGCTGGCGATCTGCTGGAAGGCCGACTTCGGCAACTCCTGCTTGCGGAGCGAGGAGGGGTAGGCGGACGCCGAGGGCACCTTGGTGGTGGCCTCGGGGTCGGGCTTGGCCGCGGACGCCGCGGTGAGCTTCTGCGTCTGGGACCAGTTCCCGCCCTGCAGAGCGGTGATCGCCTCGGCCATGGCGCCGGCCTGGCTCGCCGTGGGCGTGCGCTGCGGCGCGACTACGATGCTCCGCTGCTTGTCCGTCTGGAGGTCGAGAGCGAGGCTCTGGGCGAGGAACCGCTGGACGGCGAGTGTGGCGGAGGAGGCCCTCGTGAGATCACCCTGGAACGCCGTCGACAGCCGTGCGTCCGCGACGACCGCTGTGGTGCCGCCGCCGATGGGGCGGGCCGCGGACGGCGTGTACGACAGTCCGGCGGTCTCCTGGAGGCTGTCACTGCGGGAGATCACCTTGTCGGCGCCGGCGGAGGTGGCGACCTTGACGATCGACGGGTCCACCGCCCCGTTCACGGGCCAGGCGAAGTCGGTGCTCGGCGTCACATGCAGCACGGTCCTCACCGTGGTGGCCGCGACGTCGGTGGCCTCGTCGAGGTGGCTGAGCGAGCCGGTGACGCTCGTGCCGTTGTGGGCCAGCGAGGCGAGGTCGGGATCGGCGAAGGGCAGCGCGACTACCTCCTTGTCCTCCACCGCCTTCTGCAGCCTGGCCAGCCACTGCTTGGCGAGTGCCTGGTGGGTGCCCGCGACGGTGGTGTCGCCGTCGCCCTGGATCCGGTAGCTGCGGGTCATCGCGTCGACGGACGCCAGCAGGTCCGGGTCGATCACCCATGTGACGTCCAGGTTCTCGCCGAGCGACAGCATCTGGTCCAGCCGGCCCCCCCGCCGAGATCTCTTCGGCGAGGTCGTCGTTGAGGAAGACCGGCGTCTGCTGCGCGTTCGAGCCGGTCTCCGCCGTCATGTGCACAGTGGAGATCAGTGGCCACAGGAAGGTGGTCTTCGTCTTCGTGTCCACTTCGTCGGACTGCCAGGGCAGGAAGGTCCGCTGGATGCCGAGCGTCCGGTCCCACGGCTGCGCGGAGGTCTTGCCCGAGAGGGAGACGGCGAACTGGTAGACGCCGGCGTCGCCGAGGTCCAACTCGTCGACCGGCACGGAGATGGAGAAGGGCTCGGCCACCCCGGGGGTCAGCTTCGCGAACTTCGCCACATACTTGCCGCCGACTTCGGATCCCGTGGCGCCCTGAAGGGAGTCCTTGTCGTCGGCGACGGTGTCGATCGACGAGCGGGTGTTCAGCTCGGGGCCCACCTGCAGTCCCACATGGGCGGCCGTGACGGCCTGCTTGCCGTTGTTGGTCACCGTCCCCGACACGGTGAGCGTGTCACCGTCCGTAGGCACGCTGGGGCTGAGTGTGTCGACCGCGACGGACACCGAACCGGAATCGTCGGCAGCCTGAGCGGGCGCTGCGGTGGTCAGCTGGCACAGTCCGGCCAGCAGAGGAGCTCCTGCGAGCAGGGCCCCGGTACGCCGCAGCCAGCGGCGGGCAGGAGAGGGACTCGTCCCCTGGAAGTCTGCCGCCTCGGCCACGCGCTCGCCCGTCCCTCGTCGTCGTCAGTGGTCGTCGGAATGTGCGTCCACGCATGGTAACGATGCGCGCTGAGGGGAAGTGCCGCGGACCGCTCCACAAGATCGGGGGACACTGCCGCACTGTCCTGAATGTGCACGTATGAAGGGGGCCCTGCCCGTGAGTCTCCGGAGCAGACCTTGTGCAGGTCCGGATGGCGAGTCTGTGCACGTTTAATGGAGGCGCTCGGGCAGGCCCGGGCCACGTACCCTCTTCTGTTGTGCCGAACGCCAACAAAGACAACCTCAGTGCCCCGAGCCAGGTGCAGGACCGCGCGGTGAACGAACTGCTCGAGGTCGCACCTGTCGCCGACGAGCTCGCCCGCCGCTTCCAGGAGGCCGGGTTCTCTCTCGCCCTGGTCGGCGGTTCGGTCCGGGACGCACTGCTCGGCCGACTCGGCAACGACCTGGACTTCACGACCGACGCCCGCCCTCAGGACGTTCTGAAGATTGTTCGGCCTTGGGCGGACGCCGTGTGGGAGGTCGGGATCGCCTTCGGCACCGTGGGGGCGCAGAAGGATGGCTACCAGATCGAGGTGACCACCTACCGGTCCGAGGCGTACGACCGGACCTCGCGCAAGCCCGAGGTGTCGTACGGCGACTCCATCGAGGAGGATCTCGTCCGGCGTGACTTCACCGTGAACGCGATGGCCGTCGCTCTCCCGGAGAAGAAGTTCATCGACCCCCACGGTGGCCTCGATGACCTCGGGGCGCGTGTGCTGCGGACGCCCGGTACCCCGGAGGCGTCCTTCTCGGACGACCCGCTGCGGATGATGCGGGCCGCGCGCTTCGCGGCTCAGCTCGACTTCGAGGTGGCGCCCGAGGTGGTCACCGCGATGACGGAGATGTCCGGGCGTCTGGAGATCGTCTCCGCCGAACGGGTCAGGGACGAGCTGAACAAGCTCGTCCTGTCCGCCCATCCGCGCAAGGGTCTGACGCTGCTGGTCGACACGGGGCTCGCCGAGCACGTGCTGCCCGAGCTTCCGGCGCTGCGCCTGGAGAGCGACGAGCATCACCGGCACAAGGATGTCTACGAGCACACGCTGATCGTCCTGGAGCAGGCCATCGCGCTGGAGAAGGAAGGGCCCGACCTGACCCTGCGCCTGGCCGCACTCCTCCACGACATCGGCAAGCCCCGCACCCGCCGCTTCGAGAAGGACGGCCGGGTCTCGTTCCACCACCATGAAGTGGTCGGGGCGAAGATGACCAAGAAGCGGATGACGGCGCTCAAGTACTCCAACGAGCTGGTGAAGGACGTCTCGAGGCTCGTCGAACTCCATCTGCGTTTCCACGGGTACGGCACCGGGGAGTGGACGGACTCGGCGGTTCGCCGCTATGTGAGGGACTCGGGTCCACTGCTCGACCGGCTCCACAAGCTGACCCGATCTGACTGCACCACACGGAACAAGCGCAAAGCCGCTGCGCTGTCCCGTGCGTACGACGGTCTGGAGGAACGGATCTCTCAGCTTCAGGAGCAGGAGGAGCTGGACTCGATCAGGCCCGACCTCGACGGCAACCAGATCATGGAGATCCTCGGGGTGGGGCCAGGCCCTGCCGTGGGCCGCGCGTACAAGCACATGCTGGAGCTTCGTCTGGAGAACGGCCCGATGGGGCATGGCGAAGCGGTGGCCGCGCTCAAGGAGTGGTGGGCCGCGCAGGACTGAGGTCGCGAAACGGGTCATGTTTCACGTGAAACATGACCCGAGCGGACTGAGGGGCGATGTTTCACGTGAAACATCGCCCCTCATCGTTCCGTCGCCATCCGTCGTTCCTTCGTCATCGCCACGGCGACCGCCGCGTAGAGGACGGCGACCATGACCACCAGGGTCACCGAGCGGCCATCCGGCGGAAGGATCAGGGCGGCTATGGCTGCGGCGCCCACGAAGGCGATGTTGAACAGGACGTCGTAGACGGAGAAGACCCGGCCCCGGAATCCGTCGTCGACGGAGGACTGCACGATCGTGTCTGTGGCGATCTTCGCTCCCTGGGTGATCAGGCCCAGGACGAATGCTGCGACGAGTATCGGGGCGGTGGTGAAGGGGAGTCCGAGTGCGGGCTCCAGCACTGCGGCGGCTGCCGCACACACGGCGATCCAGCGCTCCGGTCCGAGTTTTCCCGCAGACCAAGGGGTGATGACTGCGGCGACGAAGAAGCCGGCACCGGAGATTCCCAGCGCCAGCCCCAGCAGGGCGAGACCGTCGTCCGGATCGGACGTCAGGGCGTACCGGCAGAGCATCAGGACCATGACGAGCAGAGCGCCGTAGCAGAACCGCATGAGTGACATCGCGCCGAGCGCCCGGGCGGCCGACCGACGTGAGGGTGCGGCCAGGTGCCGAATACCGGCAATCAGGTCGCGGGCTGTCCCGGCGAGAGCCGTACCGAGGTGGGGCTGGATCAACTCACGGTCGGGACCCAGCAGTTCCGGTGGCATGCGCAGGGCGGCGAGCGCACCGCACAGGTACAGCCCTGCTCCCAGCAGGACCACGACCGCGTCGGAGTCGGCGACCAGGAGTCGTACGACGAAAGCGAGGCCGCCGCCCGCGGTCGCGGCGAGAGTTCCGGCCGTCGGGGAGAGGGAGTTGGCGATCACCAGCCGTTCCTCGTCCACGACACGGGGCAGCGCGGCGGACAGGCCGGACAGGACGAAGCGATTGACGGCCGTGACGCACAGGGCGGAGACGTAGAAGAGCCAGTCCGGGACGTGGCTGAGCATCAGGACGGCCGTCGCCGAAGCCAGCAGAGCGCGCAGGAGGTTGCCGTAGAGGAAGACCTCCCGGCGGCGCCAGCGGTCCAGGAGGACGCCGGCGAAAGGGCCCACCAAGGAGTAAGGGAGCAGCAGGACCGCCATCGCGGAGGCGATCGCCGTAGCCGAGGTCTGCTTCTCCGGGGAGAAGACGACGTAGGCGGCGAGTGCGATCTGGTAGACACCGTCCGCGCCCTGGGAGAGCAGGCGCACGGAGAGCAGACGCCGGAAGTCCCGGAAGCGCAGCAGGACCCGTAGATCACGCACGACGGACATGGGGCACAGCCTCACATACGGCGAGGGTCCCCGGGCGGTACACCCGGAGACCCTCTGTAGCCCTGGCAGGAGCGTTTTGAGTGAGCCTTAGCGCTCGACTTCACCCTTGATGAACTTCTCGACGTTCTCGCGGGCCTCGTCGTCGAAGTACTGGACCGGCGGGGACTTCATGAAGTAGCTGGAGGCCGACAGGATCGGGCCGCCGATACCGCGGTCCTTGGCGATCTTCGCGGCGCGAACGGCATCGATGATGACACCCGCGGAGTTCGGGGAGTCCCAGACCTCGAGCTTGTACTCGAGGTTCAGCGGGACGTCGCCGAAGGCACGGCCCTCAAGGCGGACGTAGGCCCACTTGCGGTCGTCGAGCCACGCGACGTAGTCGGACGGGCCGATGTGGACGTTCTTCGCGCCCATGTCCCGGTCGGGGATCTGGGAGGTGACGGCCTGCGTCTTGGAGATCTTCTTGGACTCCAGGCGCTCACGCTCGAGCATGTTCTTGAAGTCCATGTTGCCGCCGACGTTGAGCTGCATCGTGCGGTCCAGGACGACGCCGCGGTCCTCGAACAGCTTCGCCATGACGCGGTGCGTGATGGTGGCGCCGACCTGCGACTTGATGTCGTCGCCGACGATCGGGACGCCCGCCTCGGTGAACTTGTCCGCCCACTCCTTGGTGCCGGCGATGAAGACCGGGAGGGCGTTGACGAAGGCGACCTTGGCGTCGATGGCGCACTGGGCGTAGAACTTCGCCGCGTCCTCGGAGCCGACGGGCAGGTAGCAGACGAGGACGTCGACCTGCTTGTCCTTGAGGACCTGGACGACGTCGACCGGGGCCTCTGCGGACTCCTCGATCGTCTCGCGGTAGTACTTGCCGAGGCCGTCGAGGGTGTGGCCGCGCTGGACGGTGACACCGGTGCTGGGCACGTCGCAGATCTTGATGGTGTTGTTCTCGGACGCGCCGATGGCGTCTGCGAGATCGAGGCCGACCTTCTTGGCGTCCACGTCGAACGCGGCGACGAACTCGACGTCACGCACGTGGTACTCGCCGAACTGGACGTGCATCAGCCCGGGGACCTTGGCCGCCGGATCGGCGTCCTTGTAGTACTCGACTCCCTGAACCAGCGACGCAGCGCAGTTGCCCACGCCGACGACGGCTACGCGAACCGAACCCATTCCGGTTGCTCCCTGTGTGTACGAGTGAGGCCCTGGCAGGGACCTCACGTGGCGGTGTCGCCGGGCGTATCCGGACCGGGGGTGTCCCCGGGCCGGGGCAGGACGCCCGGCGCTCCCTCTGTGGTGTCGCGAGTGGGTTCTCCATGGCCGGGGCCCTTCAGGTCCCGGCCGGCCCGCTCGCTTTCGATGAGCTCGTTCAACCAGCGCACTTCGCGCTCCACGGACTCCATCCCGTGGCGCTGGAGCTCAAGCGTGTAGTCGTCGAGGCGCTCCCGGGTGCGTGCCAGCGAGGCACTCATCTTCTCCAGGCGCTCCTCGAGCCGGCTGCGGCGGCCTTCGAGGACTCGCATGCGGACGTCGCGCGAGGTCTGCCCGAAGAAGGCGAAACGAGCCGCGAAGTGCTCGTCCTCGTATGCGTCGGGACCCGTCTGCGAGAGCAGCTCCTCGAAATGCTCCTTACCTTCCGCCGTCAACCGGTAGACGATCTTGGCGCGACGCCCTGCGAGTGGTGCGGCGAGGGCGTCCTCGGTGGTGTGCCCCGGTTCCTCTATCAACCAGCCGTTGGCGACCAGCGTCTTGAGGCAGGGGTAGAGCGTGCCGTAGCTGAACGCACGGAACACGCCCAGTGAGGTGTTGAGGCGTTTGCGCAGCTCATAGCCGTGCATCGGGGACTCACGGAGCAGGCCGAGTACGGCGAATTCGAGGATCCCGGAACGCCGGCTCATCGTCGCCTCCTCGTCTCTGTCTCGCACCGATGTATCGACTCGATACATCAAGACGATAGAACGCCCTTCCGGAAGCGACAAGTGGGGGGATGGTGAACGGGATCACATCAATGATTCATGTGAACCAAGTTGCCTGATTTGGGGTGAACTTCGGGGCTCGGCTGGTTTTGACGGTGCGTAGTCTGTGCGGCATGCACACCACCGGGAACCGAGTGACGCCTGGGGGGCGTCGCTGTCCCGGTGCAGTACGGATGAATGCGGGACCGACCACATCCGTACTTCGGGGGGACCGGAAACCAGCCGCCGTTTCCAGGCGCGCAAAGGTGCGCCTGCCCGAGGAGTAGTCGTTCGATGAGCGAGCACCGTCGCAAACCGCCGCAGCCGCAGGGAGGCGGACGTGCCGCGGCCCGACGCGGCCAGTCCGGACCGTCCTCCGGCCGCCGCGCGGCTCCGCGAGGCGCCACCGGGTCTCTTGCCGACTCCTATGGGACGAACTCCCAAGAGTCGGATTCTTACGGTCCGGGAGGCGAAGAGCGTCCGTACGGCGGCCGTGCCGAGGCCCGACGTGCGGCCCAGAGAAGCACTGGCGGCGGTCGCCGCAGAGTGCCGGAGCCGGGACGCGGAGGTCGGCGCGGGACGCCGACCGGCCGGGGCCGTGCGTCCGATCCCGGCAGGAAGCGGTTCATCGACTACCCGCGCGCGGGTAAGTACGGCGCGGCGCGCTGGGTGCCGTCCTGGAAGCTGGTGACCGGTCTGTTCATCGGCTTCATCGGAGGCCTGGTCGCGATCGCCGGCGTCGGTTACGCGCTCGTGAGCGTTCCTAACGTCGCCGAGACCGCGACGTCGCAGAACAACGTCTACTACTGGTCCGACAAGACCGAGATGGTCTCCACCGGCGGTGAGACGAACCGCCAGATCGTCAACCTCGCGCAGATTCCGAAGGCGATGCAATACGCCGTCGTCTCGCAGGAGAACAAGACCTTCTACACCGACAGCGGCATCGACCCCAAGGGCATCGCCCGTGCCGTGTTCAACATGGCCCGGGGCGGCAACACGCAGGGTGGCTCCACCATCACCCAGCAGTACGTCAAGAACGCGCGCCTGGACGACCAGTCCCAGACCGTCACCCGTAAGTTCAAGGAGATCTTCATCTCCATCAAGGTGGGTGCCACGGTCAACAAGGACGAGATCATGGCCGGCTACCTGAACTCCGCGTACTACGGTCGCAACGCCTACGGCATCCAGGCGGCCGCGCGCGCGTACTTCAACAAGGACGCCAAGAACCTCGACCCGGGCGAGTGCGCCTTCCTGGCCGCCATGCTGAAGGGCGCCACGTACTACGACCCCGCGGGCTCGATCTCCATCGACCAGGCCGCCACGCCGGACGCCAACGCCAAGCGTGCTCTGCGGCAAATGCAGGACACCCTCGACAAGATGGTCGAGTACGGCCACCTCAGCGCGACGGAGCGCGCCAAGTACACCGCGCTTCCCGAGTGGCAGAACCCCCGGTCCAACACCCAGCTCAAGGGCCAGACCGGCTACCTGGTCGACCTCGCCAAGGCCTACCTGATCAACAACAAGATCGTCAGTGCCGACAAGCTCCAGCAGGGCGGCTACTCGATCTACACGACCTTCGACAAGAAGAAGGTCAAGGAACTCGAGGCAGCGGTCACCAAGGTCCGCAAGGAGAACATCGATCCGAAGAAGCGCCCGACGAAGGACACCTACGTCCAGTTCGGCGGGGCGTCCGTGGAGCCGTCCACCGGGGCGATCCGGGCCTGCTACGGAGGCGAGGACGCGACCACCCACTTCACCAACAACTGCGACTCGACCGGTGCCCAGGTCGGTTCGACGTTCAAGACGTTCGTGCTCGCCGCGGCGATGAAGTGGGGCGTACGCAATCCGGATCTCGGCGAGAGCCAAGCGCAGGACGAGCGTACGGTCGTCAACGCGAAGAGCCTGTTCAGCGGCAAGAACGACCTCAAGATCAAGAACTACGACGGTTCGATCTGGAAGAACGAGGAGGGCAAGGAGTGGCTCCAGGAGAACGACGGCAAGCAGTCCTACGGTTCTCCGCCCAAGTACCAGATCGACCTTCGTGAGGCCATGCGTGAGTCGGTGAACTCCGCCTTCGTGCAGCTCGGCATGGACGTCGGCCTGGACAAGGTGAAGGAGTCGGCCATGGACGCGGGTCTCAAGAAGAACAGCCTGGCCGGCACCAACTTCCCGTCGTTCTCCATCGGTATCTCCGACCCCAGCGCGATCCGGATGGCGGGCGCATACGCCACCTTCGCGGCCAGCGGCAAGCAGAACGAGCCGTACTCCGTCGAGAAGGTCACGAGCAAGGACGGCGACGTCTTCACGCACGAGGCGAAGCCCAAGCAGGCCTTCGAGAAGAAGGTCGCCGACAACGTCACCGACGTCCTCAAGACGGTGGTCGAGGACGGTACGGGTACCAACGCCCAGCTGACCGGCCGTGACGTGGCGGGCAAGACCGGTACCACCGACGGCAACAAGTCGGCCTGGTTCGTCGGGTACACCCCGCAGCTGTCCACGTCGATCACGATGTTCCGGCTGGACGACGACGAGACCAAGAAGAACCGCACCTTCCTGGAGATGTACGGAACGGGTGGCCAGGAGAAGATCCACGGTGCGTCGTTCCCGTCCGAGATCTGGCACGACTACATGGAGCAGGCACTCAAGGGCGAGAAGTCCATCGACTTCCCGACGCCGGAGCCCATTGGCGAGATCCTCAACGACGAGCCCAGCCCGACGCCCACTCCGACGCCCAGTGAGACCGAGTCGGCCACCCCGACTCCGACTCCGACGCCCAGCCAGTCGCTCATCACACCGACGCCCACTGCGTCCGAGTCCTGCCGGTTCGAGTGGCAGTGCTCCGACTCGGGCGGTACGGACAACGGTGGCACCGACGGAGGGGTGACTTCGACGCCTACAGCCACGTCGACGGATACGAACGGCGGCAACACCAACGGCAATGGCAATGGGGGCCTCTTCGGCGGCTCAAGCGGTTAGCCGCCATATGCCCTGTCGAGGGTGTTTCACGTGAAACATGGGCCGTCGCACCCACCAGGTGCGGCGGCCCTCGGCGTACTCCTAGCCTCGTACGGCAGGATGGGCCGCATGCCCAGTGCTGAATCGACGCCAACGAGCGTGCACGAGTCGGACCCAGTGCATCCGACCAAGGACGACGAGGTCTCCAGGAGCGGCAGCGAGTTCATCGGCGGCCCTCTAGGGCGACGTGCCCTGCTGGGGACGTCCTGGTGGACCCCCGTCCGGATCATCGCGCTCGTGGCCATCGGCGTGTTCGCGCTGGGCCTGGTCCAGAAGGCGCCCTGCTACAACGGTGGCTGGTTCTTCGGTGCCAGCTCCCAGTACACCCACGCGTGCTACTCGGACATCCCGCACCTCTATCAGGGACGCGGCTTCGCCGACGGACTCGTCCCGTACTTCGACAAGCTCCCCGGTGACATGCAGTACCTCGAATACCCGGTGCTGACGGGTGTGTTCATGGAGGTCGCCGCCTGGCTGACGCCCGGCAGCGGCAGCATCCAGCACCAGGAGCAGTGGTACTGGATGGTCAACGCCGGGATGCTGATGGTGTGCGCGGCCATCATCGTCGTCTGCGTGAGCCGTACGCACGCCCGCCGGCCCTGGGACGGTCTGCTGGTCGCTCTGGCGCCTGCCTTCGCGTTGACGGCCACCATCAACTGGGACCTGCTGGCGGTCGCTCTGACGGCCTCTGCGATGCTGATGTGGGCGCGGGGACGCTCGCTCGCTTTCGGCGTCCTCCTGGGGCTCGCCACGGCCGCCAAGCTCTACCCGATCTTCCTGCTCGGGCCGCTGTTCGTGCTGTGCTGGCGGGCGGGCAAGTGGCGGGATTTCGGCAAGGCCCTGGGCGGTGCGGCGGTCTCCTGGCTCGTGGTGAACCTGCCGGTGATGTTCTTCGCCTTCGACGGCTGGTCGAAGTTCTACACGTTCAGCCAGGAGCGGGGCGTGGACTTCGGCTCCTTCTGGCTGATCCTGGCCCAGAACTCGTCCGACCCGTTGAGCACCGACACCGTCAACACGCTTGCCACGCTGCTGATGCTGCTGTCCTGCGCCGGTATCGCGGCGCTCACCCTGACCGCTCCGCGCCGGCCGCGTTTCGCCCAGCTCGCGTTCCTGATCGTCGCCGCGTTCATCCTCACCAACAAGGTCTACTCGCCGCAGTACGTCCTGTGGTTGGTGCCGCTGGCCGTGCTGGCGCGGCCGAAGTGGCGGGACTTCCTCATCTGGCAGGCGTGCGAGGTGGCGTACTTCCTGGGGATCTGGCTGTACCTCGCGTACACGACCAGCGGCAACGCCCACAAGGGCCTGCCGACCGACGGCTATCACTGGGCCATCGGACTGCATCTCCTGGGCACGGCCTACCTGTGCGCGATGGTCCTGCGCGACATACTCATGCCGGAACGGGACGTGGTACGGCGGGCCGGCGACGACGACCCCTCGGGCGGTGTGCTCGACGGAGCGGAGGACGTCTTCGTGTTCGGCCCTGCCGCCCATCCACCACGGCATGCGGCCCACTTCGACGGACCGCAGGTGGAGTGGGGCAACGACCGCAGGGCCGCCGACCGTTCGCTCTGAGCGAACAGAGCCTGCGTGGCGTTACGCCGATTGGGTCACCCACGCGAAGGGCCGTACACGGAAGCTCCCGTGTACGGCCCTTCGTCCGGTCCACGTCGCTCAGCGACCCGCTCTCACGGCGCTCAGCGGTCGTCTTGCGTCGCTCAGCGGTCGACGATCCGGTCGAACTGCGTGGTGGTGTGCCGCAGATGGGCCACCAACTCCTCGCCGACCTTCGGCTCCGGGGCGTCCGAGGGCACGAACAGGATGGACACCTGCATGTGCGGCGGTTCGGCGAACCAGCGCTGCTTGCCGCCCCAGACGAACGGAGAAAGGTTCCGGTTGACCGTGGCCAGGCCGGCGCGGGCGACCCCCTTGGCGCGCGGCATGACGCCGTGCAGGGCCTTCGGAGCCTCCAGGCCCACGCCGTGCGACGTACCGCCGGCCACGACGACCAGGAAGCCGTCGGAGGCCGCCTTCTGCTGCCGGTAGCCGAAACGGTCCCCCTTGGAGACGCGGGTGACGTCCAGCACGGCGCCGCGGTACTCGGTGGAGTCGTGGTCCCCGAGCCACAACCGGGTCCCGATGCGGGCGCGGAAGCGGGTCTGCGGGAACTGCTGCTGCAGCCGGGCGAGGTCTTCGGCCTTGAGATGGCTGACGAACATGGTGTGCAGCGGCAGCCGGGCCGCGCGCAGCCGGTCCATCCAGCCGATGACCTCCTCGACGGCGTCCGAACCGTCGGTGCGGTCCAGCGGCAGGTGGATCGCGAAGCCCTCGAGGCGGACATTCTCTATGGCGGAGTGCAGCTGCGGCAGATCCTGCTCGCTGATGCCGTGCCGTTTCATCGAGGACATCACCTCGATGACCACGCGGGCGCCCACGAGGCCGTAGACCCCGTCGATCGACGACACCGAGCGGATCACCCGGTCGGGCAGCGGTACGGGCTCCTCGCCTCGTCGATACGGCGTCAGCACCAGCAGGTCACCGCCGAACCAGTCCTTGATCCGCGCGGCCTCGTAGGTCGTGCCGACGGCGAGGACGTCCGAGCCCAGCCGGGTGGCCTCCTCCGCCAGCCGCTCGTGCCCGAAGCCATAGCCGTTGCCCTTGCAGACCGGGACGAGCCCCGGGAACCGCTCCTGCACGTGCTTGTGGTGCGCCCGCCAGCGCGCGGTGTCGACGTAGAGCGTGAGCGCCATGGCCGGACCCGGAACCTTTCTAGTGGCTGCGGTGTATCAGAGGTATGGGAGCTATTGAAGCGAAGATCGCGACGTCAGCGGCGCGACATGTAGATGTCGAGCGCCTTGTGGAGCAGCTTGTTGAGCGGGAAGTCCCACTCGCCGAGGTACTCGGCGGCCTGGCCGCCCGTGCCCACCTTGAACTGGATCAGGCCGAAGAGGTGATCGGTCTCGTCCAGCGAGTCGGAGATGCCCCGCAGGTCGTAGACGGTCGCCCCGAGCGCGTAGGCGTCACGCAGCATCCGCCACTGCATCGCGTTCGAGGGCCGGACCTCACGGCCGATGTTGTCGGAGGCGCCGTAGGAGTACCAGACGTGCCCGCCGACGATCAGCATGGTCGCCGCCGAGAGGTTCACGCCCTCGTGCCGGGCGAAGTACAGCCGCATCCGGTTGGGGTCCTCGGTGTTGAGGGCCGTCCACATACGCTGGAAGTACGACAGCGGGCGGGGCCGGAAGTGGTCGCGCACCGCGGTGATCTCGTAGAGCCGCTGCCATTCCTCGAGGTCCTGGTAACCGCCCTGGACGACCTCGACGCCGGCCTTCTCAGCCTTCTTGATGTTGCGGCGCCACAGCTGGTTGAAGTTCTTGTGCACTTCTTCCAGGGAGCGGTTGGCGAGTGGCACCTGGTAGACGTAGCGGGGCTGCACGTCACCGAAGCCGGCTCCCCCGTCCTCGCCCTGCTGCCAGCCCATGCGACGCAGCTTGTCGGCGACCTCGAAGGCGCGCGGTTCGATGAAGTCGGCTTCGATGTCGCGAAGGCGCTTCACGTCCGGGTTCTGGATGCCCGCCTTGATCGAGGTGGCCTCCCAGCGCCGGATGATCACCGGCGGACCCATCTTCACCGAGAAGGCGCCCTGGTGCTTGAGGTGCGCGAGCATCGGTTCCAGCCACTCGGTCAGATTCGGCGCGAACCAGTTGATGACCGGGCCCTCGGGCAGATACGCGAGGTAGCGCTTGATCTTGGGCAGCTGCCGGTAGAGGACGAGACCCGCGCCGACCAGTTCGCCGGTCTTGTGGAACCAGCCGAGGCTCTCGGAGCGCCATTCCGCTTTGACGTCTGCCCAGGCAGGAACCTGCATGTGGCTCGCCGACGGCAGGCTCTGGATGTATGCCAGATGCTGCTCGCGACTGATCGTCCTCAGGGTCAGGCTCATTGTGGGGCGCTCCTCGGGCTGGTGTGTCCCCATGGGTACAGGGGCTCCGGCTCTCGCGCCGAAGCCTACTGCGCCTTGCGAGCGCCCCGACTGGGCGTACGGAACCTGCGCCCCGGCTCATGGGCCGCCGAGGCGTAACGCGGTGCTTTGGGTGGTGTCAGGGGGTGGTGCCCGTGGCGTCAGCTAAAAGAGTCCACCGAAAAGGCCGCCGTGCGCCATGCCGAGGAAGAAGCCGATCGCGGACGCGCCGAGACCCAGGATCAGTCCGAAGCGCTCGCGGGTCGTCTCCGAGATCCACTGGCCGTACGCGCCGGTGAGGATGCCCACCAGGCCGGTCCAGGAGCTGAGCAGGTGCAGGTTGTGGAACATCGCCGTGACGAACGCCGTGACGCCCAGCACCAAGGTCACCGCGAGCAGCGTGTCCTGGAGGGGGTGGGGCTTTCCGTCCGTGGCGAAAAGGCCTCCGGCGGTGTTGGGTCGCATTGCCTGTGCCATAGGGCACCTCCTGCGGAAGACGGCGCACGGTAGCGCCATACACACCCGATGTGTACAGAGTGACCGCCTCCGGGGCCGGATTTCAACCGGAAGCCGGTGTGCGGGTAGTCTGTACCGTCTGCACGGTGTCTGCCCATGTCACGACCGGGACTACCGCAAGGAAGCCCCGATTGTCAGTGGCGGCCGATACCGTTGCGTACGCATCACAACCCTCCTGCCACGGAACGACCGTGGCCGTTGAGTCCAAAGGAGGTGGGTTCCACATGCGTCACTACGAGGTGATGGTCATCCTCGACCCCGATCTGGAGGAGCGCGCTGTCGCCCCCCTGATCGAGAACTTCCTCTCCGTCGTCCGTGAGGGCAACGGCAAGGTTGAGAAGGTCGACACCTGGGGCCGTCGTCGGCTCTCGTACGAGATCAAGAAGAAGCCCGAGGGCATCTACTCGGTCATCGACCTGCAGGCCGAGCCTGCGGTCGTCAAGGAGCTCGACCGCCAGCTGAACCTGAACGAGTCGGTCCTCCGGACCAAGGTCCTCCGCCCCGAGACCCACTGAGCTTCCGCTCAGCTGATCTCGGGATTCGAGTAGCAGCAACCAAGCAGCCAGAGCAGCAAACCCGCCGAGAGGTTCCCCATGGCAGGCGAGACCGTCATCACGGTCGTCGGCAATCTTGTCGATGACCCCGAGCTGCGCTTCACCCCTTCCGGTGCGGCGGTCGCGAAGTTCCGTGTCGCGTCCACCCCCCGCACCTTCGACCGCCAGACGAACGAGTGGAAGGACGGCGAAAGCCTGTTCCTGACCTGCTCGGTCTGGCGTCAAGCGGCGGAGAACGTCGCCGAGTCGCTCCAGCGAGGCATGCGCGTCATCGTGCAGGGCCGGCTGAAGCAGCGGTCCTACGAGGACCGTGAGGGCGTCAAGCGCACGGTCTACGAGCTGGACGTCGAGGAAGTCGGCGCCAGCCTGCGCAGTGCCACGGCCAAGGTCACCAAGACGGCCGGCGGTGCCGGGCGTGGTGGCCAGGGTGGTTTCAGCGGCGGCGGTGGCGGCCAGGGTGGCGGCGGCTGGGGTGGAAACTCCGGCGGCGGCCAGCAGGGCGGCGGTGCTCCCGCGGACGACCCGTGGGCGACCGGCGCTCCCGCCGGTGGCAGCCAGGGCGGCGGCGGTGGTGGCGGCTGGGGTGGAAACTCCGGCGGCGGCCAGCAGGGCGGCGGCTACTCGGACGAACCCCCCTTCTAGGCCTCGGGCCGGAGGGTGGGTCGTACCCACACTTCTTGATCACACAGGAGAAACACCATGGCGAAGCCGCCTGTGCGCAAGCCTAAGAAGAAGGTCTGCGCTTTTTGCAAGGACAAGGTCACGTACGTGGACTACAAGGACACGAACATGCTGCGGAAGTTCATTTCCGACCGCGGCAAGATCCGTGCCCGCCGCGTGACCGGCAACTGCACGCAGCACCAGCGTGACGTCGCCACGGCCGTCAAGAACAGCCGTGAGATGGCGCTGCTGCCCTACACCTCCACCGCGCGATAAGGGAAGGGTGACCGACTAATGAAGATCATCCTGACCCACGAGGTCTCCGGCCTCGGTGCCGCGGGCGACGTCGTCGACGTCAAGGACGGTTACGCTCGCAACTACCTGATCCCGCGGAACTTTGCGATCCGCTGGACCAAGGGTGGCGAGAAGGACGTCGAGCAGATCCGTCGCGCTCGCAAGATCCACGAGATCCAGACCATCGAGCAGGCCAACCAGGTGAAGGCCCAGCTCGAGGGTGTCAAGGTTCGTCTGGCCGTCCGCTCCGGCGACGCCGGTCGACTCTTCGGTTCCGTCACCCCGGCCGACATCGCTTCCGCGATCAAGGCTTCCGGTGGCCCCGAGGTCGACAAGCGCCGCATCGAGCTGGGCTCGCCGATCAAGACCCTGGGCGCCCACGAGACGTCCGTGCGTCTGCACCCCGAGGTTGCCGCCAAGGTCAACATCGAGGTCGTCGCGGCCTGATCGCTGCGTCTGGCTTGAGCAGCTTCGGCTGATCAGCTGAGAAGGGGCCGCACCCACTGGGTGCGGCCCCTTCTGCCTGCCGGCGACCGGGGCGCGGCCATGTTTCACGTGAAACGGTCAGTGCGGCCGCCTGGGGGTGTTTCACGTGAAACGGTCAGCGTGTAGCACCCGTCACCAACCAGCGGCCCGACCGGGACCGCAGCCACAGCGTCAGCATGCGTACCGTCATCATCAGGGTCATGGCGGCCCAGAGAGCGGTCAGTCCACCGCCCAGCGTGGGGACGAGCAGGGCGACCGGGGCGAAGACCGCCAGAGTCAGGATCATCGCCTTGGCCAGGTAGGGGCCGTCTCCAGCACCCATGAGTACACCGTCCAGGACGAAGACGACACCGCAGATCGGCTGTGAGAGTGCCACGATCACCAGAGCGGGTAGCGCGGCGTCCTTGACCGTGGAGTCACTGGTGAACAAGGGAAGGAACAGCGGTCGGGAGAGTACGACCAGTACGCCGAGAGCGACTCCGACCGCGATCCCCCATTCCACCATCCGACGGCATGCCTGGCGAGCCCCGTCGGTGTCATCGGCGCCCAGATAGCGCCCGATGATGGCCTGCCCGGCGATGGCGATGGCGTCGAGTGCGAAGGCGAGCAGACTCCACAGGGACAGGATGATCTGGTGGGCGGCGATGTCGGAGTCACCCAGGCGAGCTGCGACGGCCGTGGCAATCATCAGGATCGCTCTCAGGGAGAGCGTGCGGACCAGCAGAGGCGCGCCGGCTTGGGCGGAGGCTCTGATCCCCAAAGCGTCGGGGCGCAGGGAGGCACCGTGCCTGCGGGCACCGCGCACGACGACGACGAGATAGGCGGCGGCCATGCCGCACTGAGCGATGACCGTGCCCCAGGCGGAGCCGGCGATGCCGAGGTCCGCGCCGTAGACGAGGCCCACGTTGAGAACGGCGTTGGCTATGAAGCCGGCGATGGCCACGTAGAGCGGGGTCTTGGTGTCTTGCAGTCCGCGGAGTACCCCGGTGGAAGCGAGCACGACCAGCATGGCCGGGATGCCGAGGGCCGAGATCCGCAGGTAGGTGGTCGCG
This sequence comes from Streptomyces sp. SAI-127, assembly GCF_029894425.1. Classification (NCBI taxonomy): domain Bacteria; kingdom Bacillati; phylum Actinomycetota; class Actinomycetes; order Kitasatosporales; family Streptomycetaceae; genus Streptomyces; species Streptomyces sp. SAI-127. The sequence continues at coordinate 5,282,722 of NZ_JARXYJ010000001.1, forward strand.
TAGGGGGCCGCTGTGTCGGAGGCGCCGAAGAGCTCCACGATTGACGGAGCGGCAGGCAGGACGACGGCGATGACGGCGGCACCGAGCAGCAGCGCCAGCCAGATGCCGTCCATGCCCTGACGGATGGCGGCCTGGAGGTCTCCGGCTCCCACGCGGCGGGCGACGGCGGCGGTGGTGGCGTAGGCGAGGAAGACGAAGACGCTGACGGCCGTCGTGAGAAGGGCCGAGGCGATGCCGAGACCGGCGAGTTGGGCGGTGCCCAGATGGCCGACGATCGCGCTGTCGGCCATGACGAAGAGAGGCTCGGCGACGAGCGCGCCGAAGGCCGGAACGGCGAGTGCGACGATCTCGCGGTCGTGCTGTCGCCGGGTGACCTTGGAGGTCGCGGACGCCTGTGTCATGTGCACCAATCTAATCGTCCACAGGTAAGAGATGCAATGGAGATTAGACCCTTACCTGTGTTCGGGAGGTGTGCGCCGCTGTGTACAGTTCGAACTGATCTTGCGCCGACCGGGAAAGTTTTTCTTCTGCACAGCCGGTGGACGGCGAAGGTGCAGGTCAAGTCACCTCTTTGAGGATGAGGTGCAGCTTGTTCACAGGCCTGTCCACCGAGTCGTGCACAGGTTTTGCGGAGTTCTCCACAGCATCCGGGCCGTCGTCCACATGGCCTGTGGATAACCAGATTGGCTGACGGTGCCCGCGGGCCTACCGTGGTCCGGCGCCCGCTCCGTTCGTCGGCTTGGAAACCATCACAAAACCGACGCGCTAGAACCGGAGTTGGGCGTCTCATTTGTCAGTGCCGTGCCGTAGAACTGAGAAGCACGGCGAGGTCCGCTCGGCGGACGGGAGGAGGTGGCTCGGTGAGTATTTCCGAGCCCTTGGACGACCCCTGGGCCGACAGCGGTCCCAGTGATCGTCTGCCTTCCTCGCGTCGCCGCGGCGACGGAGGCCGAGGCCGAGACGAACAGCACGACCGCGGCAGGGACACCGGCGAATGGGACGGCGGAGGCACGGCCTTCGAGAGGGTCCCTCCCCAGGACCTGGATGCCGAGCAGTCCGTCCTCGGCGGCATGCTCCTGTCCAAGGACGCCATCGCGGACGTCGTCGAGGTCATCAAGGGCCACGACTTCTACAAGCCCGCCCACGAGACGATCTTCCAGGCGATCCTGGACGTCTATGCCAAGGGCGAGCCGGCCGACCCCATCACGATCGCCGCCGAGCTCACCAAGCGCGGTGAGATCAACAAGGTCGGCGGCGCATCGTATCTGCACACCCTCGTCCAGACCGTGCCGACGGCGGCGAACGCCGAGTACTACGCGGAGATCGTCCACGAGCGCGCCGTCCTGCGGCGCCTGGTCGAGGCGGGGACGCGCATCACCCAGATGGGATACGCGGCCGACGACGACGTCGACGAGATCGTCAACCGTGCCCAGGCCGAGATCTACGCGGTCACCGAGCAGCGCACCAGCGAGGACTATCTGCCGCTCGGCGACATCATGGAGGGCGCGCTCGACGAGATCGAGGCGATCGGCTCGCGCAGCGGCGAGATGACCGGTGTGCCCACCGGTTTCACGGACCTCGACTCTCTCACCAACGGCCTGCACCCGGGCCAGATGATCGTCATCGCCGCCCGCCCCGCCATGGGCAAGTCCACCCTCGCACTGGACTTTGCCCGCGCGGCTTCCATCAAGCACAACCTGGCCAGTGTCATCTTCTCCCTCGAAATGGGGCGCAACGAGATCGCGATGCGTCTCCTGTCGGCGGAAGCGCGTGTGGCCCTGCACCACATGCGTTCGGGCACCATGACGGACGAGGACTGGACCCGGCTGGCGCGCCGAATGCCCGAGGTGTCCTCCGCGCCTCTCTACATCGACGACTCCCCGAACCTGTCGATGATGGAGATCCGGGCCAAGTGCCGGCGGCTGAAGCAGCGCAACGACATCAAGCTCGTGATCATCGACTATCTGCAGCTCATGCAGGCCGGTGGTTCCAAGCGTTCCGAGAGCCGTCAGCAGGAGGTCTCGGACATGTCCCGCAACCTCAAGCTCCTGGCCAAGGAGCTGGAGGTCCCGGTGATCGCGCTCTCGCAGCTCAACCGTGGTCCCGAGCAGCGGACGGACAAGAAGCCGATGGTGTCCGACCTGCGTGAGTCCGGCTCCATCGAGCAGGACGCCGACATGGTGATTCTGCTGCACCGCGAGGACGCTTACGAGAAGGAGTCACCGCGAGCCGGCGAGGCCGACATCATCGTGGGCAAGCACCGAAACGGCCCGACGGCGACGATCACTGTCGCCTTCCAGGGCCACTACTCGCGCTTCGTGGACATGGCGCAGACCTGATGTCGCAATCTCACGGGCCGTGTCGTACCGATGTCGTATACGGCATCACCGTGACACCAGCGCGTGGGTGCTGCTGCCCAGCGCCTCGTACCTGGTCAGGACCACGCCGCCGGGAAACGTCCGCGTCTCCACCAGGTTGAGGTTCACCCAGCTGGCCAGCGCGGTGAAGAACGGCGTGCCGCCGCCCACCAGGACCGGATGGGTGAAGATCGCGTACTCGTCGATCAGTCCGGCGCGCATGGCCGCCCCGGCGAGCGTTGCGTCGCCGATGTTCATCGGGCCGCCGTCCTCAGCCTTGAGCCGGGTGATCTCGGCGATCGGGTTGCCGGTGACCATTCCGATACCGGCCCCGCCTCGATTCCCTGGCCGTGACAGTGGTCGAGGTCCACTGCGCGTGTCCCGCGGCGGAGGCCGCCCGCCGCTGTGCCGAGCGGGCGGCCACGACCCATCCGGTTCATGTGGTCCGCGAACTCTCGCCTGAGGTCCTGGCCCAGTACGACAGGCCACTCGGGTACGGCCCTCATCACGGCGGACACCACGCGTCCGACCGATCCACCGGTCATCGCCGCCCAAGTCCGCCGAGCGTTCGACGCGGAGATGACCTGTTCGTGAGACGGGTGCCGGCGGTCGACCTCCTGCAAGGCCCACGGGGCTAAAGAAGTCGACGTCCACGTCCCCGGCGGGATGGACTGGGGGCATGACGACATCTCAGGGAGAGTTGCTTCCCGGTACACGCAGGGCGTTGCTGCACCGGATCGCCGTGGCCCAGGCCGAGGGGCGGGCACCGTCGCTGGTAGCGGCGGTCGTGCGGGGCGGACGGACGGTGTGGCACGGCGCGCGTACCTCGGTGGAAGGGCACGGCCCGGACGAGAACGTGCAGTACCGCATCGGGTCGATCACCAAGACCTTCACCGCCGTTCTCGTCATGCGACTGCGGGACGAGGGACTGCTCGACCTCGGTGACCCGCTGGAGAAGCACGTGTCCGGCACGGGAGTGGGGGAGGCCACGGTGGCCGAACTCCTCGCCCACACCAGTGGATTGGCGGCCGAGTCTCCCGCGCCCTGGTGGGAGCGCACCTCCGGGGGACTGCGTCCGGAAATCGCCGACGTACTGGGCGAGCAGCCCTTCCTGCACCCCGTCGGACGCCGCTTCCACTACTCGAACCCCGGCTACACCCTGCTGGGCGAACTCGTCGAGAAGCTGCGCGGGGCTCCGTGGGAGGAGGTGCTCCGACGTGAAGTGCTCGTACCTCTGAGCCTCAACTGCACAAGCGTCCGCCCGGAAGCACCCCATGCGGGCGGCTGGGCAGTGCATCCGTGGGCCGATGTGATGCTGCCCGAACCCTCCGAGGACCTCGGACGGATGGCTCCCGCGGGTCAACTCTGGTCCACCACTGGTGACTTGGCCCGATTCGCGGTCTTCCTGGTCAACGGCGACGATCGCGTACTGAGCGCGGAGACTGTGAGGGAGATGCGCATGCCGACGGCTCCGGCCGGGATGGGGGATCTCGCCGACGGTGCCTCTTACGGGCTCGGCTTGCAGGTCCAGCACCGCGACGGGCGACTGCTCGTGGGCCATTCGGGCTCGCTGCCGGGATTTCTGGCGAATCTCACGATCGGTGTGGCGGACGACGTGGCCGCAGTGGTGCTGGCCAACTGCACCTCCGGCCCGCTGCTGTCCGTCGTAGGGGCCGATCTCGTGCGGATCGTCGCGGACGCCGAACCCAGAATCCCCGAGCCCTGGCGCCCGATGCGCGAAGCCGACTCGCCCTCGCTGGAGTTGGCGGGTCAGTGGTACTGGGGAACGAACGGATTCGCCCTACGGCTGACTGCGGACGGACTTGCCTCGCTGGAGCCTTTGTCGGGCACAGGTCGGCGCTCGCGCTTCCGGACCAACGGTGACGGCACCTGGACCGGGCTGGAGGGCTACTTCCACGGGGAGCTCCTGAAGGCCGTACGGCGGCCTGACGGGTCCGTGGACCACCTCGACCTCGGCTCGTTCGTGTTCACTCGGCAGCCGTACGACGAGGGGTCATCCGTGCCGGGTGGAGTCGATCCGGAGGGGTGGCGCGGCATCGGCTAGATGCCTCTGCCCGGTCGGCACGCCATGGCGCCCCTGTTTCACGTGAAACAGGGGCGCCATGGCGTGCCGCGAACGAGAGGTCGTGGGGGAGGATCACAGGGCCAGCTTGAAGCCCACGTGCGAGGCCGTGAAACCGAGCCGTTCGTAGAAGCGGTGGGCGTCGATGCGTGTGTTGTCGGACGTCAGCTGCACCAACTGGCAGTTCTGACGCCGGGATTCCTCGATCGCCCACTCGATGAGGCGGGTCCCCAGTCCACTGCCACGCTCGTCGGCGTGGATGCGTACCCCTTCGATGATCGATCTGGTGGCACCGCGCCGGGACAGGCCCGGAATGACCGTGAGCTGAAGCGTGCCGACCACACGACCCTCCCGCGTGGCGACGACCAGATGCTGGTTCGGGTCGGAGGAGAGGCGCTCCAGCGCGCTCGCATAGGGCGCCAGGTCGTCCGGGGACTCGCGCTGGGCGCCCAGAGGGTCGTCGGCGAGCATGCCGACGATCGCGGAGAGGTCGTCCAGCGCGGCGGGCCGAATTTCAAGATCTCCCATGGCAGCACACCCTATGCGGGGTGCTCGTGTGCGGGCAGCGCAGGTGTGCGAAGGCATCGAGGGAGTGGGGCGGGCGTGTACCACCGTTTGCATATATAGAGCGTCTGCAATTATTGTGGCTGTGCGCTACACGCTCCTGCAATCATCTGGAAGGTGCCATCCCATGCCGCTCGCGCTTCTGGCTCTCGCGATCGGGGCCTTCGGTATCGGAACGACCGAGTTTGTGATCATGGGGCTGCTGCCCGAGGTCGCGGACGACTTCGGTGTCTCCATCCCCACCGCCGGCTTCCTGGTCACCGGCTACGCGCTCGGCGTCATGTTCGGCGCTCCTCTGATGACCGCCCTCGGCACCAAGATCTCGCGCAAGCGGATGCTGATGCTTCTGATGGGGCTGTTCATCGCAGGCAATCTGCTCTCCGCCCTCGCCCCGGCCTTCACCGTCATGCTGATCGGCCGCGTGGTCGCCTCCCTCGCCCACGGAGCCTTCTTCGGCATCGGCTCGGTCGTCGCCGCCGACCTCGTGGCCCCGGACAAGAAGGCCGGAGCCATCGCGATGATGTTCACCGGCCTGACCGTCGCCAATGTCGTCGGCGTCCCGCTCGGCACGCTGATCGGCCAGACCGCCGGCTGGCGTCTGACTTTCACCATCGTCGCGGCCCTCGGTGTCGTCGGTCTGATCGGCGTCGCCAGGCTCGTCCCCGAGATGCCCCGGCCGGAGGGCGTGCGTCTGCGCCACGAGCTGGCCGCCTTCAAGAACGCCCAGGTGCTGCTTGCCATGGCGATGACTGTCCTCGGCTTCGGCGGTGTCTTCGCCGCCATCACCTACGTCGCGCCGATGATGACCCACGTAACGGGCTTCGCCGACAGTTCGGTGACCTGGCTGCTGGTCCTCTTCGGGCTCGGCATGGTCGGCGGCAACCTCGTGGGCGGCAAGTACGCCGACCGCGCTCTGATGCCCATGCTGTACGTCTCCCTGGGCGCCCTGGCCGTCGTGCTCGCGCTCTTCACGCTCACCGCGCACAACAAGGTCCTGGCCGGCGTCACGATCGCTCTCATCGGTGCTCTGGGCTTCGCCGCGGTGCCGCCGCTCCAGAAGAGGGTCCTCGACCAGGCGCACAACGCCCCCACGCTCGCCTCAGCCGTGAACATCGGTGCCTTCAACCTCGGCAACGCCCTCTCGGCCTGGCTCGGCGGCCTGGTCATCTCGGCCGGCTTCGGCTACACCGCCCCCAACTGGGTGGGCGCCGCCCTGGCAGCAGGGGCTCTCCTTCTCGCGTTCCTCTCGGCTGCGCTGGAGCGTCGGGACAGCACTCCCAGCGCCGTGGTCGCAGGGCCGACGCCCGCCGGACAGAAGACCGCAGTGCACCACTGAGCCGACCTGACCGGCAGTCAGGCACTGCGACGACATCGCCGGTTTTCCCGAAGTCCCGGGAACCGACGTCGTCGTACACACGTGCCTCAGATCGCGGCCACGGTCAGCGGAGCGAACCGCCGGCTCCAGTCGCCCGGCAGCTCCGAGATTCCGTACGTCATGACCGAGTTGAGGCCGACCGGCGCCAGACCGCGTTCTCTGGCCCACGCCCGCAGCTCTTCGTGTCGTACGTCGATGTCGGTGCGCAGCGGACGGTCGGTGCCTGCGGCGAGCGATGTGAGGAGTGCCTGTGCCGACTCGGTGTCACGGGCGATCAGTGGGCCGACGACATGGGTGTTCATGTTGGGCCAGGCGGCCGCGTATCCGATGATCCGGCCGCTCTGCTCGGCTACGCGCAACTGGTCGGCGAAGGCGGGAAGCCGGGTGATGAGGTGCGTGCGATCAGTTCCCAGCACCTCCTCGTCGAGCCGGAGGATCGTGGCGAGGTCCTCAGCGGTGGCCGCACGCGTGCTCACGGTCGGCGCCGGGCCGCCTGGAGTGAAGTGCCCCTGGAGCATCTCCGCCCGGCCGGTCAGTTTGAAGCCCAGCTCCTCGTAGAGCGGACGGCCGTAGGGCGTCGCGTGAAGAGTCAGAGGGGTCGTGCCCATCGCGGAGAGAACGTGCCGCATGAGCCGACGGCCGATGCCCTGTCGGGCGTGCCGTTCGGCGACCAGCACCATCCCGATCGCTCCCAGGTCGGGCTCGCTGTAGGGGCCGTACTCCGTGACCACGCAGGCGGTGACGAGCCCTCCGTGAGGGTCGTCGATGCCGTAGCCCTTTCCGGCCGCGAGCAGGAGGCCCCACTTGTGCTCCTCGCGCGGCCACCCCCGGTCCTCGGACAAGTCCGCGCAGGCGGTGAGATCGCGCAGCGTCAGACGACGGATGGGAAGAGCGGCAAGGGAAGGAGTCGGCACGCAGGTCAGGCTGTCCGATGGGTGCCCTCGGCGTCCACCTGTTTCCCGGGGTGCGTACGAGCTTTTGGCCATGTCGTAGCCAAGCGCACAACAGGCGATCAGATGCCGGGTGTTTCACGTGAAACATCGGAGAACGGCGACCGTCCGGCGATCGACCGGAAGCGCCCCTGACGCCTCACCGGGTCGCTGGACCACTAGCCTCACGAGCATGGCGAGACTTCATCTCTTCGACCTCGATGGCACTTTGCTGCATGGGACCAGCGCGCCCGTGCAGATTTCCCGGCAGCTCGGGCTCGAGGCCGAGACCGTGGCACTCGACCAGGCGGTCGGAGCCGGACTGATAGGACCGCCCGAATATGCACAGCAGGTGTACGCGCTGTGGGCGTCCCTGACCGAGGCACATGTCGTCGCGGCCTTCGAAGGTGCCCCGTGGCTGGCCCGCATTCGCGAGGTCTGGGCGGAGATCAGGGGGCAGGGCGACTACTGCGCGGTGGTGTCGCTCTCGCCGTCCTTCTTCGTGGAACGGCTCACCACTTGGGGAGCTCATGCCGCATACGGGTCCCGCTTTCCGGCCGTTCCCTTCACCGAGCCCGTGGATCCTTCCGGAGTGCTCAGCGCCGCCGCCAAGGTCCTGATCGCGGACCGGCTGTGTGAGCAATTCGGAGTGACGCGGGCGGACTGCATTGCCTATGGAGACTCGTCCTCCGACAAGGATCTGTTCGCCGCGGTGCCGATCTCCGTGGCGGTCAATGCGGACCATCACCTGTCCGATGTCTCGACCCACTCCTACAACGGCATGGATCTGTGGGAAGCCTATGAATTGGTGCGTCACGCCCGGTAATTGAGTCAATTCACGGTTCGCCCCGCGAACGCCCCGCGAGCAATTCGTGGAGGAGGAGGGGGGACTTGTGTGCGGAGCGGTGACCGGTAGGGTCGACTCCGGTTCCTGTCCGTACGGGGGTGCGACCACCCGTGTGCGGCCGAGAGCGGGGCAATGCAGCCTAACGGGACGGAGAGATCGAAGACCCGCATTTGTGGTTATACGGCCGGAGCATCCGTACGCGGTGGGACGCTGCGGTGAGGGTGATGCGGCCAATGTCACACTCTCGCCTACTTGTCCGTACGGACGGCGAATACGGGTTGAATGTGCCGCGTTGGCCGTGACGCCGAGCGGGGAAAGCAAGCCGTCTGCGGGGGAAAGCAGGCATCTTCCGACCGAGGAAGTGCGCAGACCGACCGAAAGATGTTCGAGGCGAGGCACACCATGGACGCTCCGACCACCATGTCGGCCGACAACGGCACATCCGGGGGCGGGGGCGGCTGGTTCACTTCACGCAATCAGCCGGCGGCGGCGCCCGGCGCCGAGCAGGAGACGGCGGAGGGAAGCAGGCTGGCCGCGCTGCGCCCGGTCGGCAGGCCGAGGACGGGTAACTCGCCAGGGCCCTCGACAGCCACCGAACCGGACCCGTCGGACCAAGCCGCAGAGCCGCCCGGCACGCAGAGCGACCGCGAGGAAGTGACACCGGCCGAGGAGGTGGCAGCCCCGGCCGACGAGATACAGCTCGCGGCACGGCCGCAGGAGATACACCCCTCGGAGCAGACCTCGCAGACTCCGAGTTCCACCCCCGCTCAGCCCCCTGAAGTGCCGGCGAACACCCCCTCCGCGGGCCTCCGAGTGCCCGACCAGCGCTCCTCCTCGCCCCGAGGCGCCACCACCACGCTCGGCACCAACCCGCCGCAGTTCCCGGGCCTGTCCCCGAGAGACCAACCGCCCTCCCCGGACGCCGTCCGCATCCGCCGGACCATGGCCGAGGTCGCCCCTGTCGCCGAGAAGGTCACGTCGTACTTCTACGCGCTGCTCTTCGTGCGCCACCCCGATCTGCGCCCGCTGTTCCCCGCCGCCATGGACGCCCAGCGGGACCGCCTGCTCAGGGCACTGCTGACGGCGGCCGAGCACATGGACAACACCCCGGTCCTGGTCGACTACCTGAAGAACCTGGGCCGGGGCCATCGCAAGTACGGCACCCGTGCCGAGCACTATCCGGCGGTCGGGGAGTGCCTCATCGGCGCGCTGAGCAAGTACGCCTCCGGCATCTGGGACACGGAGACGGAAGCGGCCTGGGTCCGGGCGTACACGACGATCTCGCAGGTGATGATCGACGCGGCGGCCGCGGACGAGCTGCGTGCCCCCGCCTGGTGGTACGCGGAGGTCGTGTCACACGACCTGAGGACCCCGGACGTCGCCGTCGTCACTGTCCGGCCCGACCAGCCCTACCCGTTCCTCGCCGGCCAGTACACAAGCCTGGAGACGCCGTGGTGGCCGCGCATATGGCGGCACTACTCCTTCGCCTCGGCGCCACGCTCAGACGGACTGCTGTCGTTCCACGTGAAGGCCGTCCCCGCGGGCTGGGTCTCCAACGCCCTGGTGCATCGGGCCCACCCCGGCGACATCATCCGGCTCGGTCCGCCGACCGGGTCCATGACCGTGGATCACACCACCGACAGCGGACTGCTCTGTCTGGGCGGCGGCACCGGCATTGCGCCGATCAAGGCGCTGGTCGAGGACGTGGCCGAACACGGCGCACGACGGTCGGTCGAGGTGTTCTACGGAGCCCGCACCGACAACGACCTGTACGACATCGACACGATGCTCAGGCTCCAGCAGTCCCACCCCTGGCTGTCCGTCCGCGCCATCGTCGACCAGCAGGCCCATCTTCAGCTCCCGGACGCCGTACGCGAGTACGGCCCCTGGCACGAGTACGACGCCTATCTCTCGGGCCCGCCCGGCATGATCCGCAGTGGTGTGGACACGCTCAGGTCCATCGGGATCCCGTCGGAACGCATACGCCACGACTCCGTGGAGGAAATCGTCCTGGCGCAGTGACCCGGCGAGAGGTCAGCCCAGATCCGGGGCGTGCATGGCCCGTACGCCTTCGATGTTGCCGTCCAGATAGTGCCGCAGGGACAGCGGTACGAGGTGGACGGAGGCGATCCCGACGCGGGTGAACGGCACCCGGACGATCTCGTACTCTCCGACGGGCTCGTCCACTTCGGGCCCGTGCCGCAGGGACGGGTCCATCGACTCCAGGTGGCACACGAAGAAGTGCTGGACCTTCACTCCGGTCGCGCCGCCGTCGTCGCCGATGTGCTCGACGGTGTCCACGAAGCAGGGCACCACGTCGGTGACCTTGGCGCCTAGCTCCTCGTACACCTCGCGGTGCAGGGCGTCGACGACGGTCGTGTCCGTCGGCTCGACTCCACCGCCGGGAGTCAGCCAGTAAGGATCCATGCCGGGCTTGGTGCGCTTGATCAGGATCAGGTCGTCACCATCCAGCAGGACGGCACGGGCGGTGCGCTTGACCACGGGTCGGACGGTCATGGGGGGAATGTGGCCCGGATGGTTCCACGTGAAACATCGCATGTGGTCACCGGCTGGGATCGCTGCGTGAAGACCGCGAAATACCTGCTCAACACCAGTCGGCAGCCGCCCGCAGTAACCACTCGTGCGCCCGTGCGATGTGCGGCATGGCGAGCGTTCCGGTGCGCACCACCAGGAAGTACGTTCGAAGCGGTGGCACGGTCGGCTCGTGGAGGGCGACGACGTCACCACGCTCCAGGGCTGCCACGCACAGATATCGCGGCAGCACCGCGAGCCCGGCGCCCGCGATGGCGCAGGCGAGCACCGCACGCAGATCCGGGACGACCACGGTGCCCGGGGCGGCCGGGCGGGAGTCGAAGACGGAGGCCCAGTAGCGCGAGACGAAGGGGAGTGACTCGTGCACCTCGATCACGGGGACGTTCTCGAACGCGGGGGCTCGTTTGACCTCGCGAACAGTCTTGAGCGCCTCCCCTGAGCCGATCTGACCGGCCCAGCTCGGGGCGGCGACCAGGACGTGCTCCTCGTCGCAGAGCGTGCTCGCCGTGAGCAGCGCACCCCGTGGGCGAGCCGTGCTGATGGCCAGATCGTGATGCCCGGCAGCCAGACCCTCCAGTGTTTCCTCGGCGTTCCCGAAGGACGCCCGCAGAGCGTAGCCCTGGCCGTCCTCGCCGGTCAGCTCGGTGAGCGCGGGCAGCGCCCGCTCGGCGGTGAACTCGGGTGGTCCCGCGAGATGCAGCGTCCTCAGGGACGACTCGTCGTCGGGGCCGGTCTCGGTGATCTCCACCAGGGCGTCGAGATGGGGGGCGGCCTTGTGGGCGAGTTCGTCGCCGATGGTCGTCGGGGTCACTCCGCGGGCCTGTCGCAGGAAGAGGGGGCGTCCCAGCTGCCGCTCCAGGGTGCGGATCTGCGAGGTGACGGCCGGCTGCGAGAGGCCCAGCAGCGCGGCGGCACGGGTGAAGGAACCGGCCCGGTGCACCGTCACAAAGGTGCGCAGCAAAGCGAGATCCATGGCGATGCCCCCCTTCCCTGCCCTTCTCCCGGCCTTGAGGCAGGGCCCAACTATAAATATGTCGATAGGTCTCTGTCGCTACTGTGATTGGACACTGACAGAGAGTCAACTAGCCTTGTTCGCGCGGTTCTTCGCGCGCAGAACCGGGGCGGTCCGAGCCACGAGGGGGGAGGCTCGGACCGTCCGTTGTACGTAGCCGGACACCTGTGAAGCCCTGCGGAACCGGTCAGTCCGTCGACTCGTCCAGCGCACGCAGCACATCCGCCACCAGGTCCTCGGGATCCTCCGCCCCGACCGAGAAGCGGATGAAGCCCTCCGGCACGTCGTCCCCGCCCCAGCGCCGACGCCGCTCGGCCGTGGAGCGCACCCCGCCGAAGCTCGTCGCGTCGTCCACGAGCCGCAGGGCGTCGAGGAAACGGTCGGCACGCGCGCGCGTGGGCAGCGTGAAAGAGACCACGCATCCATAGCGTCGCATCTGCTGCGATGCGATCTTGTGTGAGGGGTCGTCGGCCAGTCCCGGATAGCGCAGCCCGGTCACCTCCGGCCGCTCGCGCAAGGCCTGGGCGAGCACGAGCGCGGTCGCGTTCTGCCGGTCGACCCGCATCTGGAGCGTGGCGATCGAGCGATGCGCGAGCCAGGCCTCCATCGGTCCCGCGATCGCACCGACGATCTTCCGCCAACGGCGTACGGCGTCCATGGCCTCGCCCTCGCGGCCGGCGACGTACCCCAGGAGGACGTCTCCGTGCCCCGTGAGCTGCTTGGTGCCGCTGGCCACGGAGAAGTCCGCGCCGAGCTCCAGCGGGCGCTGTCCGAGCGGAGTGGCGAGCGTGTTGTCGACGGCTACGAGCGCCCCACGCGCGTGTGCCGCCTCGACGAGCCGCCGGATGTCGCACACGTCGAGGCCGGGGTTCGAGGGCGTCTCGATCCACAACAGCCGTGCGCCGTCCAGGATGTCGAGCTGTGCGTCACCGGCGGTGGGAGCGGTGCGCACCTCGATGCCGTACGCCTTCAGCTGTGCCTGCACCAGGGGCATGGCCTGGTAGCAGTCGTCGGGCAGGACCACGGTGTCGCCCGCGCGCAGTTGGGAGAAGAGCACAGCGGAGATGGCCGCCATGCCCGAGGCGAAGACCAGCGTCTCCACGCCGTCCTGCCCCGGCGCCTCCAGTTCGCCGATGGCGCTTTCCAGCAGGTTCCAGGTCGGGTTCGTGTCGCGGCCGTAGGTGTACGGACCGTCGACCTCCCCGGGCAGATGGAAGTGGGCGGCGAAGGCCGGACCGGGCAGGGTCGGTTCGTTCTTGACCGCCTCGGGCAGTCCGGCCCGTACCGCGCGGGTGCCCTCTCCCCTGTCCGCAGCCCTGTCGCTCATGCCACCCGTCCTTCCGTCTGCTCGCGCACCTCGGCGAGCAGACCCTCGCTTGCCGCCTCCACCATCTCAAGGCACTCCTCGAAGCCGTCCAGGCCCCCGTAGTACGGGTCCGGAACGTCGAGCTCGTCGCCCGCGGCGGGGTCGTACGAACGCAGCAGCCGTACTTTCGCGGCATCCTGCGGGGTGGGTGCGAGGCGTCGCAGGGCCTTGAGGTGGCCGGTGTCGAGGGCGATGACGAGGTCGAGGCGGGAGAACCAGGACGGCTGGAACTGCCGGGCCGTGTGGCCGCCGTCGTAACCGTGCTCCTCCAGGACGGACACGGTGCGCGGGTCGGCGCCGTCACCCTCGTGCCAGCCGCCGGTTCCGGCGCTGTCGACCTCGACCAGACCGTCAAGGCCGGCCTCCGCCACGCGGGCGCGGAAGACCGACTCCGCCATCGGGGAACGGCAGATGTTGCCGGTGCAGACGAAACAGACGCGGTAGGTCATACCTCCTCAGTCCTCGTCGGGCAGGACGACGTGCAGGGCCCAGGCCACTATGGAGATGATCAGGCCGCCCAGGACGGCGGTCCAGAACCCCTCGACGTGGAAGCTCAGGTCGATCTTGTCGGCGAGCCACGAGGTGAGGAGCAGCATCAGCGCGTTGACGACCAGCGTGAACAGGCCGAGCGTCAGGATGAACAGCGGGAAGGTCAGCACCTTCACGACCGGCTTGACCAGGAAGTTCACCAGGCCGAAGACCAGGGCGACGAGGATCAGCGTCCAGACCTTCTTGCCGGTGCTGTCACCGGTCAGGGTGATCTTGTCGAGCAGCCACACCGCGACCGCCAGGGCACCCGCGTTGGCGATCGTCTTGACTACGAAATTCTTCATGTGTCTGATCGTGACAGAAGAGATCGGTTACGGGCACTGACGAGGGCGGACTAAGTCGATGAAGGCATTCCGGTTGGATGAACTGGAGGCGGAGCGCGCCGCCAACGACGGTGCCTACCTGCAGTTCCTGCGTGAGCGGAACATGTCCGTCGGTCTGTACGCACTCGACGCGGGCGCCCAGGACCCGCAGCAGCCGCACCGCCAGGACGAGGTCTACTTCGTGGTCAGCGGGCGCGCGGCGATCACCGTGGGCATGGAGACCACCCAGGTGTCGCGCGGCAGCGTGGTGTACGTACCGGCCGGTGTCGCCCACAAGTTCCACCACATCAGCGAGGACCTCAGGGTCATGGTGGTGTTCTCTCCCCCGGAGAGCTGACCTGCGGTCTCGGGGTTCCCTAGGGGATCAGTCAGGGGAGGACAAGGGGTGCGAGGCCCCCGCAGAGGCACCTGTCGGCCCTAGCATCGAGTGCAGGACATTGATGGATCCGGTACCAGACGGGCCGGACGGTGCAGGACTTCAGAGAGGTTAAGTGCGATGGGAGAGATCTTCGCGGGGCTGCCGTGGTGGGTGAAGTGGATCGCTGTGCCGGTCATTGCCCTGGTCGTGTTCGGCGGGCTGATAGCCACGGTCGTCGGCTTCGTCATCGGCCTGCTCTTCAAGCTGCTGGTCTTCGTGGCCCTGGTCGGCGGACTCGTCTACGTCGTACGGAAGTTCATGTCGAGCTCCTCGTCGCGCAGCGACTGGTGAGCGTCCGGAGGGGGCGGGGCGACCGGTAACAGGAATCCCCTGTTCCCTCGGGGGAGGGAAGTTTCCCGGACGGGCCGTATATGTGCGGTGGCGGACCGTTAAAGTCCGGAACTCGACGCGGGGACGACCCCGCGAGCGGCGTACACCCCCTCCCGTGTTCCCCGCACGGGCTGCCCCCTCGCGCTCCGGGAGTGACCCTTGGCCACGGTTGACACCGCACCCGCCCAGATCGACACCCGTTCGACGACGGCTCCCACACAGCCGACAGCTCCGCCGCAGCCGTCAGCTCCCGTACAGCCGTCTGCTCCGGTACAGACATCCGGTCCCGTACGGCCGTCAGCCCCCCTCCAGCGCCGCGCGGCGCCCTCCTCCGAAGCGTCCGAACAGCCCCACTCCGCGACGCTCATCGGGTCCGTCCAGCGTGCCATGCGCCTGCTCGAGTCCGTCGCGGAGCACGAGCACGGAGCCCCCGCCAAACAACTCGCCCGCGAGACCGGGCTGGCGCTCCCCACGGCGTACCACCTGCTGCGCACCCTCGTGCACGAGGGCTATCTGCGTCGCGACAAGGGTCTGTTCTTCCTCGGCGAGGCGGCCGAGCGGCTGAGCAGCAGCGGAGCCGAGCAGAAACGTCGCAGCACCGTCGTCGAGGCGCTCGCGCACTGGCGCGACCTGATCGGCGTGCCGGTGTACTACGCGCAGTACCGGAACGGCGAGATCGAGGTCCTCTGTGTCTCCGACAGCCCCGGCAACCCGGCGGTCGAGGAGTGGGCCGACTTCCGCGAGACCGGGCACGCGCACGCCATCGGACAGTGCCTCCTCGCCCAGCTCGACGACGAGGCTCGGCGCGACCATCTCGACCGGTACCCCGTGCAGTCCATCACCCCGTACACCGTGCGCGACGGGCACAGCCTGCTCCGGCGTCTCGAACGGACCGCGCGGATGGAGCCGGTGATAGAGCGTCAGGAGTACGCGCTGGGGACGGTGTGCGCGGCCATTCCGATCACATTGGGTAACGCTGCGGCAACGATGGCCATCTCCCTGCCTGCCCATCAGGCCGACCGGTTGCTGGCCGCAACCCAGCAACTGCAAGAGGAAATCGGGCGGCTGACCGGCTCGCTGGCGATCTCTATCAGTATCTGAAAACTCACTCCTTGTGATCTGTTGTGCACGTTCAGCAAGATGCCACCAGTGTCAGAGGGATCATTCCCGGCCAACGAAGGCAGATGACGGGGTAGGCAATGCGCGAGACCGTACAGGCAGAGGTCATGATGAGCTTTCTCGTCTCGGAGGAGCTCTCTTTCCGCATTCCGGTGGAGCTGCGCTACGAGGCCTGCGATCCCTACGCAGTCCGGCTGACCTTCCATCTCCCGGGCGACGACCCGGTGACCTGGGCTTTCGGCCGTGAGCTGTTGATCGACGGGGTGGGCCGGCCATGTGGGGAGGGCGACGTGCGGGTCTCGCCCGCCGGTTCCGACCTGCTGGGCGACGTCCTGATCAGGCTTCAGGTCGGCGGTGATCAGGCACTGTTCCGCTCGTCGACGGCGCCGATCATCGCGTTCCTCGACCGCACCGACAAGGTGGTGCCGCTGGGGCAGGAGACCGCGCTGGCCGATTTCGACACCCATCTCGACGAGGCGCTGGACCGGATCCTGGCGGAGGAACAGAGCGCAGGCTGACCCCTTATGGCGGTGAGACGACGGAACGCTTCAATCGTGAGGTGGGAGGGCGCAGGAACGCTTCTGCCGATGCGGGGCTCAGGGTGAGGGTGGCGCGCTGTCGGGAAGGCGGGCCGGTTGACCTCGGGGCAGGCTGGATCTGGCCACCCTCGTCTCATCGTCGGAGCCGGAAGCCGGGAGCCCTAGGGTGCTTCTGGCGAAGCTTGAAGTCGCCCTTGCGCTGGTGGAGGTGGGCAGCGCCCCTGATCCCCTCTCAGCGCCTGCGCCGTCGCCCCTTGCCACCGCGTGCCGCTGCCGGCCGGCTGTCGGCCGTGCCCGCGCTCACGCTTGTCGCCGGTACGGGTGCCGGAGCCCCCGCACCCACCGCCTCCGCCCCCGGCCGGTCCGCCGAGACCACCAGGGCCGCGAGGACCGTGGTGACCGGCACCGATGCGACGAGGCCGATCGAGCCGACCAGCGTGCGCACGATCTCCTCCGCCACCAGCTCACTGTTGGCGACGGTCCCCACGCTGGACTGTGCGATGGAGAAGAGCAGCAGCAGCGGCAGCGCGGCACCCGCGTAGGCGAGGACGAGCGTGTTGACGACGGAGGCGATGTGGTCGCGCCCGATCCGGATACCCGCGCGGTAGAGCCCGCGCCAGCCCATCGTCGGGTTGGCGTCGTGCAGCTCCCACACGGCCGAGGTCTGCGTGACCGTCACGTCGTCGAGGACACCGAGCGAGCCGATGATGACGCCGGCGAGCAGCAGGCCGCTCATGTCGATCGACGGATACAGCCCATGGATGAGCCCGGTGTTGTCGTCCGTGTTGCCCGTGAGCGCGGCCCAACCGATGAACTGCGAGCCGAGGAGGCCGATCAGCACCAGGGAGATCAGCGTGCCGAGCACCGCCACGGAGGTTCTGGCCGACAGACCGTGGCACATGTAGAGGGCGATCAGCATGATGGCGCTCGACCCGACCACCGCCACGAGGAGCGGGTTCGAGCCCTGCAGGATCGCGGGCAGGACGAAGAAGTTCAGCAGCAGGAAGCTGATGGTCAGGGCGACCAGCGCCATGACACCGCGCAGTCGCCCGACGATCACGACGGCGAGCGCGAAGATTCCGGCGAGCAGCCCCATGGGGAGCCTGCGGTTCACGTCGGCGACCGAGTACTGCAGATCCCTGGGCGCCGAAGGCTCGTACGCGACCACGACCTTCTGGCCCTCGTGCAACTGCCGGGACTGGTCCGGCTGGACGATCTCCGTGAAGGTGCGGCCCTTGTCGTCGCCGGTGTCGACCCGGATCGTCGCCTTCTTGCAGGTGCCGTTCGCCTGCTGCTCGGCGGAGGAGCCCTCGGCGGTGGAGGTGTCCCCGGTCGGGGTCTCCCCCGAGGCGTTCACCGACTTGCAGCTGACGCTCACGACCTTGGTGACCGTTGCCTGTTGGGTCTGCCGGTCGAAGCCGACCCCGGTACGTTCGTGCGCCGGGGCGCCACCGGGCCACAGCACTGCCAGGCCCACCACCACCGCTACGCCGAACGGGATGAGGATCGCCGCGATGACCTTGCGCAGGTGCTTGGAGACGGGAGTTGCCGGTCCGTGGCTGTGACTGTGGCCGTGCCCACCACCGCTGCCGGAGCCGCCCCCCTGCCCGTGTCCGTCGCCGGGTTCGTGCCCGTGCCCGTGTCCGTCGCCGGGTTCGTGCCCGTGCCCGTGTCCGTCGCCGGGTTCGTGCCCGTGCCCATGGCCGTCACCACCACCCCAGCCCCCGCCGCCCTGACCGCCACCCCGGCCACCATCACCATGGCCGCCGCCCAGGTCAGTGCCACCGACCTGGCCTCCACCACCGGCTCCGGGCCCGTACCCGTAGCCCTGCCCACTGTGCCCGCCCTGCCCACCGTGCTCATGCTCGTGCCAGCCGTCGGCCCCGCCGTTTCCGAACTGCCCGCGGGAGCCATTGCCGGGGCCGAGCCCGGGACCGTTTCCGGAGCCCGGTCGGCGCGGAGGCTCGGGAGGCGGGTATGGGGGCTGATGCATCGTGGTCACCGACCGATCATCGCAAGAACGACAGGGGCCCTCTGTTCACCGCGCCCGGATTGACGCTAGCGTGGAGCCACCTTTGTACACGCGGGAGCTCGGAGCACCGGGCTGAGAGGGCGCTGACCTCCGTCCCAGCGATGTTTCACGTGGAACGTCATCTCCATCGAGTGACGTTCCCCACGAAACGTCGGCAGACGGAAATCGCTGCGTCGACCGCCGAACCTGTTACCGGGTAATGCCGGCGTAGGGAGTAGGTCTCATGACCATCAAGGACGCGCGCACGCCTGCCTCCGATCAGCTTGACGGGGAGGCCGGGAAGTCCATCGGCTGGCACAAGGCGTACATCGAGGGCTCGCGCCCCGATCTGCGGGTGCCGGTCCGTCAGGTGCACCTCACCAACGGACAGTCCGTCACGCTGTACGACACGTCCGGCCCGTACACCGATCCGCTCACCGAGACGGATGTCCGACGGGGCCTTGCGCCTCTGCGGGACAACTGGATCATCGCCCGCGGGGACACCGAGGAGTACGCGGGACGTCCCGTGCGCCCCGAGGACGACGGGATCAAGCACACCTCACCGCGGGGTGGCCTCCGTAACCTCGACGCGGTCTTCCCGGGGCGGCCGCGCCAGCCGCGCCGTAGCCGTGACGGCGGGGCGGTCACGCAGCTCGCCTACGCCCGTCGCGGTGAGATCACACCGGAGATGGAGTACGTGGCCATCCGGGAGAACGTCGACCCCGAGGTCGTCCGCGAGGAGATCGCGGCGGGGCGCGCGGTGCTGCCGGCGAACGTCAACCACCCGGAGATCGAGCCGATGATCATCGGCAAGCGGTTCCTGGTGAAGGTCAACGCCAACATCGGCAACTCCGCGGTGACGTCCTCCATCGAGGAGGAGGTGGAGAAAATGACCTGGGCGACCCGCTGGGGCGCCGACACGGTCATGGACCTGTCCACCGGCCGCAACATCCACACCACGCGCGAGTGGGTGCTGCGCAACTCCCCCGTTCCCATCGGCACGGTGCCGCTCTACCAGGCGCTGGAGAAGGTCGACGGCCGCGCCGAGGAGCTGACCTGGGAGATCTACAAGGACACCGTCATCGAACAGGCCGAGCAGGGCGTGGACTACATGACGGTCCACGCGGGCGTGCGCCTGCCGTACGTACCCCTGACGGCCAACCGCAAGACCGGCATCGTCTCGCGAGGCGGCTCGATCATGGCGGCCTGGTGCCTCGCGCACCACAAGGAGTCGTTCCTGTACGAGAACTTCGAGGAACTGTGCGAGATCCTCGCCGCCTACGACGTCACGTACTCGCTGGGCGACGGCCTCAGGCCCGGTTCGATCGCGGACGCCAACGACGAGGCGCAGTTCGCGGAGTTGCGCACGCTCGGGGAACTCAACCGGATCGCGAAGCGTTTCAACGTACAGACCATGATCGAGGGCCCGGGGCACGTTCCGATGCACAAGATCAAGGAGAACATCGACCTTCAGCAGGAGATCTGCGATGAAGCTCCGTTCTATACGCTCGGCCCGCTGACCACCGACGTCGCGCCGGCCTACGACCACATCACCTCCGGCATCGGCGCCGCGATGATCGCCTGGTGGGGCACCGCGATGCTCTGCTACGTCACGCCCAAGGAGCACCTGGGCCTGCCCAACCGGGACGACGTCAAGACCGGTGTCATCACCTACAAGATCGCCGCCCATGCGGCCGACCTCGCCAAGGGACACCCCGGCGCCCAGGACTGGGACGACGCCCTCTCCGACGCCCGCTTCGAGTTCCGCTGGGAGGACCAGTTCAACCTGGCCCTCGACCCCGACACGGCCCGGGAGTTCCACGACGAGACCCTCCCGGCCGAACCGGCCAAGACGGCTCACTTCTGCTCCATGTGCGGGCCGAAGTTCTGCTCGATGAAGATCTCCCAGGACATCCGCCGTCGCCACGGCGACAGCCAGACGGAGATCGAGGAGGGCATGGCCCAGAAGTCGAAGGAGTTCGCGGCGAGCGGGAACCGGGTGTATCTGCCGCTCGCGGACTGAGCCCGACAGGTGAATGGGCCCGCGCCGCCGAACCACCCGAGTCCGGGCGGTGGCGCGGACCCATGAGTCCGTCGACAGCCGAAGACGCTCAGGCGGTGAGCAAGGTGACGACCCGGTTGATCATGTCCTCACTCGCGGCCAGAGGCGTCGGTGTGTACGACAACACGAAGCGGAGCCGCAGATCCCGGGTGGCGAACATACGGGTGCGGTACCCGTACGTGTCACCTGTCTTGCCCCAGAACGTCACGCCGTTCACTGTGGCCGTCTGCAGCCCCATGCTGTAGCGGGCCGGACTGCCGTCCACCATGTGAACGGACTGCGGCGGCAGAGCGAAGAGGTGGCTCATGGCCTCGGGCGGCAGTAACACGCCGGAGAACAGGGCTTCCTGGAAGCGGAAGAGGTCGTCGGCGGATGAGACCAGTTCTCCCTCGCCCCAGGAGCTCGACTGTTCGTACGTCGTGATGTCCTGGAGCGACTTGTCGGTCATGCGGAGGTAGCCGTGCACATGCGGGCCGTGCAGGTGCGGGTCGTCACCAGGCAACAGGGTCCGCGTCAGGTTCAGGGGACGCAGGATGCGGGACTTGATCGCCTCGCCGTAGTGCCGGCCGGTCAGCTCCTCGATGAGCAGGGCGAGCAGCACATAGTTGATGCCGCGGTACTCCTGTTTGGTGCCGGGAGGGAACTTGAGCGGGCTGTGGGTCACGGTCCGCACCATTTCCCGGGGTGTCCATCGGTCTCCTCGGTGCCGTAGGACGGCTTCCGGGGTACTGAGGTCCGGCAGTCCTCGATGGTCGGGCAGTCCGCTCGTGTGGTTCAGCAACTGCGTCACGGTGATGCGTGCGAAGGAGGAGGGAAGAAGGCCCCGAAGGTACCTGCCGATGGGGGCATCGAGGTCCACCCGGTGTCGCGCCCACAGCTGCAGCACGACAGCCGCCACGAATGCCTTGGTGACGCTGCCTGCTCGGAACCGGTCGTCCCCGTACAGGGCACGGCCGCTCCTTATGTCTGACACTCCTGCGGTGCCGTACCAGTGGGTTCCCCGGCCCTCGACGCGCAGTTGCGCGGAGGTGGCCGGCGGATGGGACAGATCGCTGATCGCAGCTTGCAGGGCACTGGTGTCCGCGGTGGTCTTGGCTGACGCGCCGGCACTGGCGCTTCCGGTGACAGCCAGCATGGCACCGGCCGCACAACCACCCATCAGGGAACGTCGGGAGAGAGAAGTCATGGTCCGTCATGCTGCCGACGTTGCCCCGTGGTGCCATCCGGGATGTCCCCCACGAACACCCGGACCGGACCCCGAGGCCGTTGTTGCGCGCCGACGGAGAGGCCGGCCCGCGGCCGGATCTTCGGCTTGCGCTCCCCGTGGTGGGGGCGCAAGCCGAGGGGCTGTGCCGGGTGCTACTCCGGCTGGTGTTCCGGCCCCCCGAAGTCCGGGCTGGTGTAGTCCGGGCTGGTGAAGCTCGGGCGGGCACCGGACGCTCCGTCGTCCGGGCTGCTGAAGCCCGGGCGGCCGTAGCCGAGGCTGGGCATCCGGCTGGTCGGTGCGGGCGGAGCCGTGTGGTGCAGTGCGGCGGTGCCGGGGTCGGCCAGAGCCTCCCTGAGGAAGGGGAGGATGCCGCGTTCCAGCAGGGCCTCGCGCCAGGCGTCCCTGGCCCGTGCCACCTCCTCGCTCAGCTCGCCGTACCCCGCGTCCGGCGAGGGCCGGTTGCGCAGGGCGGTGAGCAGCAGCCCGACGGCGGCGACCAGGATCGCGGCCGCGGTCATGGCGCCGAACACCCATCCGATGGTGATCATGGTGTGGGCGAACGCCGGCTCGGGGTCGAGCATCTGCAGGATGTAACCCACGAGCAGGAAGATCGCCGCGGCGATTCCGGCGAGGACGGGCGTCAGGACCGCGGCGACGGCGACGGCGCCCGCACCGGCGGTCTCGGCGACCTCTCCCATGGTGGTGGCGAGCCCCATCGCACCCGTGCCCGACTCGGCGGGGCCGGGTTCGTGCACGGACGACAGGGTGGACGGCGCCGCCGGGCGGCGCTGTTCCTCGCGGACCTTCACGTAGTGCTGGTACTCGGTCGCCGCGGCCGCCGTGACGAGTGCGGTGGCGTTGAGCGCCATGGTGCGCAGCTGTTCGGGATTCAACCGCTGTCCGACAGCGGCCAGTTCGGGACGGTGTGGTGCGGAGCGCAGCGCCTCATCGAGGATCCGCTCGTACTCCTGGCGGTCCTCGCTGTGCAGGTGCTGCGGAACGCTGTTCATGTGCATCCCCCGATGCTCCGTAGGGCTTGGGGCTCGCATGCCAACGAGCCGTCGGGCAGAAACGGAGGGGAGCCTGCTACGGATAAGCAGATGGTAGAGCTGTCACGGCACAGGGTGACAGGGGGTTTCCAGAAATTGGCCTCTGGCCTGCGCGGTCGACGGTCAGTCCGTCCTGCGGGAACTACTGCCCCGCGAACGTTCAGATATCCAGGGGCAGTTGCTGGACCAGCAGTTTTCCGGCCATGGTCACCCCGCCGTCCATCGCGATGGCCAGTCCGTCGGCGTAGACGTGCGGTCCCTCGACCACCGGACCGGATTCGTCCTCATCGTCCTCGGAACCCACTTCGCCGAGCAGATAGGGGATCGGGCTGTGGCCGTGAACGATGCGGGTGCCGCCGTACGTATCGAGCAGCGAGCGCACATGGCCGGCGCCGCCCTCGTCGCGGAAGGAGAAGCGCTTGGTCAACTTGCGGAACAGATCCCACACCTCGTCCGCGTCGTTGCGCGTGAGGGTCTCGCGGATGGTGTCGTTGACCGCCTCGATCGAGTCGCCGTAGTCGAGATAGGCGGTGGTGTCGGAGTGGACGAGCAGATGTCCGTCGACCTCCTCGACGGCGTCCAGCCGTGCCATCCACTGCAGATGGTGGTCCTGGAGGCGGTCCATGTCGGTCTTCTGTCCGCCGTTGAGTAGCCAGGCCGCCTGGAAGGTGGCGGTGCCGGCGCCGGAGTTGACGGGCGTGTCGCCGAACCGCTTGGCGCCGAGCAGCAGCAGTTCGTGGTTGCCCATGAGGGCCTTGCAGTAGCCGCCGGCCGCGGCGGCCTCCGCGGACAGCCGCATCACGAGATCGATGACGCCGATGCCGTCGGGCCCACGGTCGGTGAAGTCGCCGAGGAACCACAGCCGGGCGGTGCCCGCGCACCAGTTGCCCGCCGTGTCGACGAGGCCCTTCTCCTGGAGCGCGGACATCAGTTCGTCGAGGTAGCCATGGACGTCGCCGACGACGAACAGCGGACCGGGACCGTCCACCGCCTGTGCCGCGGGGTCGGTGGCCGCCTGGAGCTCGTCACCGTGGCTGATGACGGGCAGGTCCTGCTCGGTGGGGGTGTACCCCTCCGGGTAGGCCTCCTCGTCGGCCGGGACGACGTCACCGGGGTGCGTGCTGTGGCCGTACGGACCGGTCTCGTTGACGTACGCGGGCACCCGGAAGTCGCGCAGCACCGCCGTGCGCTCCACCTCGGGTCCCTGACCGGCCCCCTGAGTCATCAGACCCCTCCACCATCGCGCCGCATCTGCACCGCTTCGGACTGCCTGGTCGCAGCGGCCCGCGGTGTCGTGGGCCCATCATAGGAATGCGGATCGCGCCATGTGATGACCCAGGGGTAGTGAATCGGAGCAAGACTCCTGTTCACCGCGGCATTCGCCCCGATTGGGCCGGGCTTGGACCCTCGCCCGGCCGCTTCCTGCTACTTCTCCTCGGGCGACCGCGGCGAGCTGACCGTCGTGCGCGGGGCACGCCGCTGGGAGGAGGTACGCACGATCAGTTCGGTCGGTATCACCTGCTCGACCGGTTGGTCCGATTCGACCCCCTCGATGGCGTCGATGAGGAGCTGGACCACGGCTGTGCCGATGCGGCGCGGCTTGAGGGAGAGCGTGGTGACGGGCGGCTCGGTGCTGGCGTACACGGTGGACTCGCTGCAGCAGACGATCAGCAGATCGTCGGGGACGCGCAGACCGTAGCGGCGGGCGGCGGCCAGCAGGTCGGTGCCGTTCGGGTCGAACAGGCCGTAGACGGCGTCCGGCCGGTCCGGGCGGGCGAGCAGCCGGTCGGCTGCGACGGCGCCCGCACACGGATCGTGCGCGGGATAGGCCTCGTACACCGGGTCCTGCCCGACCCGCTCGCACCAACGCAGATACGCGGTGGTCGACAGATGGGTGTACGTGTCCGTCGTCGTCCCCGTCAGCAGCCCGATGCGGCGGGCGCCGGCGTCGGCCAGATGGTCGAGGATGCCGAGGACGGCGGCCTCGTGGTCGTTGTCGACCCAGGCGGTGACCGGGAGCGTGCCGGCCGGGCGGCCGTCGGAGACCACCGGTAGCCCCTGCCGGACCAACTCGCTGACGACCGGGTCCTGGTCGGACGGGTCGATGACCACGGTGCCGTCCAGGGCGACGTTCGACCACACGTCGTGGCGCGAGGTCGCGGGCAGGATGACGAGGGCGTAGCCGCGGGCGAGCGCGGCGGAGGTGGCCGCCCGCGCCATCTCGGCGAAGTACGCGAACTCGGTGAAGGTGAAAGGTTCATCCCCGTACGTAGTCACGGTCAGGCCGATGAGTCCCGACTTGCCCGTACGGAGGGTTCTGGCCGCGGCTGAGGGCCGGTAGCCCAGCCGGTCTGCGACCTCCCTGACATGGCGGCGGGTGGCGTCCGGGAGCCTGCCCTTGCCGTTCAGGGCGTCGGAGACGGTCGTGATGGAGACTCCGGCGGCGGCGGCCACGTCTCTGATGCCCGCCCGGCCCGGCCGGCTGCCTCGACGGGAGGTTTCCGCGCGGCTCACCTGGTGCTTCCCTGCTGCTGTCATGGCGAGCCGATAGTAGGGCTCATGCGGTGGGGTAGGGCGGACGCATATGCACGCGTTGACAGGCACGTTTCTGCAAGGTCATCTGGCGTCAACTACCTTTGAAACAGAGCCAGTTAAACGATCCAATGGCACTACGTAACTTGTCGGCACGCATGGGCCTGCCAAGTCCCCGATGTTTCGAAGAGGTCTCAACTCACCTTCACGGGTGACGCGCGCCACGGCGCGAGCCACCGGCGCATAGATATATGTGACCGCGCCCCCTGATTCGTCTGCCTTCGTACGGTGATGCCCCTGATGCCTGTGGGGCTGATGAGGTTCGCTCTGACCTGTACGCAGCGGCGCCCAATCCTCATAGGGTGAGCAGTATTGGATGCCGACTGCCGGAGTCGGACGCCATGAGGCGGTGGTCATGAGGAGGACTGCGGTGAGCGAGACGAGCCCCAAGCTGCGCGCCGAGCTGGAGGGTATTCCCACGTACAAGCCGGGCAAGCCCGCCGCTGCCGGCGGTCCGGTGGCCTACAAACTGTCCTCCAACGAGAACCCCTATCCGCCGCTGCCGGGCGTGCTGGAGACCGTGACGGCCGCCGTCTCCTCCTTCAACCGCTACCCGGACATGGCCTGCACAGGTCTGATGAACGAGCTGTCCGAGCGTTTCGGCGTCCCGCTCTCCCATCTGGCCACCGGCACCGGCTCCGTCGGCGTCGCCCAGCAGCTCATCCAGGCGACCTCGGGACCGGGCGATGAGGTGATCTACGCCTGGCGGTCCTTCGAGGCGTACCCGATCATCACGCAGATCAGCGGTGCCACCTCGGTGCAGGTGCCGCTGACGGCGGGCGACGTGCACGACCTGGACGCGATGGCCGAAGCGATCACCGAGCGGACCCGGCTGATCTTCGTCTGCAACCCGAACAACCCGACGGGCACGGTCGTGAAGCGGGCCGAGCTGGAACGGTTCCTCGACCGGGTGCCGAGTGACGTGCTGGTGGTGCTCGACGAGGCCTACCGCGAGTTCATCCGTGACCCCGAGGTGCCGGACGGCGTGGAGCTGTACCGCACGCGGCCGAACGTCTGTGTGCTGCGTACCTTCTCCAAGGCGTACGGCCTCGCGGGCCTCAGGGTCGGCTTCGCGATCGCCCACGAGCCGGTGGCCGCGGCGCTGCGCAAGACCGCGGTGCCCTTCGGGGTGAGCCAGGTCGCACAGGAGGCGGCGATCGCCTCGCTGCGGGCCGAGGACGAACTCCTGGGCCGGGTCGGCTCGCTGGTCTGTGAGCGCAACCGCGTGGTGGAGGGACTGCGAGCCCAGGGCTGGACGGTGCCCGAGACCCAGGCCAACTTCGTGTGGCTGCGGCTGGGGGAGCGCACGGCCGACTTCGCGGCGGCGTGCGAGCAGCACGGCGTGGTCGTACGGCCGTTCCCGGGAGAGGGCGTGCGGGTGACGGTCGGGGAGACCGAGGCGAACGACATCTTCCTGAAGGTGGCGGAGGGCTTCCGCAAGGAGCTGTGACGGGACGGTGCGTGTCTACGGGGCGTCGGGGTTTCACGTGAAACCCCGACGCCCCGTGTGCCAGGGCCGACCGGTCCCTCCCAGATGTGACCTATCGGACCCTCCCAGGGACCCCCCGCCCGTCCCGTGTCGAACTGCCATGCGTCATACTTGCTTGTGAATGTGAACGCTTTCACAAGCGCTCATTTTGCACGCATATGTTCCACAAGCCTGTGAGGTAAGGAGCGGCGACGTGGACCTGGCTCTGGCGCCGGAGACCCTGGCGCGCTGGCAGTTCGGCATCACCACCGTCTACCACTTCCTGTTCGTCCCCCTGACGATCTCCCTGGCCGCCCTCACGGCCGGCCTCCAGACCGCTTGGGTGCGTACGGAGAATGAGAAGTACCTCAGGGCCACCAAGTTCTGGGGCAAGCTCTTCCTGATCAACATCGCGATGGGTGTGGTCACCGGCATCGTGCAGGAGTTCCAGTTCGGCATGAACTGGTCCGACTACTCGCGCTTCGTCGGCGATGTCTTCGGCGCCCCGCTCGCCTTCGAGGCCCTGATCGCCTTCTTCTTCGAGTCCACCTTCATCGGCCTGTGGATCTTCGGCTGGGACAAACTGCCCAAGAAGATCCACCTGGCCTGCATCTGGATGGTCTCGATCGGCACGATCCTGTCGGCGTACTTCATCCTCGCGGCCAACTCGTGGATGCAGCACCCCGTCGGCTACCGGATCAACAAGGAGAAGGGCCGCGCCGAACTCACCGACTTCTGGGCGGTGCTGACCCAGAACACCGCGCTCACCCAGGTCTTCCACACGATGTCGGCCACCTTCCTGACCGGCGGCGCCTTCATGGTGGGCATCGCGGCCTTCCATCTGTTCCGCAAGAAGCACATCGCCGTGATGAAGACCTCGCTGCGCCTCGGCCTGGTCACCGTGGTCATCGCCGGCATGCTCACCGCGATCAGCGGTGACACCCTCGGCAAGGTCATGTTCAAGCAGCAACCGATGAAGATGGCGGCCGCCGAGGCCCTGTGGGACGGCCAGGACTCGGCACCCTTCTCGATCTTCGCCTACGGCGACGTGGAGAAGGGCCACAACACCGTGGCCATCGAGATCCCCGGCCTGCTGTCCTTCCTCGCCGACGACGACTTCACCTCGTTCGTCCCCGGCATCAACGACGTCAACAAGGCCGAGCAGCAGAAGTACGGACCGGGCGACTACCGGCCCAACATCCCGGTCACCTTCTGGGCGTTCCGCTGGATGATCGGCTTCGGCATGACGTCCTTCGCCATCGGCCTCGCCGGACTCTGGCTGACCCGCAAGAAGTTCATGCTCCCGCAGCACCTGCGCGTCGGCGAGGACGAGGTTCCGCATCTGGTCCTCTTCAAGAACAAGGCCCTCAGCCCCAAGCTCGGCAGGCTCTACTGGCTCGTGGCGATCTGGACCCTTGGCTTCCCGCTGATCGCCAACTCCTGGGGCTGGATCTTCACCGAAATGGGCCGCCAGCCGTGGGTCGTCTACGGCGTCCTGCAGACCCGGCACGCGGTCTCGCCCAGCGTCTCCCAGGCCGAGGTGCTCATCTCGATGCTCGTCTTCACGACCCTGTACGCGATCCTCGCCGTCGTCGAGGTCAAGCTGCTCGTGAAGTACGTGAAGGCCGGGCCGCCCGAACTCACCGAGGCCGACCTCAACCCGCCCACGAAGATCGGCGGCGACACTCGTGACGCCGACAAGCCGATGGCCTTCTCGTACTAGGCCGAGGGAGATCGAGTCATGGAACTTCACGACGTCTGGTTCGTGCTCATCGCCGTCCTGTGGACCGGCTACTTCTTCCTGGAGGGCTTCGACTTCGGGGTCGGTGTCCTCACCAAGCTGCTCGCCCGCGACCGGGCCGAGAAGCGTGTCCTGATCAACACCATCGGTCCCGTCTGGGACGGCAACGAGGTGTGGCTGCTGACGGCGGGTGGTGCGACCTTCGCCGCCTTCCCCGACTGGTACGCCACGCTTTTCTCCGGCTTCTATCTGCCGCTGCTGGTCATCCTGGTCTGCCTGATCGTCCGCGGGGTCGCCTTCGAGTACCGGGCCAAGCGGCCCGAGGAGAAGTGGCAGCGCAACTGGGAGACCGCGATCTTCTGGACCTCGCTCATCCCGGCGTTCCTGTGGGGCGTGGCCTTCGGCAACATCGTGCACGGGGTGAAGATCGACCAGCACTTCGAGTACGTCGGCACCCTCTGGGACCTGTTCAACCCGTATGCCCTACTTGGCGGACTGGTGACGCTGACGCTGTTCACCTTCCACGGAACGGTCTTCACGGCCCTGAAGACCGTCGGGGAGATCCGGGAACGGGCGCGGAAGCTGGCGACCAGGGTCGGCCTCGTCTCGGCCGCGCTGGCGCTGATCTTCCTGCTCTGGACGCAGGTCGACAGCGGCGACGCCAAGAGCCTGGTCGCGCTGGTGGTCGCCGTGGCCGCCCTGGTTGCCGCACTGGTGGCCAACCAGGCCGGGCGTGAGGGCTGGTCGTTCGCCCTGTCGGGCGTCACCATCGTGGCCGCCGTGGCCATGCTCTTCCTGACGCTCTTCCCGAACGTCATGCCGTCGTCGCTCAACGCGGACTGGAGTCTGACGGTCACCAACGCCTCGTCGAGCCCGTACACCCTGAAGATCATGACCTGGTGCGCGGGCATCGCCACGCCGATGGTGATGCTCTACCAGGGCTGGACGTACTGGGTGTTCCGCAAGCGGATCGGCACGCAGCACATCGCCGAAGCCGCGCACTGAGCCCGAGGTGGGCATGTTTCACGTGAAACATGCCCCTTGAGAAGAGGGTGTGTTTCACGTGAAACCGATCGACCCGCGTCTACTCCGATACGCCCGGGCCACCCGCCTCTTCCTGGTGGCCGTGGTCGGCCTGGGTGGCCTCGGTGCCCTGCTGGTCATCGCCCAGGCGATGCTCGTCGCCGAAGTCGTGGTCGGCGCCTTCCAGCATGGTCTGGCGGTCGCAGAACTCCGCACTCCCCTGCTGCTGTTGGCGGCCGTCGCTGTCGGTCGCGGGCTCGTCTCCTGGCTCACCGAACTCGCGGCGCACCGCGCGAGTGCCGCAGTGAAGTCGGAACTGCGGGGGCGGCTGCTGGAGCGGGCCACGACGCTCGGGCCCGGGTGGCTGAGCGGGCAGCGGACCGGGTCGCTGGTCGCCCTCGCCACCAGGGGAGTCGACGCCCTCGACGACTACTTCTCGCGCTACCTCCCGCAACTGGGACTGGCGGTGGTCGTGCCGGTGGCGGTGCTGGCGCGGATCGTTACCGAGGACTGGGTCTCGGCGGCCATCATCGTCGGGACCCTGCCCCTCATCCCCGTCTTCATGGTCCTGATCGGCTGGGCCACTCAGTCCCGGATGGACCGTCAGTGGCAGCTGTTGTCCCGGTTGTCGGGGCACTTCCTGGACGTCGTCGCGGGCCTTCCCACGCTGAAGGTGTTCGGCCGGGCGAAGGCACAGGCCGAGTCGATTCGACGCATCACCGGCGAATACCGGCAGGCGACCATGCGGACGCTGCGGATCGCCTTCATCTCCTCCTTCGCCCTGGAACTGCTGTCGACGCTCTCGGTGGCGCTGGTCGCCGTGACGATCGGGATGCGGCTCGTCCACGGCGAGATGCACCTGTACGACGGCTTGGTCATCCTCATCCTGGCCCCCGAGGCATATCTGCCCCTT
Source organism: Streptomyces sp. SAI-127 (assembly GCF_029894425.1). Taxonomy (NCBI): domain Bacteria; kingdom Bacillati; phylum Actinomycetota; class Actinomycetes; order Kitasatosporales; family Streptomycetaceae; genus Streptomyces; species Streptomyces sp. SAI-127. The sequence goes on from NZ_JARXYJ010000001.1 coordinate 5,313,152, forward strand.
CGGCAGGTCGGCGCGCAGTATCACGCGGCGGCGGAGGGGGTGGCCGCAGCCGAGGAGATCTTCTCGGTGCTGGAGACGCCGGTGCCGAGGTCGGGTACCGCTGCGGTTCCCGCCGGTGCGCTGGCCTTCGAGCAGGTCACGGTCACGTATCCAGGGCGTTCGGATGACGCCGTCGCGGACGTGTCCTTCGAGGTCGCGCCCGGGGAGACGGTCGCGTTGGTCGGGCCCAGCGGCGCGGGCAAGTCGACGCTGCTGAACGTCCTGCTGGGGTTCGTGCGGCCGGCCGAGGGGCGCGTGCGGATCGGGGGAGCCGATCTCGCCGAGGTCGACCTGGAGGAGTGGCGGTCGCGCATCGCGTGGGTGCCTCAGCGGCCGCAGTTGTTCGCCGGGACGATCGCCGAGAACGTACGGCTGGCCCGGTCCGACGCCGACGAGGCCGCCGTACGAAGGGCGTTGGGGGACGCGGGGGCGCTGGAGTTCATCGACGCGCTGCCCCTGGGTGCTGACACCGTGCTCGGTGAGGACGGGGCCGGACTGTCCGCCGGGCAGCGGCAACGGCTCGCGCTGGCCCGGGCGTTCCTCGCGGATCGGCCGGTACTGCTCCTCGACGAGCCGACGGCGGCGCTCGACGGAGCCACCGAGGCGGAGGTCGTGGCGGCGGTACGGCGACTCGCGGCCGGGCGCACGGTGCTGCTGGTGGTGCACCGGCCGGCGCTGCTGGGGGTGGCGGACCGGGTGGTGCGGCTGGCGGAGCCGGCGGCACAGGCTCCGGTGGAGGCCATGGCCAGGCCGTCCGCGGCACGTACGGTCGAGGACGGCAGCCCTGCTTCGGCCGAGCCCGGGACGATCGAGCCGCCGGCAGAGGGACGCAGCGTTCTCTCCCGAATCCGCGCCATGTCCGGCCCCCGACGAGGCCGACTCGCGCTCGCGCTGCTGCTCGGAAGCCTCGCGCTCGGCAGTGCCGTGGGGCTGATGGCCACCTCCGGGTGGCTGATCTCGCGGGCCTCGCAGCAGCCGCCCGTGCTGTATCTGATGGTGGCCGTGACGGCGACCAGGGCCTTCGGGATCGGCCGGGCCGTGTTCCGGTACGCGGAGCGCCTGGTGTCGCACGACGCCGTGTTGCGGATGCTCGCCGACACCCGGGTCGCCGTGTACCGGCGCCTGGAGCGACTGGCGCCTGCCGGTCTGCGCACGGTCCGCCGGGGTGATCTGCTCTCACGGCTCGTCTCCGACGTGGACGCCCTCCAGGACTACTGGCTGCGCTGGCTGTTGCCCGCCGGTGCCGCCCTCGTGGTGTCCACGGCCTCCGTGGGCTTCACGGCCTGGTTGCTGCCCGAGGCAGGGGCCGCGCTCGCCGCGGGCCTGCTGGCCGCCGGTGTCGGTGTCCCGCTCATCACCGCAGCCGTGGCTCGCCGCGCCGAACGCCGGCTGGCCCCCGCCCGCGGGGAGCTGGCGACGCGGGTGACCGATCTCCTCACCGGGACCGCGGAGTTGACCGTCGCCGGTGCTCTGCCCGCCCGTACCGCCGATGCACGGCGGGCGGACGGCGTTCTCACCCGGATCGCCTCCCGCGCCGCCACCGCCACCGCCCTCGGTGACGGACTCACCGCCCTGATCTGCGGCCTGACCGTCACCGTCACCGCCCTCGTCGGCGCCCAGGCGGTCGCCTCCGGGCGGCTCGGCGGGGTCGCCATGGCTGTGGTTGTGCTCACCCCGCTGGCAGCCTTCGAGGCCGTGCTCGGGCTGCCGCTCGCCGTGCAGTACCGGCAGCGGGTGCGCAGGAGCGCGGAGCGCGTTCATGAGGTGCTGGACGCGCCCGAGCCCGTACGGGAACCGGAGTTCGCTCGGCAGGCGCCCGCTTCGCCGTTCCCGGTCGTCCTCAAGGGGCTGACCACTCGGCACGAGGGCCAGGACCGGGACGCGCTCACGGGCCTCGATCTGAGCCTGGCGGAGGGCCGGAGGATCGCCGTTGTCGGCGCATCAGGCTCCGGCAAGACCACGCTCGCGCATGTGCTGCTGCGCTTCCTGGACGCGGACGCCGGCACGTACACCCTGGGCGGCGTGGACGCCTACGCGCTGCACAGCGACGATGTACGGCGGCTGGTGGGGTTGTGCGCGCAGGACGCGCATCTCTTCGACAGCTCGGTGCGCGAGAACCTGCTCCTCGCCAAGAAGGACGCGACCGAGGACGAGCTGCGGGACGCGCTGAGTCGGGCCCGTCTGCTCGACTGGGCCGAGAGCCTGCCCGACGGGCTCGACACCCTGGTCGGCGAGCACGGGGCGTGGCTGTCCGGCGGTCAGCGGCAGCGGCTCGCGCTGGCCCGGGCATTGCTCGCCGACTTCCCGGTCCTAGTCCTGGACGAGCCCGCCGAGCATCTCGACCTGCCCACCGCCGACGCGCTCACCGCCGATCTGCTGGCCGCCACCGAGGGCCGTACGACACTCCTTATCACGCACCGGCTGGCAGGACTCGAGTCGGTGGACGAGGTGGTCGTACTCGATGAGGGACAGGTTGTGCAGAGGGGTCCCTACGCGGAGCTGGCGGGCGTGGAGGGGCCGTTGCGGGGAATGGCCGAGCGGGAGGCGGAGTCGGAGTTGCTGGTGGCGGCACGCTGAGGCCTCGCCGACGTGCCTGCGTGGTTCGGCTGAGCCGCAGCGGCCCCCTACAGCCGTTCCAGCATCCTCTCGATCACGACGGCCACCCCGTCGTCGTTGTTGGCGACGGTCCGCCCCGAGGCCGCGGCGATCACGTCCGGGTGGGCGTTGCCCATCGCGTACGACTGTCCGGCCCAGGTCAGCATCTCGACGTCGTTGGGCATGTCCCCGAACGCGACGACCTGCTCGTGCGAGATTCCGCGCTCGGCGCAGCACAGGGCGAGCGTGCTGGCCTTGGAGACGCCGGGTCCGCTGATCTCCAGCAGGGCGCTGGGGCTGGACCGGGTGACGTTGGCGCGGTCACCGATGGCGAGGCGCGAGAGGGTCAGGAAGGCGTCCGGGTCGACCGAGGGGTGGTAGGCGAGGATCTTCAGCACCGGTTCGGCGGCACCGGGACCGTCCTCGGCCAGCAGAGCCTCGGCCGGTGCGAGGTTGTCGGGGATCTCCATGTGCAGCTTGGGATAGTCCGGCTCCTGGTAGAAGCCGTACGTCTGCTCCACTGCGTACACCGTGCCCGGAGCCGCCTCCCTCAGCAGCCGTACGGCGTCCAGCGCGTTCTCCCGGGCCAGCTCGCGCACCTTCACGAACCGGTGGGCGCCGGGGCCGCCGTGCAGGTCGACCACCGCGGCGCCGTTGCCGCAGATGGCGAGGCCGTGGCCGTGGACGTGGTCGCTGACGACGTCCATCCAGCGGGCCGGGCGGCCGGTGACGAAGAAGACCTCGATGCCCGCCTCCTCGGCGGCGGCGAGAGCCGCGACCGTGCGCGGGGACACCGACTTGTCGTCGCGCAGCAGAGTGCCGTCGAGATCGGTGGCAATCAGGCGCGGAGGTATGTCGGCGGCCGGGGTCTCGGGCTGTCGAGTAGCTGAGGTCACCCGCTCATTCTCCCGCATATGCCTGCACGACCGGACGGGTGCCCGCACAGGTGAGACATAGATGACCCAGGAGCGGACCCCACCGGCCCCGGTGCTGCCGCCTCAGCCCAGCTGTGCCGGTGCCTCCATGGCGATCTGCTCGAAGACCTTCTCGTCGGCGGCGAAGTCCGAGTCGGGGATCGGCCAGTGGATTACGAGCTCCGTGAAGCCGAGCTCCCGGTGGCGGCCCGCGAAGTCGACGAAGGCGTCGAGGGACTCCAGCGGGCGCCCGCGATCCGGGGTGAAGCCGGTGAGCAGGATCTTGTCGAGCGAGTTCACGTCCCGGCCGAGTGACACGCAGGCGTCGGTGAGCTTCTCGACCTGGCCGCGGAGGGCCTGGAGGGACTGCTCGGGCGTGCCGTTCTCGTACAGCTTCGGGTCGCCGGTGGTCACCCACGCCTGCCCGTGGCGTGCGGCGAGCCGCAGGCCGCGGGGACCGGTGGCGGCCACGGCGAAGGGCAGCCTGGGCCGCTGGACACAGCCGGGGATGTTGTGGGCCTCGTGCGCCGAGTAGAAGTCCCCCTCGTAGGACACCGAGTCCTCGCAGAGCAGGCGGTCGAGCAGCGGGACGAACTCGGCGAGCCGGTCGGCACGCTCGCGCGGGCTCCACGGATCCTGGCCGAGCGCGGTGGCGTCGAAGCCGGTGCCGCCCGCGCCGATACCGAGGGTGACGCGGCCGCCGGAGATGTCGTCGAGGGTGATCAGTTCCTTGGCGAGGTTCACCGGGTGCCGGAAGTTCGGCGAGGTCACCAGGGTGCCCAGGCGCAGCCGGTCGGTGACGCCCGCGGCACCGGTCAGCGTGGGCAGGGCACCGAACCAGGGGCCGTCGCGGAAGGTGCGCCAGGACAGGTGGTCGTAGGTGTATCCAGTGTGGAAGCCGAGCTGGTCCGCGCGCTGCCATGCCTCGCGGCTCCCCTCGTTCCAGCGGCGGTAGGGGAGGATCACGGTGCTCAGGCGCAGACTCATGTGTCCGAGCGTATGTGCCGAGCCGTGTTTCACGTGAAACAGCGACTCACGGTCACTGTGTGCGGCTGCTGAGCCAGGGGCTGAGTCCGACTGAGATGAACTCCTTGTGCACGCGGTCGCCCGGCAGCGGCACCATCAGGAAGTGGCTGGGCGGAAAGCGGCGCACCTTCACCCAGGCGTGGCCTTCGTAGAGGGCGCGGAGGAACGCGGGAACATCGTCGCGGGCGATGTCGGGGCACTCGACTCCGTCGACGGTGATCAGGGCGTCGTCGTCCGGGAACAACCGCACGTCCACCTGGGGCCGGCCGCCGAGCTCGACGTAGGCCTCGTGGGGCAGGGTGCCGTCCGGGTCGGTGGTGACGCCGACGCCCGCGGCGCTGCGGCGGGAGGTCTGGTCGGCGCCGATGTCGTGGGTCACCTCGATCCCGAGCCCGTACGTGGCGGCGAGGGCGCGGAGTGCGGTGACGGCGGCCTCGGTGGTGGGGAGGTGGTCCATGCCGTGGTCCATGGCGTCGATCATCTCCCGCCGAGGCTCAGTGCTGCTCGGAAAACCGCAGGTAGCGCGGTGGCACGGCCTGGGTCAGCCACACGCCGTTCGCGCTGACGTGGAAGACGTGGCCGTCACGGTGCATGGCTTCCGCGTCCACGGAGAGCACGACGGGGCGGCCGCGGCGGGCGCCGACCCGGGTCGCGGTCTCGCGGTCGGGCGAGAGGTGTACGTCGTGCCGGTTCATGGGGCGCAGTCCCTCGGCGCGGATCGCGTCCAAGTAGCGCGCCACCGTGCCGTGGTAGAGGTACGGCGGCGGAGTCGCCGGCGGCAGGCCGAGGTCGACGTCGATGCTGTGGCCCTGGCTGGCGCGGATGCGGGTGCCGTCGATCGCGAAGCGCTGTTTGTCGTTGGCGGCGACCACGTGGTCCAGCTCGTCCCGGGTGAAGCGGAAGCCGTGCTCGGTGGCCGCCGCGATCAGTGCGTCGATCTCGACCCAGCCGGCCTCGTCGAGCGTGAGCCCGATGCGCTCGGGCTGGTGGCGCAGATGCTTGGAGAGGTACTTCGAGACCTTCACGGTGCGTCTCTCGTCACTCTCGCGTGGCTTGTTCTCGTTCATCCTGCCAGGGTGCCGGGAGAGACGTGAATCACGCGAATGATTTTGGCCCGGATGTTTGATCCACAACCAACTGTAGTTATCCACAGGCTACTTGGCGTTTCTGTGGACAACTCCCTGTCATGTCAGTCCCCTTCGTCAAGATCGACTGGGGGCCGCCCATTTGACGTGAGCGCATCCAACGCCCTTGCCCGCACCTCCCGTTCAGCCGCCAGGACAAAGAACTCCGCCGCCCGCTCCTCCCCAACCAGCCCTTCCACCGCCCGCATCGTCTCCTCGGGCACGGACACGGAACGTGACGTCCGAGGCCCATCCGGCGTCTCCCCTGAACCGAGGTGCTGCCGCAGGTGTCGTACCGCCAAGGTCCGCATCGCACGCGCGAGTTCGGCGTCCACGGTCTGCTGTGCGAGCGGCCGCAGCCGTCGTACGAGTGAGGCGGCTTCGGCGGCTTCCGTGTCGGTCGGCCGGTGCGGTCCTTCCAGGTAGCGCGCGAAGACGTGTTCGGTGGTGAACTCCAGGAAACGGGCGGCGATGTGCTCGACCTGTCCCCTCAACTCCCGCAGGTGGCCGGAGATCGCGGAGAGCGGGACCCCGGCCGCGTACAACTCGGCGGCCACCGCGAGCTCTTGGGGACTCGGCACGAGGAAGGTTCCGTCGTCGCCGGGTACCGGCTCCAGTACGCCGAGCTCCACCGCCTCGGCGACCGCGGCCTCGTCGGGGGTGCCGCCGAAGCGGGCGTCCAGTTCGGCGCGGGAGATCCGGACGGCCTCCTCGTCGGTCCACGGACCGTCGACCTCGGCGACAAGACCGAGGATGCCGCCGAGGCCACGGCCGGAGTCGTAGGCCTCCAGGAGCTCCTTGATGGAGGCCAGGCCGTAGCCGCGGTCGAGGAGATCGGCGATCTGGCGCAGCCGGACGAGGTGGGCGTCGGTGTAGATGTTGGCCCGGCCGCGGCGCTCGGGGCGGGGGAGCAGTCCGCGGTCCTGGTAGGCGCGGATGGTGCGGACGGTGGCGCCGCTGAGGTGGGCGAGGTCCTCGATCCGGTGGGCGGGGGTGTCGCTCACGCGGCGGCCCTCGCCGCCGGTGACCGCTTCAGGTACTCCACCGCACGGCTCAACGACCCCTCCTGCGAAGGGTGGTAGGACCGCCGGAGGTACCGCGGGATGGCCGCGCCGAGCTCTCGCCAGGCGGGCAGCAGTCCTTTTCGTACGGCCTTCTCGTGCTCCTTCAGGGAGTAGCGCAGGCGGCCCGTGAGCTGTGGGTCGTGGCGGATCAGGTAGGCCGTCCCCCACAGCCACAGGTGGAGCATCACCGGGGCGGTGACCGCCATGCCCGCGATCCGGCGGGCGTAGCGGGGCGTCCTGGTGCCGCCGCAGTGCTGGTACATGTCGAAGGCGACCGCGCGGTGCTCGACTTCTTCGGCGCCGTGCCAGCGCAGCAGGTCGAGCATGATCTCGTCGGCGCCGGCCCGGTCGAGCCCGTCGGCGGTCAGCACCCAGTCGCCGAGCACGGCCGTGAACTGTTCGATGGCGGCGACGACGGACAGCCGGAAGCGCAGCCACTCACGCGCGGGTATGGGCGCGTTGAGGGGCGGGCGCTCGCCGAGCAACCGCTCGAAGAGGAAGTCGACGTACTTGGTGAAGTCGGCGGTGTCGAGCCGCTGCGCGGCAAGGTGGTCCAGTACATGCGTGTGCTGGACGCTGTGCGTGGCCTCCTGGCCCATGAACCCTTTGACGGCGGCGTGGAGTTGGGGGTCGCTGACCAGCGGCAGGCCTTCCTTGAGGACCTTCACGAACCAGCGCTCCCCCGCCGGCAGCAGCAGGTGCAGCACGTTGATGACGTGGGTCGCGGTGGGCTCGCCGGGGATCCAGTGCAGGGGCGTGCGGGACCAGTCGAAGGAGACGCGGCGCGGGGCGATCTCGTGGCTCACAACGGCGGCTCCAGCCGTGCGATCGCGCGGAGTGCCTTCGGCGCCCACCGGGCCATGGCCCGCGCGCCGCGGGCCTCGGGCGTGACCGGTACGACGGCCTGGTTGCGCACGACCGCTCGCAGGATCGCGTCGGCGACCTTCTCGGGCGGGTAGTTCCGCAGCCCGTAGAGGCGGGCCGTGCGTTTCTGGCGGCGTTTCTCCTCGTCGGCGTCGACGCCCGCGAAGCGCGCGGTGGAGGTGATGTTGGTGTTGACGAAGCCGGGGCAGATCGCGCTCACGCCGATGCCCCGGCCCGCGAGTTCGGCGCGCAGGCTCTCGCTGAGCATGAGGACGGCCGCCTTGGAGGTGCCGTAGGCGGACAGCGACTTGGAGGGCTGGTAGGCGGCCGCCGAGGCGGTGTTGACGATGTGGCCGCCCTGTCCGCGTTCCACCATCTGCTTGCCGAAGAGTCGGCAGCCGTGGATGACGCCCCACAGGTTGACGTCGAGGACCTTCTTCCAGTCTTCGGTGGTGGTGTCGAAGAAGGAGCCGCCGAGGCCGATCCCGGCGTTGTTGACCAGGACGTCCACCACGCCGTACTCGGCGGCGACCTTGTCGGCGAGTTTCTCCATGGCCTGTTCGTCGGAGACGTCGACGGTCTCCGCCCAGGCCTCGGGCGCGCCGACCAGCCGGGACAGTTCCGCGGTGCGGGCGGCGGCCTCGGCGTCCCGGTCCACGGCGACCACGCGCGCGCCGGCCTCCGCGAAGGCGAACGCCGTGGCGCGGCCGATGCCGCTGCCCGCGCCGGTGACCAGCACGAGCTGTCCGCCGAACCGGTCGGCGTACTTCCCGGTCGCCCCCACAGCGGTCCGGCCGCCTTCGACGGCCGTCACGAACTCCGTGATCCACGCGGACAGCTGGTCCGGGCGTGAGCGCGGGACCCAGTGCTTGGCGGGAAGGGTGCGCCGGGTCAGCTGTGGTGCCCACTGTTCCAGGCCGTCGCAGAGCTTCTCCGAGAGGAACGCGTCCCCCAGGGGCGTGATGAGCTGCACGGGCGCGTGTGCGTACGCGTCGGTGCGCGGGCGGCGCAGCCGGGCCCGGACGTTGTCCCGGTACAGCCATGCGCCGTGGGCCGCGTCGGTGCGCAGCGAGGAGGTCGGGTAGCCGTCGGCGGGGACCTTCTCGGCGCGCTCGAGGATGCGCGGCCAGGCCTTGCCGAGCGGGCCGCGCCAGGCCAGTTCGGGCAGGGCGGGGGTGTACAGCAGGTAGATGTACCAGGACTTGGCGCTCTGGCCGAGGAGCTGGCCGACCCGGCGCGGGGTGGGGCGCCTGAGGCGTTCCGCGATCCAGTGGCCCAAGTGGTCGAGGGACGGTCCGGACATCGAGGTGAAGGACGCGATGCGGCCCTCGGTGTGCGGGACGGTGACGAACTCCCAGGACTGCACCGAGCCCCAGTCGTGTCCGACCAGGTGCACGGGCCGGTCCGGGCTGACGGCGTCCGCGACGGCCAGGAAGTCGTCCGTCAGCTTCTCCAGGGTGAACCCGCCGCGCAGCGGCTTCGGTGCCGTCGAGCGGCCGTGGCCCCGGACGTCGTAGAGGACGACGTGGAAGCGGTCGGCGAGACGGGTCGCGACCTCGGCCCAGATCTCCTTGCTGTCCGGGTAGCCGTGTACCAGGACCACGGTCGGCTGCTCCGGGTCGCCCAGTTCGGCCACGCACAGTTCGACGCCACCGGTCCGCACCCGGCGCTCCCGCGCACCCTTCAGCAAGCTCACTTCGCCTCCGCCCAGCGCCGCACGTGCGGCAGATCGTCGTCCAGCCAGAAGGCGCTCTGCTCGGGGTCCTCGGAGTCGGTGACGACCAGGATCTCCTCGAACTTCGCGCCGGTGCCCCGGAACCCGAGGTGGGGTTCGACCGCCCACAGGCCCGGCCGCGGCGGGTGGTCGGAGGAGCGGTACGGCGACCACAGGGGCGACCAGCCCTCGCGGTGGCCGTGCAGCGCGTCGGCGGCCAGGCCCTTCAGGGACTGGGTGCCGAACCCGAAGACGTGTGGTGACCAGCGGCGCTGCTTGACCTGGTCTACCTTGTGGGCGATCACGCCGAAGGGGTACGCGCGGTGCCGGTTGGCGTAGCCCTGGCGGACCATCAGGCGGTCCACGTCCTCGTAGATCTCGCGCAGCGGCCGCCGCTCACGGACCTCGCGCAGGATCAGCTCGCGGTGCGCCTCGAGGTCGGCCATCAGTCTGTCCTGGACGGGGTTGATCCCCAGCGAGCCGGAGTAGCCGACATCGGCGGTGAAGCCCTCGTACACGGGGGCCATGTCCAGGATGAACGGCATCCCGGGCGTCAGGCGGCGGTCGGTCGGGAAGAACTGCAGCGGAATGCGGAAGCCCGCGAACGCCGTGCGGTCCCCGAACCAGGCGAACGGCAGGTGGAACCAGTCCCGTACGCCTCGCTCGCGCAGCCACTCGCGCTGCATCCGGGCGGCCTGCCGCTCGCTCACGCCGGGCTCCAGACGGGCCGCGACCGCCTCCGCGCACTCGTACGCGAGCCGCTGGACCTGCCTGAATCCCCGCAATCGGGTGGAGAGTCCGCTGTTCACTGCCGTCGTCATGCCGCCTCGTCCCCGTCGACTGCGGTACGTGCCCGTAACGTGACACTGGCGAATGTGACAGTTGTCAGAGGCTGCGTCAATGGGGCTGGGTCAGGCTGTGGAAAAACCCACCGATGTGGAAAACGCAGGCCGCGTTGTTCTACTTCAGGGTGACCCCTAGGTGCCCGTACGTCTGGAGTCTGATGTCGATGCAGCTCTGCGGGGTGACGACCTGAGTGGTCCGCGTCACTAATCTCGACGACGTGACTGTGATCGCGACCGAAAGCCTGAGCAAGCGGTTCCCCAGGGTGACCGCTCTTGACCGGCTCTCCTTGGACGTCGGACCCGGTGTGACCGGACTCGTCGGAGCCAACGGAGCCGGCAAGTCCACCATGATCAAGATCCTGCTGGGTCTGTCCCCCGCCTCCGAGGGCCGTGCCGAAGTGCTCGGGCTCGACGTCGCGACCAAGGGCGCCGCCATCCGCGAGCGTGTCGGCTACATGCCGGAACACGACTGCCTGCCGCCGGACGTCTCGGCCACCGAGTTCGTCGTGCACATGGCCCGTATGTCCGGTCTGCCGCCCACCGCCGCGCGCGAGCGCACCGCGGACACCCTGCGCCATGTCGGCCTGTACGAGGAGCGCTACCGCCCCATCGGCGGCTACTCCACGGGCATGAAAGCAGCGCGTGAAGCTCGCGCAGGCCCTGGTGCACGACCCGCAGCTGGTCTTCCTCGACGAGCCGACCAACGGCCTCGACCCGGTCGGCCGCGACGACATGCTGGGCCTGATCCGCCGTATCTACACCGACTTCGGCATCTCGGTCCTGGTGACCTCGCACCTCCTGGGCGAACTCGAGCGCACCTGCGACCACGTCGTCGTCATCGACGGCGGCAAGCTTTTGCGCTCCAGCTCCACCACCGACTTCACCCAGACCACGACGACCCTCGGCGTCGAGGTCACCGACACCGACGAGCACCCGGACGGCACCCGCGCGGTGCGGGAGGCGCTCCTCGCGCGCGGGGTGGAGGTCCTCGACTCCCAGAGCGGTCTGCCGGGCGCCGGTCACATCCTGCTGCTGACCGCAGAGGGCGAGGAGACCTACGACCTCGTCCGGGACGTCGTCGCCGACCTCGGTCTCGGCCTGGTGCGCATGGAGCAGCGCAGGCACCACATCTCGGAAGTCTTCACGAATGAGGACGAGCAGCGGAAGGAGGCCGTAGGCCATGGCAGTTGACAACCCGGTCACCGTCCCCTCGGGCGACCAGACCCGCATCCACAACATCGGCTACCGCAACTACGACGGCCCTCGCCTCGGCCGTTCCTACGCCACCCGCTCGCTCTACTCGCAGTCCCTGCGCGGCGCCTACGGCCTCGGCCGCTCGGTGAAGTCCAAGGTGCTGCCGATGCTGCTGTTCGTCGTGATGTGCGTGCCCGCGGCCATCATGGTGGCCGTCGCGGTCGCCACGAAGGCGAACGACCTGCCCGTCGACTACACGCGCTACGCGATCATCATGCAGGCCGTCATCAGCCTGTATGTCGCCTCGCAGGCCCCTCAGTCCGTCTCGCGCGACCTGCGCTTCAAGACCGTACCGCTGTACTTCTCGCGGCCCATCGAGACCGCGGACTACGTGCGAGCGAAGTACGCGGCGCTGGCCTCGGCGATGTTCATCCTGACCGCCGCCCCGCTGATCGTGCTCTACGTGGGCGCGCTGCTGGCCAAGCTGGACTTCGCCGACCAGACCAAGGGCTTCGGGCAGGGACTTGTCTCCGTGGCGCTGCTCTCGCTGCTCTTCGCCGGTATCGGCCTGGTCATCGCGTCGGTCACCCCTCGCCGCGGCTTCGGCATCGCGGCGGTGATCGCCGTGCTGACCATCTCCTACGGCGCGGTCTCCACCGTCCAGGCGATCGCCGACGCCCAGGGCAGCTCCAGTGCCATCCCGTGGATCGGCCTGTTCTCGCCGGTCACGCTCATCGACGGACTGCAGTCCGCGTTCCTCGGCGCGAGCTCGGCGTTCCCGGGAGCGGTCGGTCCGTCGAGCGGCGAGGGCGTGGTCTACGTCCTGGCCGTCCTCGGCCTGATCGCCGCCAGTTATGGCCTCCTGATGCGCCGCTACAAGAAGGTGGGACTGTGACCACGCTCCAGATCGACCATGTCTCCCGCTGGTTCGGCAACGTGGTCGCCGTCAACGACATCACCATGACGATCGGCCCCGGCGTCACCGGCCTCCTCGGCCCCAACGGCGCCGGAAAGTCCACCCTCATCAACATGATGGGCGGCTTCCTCGCCCCCTCCACCGGCTCCGTCACGCTCGACGGACAGCAGGTGTGGCGCAACGAGGCGATCTACCAGCACATCGGCGTCGTCCCCGAGCGCGAGGCGATGTACGACTTCCTCACCGGCCGCGAATTCGTCGTCGCCAACGCCGAGTTGCACGGCCTGGGTGCCAAGGCGGCCCAGAAGGCGCTGGCCACGGTCGAGATGGAGTACGCGCAGGACCGCAAGATCTCGACGTACTCCAAGGGCATGCGCCAGCGCGTGAAGATGGCGTCCGCCCTGGTCCACGACCCCTCGCTGCTCCTGCTCGACGAACCGTTCAACGGCATGGACCCGCGCCAGCGCATGCAGCTCATGGACCTGCTGCGGCGCATGGGCGACGAGGGCCGTACCGTCCTGTTCTCCTCGCACATCCTCGAAGAGGTCGAGCAGCTCGCCTGGCACATCGAGGTGGTCGTCGCGGGCCGGCACGCGGCCAGTGGTGACTTCCGCAGGATCCGCCGTCTGATGACGGACCGTCCGCACCGCTATCTGGTGCGTTCCAGCGACGACCGTGCCCTCGCGGCCGCTCTGATCGCCGACCCGTCGACGTCCGGCATCGAAGTCGACCTGGCGGAGGGCGCGTTGCGCATCCAGGCTGTCGACTTCGGCCGTTTCACCGCGCTGTTGCCCAAGGTCGCGCGCGACCACGGCATCCGGCTGCTCACGGTCTCGCCGTCCGACGAGTCCCTCGAGTCCGTCTTCTCGTATCTTGTCGCGGCGTAGGAGGCCGAAGATGTACGACCCCACAGTCGCCCGACTCACCTACCGGGCCCTGCTCGGCCGCCGCCGGGCCCTCATCCTGGGCGCCCTGCCCTTGCTGCTGATCGTGATCTCCGTGATCGTGCGCGCCCTCGTCGGCGCCGACGACCAGACCGCCTCCGACCTGCTGGGCGGGCTCGCGCTCGCCACCATGGTGCCGATCATCGGTGTCATCGCGGGAACCGGTGCGATCGGCCCGGAGATCGACGACGGCTCGGTGGTGTATCTGCTGTCCAAGCCGCTCAAGCGGCCGACGATCATCTTCACCAAGCTGATCGTGGCGATCGCCGTGACGATGGTGTTCTCGGCCCTGCCGACGCTGATTGCCGGATTCATCCTCAACGGCAACGGCCAGCAGATCGCCGTCGCCTACACGGTGGCCGCGCTGGTCTCCTCGATCGCCTACGCGGCGCTCTTCCTGCTGCTCGGCACGGTGTCCCGGCACGCGGTGGTCTTCGGGCTCGTCTACGCGCTGGTCTGGGAGGCACTGTTCGGCTCCCTGGTCGCCGGGGCGAGGACCCTGAGCGTCCAGCAGTGGTCGCTGGCCGTCGCCCACAAGGTCGCGGGCGGGGACCTGGTCACCTCGGACGTCGGACTGCCGACGGCCACGGTGCTGCTGGTCGTGGTGACCGTCCTCGCCACCTGGTACGCGGGACAGAAGCTGCGGTCGCTGACGCTGGCGGGCGAGGAGTAGGCCCCCTGACGTACCACTGATGTCTGACGTACCACTGATGTCCCGCTTATTGACAGGGACTTCATCGTTGTCCGGGCAGACTGGACAAAGGGGAACGTTCGGCTGTGAGTCGAAGGGAACGGGCATGGCAGACGACTGGGACGACCTAGTTCTGGACGAGGACTTCATACAGTCCGCAGGGACGACCGAGCCGTCTGCCCGCGCCCGCATGCTGGCGGCGCGCTGGCGTGACGAGGAGCCCGAACCGCAGCCCTGGCGCTCCGACGAGCCGCCCGCGGGGTGGTTCTTCAGCAAGCGGCGACGGCGCTGGCGGCGCCGGTAGCTTCGAACACACGGCCGCATTTAATCGGTGGCGCCCAACTCGTCGGACAGGCAGAGTGGTTGATGTCCACACCGCCGGACGACCGTCCGGCGCCACGTTCTGGGGAGGAGCCGGACGATGTCCATGCACGACAGTACGTCCAGCTCCCGTCGGGGCAGCCCGCGGAGGACTCCGGTGTAGTTACGCCACCGTCGAGTCCACCCGCAGGAACTGCCCGGGGCGGCCGCTTCGAGCACGCGAAGTCGCTCTCGCGTGAGGCCGCCCACCCGGAGGATTGGCCGAGTGGTAAGGCACCGGCTTGCTAAGCCGTGGTCGGGCCTGGAAAGCCCGCGCACGTTCGATCCGTGCATCCTCCGCGAGACGTTGTCACTGGGACTTGGCCGGGCTTCTCGGCCGGAGTACGTCAAGAAGGGCCGGCGCGTTCCGAACCTGCCGGCGCAGGCGACCGCCGTCGGCGAAAACTGCGGCGGTGGGCGGGCCGGTTGCAGCGGGATCGTCGAGCAGCTCGGCCGGCGGCGAAGCGGCCGTGCGGCCGTTGCACGCGCCCCCGAGCCAGCGACAAGCCCCGGCCCTCGACAAGCCCCGGCATTCGCCAAGCCCCGGCCCTCGACAAGCCCCGGCATTCGCCAAGCCCCCGGCCCAGCCGGACAGCGCGTGGCCGTCAGCCGAGCAACCGCTCCAGCACCACCGCGATCCCGTCCTCCTCGTTGGAGGACGTCACCTCGTCGGCCACCGCCTTCAGCTCCTCGTGCGCGTCCGCCATCGCCACGCCGTACGACGCCCAGGCGAACATCGGGAGGTCGTTGGGCATGTCACCGAAGGCGATCGTGTCCGCGGCCTTCACCCCCAGGCGGCGAGCGGCCAACGACAGGCCGGTGGCCTTCGACAGGCCCAGCGGGAGCAGTTCGACGATGCCCTGGCCCGCCATCGCGACCGAGACGAAACCGCCCGCGGCCCGAACGGCGGCCCGCGCCAACTCGTCGTCCGACAGCTCCGGATGCTGGATGTAGATCTTGTTCAGCGGGGCGGCCCACAGATCCGAAGCGTCCGTGAACGGCGTCGACGGCAGGGCGCCCGTCACCGCGTACCCCGGCCCGACCATCACGTCGCCGTCGAGGCCGTCGCGGCTCGCCGCCAGGTACAGCGGGCCGACCTCCGCCTCGATCTTCGCGAGGGCCACGCCGGCCAACTGGCGGTCCAAGGTCACCGACGTCAGCAGGCGGTGCTCGCCGGCGTGGTACACCTGCGCGCCCTGGGCGCAGACCGCGAGGCCGTCGTAGCCGAGGTCGTCGAGGACGTGCCTGGTCCAGCGGGCCCCGCGTCCCGTCACGACGATGTGGACGGCGCCCGCCGCGGTGGCCGCGGCGAGCGCGTCACGGGTGCGCTGCGAGACCGACTCGTCGGAACGCAGGAGCGTTCCGTCGAGGTCGGTCGCGATCAGCCGGTACGGAAAGCCACTGCTCACTTGGCGACCGGTTCCAGCAGCTCCCGGCCGCCCAGGTACGGACGCAGCACCTCGGGCACCCGCACCGATCCGTCGGCCAGCTGGTGGTTCTCCAGGATCGCCACGATGGTGCGCGGTACGGCGCACAGCGTGCCGTTGAGCGTCGCCAGCGGCTGGACCTTCTTGCCGTCACGCATGCGGACGGACAGACGGCGCGCCTGGAAACCGTCGCAGTTGGAGGCCGAGGTCAGCTCGCGGTACTTGCCCTGGGTCGGGATCCACGCCTCGCAGTCGTACTTGCGGGACGCCGAGGCGCCGAGGTCGCCCGAGGCCACGTCGATGACCTGGAACGGCAGCTCCAGGCCGGTCAGCCACTGCTTCTCCCAGTCCAGGAGCCGCTTGTGCTCGTTCTCCGCGTCCTCGGGGGCGACGTACGAGAACATCTCGACCTTGTCGAACTGGTGCACGCGGAAGATGCCCCGGGTGTCCTTGCCGTAGGTGCCGGCCTCGCGGCGGAAGCACGGCGAGAAGCCGGCATAGCGCAGCGGCAGCTTGTCGGCGTCGAGGATCTCGTCCATGTGGTACGCGGCGAGCGGGACCTCGGAGGTGCCGACCAGGTAGTAGTCGTCCTTCTCCAGGTGGTAGACGTTCTCCGCGGCCTGGCCGAGGAAGCCGGTGCCCTCCATGGCGCGGGGGCGGACCAGCGCGGGGGTGAGCATCGGAGTGAAGCCCGCCTCGGTGGCCTGCGCGATCGCCGCGTTGACGAGGGCGAGCTCCAGCAGGGCGCCGACGCCCGTCAGGTAGTAGAAGCGGGAGCCGGACACCTTGGCGCCGCGCTCGACGTCGATGGCGCCCAGCGCCTCGCCGAGCTCCAGGTGGTCCTTGGGCTCGAAGCCCTCGGCGCCGAAGTCGCGGATGGTGCCGTGCGTCTCCAGGACGACGAAGTCCTCCTCGCCGCCCACCGGGACGTCGGGGTGGACGAGGTTGCCGAGCTGCGACGCGAGGCGCTTGGTCTCCTCGGCGGCGTCGTTCTGAGCGGCCTCGGCTTCCTTGACGTCCGCCTTGAGCTGCTCCGCCTTCTTCAGGAGCTCGGCGCGCTCCTCCGGAGTGGCCTTGGGGATGAGCTTGCCGAGCGACTTCTGCTCGGAACGCAGCTCGTCGAAGCGGACGCCGGACGACCTGCGCCGCTCGTCGGCAGACAGGAGGGCGTCGACGAGGGCGACGTCCTCTCCACGGGCGCGCTGGGACGCGCGCACTCGGTCGGGGTCCTCACGGAGCAGGCGAAGGTCAATCACGCGGTCAAGGCTACCGGTGCGGGGATACGGCCCACGACTCACTATTCCCGGCCGCACCGAATCGTGGCTTACGTTCTGTTATGGGTGAATTGCGGCGTGTGTCAATGAAAAGCACCCCGGATCCCCGGGACGAAGCATGTGCGAGGAGTCGGGTTGACTCGACTCCCTTGTGGAGAGCGGTACTTGGCGCACGGTTGTCCACAGGAATCCCCACCCCTCAAAAAGTTATCCACAGGCTGTGCGGAGGATCTGTGGATTTCGGAATTGATCACTCCGAAACTTGGGGATCACGCCGAGGATTCCCAACGCAAACCCACATCTACCCCTACTTTCGAGTGTAAAGCGGTCACTCCAAAGGGTTACCCAAGGGAAAAGAATGGACGAAGGGTGATGTGCGCACCCGTGAACGCCGGAGGGGTCTGTAGGCCGATTTGTCGACAGGGTCGCGCTTTGGTGTCGACTTGTCCCCAGGTCGAGAAGCGCGCCTGTGGATAACTTCTGTGGATAACTAAAATCTGCAGGTAAGACAGGTCAGAAGCGCCCGTCCTGGCACCGGGCCACCCAGTCCGAGGCCGCCATGAACTCCTCGTCCGAGGTGCCGGCCAGCGGCGCCCGCAGGTCCGCCAGTTCCTTGCCCGCACGCGGGTACGAGCCGAGGAAACGCACCTCGCGGCAGATCCGCTTCAGCCCCATCAGCGCCTCCGCCACCCGGCGGTCGGTGATGTGGCCCTCGGCGTCGATGCAGAAGCAGTAGTTGCCGATCCCCGCGCCCGTGGGCCGGGACTGCAGCAGCATCAGGTTGATACCGCGGGTGGCGAATTCGCCCAGCAGGTCACGCAGCCCGCCCGGGTGGTCGTCCCGCTGCCACAGCACGACGGAGGTCTTGTCGGCTCCGGTCGGTGCGGCGGGCCGGGCCGGGCGGCCGACCAGCACGAACCGCGTCTGTGCGTTCTCGGCGTCGTGGATCCCGGTCTCCAGCGCCTGGAGGCCGTACCGGGCGGCCGCGAACTCGCCGGCGAAGGCCGCGTCGTACTGACCCTCCTGGACCAGCCGGGCCGCGTCCGCGTTCGAGGCGGCCGACTCCCAGTGGGCGTCCGGAAGGTGCGTCTTCAGCCAGTTGCGCACCTGCGGCTGGGCGGCCGGGTGCGCCGAGACCGTCTTGATGTCGGTGAGCTCCGTGCCCGGCCTGACCAGCAGCGCGAAGGTGATCGACAGCAGCACCTCGCGGTAGATCATCAGCGGCGCGCCCGCGACCAGTTCGTCGAGGGTGGTGGTGATGCCGCCCTCGACGGAGTTCTCGATCGGCACGAACGCGGCCTCGGCCTCACCCACGCGCACCGCGTCCAGCGCGGACTGCACCGACACGTAGGGGATCAGCTCCCGGGTCGCCGCCTCGGGCAGCGTCCGCAGCGCGACTTCGGTGAAGGTGCCCTCAGGGCCGAGATAGGCATAGCTCGCTGGCATGACCTCACCCTAATGGCCCTTGCGGAACAGGGCGCGGATGTCTCACCACTGCCCCTCCGCTGAGTGAAACGGCGTGACCAAGGGCCGCCCCCGGACGTTCGCGTGACCCCGCCCCGCCCGGACCCTCACCCCTCCAGCAGCCGCTGCCCCACGTACTCCCCCTCCGCCGCCCCGCCCGGCACCGCGAACAGACCGCTCGACTCGTGCCGGATGTACTGGGAGAGCGCGTCGCCGCGGTCGAGCTTGCGCTGGAGCGGGACGAAGCCGCGCAAGGGGTCGGCCTGCCAGCAGACGAACAGGAGCCCGGCGTCCGGCCCCCCGTCCGCGTCGATGCCGTCGTGGTACGAGAACGGGCGGCGCAGGATGGCCGCGCCCCCGTTCTGGTCGGGCCGGGTGATCCGGGCGTGTGCGTTGATCGGCACCGCTAGATCCCCCTTCGCGTCCGTCTTCTCCAGGTCCATCGCCGTCGTCTCGGTGCCCCCGGACAGCGCCGCGCCGTTCGCCTTCCGGCGCCCGATGACGGCCTCCTGGGACCCCAGGGACAGCTTCTCCCAGTCGTCCAACAGCATCCGGATCCGTCGTACGACGGCGTAGGAGCCGTTCGCCATCCACGCGGGCGTGCCGGATTCCGGGACGAAGATGCGCTGGTCGAAGTCGGGCTCGCCCGGCTTCGGGTTGCGCGTGCCGTCCAGCTGGCCCATGAGGTTGCGGGCCGTCATGGGGTGGGCTGTGGCCCCCGGAGTGCGGTTGAAGCCGTTCATCTGCCAGCGGACCTTCGCCGCGCTGCCCGTGTCCTTCTGGATCGCGCGCAGGGCGTGGAAGGCGACCAGGGCGTCGTCGGCGCCGATCTGCACCCACAGATCGCCGTTGCTGCGGGCCTTGTCGAGCTGGTCGGAGGAGAAGTCGGGCAGGGGGTCGAGGGCGACCGGCCGCTGCTTCTCCAGCCCGGTCCGGGCGAAGAAGCTGTGCCCGAAGCCGAAGGTCAGAGTCAGTGAGGAGGGCCCGGCGTCCCGGGCGACATCCGTGTCGTCGGACCCGGAAGGCTCCCCCGCCATCAGCCGTTGAGCCGTCTGTGACCAGCGGCGCAGCAGCGCGGCGGCCTCCTTGCGGCCCGCGCCCGCCGCCAGGTCGAAGGCGACGAGATGGCCGCGGGCCTGGAGACCTTCGGTGATGCCGGGCTGATGTTTCCCGTGAAACATCACCTCGTCGCTGCCCACCGAGGTCAGCGGAGTCGCCGCGGCGGGCGCGGAGGTGTACCCCACGGCGCCTCCGGCCGCGCCCAGGACGAGTCCGGTGGCGCCGGCGGTGCCGAGCAGGGCGCGCCGCGAGATGCCGCTTCCGGCCGGGAGGCGCCCCTCGACGGGGGTGGCACCCTCGACGGAGCCGCCCTCTTGGGTGCCGGCGACGGGAATGGACTGTTCAGCCATGGTGCGGTTCAGCCGATCTGCGCGTTCTTGGAGACGGTCGTCTGGTCGATGTCGGAGGTCCGTACGGTCACGGCGACCTTCCAGTCGCCCGCCATGGGGATCTGCACGTTGCTCGCCGACCAGTGGCCCGTGGCGATGCGGTCCGGGGTGACGGTCAGCGGCCCGATCTTCTTGGCCTCCAGGGTGAGGGCCACCTTCACCTCGGGGATGTCGAAGGCGCGGCCGTTGGGCCGCTGGACGTAGACGTGCATCTCGTTGCCGCCCACGCGCGCGGGGTCGAAGTCGACGGTCACGACGCCCTTGCCGTCCGTGCCGCCGGTGTCGAACGACATGTCCAGGGTCAGCGCCCCGGAGGTGCCCGACGCGTCCGAGGAGGACGAAGAAGAGGAAGCCGTCTTGGCCGCCTTGGCGTCCTCCTCCGTACGGCCGGGCTCGGTCTGCGTCAGCACGGTCGTGACCGCCAGCAGCACGACCGCGACACCGGCCTCGGCGAGCACCGAGCGGCGCAGCCCGAACCGGTGCGGATCGGCGTCCCGCGTCCGCTTCTGCCGCGCGGTGTCCATCGCGGCCTGCTGCCGGGCGAGTTGAGCGGCCCGCTTGGAGCCGGCGCCCTTGGACTTGCCGGAGCCGGACGCACTCGCAGCGACCCGCTCCTTCTGAGGTGCCCGCTTGTTCTGCCGTACGACGGTGTCGGCCAGCTGCGCGGTCCACCGCCGCGAGATGAAGGCGATGCCGACCAGCAGCGCCACCAGCCCGATCTTGACCAGCAGCAGCTGCCCGTACCGGGTCCCGGTGAACGCCGACCAGGAGCCGAGCTGCCTCCAGGACTGGTAGATGCCGGTAGCGACGAGCGCGACCATGCTGCCGAAGGCCACCTGTGAGAACCGTCGTACGGCGGCCGACTCGATCGGCGCGTCGGAGCGGTACAGCGCGACGAGCAGCGCGGTCAGCCCGCCGAGCCAGGTGGCGACGGCCAGCAGGTGGACGACGTCGACGGGCATCGCGATGCCCGCCTGGAGCCCGACCGAGGCGTGCTCGGCCATCGCCCAACTTGCCGCGAGTCCGGCCGCGACGACGGTCCCGCCGATCGCGAGCCCGAAGGTGAGGTCCCGCTTCTCCTCGTCCTCGCGCTTGTCATAGGCCCCGAAGAGCACCGAGATGAACAGCGCCGCCGCGGCGAGCAGCAGCAGCCGGGACACGAGGGCCGCGCCCGCCTTGGTCTGGAGCACGTTTCCGAGCAGGTCCAGGTCGAAGACGTCCCCGACCTTTCCGGAGCCCGTGTAGGAGCCGCGCAGCAGGAGCAGCAGCAGGGTTGCCGAGGTGAGCGTGAGCCAGCCGCCGACGACGAGCCGCTGCATGGGCTTCACTCCGGCGCCGCGCTGCCAGCAGCCGAGCACGAACGCGGCGCCGCCGACCAGCACGATGAAACCGGCGTACGACATGTACCGCCCGAAGCCGTACAGCCAGCCGACGACCCCGCCGCCCGCCGTCTCCCCGGAGACGGAGACGGAGGTGGTCGAGGGGGCGCCGACGGAGAAGGTGTAGGCGCCGGCGACGGGATGGCTGTCCGCGGAGACGACCTGGTAGGTGACGGTGTACGTGCCGTCCGGAAGGCCGCTGTGGACCTTCACGCCGTACGTCGTGCCGCCGACCTCGAACGGCTTGCCCTGCTGGACGGCCTTGCCCTTGGGGTCGAGGACCCGCAGCGAGTCGTTCGACAGGGCGACCTTCTCGGAGAATGTCAGCGCGACCTGGTCGGGCGCCTTGTCGACCACCACCCCCTGCTGGGGGTCGCTGCCGGTGAGCGCGGCGTGCGCGGAGGCAGGACCGGCCGTGGTCAGCAGCAGGCCGCACGCGGCCAGGAGCAGCAGTACCAGGGTCCGGACGCGGGGGGCGATGGTCTGCGTCAAGGTGATCCCTCCCTCAGTGTCCGGTCTTCGGGACGTACGTCGCCGACTTCACCGGCATCTTCACGACGACGGGGTCGGACTTGGCGAAGTGCAGTTCGACGGTGACCGTCTGCCCCTGCTTCGGAGCCTGCTTCAGCTTGTCGAACATCAGATGGTTGGCGCCGCTTTTGAACACGAGTTGACCGTGGGCCGGGACGGAGAGGCGGGAGACCTCCTCCATCATGCCGCCGGTCGTCTCGTGCATGGTGACCTCGCCGTCGTCGCTGGTGACCGAGGTCAGCTCGGCTTTCGACGAGCCGGAGTTGGAGATGGTCATGAACCCGGCGGCCATGTCGGCGGAGACGGGCTGCGGGATGTAGGCGCCGGAGACGGTGAGGCCTCCCGAGGAGCCCTCGGCATCCGAACAGCCGGCCAGCAGCAGGACCGCCCCCGTCAGTACGGCGAGCCCGGTGGAGGAACGCTTCACGGGTTCTGCCCCTTGATGAGCTTGGGCAGGTCCTTGGTGTAGTCGTCGACGGTGGCGTCCTCGCCGTAGAGGACGTACCCCTCGTCGGTCTTCGGGGAGAAGGCGACGACCTGGGTGCCGTGCACCGAGACGGTCTTGCCGGTCTTCTTGTCCTTGTGGGACGGCTCGATGGAGATGCCGAGGGTGCGGGCGCTCGCCTGGATCGTGGCGAAGTCGCCGGTCAGGCCCACGAACGAGCTGTCGACGCCCTTGAGCCACTTGCCGAGCTCGGCCGGGGTGTCGCGGGCCGGGTCGGTGGTGACGAACACGACGGTCAGCTTGTCCTGCTCGGACTTGGGCAGCTGCTTCTTCGCGACGGCGATGTTGTTCATCGTGAGCGGGCAGATGTCGGGGCAGTGGGTGTAGCCGAAGTAGATCAGCGTCGGCTTGCCGGCGGTCTCCTTGCGGAGGTCGTACTTCTCGCCCTTGGTGTCGGTGAGGACCAGGTCAGGCTTCTCGAACGGCTGGTCGAGGACGGTGGCGGCCTTGTCGGAGCCGGCCTCCTCCGAGACCACGGAGACGGGCGAGCCGCTGTCGTCACCGCTGCCGCAGGCGGAAAGGGTCAGGGTGGCAGCGGCGATCAGCGCGGCCGCGGCGAACGTCTTCTTGCGCATATCAAAATGTCCCAGATGTAAGAATTTCGGTGCGCGCCGGGGTCGTACGACCCCGGCGCGCGTTCCGCGAAACAGGGTCAGGCGTCGCTGCGCCGACGGCCGGCGAGCACGCCGTAGGCCACGCCCAGGGCGCCGACGACGATGCCCACCACGCCGAGGACGCGGGCGGTGGTGTCACTGCTGTCCCCGGCGGCGGCCTCGGTGGTCGCGGCGGCGTTCTCGGTCTTGGCGTCCGTCTCCTCGGCGGCCGTCGAGCCGTGGTGCCCGTCCTCGGAGGCCGCGGACAGGGCGAGGACGGGAGCCGGCGTCTCGGGCTCCTCCGCGCCGTCCTCCTGGACCTCGATCCAGCGCACGACCTCCTTGTTGGAGTACGTCTGGATCGCCTTGAAGACCAGTTCGTCGGCGTTCTCGGGCAGGGCGCCGATGGAGACCGGGAACTTCTCGAAGTAGCCGGGCTGGATGCCGCTGTCCTTGTTGGCGGCGGTCCAGGTGACCTTGGAGACGGCCTCGGTGATCTGCTCGCCGTGCAGTTCGAGCGGCTTGGCGAGCTTGGACTTGGTGACCTCGATCTTCCAGCCGGCCATCGGCTCCGGCATGACCGAGGCCAGCGGGTGGTCGGTCGGGAAGTTGACCTCGAGCTTGGTGGTGGAGGCGTTGTCGCGCTCGTTGGGGACCTTGAAGTCCACGACCGCGTAACCGCCCTTGGCGGCGGTGCCCTCGGCCTGCACGCTGACGTGCGCGAAGGCGGGTGAGGACAAGACGATGACGGCGCCGGCGGCGACGGCACCGGTGGCGGCGAGACGAGAAGCCTTCATGAACAGCACTCCGCTTCGAAAGGGATTCCGGTGAAGAGGGATACGCGTGCGCACACGCGCGTGCCGCACGACGGCGGCCCCTTTCACACGTCCCTCGGGAAGGTCCTCAGGGGTGTGCAGTGGTGGTCGCGTCGCGTCAGGCGGCGAGAACGAGTCCGGCGGCGGCCGGGGGGCCTCGCCTGATCACCGTGTGCTGGAGTGCCGCGGTACGCGGTCGCGACGGCGCGAGCGACGCCGCCAGCGGGGCGCGCGGTCCGGCCTCGGGTGCCCCCGGCAGCCCCGCACGCAGGGCGCGCACCAGCGCGAGGGCCCCCCGCAGCGAACGTACGAGCGCCCCTTCCGCGACCGAATGCGCCGAGCACGTGGACAGTTCGGCGAGCCGCAGCAGTGCCAGGTCCCCGTGCCGCAGCAGCCACCCGGCGGCGACGGCCGCGAGGACGTGCCCGAGGACCATCGGCAGGGAGGGCCAGACGGAGGAGCCGGTCATGGCGTCCGCGGAATGGTGCACCGCGGTGGTGCCCGTTCCGGGATAGAGCCGGGCGTCGGTGAGGATCCTCTGGGCCTGCGCCGGGCTGATCGCCGCGGCGGTGGTCCCGCACAGCAGTCGTGCGGCCTGCTGGACCAGCGTGGCGTCGGACGCCGACTGCGCGGACGACATCGACGACATGGACGACGACATCGACGACATCGCCGTCGTGCCGTGCTGCCCGAGCCCGAACAGCACATGCAGCACGGTCTGTCCGACCGCGAGGAGCGTCGCGATCCCCGCCAGTGAGCGCTCGCGCCCGGCAAGAGGTGCCACGACGAGCACAGCCCCGAAGAACCCCGCAGCGAGCGTCCACAGCGGCACCGTGGCGCAGGAGGCTATCGAGTGACCGGCCGCGGCCAGCACGACGCAGACCGCGGCGAACACCGCGGCCCGCAGAACCCGGAGATCCCCTCCGGAGCGCGCGTGGGGGGCAGTCATGGCGGGCTCATCATCGCACTGGGCTTATGAGCGCCATACGGCAGGTCCACAAGATGACGTACGGGGTGTACGACCGGAAGGTCACTTCTGACCCGGGCTGCCCCACATACACCGGCCATTGCACCCGGCGCATCCCCCGTATGGGCGGCATCACGTCAACGATGTGCTTACACCGGGGCACGCGCGGCAATACGTAACGGTATGTCGAGCCGCGGCCAGGAGGCTGGAGCATGAGCATCTGGTGGTCACTCCATCTGCGGCGCGAGGCTGCGAGCGTTCCGCTCGCCCGGCGCCTGCTGCTCGGCACCATGGAGACCGCGGGCGTCGACCCGGACGTCTCCTACGATCTCTCCCTCGCCCTCAGCGAGGCCTGCGCCAACGCCGTGGAGCACGGCGGGGAGAGCGGGCTGCCGGACTCCTCGGCGGCGTACCGGGTCACCGCCTACCTCGACGGCGAGAAGTGTCGTATCGAAGTCACCGACTCCGGCCCGGGCTTCCCGCCCGTGCGGCCCCGCCCCACCCCCATGGAGGCGGAGAACGGCCGCGGCCTCTGTCTCATCCGCGAACTCGCCGACCACGTCCAGATCGGCAACAAACCGGGCCGCGGTGCCGTGGTGAGCTTCGACAAGATCCTCAAGTGGAGAGAGGACGCGCCGCTGATGGCGGTGTGAACCGGAGGCCCCGGCTTTTTCAGCATCCTCAGGTTGCGCACAGCGTCCGCTCAAGCTCCTGACGGACAGGTTTCCTACGTTCCTGGTCATGACGGGAAACCACAGGAGCTCCAGCATCACCCGGCGCCGCGCCATCGCGGTGACCGGCGGAACGGTCGCGGCGGGCGGGCTCGCCGTCACCGGGTACCAGTCGGCCTTCGCCGACACCACCGACACCGCCGAGGCGACGGCCACCGCCTCGGCGACGAGCACGGGCGCGTGCATGACGCTCATGTCGAGCGTCACCGAAGGTCCTTACTACCTCGACGGCGCCCTGGTCAGAAAGGACATCACCGAGGGCAAGAGCGGTGTCCCGCTGACGCTGCGGCTGACCGTCGTGGACGCCACCGACGGCTGCACCCCGGTCAGGGGCGCGGCCGTGGAGATCTGGCACTGCGACGCCTGGGGCTACTACTCCGGCTACACCACCGCCAACCCCGGCGGCTCCGCGCCCGCGGAGAGCGAGGACGGTTCGACCGCGAACGACAGCACCTACCTGCGCGGCTATCAGATCGCGAACGCCAACGGGGTCGTGAAGTTCGAGACGATCTTCCCGGGCTGGTACACCCCGCGCACCTGCCACATCCATGTGAAGGTGCACACCGGCGGCGAGAAGGAGGACGGCACCTACGAGGGCGGCACGGTCAATTACACCGGCCAGCTGTTCTTCGACGACACGATCGCCGAGGAGATCTTCGCTCTGGAGCCCTACTCCCGGCACTCCGGCAGCTACACGGTCCTCGACGACGACATGGTCTACGACGGCGGCGGCGCCTCCAGCGGTCTGCTCACCCTCAAGGCCGTGCACAAGGCCGACCCGTCCAAGGGCTACAAGGGCTCCCTGAGCCTCGCCGTCGACCCGGACGCCTCGAACACGGGCGCGGGCAGCGGCGGTGGCGGGACGCCTCCGAGCGGGGCACCGTCGGGTGAACCGCCGAGTGGCGCTCCGTCCGAAGGTGCCAGTCCCTCGGCCTCCGCGTCCTCATAAGGTACGGCCATGAGCAGCCGCGAGGACGAGGCGCTGGCCCTGGCCGCCGTGGACGCGCTGACCGGTCAGCTGGCCCTGGCTCCCAAGCCGGGCCTGCCCGACCCGCGTGACCTCGGCGCCCGCGCCACCAGCCCGGACCACTGTTCCCTGCGCTGGTCGGCCAAGGCGCTCGCGCCCGGCCTCGCGGCGATGGCCGCCGCCGCCCGCCGCACCGGCGAGCCCAGTCCCCAGCTGCGTGCGGAGCTGGGCGCGATCGGCCGGTGCACCGAGCACTCGGTGGGCCTGGCCGGCGGCGGTCACCGCGGTGCCCTGTGGACTCTCGGTCTGCTGGTCGCCGCGGCCGCCCTCGATCCGGGGGCGCGGTCCAAGGACGTGGCCACGGCCGCCAAGAAGATCGCCGCGCACAGTGACAAGCGGGCCCCGCGCCGGCCCTCCCGGGGCTCCTCGGTGTCCGCGAAGTACGGCGCGGCGGGCGCCCGGGGCGAGGCGCGGGCCGGATTCCCGCACGTACGGCGGGCGTTGGACGCGCTGGCCACCTCCCGCAAGGCGGGCGCCGACGAGGCCGAGGCCCGCCTGGACGCCCTGCTCACCGTGATGTCCACCCTCCAGGACACCGAACTCCTCTACACCGCAGGCCCGTCGGGCCTCCGCCACGTCCAGGCGGGCGCCCGCGGGGTCCTGGAGGCGGGCGGTACGACGACGGCCGCGGGCCGCGAGGCCCTGCTCGCCCTCGACACCGACCTCCACGCGCGTGCGTGGAGCCCCCGAGGCAGCGCGGGGCTGCTCGCGGGGGCCCTGTTCGTGGACACCCTCCCGGTGGCGGCCTGTCCAAGGGCGGCCTGACATCGGCTAGTCCACGAGCACAGCCCGCCCCACACCCGGCTCCGGGACACGGCCGGCGGCCCTCCTGGTCGCCGGTCCCATCGCGTACGACGCCATCAGCGTCACCCCGCCGAGCAGCAGCCACCCCGGCGTGCCCCACTCCACGAGCAGCGTGGTCAGCACCAGTGGGCCGAGCGTCCGGGCCACCGTCACCCCGGTTCCGAAGAACCCCTGGTACTCGCCGACCCGCTCGGCCGGAGCCAGGTCGAAGGAGAGCTGCCAGGATCCCGCCGACTGCCCCATCTCGGCGACCACTTGCAGCACGGCCCCGACGACCAGGGCCCCCACGGCCACCCACGGCGAGGCCCCCGCCGACAGCGCGAACACCGCGCAGGCCGCCAGCATGACCCACCCCGACCGCCGCACCGCGCGCGTGGCCGACGCGAGCCCGGTCACCCCGCGGGCCATCCGCACCTGGAACACCATCACGGCCCCGGTGTTGAGCACGAACAGCGCGGAGACGAGCCAGGTCGGAGCCGCGGTCCGCTCGGCGATCCACAGCGGAATCCCCAGGCTCAGCAAGGGCATCCGCAGCAGCAGGACGGTGTTCAGCAGGGTGATCACGGTGTACGGCCGGTTGCGCAGCACCCCTGAGCCGTGAAGTTTCTCCACCGGCACGCGAGGCGCCACCGACGGCAGCCGCAGCAACAGGCCTGCACACACCACGAAGCTCAGCGCGTCCACCGCGAACACCCCGAGGTACGCAGAACGCGTCCCGGCGTGCAACGCCAGCCCGCCGAGCCCCGCACCGACCGCGAGCCCGGCGTTGAGCGTGGCCTGGAGGTGGGCCAGCAACCCGGTCCGCTCCCCGGCGGACACCAGCCCCGCGAGCAGTGCCTGCCGGGCCGCGGCGAGCCCCGACTGCGCGGAGGCGTAGGCGCAGGCCGCCAGGACGAACGGCGCGAAGTCCCGCACCACCAGGAAGGACGCCACCGCCAGCCCCGTGGCCAGCGCCAGCAGTACGGCCGTGCCGCGCGCTCCACGCCGGTCCGCGAGCCGCCCGAGCGGTACCCCCACCACCGACCCGACCGCCCACCCGACGGTCAGCCCGAGCCCCACGCGCGCGGGGTCGAGCCCGACGACGTGCGTGAAGTAGAGCGCCGACGTCACGTAGTAGGCGCCGTCCCCGACGGAGTTGCTCAACTGGGCGAGCGCCAGGACGCGTTGCGGCCCCGCGGGCGGGACGAGTGAGTTCGTCATGGCAACGACACTAGAAGCGCGGTGGACCGATCGGCAGGCCCAATGAGGGCCCTGGGCGGTGGCCCAATTCCAGAACCCGGACGAGCGTCTCCAATGCCTGCGGATAGGCGCCCTCCCGAGGCGTCCCGTACCCCACGACGAGCCCCTCGCGCGGTCCCGCCGCGTGCCAGTGCTCCCGCAGAGACCCCACCGCGAGCCCCTCGGCCGCGGCCCGCGCCAGCACCGCCGCCTCGTCCCCGACCTCGACCAGCGCGTGCAGCCCGGCCGCGATCCCCTGGACCGGCCACCGTGCCCCCAGCCGCTCCACCAGCCGGTCCCTGCGCCGCCGGTATCCGATCCGGCACGCGCGCACGTGACGGTCGTAGGCATGACTCCCGATCAGCTCGGCGAGCGCCAACTGCCCGAGGGTCTCGGTGCTGTGGTCGCTGTGCAGCTTGGCGTCGGCGACGGGCCCGACGAGTTGTGGCGGCAGCACCATCCACCCGAGCCTGAGCGCGGGCCCGAGCGTCTTGGACGCCGTCCCCAGGTAGACGACCTGACCCGGCGCCATGCCCTGCAGAGCCCCGACGGGCTGCCGGTCGTAACGGAACTCCCCGTCGTAGTCGTCCTCGACGACCAACGCCCCACGCGCGCGTGCCCAGTCGGTGAGCGCCCGCCGCCGCGAGGGGTGCAGCGTCACGCCGGTCGGGTACTGGTGGGCGGGAGTGACGACGACGGCGTCGGCCGCCTCCAAGTCCTCCGGGCAAACCCCCAGTCCGTCGACCCGCACCGGCACCACCCGTCCCCCGCCACGCCGTACGACATCCCGGTGGAACGGCAGTCCGGGGTCCTCCATGGCGAAGACCCCGCCCTCCAGAACCCGGGTGAGCAGCGCGAGCCCCTGCACGGCCCCGGAGGTGACGACGATCCGCTCGGGAGAGGCGACGACCCCGCGGGCCCGCCCGAGATACTCCGCCAGGGCGGTCCGCAGTTCCATGCGCCCCAGGGGATCGCCGTAGTCGTACGCGGAGACGGGCGCGGTGGCGACGGCCCGCCGGACGGCCTTGAGCCAGGCGGCGGCGGGAAAGGCGCCGACGTCCGGACTCCCGGGCCGCAGGTCGAACAGCGGCGCACGCGCGCGTGTACCGCCTTCCGGCGGTTCGGCCTCAGCGGCAGGCAGCGGAGCGACGACCGTCCCTGATCCCTGCCGAGCGGTCAGATACCCCTCGGCGATCAACTGGTCGTAGGCCGCCTTCACGGTCCCCCGGGAGACCCCCAGCTCCTCAGCGAGCCGCCGGGTCGCGGGCAGCCGGGCCCCAGGGGCAAGCCGCCCTTCCCGAACGGCGTCACGCAGGGCCCGTTCGAGCCCGACGCGACGCCCTTCGACAGAGCCGGCTTCTAGATGGAGGTCCACGGAACCCACCCCGGGGCGCGACCGGCCACGATCCACCCGCAGCCGGGACTCAACCCTTGAGCCGGGCCATCCACGCCTCGACCTCGTCGGACTGCCGGGGCAGCCCCGACGACAGATTCCGGTTCCCGTCCTCCGTCACCAGGATGTCGTCCTCGATCCGCACCCCGATGCCCCGGTACTCCTCGGGCACGGTCAGATCATCGGCCTGGAAGTACAGACCGGGCTCGACGGTCAGCACCATGCCCGCCTCGAGCACCCCGTCGACATACGACTCCACCCGCGCGGCGGCGCAGTCGTGGACGTCCATGCCCAGCATGTGGCCGGTCCCGTGCAGCGTCCACCGCCGCTGGAGTCCCAGCTCCAGCACCCGCTCCACAGGCCCCTCGACCAGCCCCCACTCCACGAGCCGCGCGGCCAGCACCCGCTGGGCCGCGTCATGGAAGTCCCGGTACTTGGAGCCCGGCTGCACGGCCGCGATCCCGGCCTCCTGCGCGTCGTACACGGCGTCGTAGATCTTCTTCTGGATCTCGCTGAAGCGGCCGTTGATCGGCAGGGTCCGCGTCACGTCGGCGGTGTAGTACGTGTGCGTCTCGACACCGGCGTCGAGCAGCAGCAGCTCACCCGACCGCACGGCACCGTCGTTGCGCACCCAGTGCAGCGTGCACGCGTGCGGTCCGGCCGCGGCGATCGTGCCGTAGCCGACGTCGTTGCCCTCGACCCGCGCGCGGAGGAAGAACGTGCCCTCGATGTACCGCTCGGAGGTGGCCTCGGCCTTGTCGAGGACCTTCACCACGTCCTCGAAGCCGCGGACCGTGGAGTCGACCGCCTTCTGCAGCTCGCCGATCTCGAACGCGTCCTTGACGAGCCGCGCCTCGGACAGGAAGACCCGCAGCTCCTCGTCCCGCTCGGCGGTGACCTTGTCGGTCAGCGCGGCCTCGATGCCGGCGTCGTACCCGCGTACGACCCGCACCGGGCCGGTCGCCTCGCGCAGTGCGTCCGCGAGCTCGCGCACATCGGAGACGGGGATGCCGTACAGCTTCTCGGACTCGGTGAGGGAGTGCCGCCGCCCGACCCACAGCTCGCCCTGCCCGGAGAGCCAGAACTCCCCGTTCTCGCGGTCGGAGCGCGGCAGGAGGTACAGCGTGGCGGTGTGACCACCGGAGGCGGCCGGCTCCAGGACGAGCACGCCGTCCTCGGTCTGGTTGCCGGTGAGGTAGGCGTACTCGACGGATGCCCGGAACGGATACTCCGTGTCGTTCGAACGCGTCTTCAGGTTGCCGGAGGGGATCACCAGCCGCTCACCGGGGAACCGCGCGGAGAGCGCCGCACGGCGGGCCGCGGTCTCGGCGGCCTGCGCGATCGGCTCCAGGTCGTGCAGCTCCGTGTCGGCCCAGCCGGACTTCATGCTCTCGGCCAGCTCGTCGGAGACGCCCGGGTACAGGCCGTTCTTCCGCTTCTTGATCGGCTCTTCGGACTCAGTCTCCGGGCCCGCTGCGTCAGCAGCTGTTGATGCAGCCGGGGTGAGTTCTTCGGCCACGGTCATCCTCCTAGATACGGCACTGGACCCCCTCCATCGTACGGTCGTACGGAAGGGGGCCCAGGGCCGGAAGACCTGTTACCACCTGCTACTCGAAGTGAGCGGCGAGTAGTACGACGTCCTCCTGCGAGTCCGCATCGTCCAGCCCGTCCGGCAGCACGGTCCGCAGCACGTGGTCGGCGACCGCGCCGGGGTCGCCGCGCAGCGCCTTCGGCACCCCGGCCGCCGCCGCGTGCAGGCGCGCGAAGGCACGGTCGGTGGCGTCTCCGGTGCGGTGCAGCAGCCCGTCGGTGTACAGCAGAACCGTCTCTCCAGGTTCGGCGCTCAGCTCCACGCTCGGCGCCTCCCAGCAGGCGAGCATGCCGAGCGGCGCGGACACGGTGGTCTCCACGAAGTCGGTGCGCCGCTCGCCGATCAGCAGCGGCGGGCAGTGTCCGGCACCGGCCAGCGTGATCTTGCGCAGCGCGGGCTCGCAGTAGGCGAACAGGGCGGTGGCGGAGCGGGCCGGCTCGGTCAGCCTGAGCAGCAGCTCCAGGTCGGACAGGACCGCGACCGGGTCCTCGCCCTCCATGACGGCGTACGCCCGCAGGGAGGCTCTGAGGCGTCCCATCGCGGCGATGGCGCTCGCGCCGCTGCCGGTCACCGAACCGACGGCGAGGCCCAGCGCCGCGTCCGGCAGCGGCAGCGCGTCGTACCAGTCGCCGCCGCCGCGCGGACCGGTGCGGTGCCGGGCGGCGAGCCGCACACCGGCGACGCGGGGGAGCCGGGACGGCAGCAGCTCCTCCGCCATCGTCGCCATGCACGCGCGCGTGCGCTCGACTTCGAGGAGCCGGGCCAGGTGCTCGGTGGCATGGCGGGTGTACAGACCGACGAGGTGGCGCCGGCGCTCGGACGGTTCGGCGGGCTCGTCGTAGAGCCACACGGCGGCACCGAGGCGGCCGGCGCCGGCGGTGGACAGGGGAAGCGCGTAACTGGCCGCGTAACCGAGGCGGGCGGCCACCTCGCGGTGGCGCGGGTCGAGGCCGTCCTCGGCGAGCAGGTCGGGCTGGGCGATCTCACCGTCGCCGCCCGGCAGTCCGTCGAGGATCTTCCCGTACGACATGGAGCTGCGCGGGACGGTCTCGATGTGCCCGAGGTCGGCGCGGGCGAGGCCGAGGCCGATGGTGGTGTCCGGGCCGAGGCCGTCCTCCGGTTCGAGGACGACCAGTCCGCGCCGGGCTCCCACGAGGGCGGCTCCGGCGCGCAGGAGTTCCTGGAGGGCGTCGGACAGGGCGTCCGTGCGGACGAGGCGTTCGGTGAGTTCGTGGAGGGTCGTGAGGTCGGAGACCCAGCCGGCGAGCCGGTCCTGGAGCAGGGCGCCGGGTGCGTTCGGCGGGGAGACCGAAGAGGTGGCCGGGGCGGCTGGCGCGGGCGCGACAGTGTGTGCGGGTGCGGGAACCGTTGAATCGATTCCAGCCACTTTCGGAGGGTGAGGGGCGTTCATGGCGTCCGGCTTTCCGACCGGTGCGTATTGCTCAAAAGCATCGCAAACCCCCATGTCATTCTGCGCCGCTAGCAGTGTCTCCACATCTACACGCACTCGTAAGGGGATGTCCAGCATTGTCCTGCCGGGATTCCTGGTGTCCGTGAGTGACTGGTGGGGAGTGGGTCGAAGGGTAAAGTTGGCTAAAAACTGCCTCGGGTTACGGTGTATTGAGGTCGACTGGCCTTGCTCCACAGAGCGTCACAGCGGTCGTGATGGGTACGTACTCGGTAAGGGCCAGGGGTGGTGGACAGCCACCCGGAACCTGGTGACCGACCCGGGCGTCTTAGCCACCGACGACCGAGCCCCATCCTCCCGTGGCGGAGGCGGAGAGAAATACGCGGGACGGCAAACGCCAGACTTCGCCACCCCCCGCCACGCCCAGGCTTTTGATAGACGCAGTATGGGGTTCCCCTTGTCTCGGGCAAGGGTGTGATGCGCCAACAGGTACGCACAGTGAAGTGATCGACACATGGTGTGATGTGGTCCACGGTGTTGCCAGCGGTGCAACGGAAAGGAACGAGCGCTCATGCGCGAGATCCTCGGAAGGCGACGCAGGCTCCTGTCCCAGCGCAGCGACGGAAGGCCTGAATTGCTCGGCGCGGCCCTGACCTTCGCGAAGGAATGGCAGTGGCCCGTACTCCCGGGCGTGGCACCGGACCCGGAGGGCCGGGCCCGCTGCGGATGCCCCGACCCGGAGTGCACGGTCCCCGGCGCCCACCCCTTCGACCCGGGCCTGCTCGCGGCCACCACCGATGACCGCATGGTGCGCTGGTGGTGGACCAACCGCCCGGCCGCGCCGATCATCCTGGCCACCGGCGGCAAGGCCCCGTGCGCGGTCAGCCTGCCGGCCCTCCCGGCCGCCCGCGCCCTGGCCGCGCTCGACGCCCAGGGCATGCGCCTCGGCCCGGTGATCGCCTCGCCGACCCGCTGGGCGATCCTCGTCAAGCCGTACTCCATGGAGCAGCTGGGCGAACTGCTGTACGCCCAGGACCATGTCCCCGGCTCCCTCCGCTTCCACGGCGAGGGCGGCTACCTCGCCCTGCCCCCGTCCGAGACCGGCCACGGCGACATCACCTGGGAGCGGGCTCCGCTTCCCGGCTCGGCCTCTCCGTGGGTACCCGACGTCGAGGCCGTGGTGGACGCCGTGGTCGAGGCCCTCACCCGTACGGGTGTGAGCGCACCCGAGTTGTAGGGGTGTCGGGCGCGGGCGGAACCGGGTGCCCGCGCCGGGTCGTTATCGTCCGCCTCATGAACTTTCGTCTGCTTGCCCTGTCGGGCGTCGTGGTGTGCGCGGTCGCGCTGCCGCTGGCCGTGGCCTCCGCGGGACAGGTGGGCGACGGAGGCCGGAAGGTTGTACGCGATCTAGTGCGCCCGTCCACAGTGCCTTCCGCCGTACGTACGTCCGCGGAGCCTTCCGCTGTACGGCGTTCAGCTGCACGGCCTTCCGCTGTACGGCCTTCCGCCGCCGATGACTACAAGGCGCCGCTCGCCGACGCCGGCCGCTCACCGCTGCTGCTCGGCCTGGGGCTGGCCACCGCCGCGCGCTGCGGCCCCGAACTGATCTCCCGCGACGGCATCGAGGCGCAGACCTGTGTGCTCACGCAGGGCGAGGAGATCTGGGCGCGCACCTACTACCGCAATGCGACCGGCGCGGTGCTGGACGCCGTGCTCAGCTTCATGGGACCCGGCGGGCGCACCGTGCAGATGTACTGCCCGGTCGGCGCCGGGGACGAGCCGGACAGCTGTGAGACACCCCGGGAGCGCGTCCAGGGGACGCCGGCCGACTACACGGCCGTCGCGGAGTTCGCCGCCCGGCGGGGCAGCGGACCACTGCTGCTGCGGGCCGGGAGCAACTCCGGTGAAACTACGGGCAGTTGACGCGCGGCGGCGTTCCGTAAAGCTGCCCGGACACGGAAAGACCCGGTTGCTGGCGACGGGGGATGCACCAGCAACCGGGCTATTGGAACCGTAACAAGAGATCGCCCGTTCGCAAATTCGACCGTGACGCTTCCTGGCTTATTCGGACACCGATTCACCTTCTCCTGGGGGGAGTTGTGAGCAGAGCCGGTCGTCCTGTGAAGATGCGGTGCGACTGACCGACGGGTCAGCCGCACCGGCTCCGTCAACTCAGCGTGACCTGCCGGTTGGTGAGGCCGCCACGGGCGCGGCGCTCGTCGGCGGTCAGCGGTGCGTCCGTGGCCAGAGCACCTGCGAGCCGCTCGGCGAACTCGGCGGCCGGCTTCTCGACATCGTCCGCGGTGACCCCGCTCGGCAGGTCCCAGACCGGCACGGTGAGGCCGTGGGCGCGGAAGGAACCGACGAGCCGGGTGCCCTCGCCGAGGCTCGACCTACCGGCCGCGTGCAGTCGCGCGAGCGCGTCCAGAAGTTGCTCCTCGGGGTGCGGCATGACCCAGCGCAGGTGGTTCTTGTCCGGCGTTTCGCACCAGTAGGCGGCGTCGACACCGGACAGCCGGACGGTCGGGATGGCCGCGGCGTTGGCCCGCTCCAGCGAGGCGGTCACCTCGGGGGTGGCGTTCTCCGCGTCCGGCACCCAGAACTCGAAGCCCTCGTGCACAACTGGCTCGAACGCGCCTTCGGGATCGAGCAGATCCTGCAGCCGCGGGCCGTCGGCGGGAGCGCGCCGGCCTTCCACCGGGGTGCCCGGAGCGGCGGTGAGCGCGCGCTGGAGGGTGTCGGCGAGGTCGCGGCTGATGTCGCCCGACGCGGTGTCGTTCTGCAGGCCGAGCAGCACCGAGCCGTCGTCGCGGCGCAGGGCGGGCCAGGCCATCGGCAGGACCGTGGCCAGCGTGACCGACGGGACGCCTTCGGGGAGGCCGCTCTTGAGGGTCAGCTCGACCGTGGCGGCGGGGACCAGCTCGCGCAGGGCCACCCAGTCGCCCTCGCCCGCGAGGTCCTCGAACGGGCGGTGCACCAGCTCGGTCGCGGCCTGTGCGGCGGCCCGGCCGTGGCAGGCCTTGTAGCGGCGGCCACTTCCGCACGGGCAGGGTTCGCGGGCGCCGACGACCGGGACCTCCCCATCCGTGAGCTGCGGGCGCTTGGCCTTCGTCTGGGGTCGCTTCTTGGCCATCGTGGCTGTCTCCCGGTTACGGCTCGTCTCGTACGGGCGCGAGCCTAGCCGCTTGCGACTTGGCCGACGGGAGCCTGTGGACAACCACGGAGTGTCCTTCACGGACGCTCGGTCCCGGGTCGCCTCAGTCGAGATTGTCGAACGCGTCCGAGAAGTCCAGGTCGGGTATCGCGACCGACGGGGCCACGACACGTGTGGCGAAGTCGTCCCGGCGGCGGCCGGCGTCCGGATCGTGAACGTCCGAGTGGACGATCACCCAGACCGTGATCTCACCTCGGGCGTCGTCCCTGACGCCCCAGTCGTCGGCCAGCGCGGTGATGATGTTCAGCCCGCGGCCGCCGTGCGCGGTGACCGAGGGCGTGGCCGGAGCCGGGCGGGTGGGCCCGCCGCCGTCCGTCACCTCGACCGTGAGTCTGCCGCCCGGGTCCACCCGCCACGCGGCGCGGACGTCACCGTCCCCGGCCAGGGCGTCGCCCAGCGGCCGGCCGTGTTTGCAAGCGTTGCTCAACAGTTCGGAAAGAATCAGTACGGCGTCGTCGATGACCGATTCCGCCACGCCACCCCTGCGCAGTTGCACGCGCATACGGTGTCTCGCTTCCCCCACGCCCGCAGGGCCATGGGGTATGGCCATGCTCGACGACGTGGGCACCTCCTGTGCCACCACCAACGCCACCCCCGAGACCTCCTTCGCCCCACGCCACGGTGTGGATGCCCCATTGGCCTGTACCGGAAACCGGCCAATCACGTTCCGCCGACGCATTCGTAACGTTCGAACACGCACCGAACGCGCCGGGGCACACCCTGTGACGGAGGGGACGTCAGCGGCCCAGTCGGTCGAGCACCGCGCGCGGGCGGTTGGTGATGATGGCGTCGACGCCCAGCTCGACGCAGAGGTCCACGTCCTCGGGCTCGTTCACGGTCCACACGTGCACCTGGTGCCCTGCCCGCTTCAGGCGCTCGATGTAGCCGGGGTGGTTGCGCACGATGCGGATCGAGGGACCCGCGATCCGCACTCCCGCGGGCAGCCGGCCGTCCCGCAGCCGCGGTGAGACGAACTGCAGCAGGTAGACCGTCGGAAGGGTCGGCGAGGCGGCACGCACGCGATGCAGCGACCGGGCCGAGAAGCTCATGACCCTGATCGGCGACTCGGCGGCCGAGGCGGGGGCGTCCAGGCCGAACCGCTTCAGGAGCACCAGCAGCCGCTCCTCGACCTGGCCGGCCCAGCGCGTCGGGTGCTTGGTCTCGATGGCCATCTCCACCCGTCGCCCCGCGTCGGCGACGAGTTCGAGCAGCCGCTCCAGGGTGAGGACGGAGGTGTCCTCCCGGTCCTCGGGCCGGTACACCCAGTCCGGCTCCTCGTCGCGGGTGCGCCAGAACTCCCGCGTCTTGCGGGAGCCGAAGTCCAGGGTGGCGAGATCGGCGAGCTCAAGGGCCGAGACCGCTCCGCGGCCGTTGGACGTACGGTTGACCCGTCGGTCGTGGACGCACACGAGATGACCGTCGGCCGTGAGACGTACATCGCATTCGAGGGCGTCCGCACCGTCCTCGATCGCCTTCCGGTACGCGGCGAGAGTGTGCTCGGGAGCGTCTTCCGAGGCTCCGCGGTGGGCGACGACTTGAGTCAGCTGCTGCCGTGCGTGGGTCACTGCGTCATGGTGCCACCGCTATGGGGTACGCGTGCGAACGGAGGCATATGGATTGCGCCTCATTTGTCTTACATGGCCTATATAAAGAGCAGCCACGAACCCACAGGGACCGCTTATGGTGCCCTGACGGCCCGTGGGAAAAGCTGACGGCATACAAAAGGACATGCACAGCTGACGCACGCCGGACACCGAACGGCACTGGCCGAGCGTGACCGAGTGCGACCGACAACCGACAGCCGTGACCGAGGAGAGAAGCTGTGAGCACCGAGAACGAGGGCACCGCGGTACCCCCGGCCCCGTCTGCACCCCCCGTGCCGGTGGACGCTCCCGCGGCTTCGACGCCCCAGGCCTCCGAGGCGGGCGCCCCCACCACCCCGATCCCACCGGTGCCGCCGCACGTCTCCGGCGGCGCGCAGGGGCCGGAACTCGTGCATGCGGGACCGGCGCGGGCGTACGCCTCGGCGGAGGGTGATGCTCAGCAGGGCGCGAGCGGCGCGCCGCAGTACCCCGGTCCGGGCCCCGAGGGCGCCTGGCCGCCGCCGCAGGCGCCGGGCACCCCGTTGTACGCCGACGGCGGCGCGGGCGGGGCGGGCGGAGCC
Source organism: Streptomyces sp. SAI-127 (assembly GCF_029894425.1). NCBI lineage: Bacteria > Bacillati > Actinomycetota > Actinomycetes > Kitasatosporales > Streptomycetaceae > Streptomyces > Streptomyces sp. SAI-127. Next base: position 5,351,395 of record NZ_JARXYJ010000001.1, read on the forward strand.
TGGGGTTCGGGTTACCAGCAGCCCGCACCGAAGCCGAAGAACGGCCGTGGTGGTCTCGTCGCCGCGGTCCTGGTGGCGGCGCTCGTCGCCGGTGGCGTGGGCGGCGGTCTCGGCTACACCCTGGCCAAGGACAACGACAACGGCTCCTCGACGACCCTCTCCGCCTCCGACAGCGGCGGCAGCGTCAAGCGTGACGCCGGCACCGTCGCGGGCGTGGCGCAGAAGGCCCTGCCCAGCACGGTCACCATCGAGGCGGAGTCCACCAGCGGCGAGGGCGGCACCGGCACCGGATTCGTCTTCGACACCCAGGGCCACATCGTCACCAACAACCACGTGGTGGCCGACGCGGTCGACGGCGGCAAACTGACCGCCACATTCCCGAACGGCAAGAAGTACGACGCCGAGGTGGTCGGCCACGCGCAGGGCTACGACGTGGCCGTCATCAAGCTCAAGAACGCGCCGAATGACCTCAAGCCGCTCACCCTGGGCAACTCCGACCAGGTGGCGGTCGGCGACTCCACGATCGCGATCGGCGCCCCCTTCGGCCTGTCGAACACCGTGACGACGGGCATCATCAGTGCGAAGGACCGCCCGGTGGCGTCGAGCGACGGCAGCGGCAGCAACGCCTCGTACATGAGCGCGTTGCAGACGGACGCGTCCATCAACCCGGGCAACTCGGGAGGCCCCCTCCTCGACGCGCAGGGCAACGTGATCGGCATCAACTCCGCGATCCAGTCCACCAGCGGCGGCGGCCTCGGCGGCACCAGCCAGTCCGGCTCGATCGGCCTCGGCTTCGCCATCCCGATCAACCAGGCCAAGTACGTCGCCCAGCAGCTGATCAAGACCGGCAAGCCGGTCTACGCCAAGATCGGCGCGTCCGTCTCCCTGGAGGACTCCACGGGCGGCGCGAAGATCACCACCGAGGGCGCCGGCGGCTCCGACCCGGTCGAGGCGGGCGGCCCCGCCGCCAAGGCCGGCCTCAAGCCCGGCGACGTCATCACCAAGCTGGACGACCACGTGATCGACTCCGGCCCCACCCTGATCGGCGAGATCTGGACCCACAAGCCCGGCGACAAGGTCAAGATCACCTACGAGCGCGGCGGCAAGACCAACACGGTGGATCTCACCCTGGGCGCCCGCACAGGGGACAGCTGACCGGCACGCGCCCGTCCTGACCCGTTACTCTGGTCCCCGCGCCACGGTCACCGGCGGCGCGGGGTGGGTTGCCCGAGCGGCCTAAGGGAACGGTCTTGAAAACCGTCGTGGCGCGAGTCACCGTGGGTTCAAATCCCACACCCACCGCAGGTGAACGGCCCCTGACCGGGTAGACCGGTCAGGGGCCTTCACCATGCACGGTGCCTGCTGGTGCTTCAATCGCCCTGGAACCACAGATAGCTGCCTGGAGTGGCGGCGCACTGCTCCAGCAACCTTGTGAGGTCGTCCAAGGCAGCGAAGCATCCCCGTACGGATCCACGGCGGTGAGCCTCCCAGGCACTCCGAGCAACCGGAGCGAGCCGATTGCATCGGCCAACGCGTCCCCGTGCCCATATGAGCTCTGCAGCAGCGTCGCTCGGGACTTGCGCCAGTTACGCGTTGCCCGTGCTGAGTGCAGCATCTGATCCGTAGATCTACGCAGAACGGTCGGCCACGGTCATACCGAGCGAAGTTGAGGTCGTGGCGACCACCGCCGAGCGGCGGCGGTTGCTGTACTTCGCTGCTGTACACAGAATCGCCCGCATGGGATCTATGCAGCCTGAGCTGAGCTGGCCGTATGACGGTGAGGTCTTCCCTCAAGGCCTACTGGCCATCATCCAAAGAACCGTCTCGGCAGGGGAGTTCCCGGCCCTGACTGTGATCCATGATGACGAGGATGACTGGCTCGTGAGCGACGGCGTACACGATCCCAACGGCGGGGCCTCCTCAATGCTCCACCTCCAGCACGTTGTGGACTCGGACCCATCGCTTGCCGGGCTGGCCACCATGCCGCCTGGATACGTCGCCTGGCGCTCAACAGCCGGTGATGCCTGGGTCATTGAGGAGTGGACCTACCCCGATGATTAGCGGGCCCCGGCTCAACAGGCGGGTCATTCACAGGATCAGATCCCTGCGAGCACCGGGGTCGGGGGTGAGCTTGTGCCAAGATCGCGAGATGCTGCGACTCACCGATTTCATTATCGACTGCCCGGACACGATGAAGCTGGCGGCTTTCTACTCCCAGGTGACGGGCCGTCCGATCAAGGAAGGTAGCTCCGAGGACTGGGCTGGCATCCAGTTCGGCGAGATCGAGCTGGCATTCATCCGGGTGGACGACTACCGCGCTCCGCAGTGGCCCGACAGCGAGCACCCCAAGCAGTTCCACCTCGACTTCGAAGTGGACGAGATCGAGTCCGAGCAGCGCCGCGTCCTCGACCTCGGCGCGACGCTGAGGCAGGACTTCATCGGCCCCAACGGCTACGGCTGGCAGGTCTACACCGACCCGATAGGCCACCCCTTCTGCCTGTGCCGCAACAAGGGCGTCATCTGGACCGACCAGGGCCCGATCTGGCCCAAGCGCGACTAATCAGCCGCCCACTTCCTCACCCACCACTCTCCCCGGAGCACCCCGCGCACGCCACTACGTACCTGCGGCCGCGAACGGCGCCCCCGAAGTCCCATCAGACCGGCTACTTCGAGCGGCACCGACCCTCGCGAAGCGACTCGGAAAGCACGTGGAGACCCTGCCGGACGATGGGGCTGCGCTGCTCTACAACCAGTGGCGCAAGGCGTACTTCGATCCGGCAGTGTCGGCGGCCGGGCTGACCGACGGGACCCCGCACGATGACCGCAGCTCACCGCCTGGGCCACTCGAACGCGAGCGCTATCGCACGCGAAGTTCCTCTGATCGCGGACTGATCAGGGGGATAAACCAGCTACAGAAAGTGACTTGTTACTTTCTGTTGACCCCAAGCTTCGATCGCTACTGTGCGTTGCCATGGGCAAAGTGGTGCGTTTGTACTGGGGATACATGGTGACTGCGGCTCTCATCGTCGGATGGAGCCAGCAGTGGGCGCTGCCGATTATCGCGGCCCTGTCGGTCGCTGTCTCGGCCTACGCGGGCTTCCAAGTGCCGGTCTGGTGCGGGGCGGTGAACCGTGACAAGAAGACGTACTGCCGCGAGAACGCCTACGGCGTGCTGATGGGGTGCCGCAGGCGGCAGCATCGGTGGCAGAAGATCAAGTTGATCGTCACACGGAGCAAGGCCGGTGACTTCAGTCGCGCCGTGTTCCCAACGGCTAAGGAGAAGTTCAACGCTTTCCTGGGGCTCGGCGGGCTCCTGTCGGCCATCGCCGCCGTGGTTGCCACCGTGGCAATGGGCTGAGGCTCCCTTCGAGGAAGCGTGGGCAGAGACGGCTCGTCGCGGGAGGGCGCGGCAGCGAGCGAGGGGCGCAGGGGGCATGGGGAGAACGGTGCTGGAGGAAGGGTGTCCCTCGGCGAGGGGCACCCTTTCCCCGTTGCGGTCTATAGCTCGTAGTCCCGCGCCAGTTCCTCCCAGGCGATCTCCCGGAGCTCCTCCTGCGCGTCGCACCCCGACGGCACGCGGGCGTGGGGCTGGAACCAGATGATCGTGAGGTGGGAGCCGTAGAGGATGGGATCGCGGGAGGGTGTCAGCGCCGTGGAGCGGAAGACGCCGACGCAGGCCACCGCCGGCAGCATCTCTACCGGGCCGAAGGCGCCCGGGTAGTGGTCCGGGTACTCGTGCGGGGGCGGTACCAGGTGCACAGGGGCGGTCGGGTAGTCCTGTTCGGCCGACCGCAGCAGGCCTTTGATCCTCAGCTCGTTGACCGGTCTGCACGGGTAGCCGTCCAGCATCCCGCCGTACGTCGACGTCAGGCGCAGCTCCCCGAGGTCGACCCTGCGGCCGGAGGTCAGGACGAGCCGGGACAGGGTCATGATCGGCACTCTGTGGCGCTCCCATGGTGCTGGTGATGCTGTTCCGTTCTATGGCCGATGCGCCGTCATCCGCGCCGCCGACGCGATCGTCGCCCGTGCCTCCCGTTCCGTGAGTCCCGTGTTGAGGGCCGCGTCCACCAGGGGCGCGACCAGCGCGGGGCCGATGCCGTTCTCGTAGGCGCGGCAGGCGGCCCAGAAGAGGCGGGTGTTGCGCTGGCCCTCGTGGGCGGCGAGGACGAACTGGACCAGCCCCTGGCCCTGGTCGCCGGCCGAGGGGTGGGTCGCGGGGTGGGTGGGGCGCGGTGGTGGCAGGAGCAGGCGGAGCAGGGCCGGTGGGCAGGCCGCGGGGGCGAGGTGGGCGGTGCCGGGGGCCGTGCCGTAGACGCCGTGGTCGGTGCGGGAGCCGGGGCCGACGAGGTAGCCGCCGGCGCCCCGGATGTCGATGCCGGGGGCGAGGCGGCCGGCCGAGTTGGGGACGGCGGCGTCGGGCGGGCCGGTCAGCCAGAGGTGGCGGCCGCCGCTCGGGGTCAGGACGACGACCGTGTCGGGGATCGTGAAGAGGTGGCGCAGCGCCAGTTCGCGCAGGGCCGCCGAGGAGTCCGTGCCCGACTTGGTGTCCAGGTCCAGGCCGATCAGATGGTGGGGCGGGAGACCGCACGCGATGCCGTAGCCGGTCGCCCAGGGGGCCGCCGCGAAGAGTTCGCGGATGCGGACGGGGTCGGTCGAGGCGTCGTAGACCCCGTGGCCGAACGCGCCGCACTCGCCGTGGCAGGGCGCGGTCAAGGAGCCGTCGTCGCGGTGGGGGGAGCGCAGGGCCGGGAGCTTGGTGCGGGACAGGGGGATGACGGCCAGCCCGCGCTCGGCGGCGGACAGGGCGTGTGCGAGGGCCAGCGTCGTGGCCTGCCGGTCTGTGGTGGCCATGTCTCCATGTTCGTACGTACGTTCGAAAAAGGGAAGGGGTGGCGGGTGCGACGCGCCGAGGTCGAGGGATTGGCTGGAAAAGTGCCGTAACGCTTCCCCTGTTGTCCCGCTTGGCGATTGACCATCCCTATCGTCCAGATCTGTCGCCTGAAGTCGCGAAAGGGGTTTATCGACTTGTCCTCACGCTTCAGGGGGAATAACCGCTTCCGCTCTGGTTCGCCGGGGATTCGGTGGGCAATTCTGATCTCGCGACGTCGTGCACAGCACCGGGGTGGTCGGCCAACTGCCCTGGAAACAGCCTCACTTGACGTACTACCGGCAACAGGCCGGGTTCTGGAGGAAACACCATGGCAAGCATCCGTACCGCCCGCGTCATCGCCGCCGTCTCCGCCCTCCCGCTCGCCGCCGCACTCTTCACCGGCGTCGCGGCGGCGGACAACGGCGGCTTCGCGGACAACGGATCGAACGCGGGTGTCGCGAGCATCGTGGGCAGCGGTGTCGGGCGCGACAACAACGGCAACTCGTCCACCACGCAGCAGAACGCCGTCGGCTCCGGTGCCTCGGCACAGAGCAACACGGCGCAGGTCAAGGGCTCCGCGTTCACGGCGGTAAACCAGGGGAACAACAACACATCCGTCAACTTCAGCCCGCTGTGGTGGTGATGCGCGAGGGCTGACCGGCCCTCGGCGGGGTGGGATTCATGGGGGGCTTCATGGGGTGGGACACGTCCGCGCGGCGGTGCTTCGGCGCCGCCGCGCAGGCGTGTTCGCGTGCGCGGCGACGGCCTTGACACCGCGCTGCATCTGACGGACAGTCAGGAAATCTTGCGGACAAGGAGGTTGCCGTCATGGGCGACGATCCGGACACCCCGCCGCCTCGGCCGGAGGCCTGCGATCCGGACGACTCGGCGGCCCGGCCGAAGCCTTACGGTGCGAACGACTCGACGGCAACGCCGGGCCCCCGGGACCCGAATGCCGTGGCGGCACGGCCGCAGTCCGGCGACACGGACGGCCCGGCAGCTCGGCCGTCGGCCCGTGGTGCGGACGGCCTGAGGGCCCGGTCGGAGACGCGTGGCCCGGACGCCTCCGCAGCTCGGCCATCGGCCCGTGACGCGGACGGTCTGAGGCCTCGGCCGCCAGAGACGCGCCATGCGGAAACCACCGGAGTCCGGCCGCAGACCGGCAACACGGACCACCTGACGCCCGAGCCGGAGACGCGCCATCCAGACACCTCTGCAGGTCGGCCGCGGGCCGGTGACGGGGACGGCCTGGCAGTTCGGCCGCAGGCCCGTGACGCGGACAACCTGACGCCCTGGTCGCGGCCCCGCCACCCGGACGCCTCCGCAGCGCAGTCGGAGGGCTACGGTCCGGACGACCCGGCGCGCCTGCCAGTGCCCCGCCACCCGGACGCCTCCGCAGCCCAGCCCCGCGCCCACGACCTGACGCCCCGGCCCAACCCCCACCCCCCTGCAGACAACCTGCTGACCCGGCTCAAGGCCTACGAAGGGCACCCCGCCGCCGTCGCCGGAGCCGGCAAGGACCCCGTCAACCTCCCCATGATCCGGCACTGGTGCGAGGCTCTCGGCGATGCCAACCCGGCCTACGCCGGCCCCGACGCCGTCGCCCCGCCCACCATGCTCCAGGCCTGGACGATGGGCGGTCTGACCGGGCACACGGGCAGGTCATCGGCGTACGACGAACTCCTCACCCTCCTCGACGAGTCGGGCTGCACCTCGGTCGTCGCCACCGACTGCGAGCAGGAGTATCTCCAGCCCCTGCGCCCCGGCGACCGGATCACCTTCGACACCGTCATCGAGTCGGTCTCGGACCGCAAGAGCACCAAGCTCGGCGCCGGCCACTTCGTCACGACCCGCACCGACGTCCGCGTGGGCGAGACCCTAGTCGGCACCCACCGCTTCCGCATCCTCAAGTACGCGCCCGCACAACCGAAGAAGACCTCCCCCCGGCCCCGGCGCCCCCGCCCCGTCGTCAACCGTGACAACGCGGGGTTCTGGGAAGGCGTCGAACAGCACCGACTCCTCATCCAGCGCTGCACCGCCTGCGCGACCCTCCGCTTCCCCTGGCTCCCGGGCTGCGCCCACTGCGGCGGCCCCGACTGGGACACGGTCGAGGCGAGCGGCGAGGGGACCGTCCACTCGTACGTCGTCATGCACCACCCGCCCTTCCCGGCCTTCGACCCTCCCTACGCCGTCGTGCTCGTCGAACTCGCGGAGGGCGTACGGATGATCAGCAACGTGGTCGGGACGCCGTACGACAAGGTGCGGATCGGGATGCCGGTGCGGCTCGTCTTCCGGACGTACGACGGTGATCTCACCCTTCCCGTCTTCCGCGCCGACCCCGAGGAGGCCGCCGTATGAGAACGGGCGACGAGCTGCCACCCCTCGAGATCCCGATCACCCGCACGCTGATCGTCGCGGGCGCTATCGCCTCCCGGGACTACCAGGACGTGCACCACGACCCGGAACTGGCCCGGCAGAAGGGCTCCCCGGACATCTTCATGAACATCCTCACGACGAACGGCCTGGTGGGCCGCTACATCACCGACCACTTCGGACCACGGACCGTGCTCAGGAAGGTGGCCATCAGGCTGGGGGCGCCCAACTATCCGGGGGACACGATGGTGTTGACCGGAATCGTGGAGACCGTCGAAGACACCACGGCGACCGTCCGGATCGTGGGGACCAACGGCATCGGCAAGCATGTGACCGGGACGGTCACCTTCTCGATGAGGGACGCCGAATGAGCGCACGCGCGCGTGACGCGCTCGGGGGCCGGGCCGCGATCGTCGGCATCGGGGCCACCGAGTTCTCCAAGGACTCCGGCCGCAGCGAACTGCGCCTGGCCGCCGAGGCGGTCCGCGCGGCGCTCGACGACGCGGGGCTCACGGCGGCCGACGTGGACGGCATGGTGACGTTCACGATGGACACCAGCCCGGAGATCACCGTCGCCCAGGCCTGCGGGATCGGTGAGCTGTCCTTCTTCTCCCGCGTCCACTACGGCGGCGGCGCGGCCTGTGCGACCGTCCAGCAGGCGGCGCTCGCGATCGCCGCGGGCGTGGCCGAGGTCGTGGTCTGCTACCGCGCCTTCAACGAACGCTCCGGCCGCCGCTTCGGCTCCGGCGTCCAGCACCGCGAACCCTCCGCCGAGGGAGTCGCCCTCGGCTGGTCCCTCCCCTTCGGCCTGCTCACCCCGGCCTCCTGGGTGGCGATGGCCGCCCAGCGCTATCTGCACACCTACGGCCTCGGTCCGGAGGCCTTCGGTCATGTGGCGGTGACGGACCGCGCGTACGCGGCCACGAATCCGGCCGCCTGGTTCCACGGTCGCCCGATCACCCTCGCCGACCACGCGGCCTCCCGCTGGGTCGTCGAGCCGCTCAGGCTCCTGGACTGCTGCCAGGAGACCGACGGCGGCCAGGCGATCGTCGTCACATCCCTCGCACGCGCGCGTGCCCTCCCCCACCGGCCCGCCGTCGTCACGGCCGCCGCCCAGGGCGCGGGCCGCGCCCAGGAACAGATGACCAGCTTCTACCGCGACGATCTCACCGGCCTCCCCGAGATGAACGTCGTCGCCCGCCAGCTGTGGCGCACCTCCGGCCTGACCCCCCAGGACATCGACGTGGCAATCCTGTACGACCATTTCACCCCGTTCGTCCTGATGCAGCTGGAGGAGTTCGGCTTCTGCGCCCGGGGCGAGGCCGCGGACTTCGTACGCCGGGCCGGACTCCCCCTCAACACCCACGGCGGCCAACTGGGCGAGGCCTACCTCCATGGCATGAACGGCATCGCGGAAGCCGTACGCCAACTGCGGGGGACGGCCGTGAACCAGGTGCCGGAGGCGGAGCGCGTGCTCGTGACGGCCGGGACAGGGGTACCCACGTCCGGGCTGGTGCTCGCCGTGGACGAGTAGCCCCCAGGGGTAATCCCGCAGTAGATGCGCCCTCCTCGTCCACCTTCAGGAGGTGCAGTCAGCCCCACCTCTACAACCTGAGGGGGAGTCTTCTTCGGGACCTGTGGCCGATGAGCGGGGGGTGGTCGCGAATCTAGCGTGGAGCCATGACCACACCCGTCTGCACCAGCGCTTCGAAGGCCGCCGTACCGGCGACGCAGACCCTCGCGTACCCCTCGTTCGCCTCGTACGTGAAGGCACGCCAGCCGGTGCTGCTGCGTACCGCCCGGTCGCTGACCGCGAACCCGAGCGACGCGGAGGACCTGCTGCAGACCGCCCTGACCAAGACCTACGTCGCCTGGGAGCGCATCGAGGACCACCGTGCCCTCGACGGCTATGTCCGCCGCGCCCTGCTGAACACGCGCACCTCGCAGTGGCGCAAGCGCAAGGTCGACGAGTTCGCGACCGACGAGATTCCCGAGCCCGATCCCGTGCCCGGCGACGACGACCCCGCCGAGCAGCAGGCGCTGCACGACGCGATGTGGCGGGCGATCATGAAGCTGCCCGCGCGGCAGCGGGCGATGGTCGTCCTCAGGTATTACGAGGACCTCAGCGAGGTGCAGACGGCCGAGGTGCTCGGGGTCTCGGTCGGGACCGTGAAATCGGCGGTGTCCAGGGCGCTGGGCAAGCTCCGCGAGGACCCCGAGCTGGTGCTCGCCCGGTAGGGAACCGTCGGTGACGGCCGGCCGTTGTGAGGGCATCGTGATGTGATCGATCGCCCGGCTCTAGTGACATACCGCGCGGTATGTGCGCAGAATCGGCGCAACCCTTACTACCGCGTAGGCAATGTCGCCCCGGGAGGACGCCGTGCTGAGCACCATGCAGGACGTACCGCTGCTGATCTCCAGGATCCTGACCCACGGGTCGTCGATCCACGGCACCTCACAGGTGACCACCTGGACCGGCGAACCGGAGCCGCACCGCCGCTCCTTCGCCGAGGTCGGCGCCCGCGCCGCCCAGCTCGCGCACGCTCTGCGCGAGGACCTCGGAGTCGCCGCGGACGAGCGGGTGGCGACCCTGATGTGGAACAACGCCGAGCATGTCGAGGCCTACTTCGCGATCCCCTCCATGGGCGCGGTCCTGCACACCCTCAACCTCCGCCTCCCGGCCGACCAGCTGACCTTCATCGTGGGCCACGCGGCCGACCGGGTCGTCATCGCCAACGGCTCGCTGCTCCCCCTGCTCGCCCCGCTGCTCCCGCACCTCAAGACGGTCGAGCACGTGGTGGTCTCCGGCCCCGGCGACCGCACGGCCCTCGAAGGCTCCCACGCGCGCGTGCACGAGTACGAAGAGCTGATCGCCGGCAAGCCCACCACCTACGACTGGCCAGAGTTGGACGAGCGCCAGGCCGCCGCCATGTGCTACACCTCCGGCACCACGGGGGACCCCAAGGGCGTGGTCTACAGCCACCGTTCGATCTATCTGCACTCCATGCAGGTCAACATGGCCCAGTCGATGGGCCTGACCGACCAGGACACCTCACTCGTGGTCGTCCCCCAGTTCCATGTCAACGCCTGGGGCCTGCCGCACGCCACCTTCATGACCGGCGTCAACATGCTGATGCCGGACCGCTTCCTGCAGCCCGCGCCCCTCGCCGAGATGATCGAGCGCGAGCGGCCGACCCACGCGGCCGCGGTCCCCACCATCTGGCAGGGTCTGCTCGGCGAGCTCACCGCCAAGCCCCGTGACGTCTCCTCCCTCACCCAGGTCACCATCGGCGGCTCGGCCTGTCCGCCCTCCCTGATGGAGGCCTTCGACAAGCTGGGCATGCGGGTCTGCCACGCCTGGGGCATGACGGAGACCTCCCCGCTCGGCACCATCGCGCGCCCGCCGGCCCATGTGGCAGGCACGCCCGAGGAGTTCGCCTACCGCCTCACCCAGGGCCGCTTCCCGGCCGGCGTCGAGGCCCGCCTCAGCGGCCCCGGCGGCGAGCGCCTCCCCTGGGACGGCGAGTCCGCGGGCGAGCTGGAGGTCCGCGGCCCCTGGATCGCGGGCGCCTACTACAACGGCCCGGACGCCGAACCGCTGCGCCCCGCCGACAAGTTCAGCGAGGACGGCTGGCTGAAGACCGGTGACGTCGGCACCATCTCGGCCGACGGCTTCCTCACCCTCACCGACCGCGCCAAGGACGTCATCAAGTCCGGCGGCGAGTGGATCTCCTCGGTCGAGCTGGAGAACGCCCTGATGTCCCACCCGGACGTCACCGAGGCCGCCGTCGTCGCCGTCCCCGACGACAAGTGGGGCGAGCGCCCGCTGGCCACGGTCGTCCTCAAGGAGGGCTCCACCGCCGACTTCGAGTCCCTGCGCGCCTTCCTCGCGAGCGACGTCTGCAAGATCGCCAAGTGGCAGCTCCCGGAGCGCTGGTCGATCATCGAGGCGGTCCCGAAGACGAGCGTCGGAAAGTTCGACAAGAAGGTGCTCCGCAAGCAGTACGCGCAGGGGGAGCTGGACGTCACCCAGCTCTGAGACAGCGAGGGGTACGGGGAGCAGGACGCCGCAGCCGGACCAGGGGTCCTGCTCCCCGTACACAGCTGGTTGCCGTCACCCGACAGGTGGCTCAGCAACCGTCACCGCCGTACCGAAGTGGCGAGCCATCCCAACCCCAGCCACACTCCCGCCACGGCGCACACCCCGCCCCAGCCCCACCATCCGAAGGCCGACCCGGCGAGCGCGGACGCCGTCGCACCGCCGGCGAAACCGGCCACGACATACGCCGTGTTGGCGGTGGCCGGGGTCGAGGTCGTCGTCAGGGCGACGGTCTGGTTGGCCACGTGGGAGGCGACCAGGGCCGCGTGGACGGCGATCCCCGCGACGAACAGGGCCCACATGACGTGCCCGCCGAGCCAGAACAACGGCACGGACACAGCGGCGAGCAGATACGCCGACCGTACGACCTTGGCGGCGCCGAAGCGGTCCACGAACCCCCCGGCCAGGGGTGCGACGACGCTGGCCGCCAGCCCGAAGAGGCCGAAGAGCCCGGCGGTCGCGGTCGACAGGCCGTAGGACGGGCCGGTCAGCAGAAGGGCCAGCGAGGTCCACAGCGCGCTCCAGGCGCCGTACATCCCCGCCTGCCGCACGCACGCGCGCCACAGGTCGGGCGAACGGCGGACGACGGAAGGCAGGGCGGTGAGACCCGAGAAGAGCGGACCGGAGCGGCGGACTCGTTCGACCGGCAGGACGTAGGCCGTCGCGAGGCCGAGGACGGCCGTCAGGGCGGCCGCGCCCACGAAGACCACCCGCCAGCCGTAGGCCTGACCTATCAGGCCGCCGAGCACACGGGCCGCGACGATGCCGGTGAACAGGCCCGCGATGACGGCCGCGACATGGCGGGCCCGGCGGTCGGCGGGGGCCCGCTGGGCGACCAGCGGGACCAGCAGCTGGGGGACGACGGTCGCCGCGGAGGCGATGAGGACGGCGGCCGCGAGGGCGGTGGTGCCGGTGGCGAGCGCGGCGGCGGTCAGGGCCGCGGTGGTGACGAGTGAGAGGACGGCGACCAGACGCCGTCGGTTCACGCTGTCGCCGAGCGGGGCGAAGACGAGCAGCCCGAAGGCGTAGCCGAACTGCGCGACCGAGGCGATCCAGGCCACCGCGGAGGGCGTGGAGCCGTAGTCGCGGGCGATGAGGGGAAGCAGCGGGGCCGCGAGGTAGATGTTGGCGGCCGTGACGGCGGTGCAGACGGCGATGAGGACGAGGAGGAGCGAGCCCGCGCGCCGGGCGGGGGCCTGCGTGGACCGTCCTCGGGTGACGGTTGCTGTCGGCATGACCGGGGGACTCCTTCGAGCCAGGTCTAACAACTAACTGGTTGGTTGGAACAGTCCAACAGTCTGGGGTGCCTGTCGATTCCCTGTCAACCAAATAGTTGGTTACTTGACCCGCCCCCTCTACTCTGGCCCCATGGCAGCAGCAAGGGACCCCGAGGCCACCCGGGCCAGGATCTTCGAGGCGGCGGTCGCCGAGTTCGCCCGCTACGGCATCGCGGGCGCCCGCATCGACCGCATCGCGACCGAGGCCAAGGCCAACAAGCAGCTGATCTACGCCTACTTCGGCAACAAGGCGGAGCTGTTCACGAAGGTCCTGGAGAAGGTCATGCTCGACCTGGCGGTCTCCGTCCCCGTCGACCCGGACGACATCGAGGGCTGGATCGACCGACTGATGGACTACCACGCCGCCCACCCCGAGGTGCTGCGCCTCCTCTTCTGGGAGGGAATGGAGTACGGCGCCGGCGAGCTGCCCGACGAGACCGGGCGCCAGGAGCACTACCGGCACAAGATCGCCGCCCTCCAGGACGCCCAGGACCGGGGCATCCTCAGCGACGCGATCCCGGCCCGCGACCTGCTGTTTCTGCTGATCGCCCTCGCCAACTGGGCCGTGGTCGTCCCCCAGATGAGGCGGATCGTGGTGGGCGCCGAGGAGAGCGACCACGAGCGGCTGCGGGCCTCGGTGCGGGAGGCGGCGCGGAGGCTGGTCACGAAGTAGGGGGCCGGGCGGTGGGTGTGCGCGGCACCGGAACGACTGCCCGGCCATGTCCTCAGGCCGTACGCGGGTCCCGCGGGCCATGCCGCGAGGGCGGCGGGTCGGAGGGGATGACGGCCGGTCGGCCGGGACGCGCGGAGCGGGACGGGACGACGTCAAGCCGGTCTACTCGGCCGACCCGGGCGCGGCCGACCAGGTCAACCTGTGGATCCACGAGGGGTCGCTCGCGGAGGAGCTGCCGACGACGGCCGAGATCGCGAAGCCCGGCGCCGAGCCGGCGGAACCGCTGCCCGCGATGGTGGGGCGGCCGTCGGCAACGCGTCCGACGCGGTGTCGCTCGTGGAGGAGCTCCCGACGGCGGCCGAGATCGCGAAGCCGTGCGCCGAGCCGGCGGAACCGCCGCCCGCGGTGGAGGGGCGGCCGTCGGCAACGCGTCCGACGCGGTGTCGCTCGTGGAGGAGCTCCCGACGGCGGCCGAGATCGCGAAGCCCGGCGCCGAGCCGGCGGAACCGCTGCCCGCGATGGTGGGGCGGCCGTCGGCAACGCGACCGACGCGGTGTCGCTCGCGGAGGGGCTGCCGACGGCGGCCGAGATCGCGAAGCCGTGCGCCGAGCCGGGCGAACCGCCGCACGCGGAGGCCGTCGGCCACGTGACCGTCCGATGGCGGTCGGCGTGCGACGGAAAGTGGTTGTACCCGCACCGCGGCCGGGTCGACGACCGCGGCCGGTCCTAGTTGGTGCCGATCCGCGCCAGCAGGTCCACGATCCGCGACTGCACCTCGGCGCTGGTCGACCGCTCGGCGAGGAACAGGACCGTCTCACCGGAGGCCAGCCGAGGCAGATCGGCCTGATCCACGGCCGCGGTGTACACGACCAACGGGGTGCGATTCAGCTGCCCGTTCGCCCGCAGCCAGTCCACGATCCCGGCCCGCCGCCGGTGCACCTGCATGAGGTCCATCACCACGAGGTTCGGCCTGAGCTGCCCCGCGAGCGTCACGGCATCCGTGTCACTCGCGGCCCGCGCCACCTGCATCCCCCGCCGCTCCAGCGTCGCGGTCAGCGCCAGCGCGATCTCCGCGTGCTCCTCGATCAGCAGCACGCGCGGCGGGTGCTGCTCGCTGTCCCGCGGCGCCAGTGCCTTCAGCAGTACGGCGGGATCGGCGCCGTACGCCGCCTCCCGCGAGGCCTGCCCGAGCCCGGCGGTCACCATGATCGGCACCTCGGACGCCACCGCCGCCTGCCGCAGCGACTGGAGCGCGGTCCGCGTGATCGGCCCGGTCAGAGGGTCCACGAACAGGGCGGCGGGGAACGCCGCGATCTGCGCGTCGACCTCCTCGCGCGACTGCACGATCACCGGCCGGTACCCACGGTCGCTGAGCGCCTGCTGGGTCGTCACGTCCGGCGCGGGCCACACCAGCAGCCGCCGCGGGTTGTCCAACGGCTCCGGGGGCAGTTCGTCGTCCATCGGCTGCGGCCGCGGGGTGTGCGGGATCTCGACGGCCCCGCCGGGACCGTCCAGCGGCTCGGGCCCCTCGGCGGCGTTCTCGTCGGGCGCCCCTATGGCGTACGACCGTCCGGCCGCCTCCGTGGCGTGCGCGAGCCGCGACTGCCCGGCCAGCGACGGCTGCGGTGTCTGCGCCGGTGCCGCTACGGCCTGCTCGGCCGCCGGATGCGGACGTGCCCCCGGCTCCGGGGCCGCGGTGGCAGCGGGGTCGGGCCGGGTGCCGAGCTTGCGCCGCCGCCCGGAACCACCGGACTGCTGCGGGGGAGGCGTGGCCGTCCCCGGCTGCTGCACCTGGGCCGCCTGCCGGGTGAACGGGACCCCCTGACCGAGGGTGCGCACGCTGATCGCCCGGCCCTGGGTGGAGTTCGGGTCGACGGGCGCGGCCGCGGCTTCGGCGGGCAGCGGCTGCGCGACCCGGGCCTGCAGGGGCGTGCCGGGCGGCGGAGTGGGCTGACCGGCTTCGGGGGCCTGCGCGAGCTGGGGGGCGGGCTGGTTCGGGGGTACGGCGGTGGCGGCGCCGTTCGCCGGTACGGGTGTGGCGGCGCCGGAGGCGTCGTGGCTGGTGGGCCACGGCTGGGGAGCGGGCGTGGCCTGCGACTGGTCCTGCGCCGGTGCCGGTGCCTGCGGCTGGGGCGTCTCGGCGGGGAGGGGCTGGTTGGGGGCGAGGCCGGGCTGGACCGGGGCCGCCTGGAGGGGCGAGGCCGGGGCGGGTGCGGTCTGCGGCACCAGGCCGACCTGTCCGGTCGCGTTCTGCACGGGGACACCCGGGAACTGGGCGGACGGCACCGCGCCGGGGGCGATCGCTTGGACACCCTGTCCGGGCGCCTCGGCGGGCTGGGCCACGGCCCGTCGGCGGCGACCTGTCGGCGCGTTGGTGGGGTGCGGCTGCGGAGGGGTGTGGTCGTCTGCCTGGTCGTGCGGCACGGCGTCGTGCCGACCGTCGTGACCGTGACCGTGACCGTCGCCGGGGATTTGGGCGAGGCCGTTGGCCGGAACGGGGGCGGGGGTGGGAGCGGCCGTCGGAACGGGGGCCGGGGCCTGGCCGTTCGGCTGAACCTGACCCGGGACCTGTGCCTGCCCCGGTGTCTGGATCTGACCGGGTACCTGTACCTCACCCGGGAGTTGCGGCGAGCCCGGGGCCTGACCTTGGCCGGGGACCTGTGCCTGACCCGGTGCCTGGACCTGGCCGGGTACCTGGCCTTGCCCAGGGACCTGCATCTGGCCCGGGAGCTGCCCGAGGCCTTGGCTAGGGATCTGAGCCGGGCCTGCGACCTGAGCCGGGCCCGCGACCTGGTTCGGCACCTGACCTTGGCTCGGGGCCTGTGCCTGCTCTGGCACCTGGATCTGGCCGGGTACCTGCATCTGGCCCGGGAGCTGCCCGAGGCCTTGGCCCGGGACGTGAGCCGGGGCTGCGACCTGAGCCGGCCCTGCGCCCTGATTCGGCACCTGACCCTGGCCGTGGACCTGAGCTTGCCCCGGGACCTGAGCCTGGCCCGGAATCTGCCCAGGGATCTGCCCCGGCACCGGGGTCAGTCCCGCCGCGGCCGCGTCGTCGGACGGTCGGTCCGCCTCTGCGGGCGGGAGCGCGAACACCGCGCGGGGGGCCGCCTCCTGCGCGGCCGCGCGCTCCGACGCGGCGGCGAGGGCGCGCCGTCGGCGCCCGTCCTGCTGCGGCACGCCCGTGCCGGACGAACCCGGCCCGGCGACCTGGAGCTGCCCCTGCGACTGGCCCGGTTCGGCGGAGCCGCCCGCGGGCAATGCCGCCGGCAGCGCGTGCTGTTCGCCGCCGTCGTGCAGGGCCCGGCGCCCGGTCGGCACGGGCACGCCCTGCGGCGGCACGGTCCCGCCGAGACCGGTACCCGCGGCGGCGGACCCGGCGCCATGCTCGGCGGCCATCATCACGGCACCCTCGGACACACCGGCTTCGGCGGCCTCGGCGCCTTCGGCGGGCCGAGCACGGCGCCGCCCCGTACCGCCGGAGCCGTCCCCGTCGTCGCCGGAGGCCTGCGCCGGTACGGACACGGGCTGTTCCTGCTCGGCCGCCGCCCGCCGCCTGCGCCGCCCGGTGGGCGCCACGGATTCGTCGGTGCCGGCCGG
The DNA here is from genome assembly GCF_029894425.1 of Streptomyces sp. SAI-127. Taxonomy (NCBI): domain Bacteria; kingdom Bacillati; phylum Actinomycetota; class Actinomycetes; order Kitasatosporales; family Streptomycetaceae; genus Streptomyces; species Streptomyces sp. SAI-127. Next base: position 5,368,284 of record NZ_JARXYJ010000001.1, read on the forward strand.
GACGTCGGCGTCCAGGAAGGAGTCGGTGGAGGAGCGCCGGGCCCGCCGCCGCCCGCCGCTCTCGGCAGGGGCGGTCTCCACGGGAGCGGTCTCCACGGGGGCGGCCTCCAGCGCGGCCGGACCGGGAGCAGCGACGGCCCCCGCCCCGCCGCCGATGGGCACTTCGAGGACGTACGCACTGCCGCTCATGCCCGGCACCTCGTGCGTCTGCAGCACACCGCCGTGGGCGCGCACGATCCCGCGCACGATCGGCTCGTGCACCGGGTCTCCCCCGGCGTACGGCCCGCGCACCTCGATCCGTACGCCCTCGCCGCGCTGTGCGGCCGCCACCACGACCGTGTTGTCCATGTAACCGCCCGCGGACACGGGAGAGTTCCCGGTCGCGTCGACCCCGGCCACGTCCGCGATGAGATGCGCGAGCGCGGTCGCGAGGCGCTGGGCGTCCACTTCGGCCTCGATGGGCGGCGCGTGCACGGCGAACTGGACGCGCCCCGGCCCGATGAGTTCGACCGCGCCGTCCACACCGGCGGCGACGACCGCGTCGAGCATGACGTTCGTACGGACGATGTCGTCGGTGCCGGCGTCGAGTCGCTGGTAGCCGAGGACGTTGTCGATGAGGTTGGTGATGCGGGAGTAGCCGGCCGAGAGGTGGTGCAGGACCTGGTTGGCCTCGGGCCACAGCTGGCCGGCGTCGTCGGCGGCGAGCGCGGACAGTTCGCGGCGCAGTTCGTCGAGGGGGCCCCGCAGGGAGCGGCCGAGCAGGGTGAGGAGCTGGTCGTGGCGCCCGGCGAGCGCCTCGTAGCGGTCCTTCTCGCGCTCTCCGAGTGCGGCGTACCGCTCCTCACCGGAGGCGATTTCCTCGTCGTGCTGCTCCTGGAGCTCCTCCAGTTCGGTGATGTGCTTCTGCCGCAGCGCGGTGAGTTCGGAGGCGTGCTCCTCCTCGAGCCGTTCCAGCTCCGCCGCGTGGGCCTTCTCGGCGGCGGTCTTCTCGTCGGCGAGCGAGTCGTAGGGCCGCCGGTCGGTGAAGGTGAGCACGGCACCGACGAGCTGGTCGCCGTCGCGCACCGGCGCGGTCGTCAGGTCCACCGGGACCTTCTCGTCCTTCTTCGACCACAGCACCTGCCCGCGCACCCGGTGCTTGCGCCCGGAGCGCAGGGTGTCGGCGAGCGGGGACTCCTCGTACGGGAAGGGGGTGCCGTCGGCGCGGGAGTGCAGGATGAGGTCGTGGAGCTCGCGGCCACCGAGGTCACTGGCCCGGTAACCCAGTATCTGGGCGGCGGCCGGGTTGACGAGGACGATCCGTCCGTCGGTGTCGGTCCCTACGACGCCCTCCGAGGCGGCCCGCAGGATCATCTCGGTCTGCCGCTGCGACCGTGCCAGCTCGGCCTCGGTGTCCACGGTCCCGGTGAGATCGCGTACGACGAGCATGAGCAGCTCGTCGCCGCTGTAGCCGTAACCGTCGTAGGCCTGCTGGCCGTTCTCCAGATTGGCGCTGGTGACCTCGACCGGGAACTCGGTGCCGTCGGTCCGCCGGGCGACCATCCGGGTCGGCTTGGTGCGCCCGCGCGGGTCCATGTGGTCGGGCCGCCGCATGGAGCCCGGGATGAGCCGTGAGTCGAAGTGCGGCAGCAGATCGAGCAGCCCGCGCCCGACCAGCGCGGTGCCCGGCGCCTCGAACGCCTCCAGCGCGATGGTGTTGGCGTTGACGACGGTCCCATTGGCGTTGACCAGCACCAACGCATCGGGAAGCGCATCGAGTATGGCTGCGAGGCGAGCAGCGCCTCGGGATGGCCTGCTGCTCACGAGACGCTTCCTCCCTGTTACCGCACCTTGCCGACCGCTCGGGCCATCTTGCCAAGGGGCCCGCGACGTGTCACGCGAGGGAGTCTAAGCGCAGCCGTTGTGCGGAGGGTGCTGGATGAGAGGGAGGTCGCACGACGAAGTGAAGTAGAACGTGTGACCGCCTCTCGGTGGCTAGGTGTCCATGCTGGGGAGGAGCGGCACGAACCGGTCCCAGCGCGCGATGTCGCACCCGTCGCTCCGGTCGAACCGGGTGTCCACGGGACGCCCCGCCCAGGTTCCCGTGACGTGGGCGGTGGCGGGACCGCCGTAGAGCATGGTGCAGAAGCTGCCCTCGGGGACGGGAGCGAAGGTGTCCTTCCCCCACCGTGTGTTCCGCTCCAGGACGGCGCAGGCGCCGGCGGGGTCGGGGTGGGTGCCGCGGGTGGGGTGACAGTCGACCTCGAAGGTCCCGTCGGCGCCGTTTCCCGCGTCCCGGACGGTGACGGTGAGATGGTCTCCGCCGTCGGTGTAGGCCGACGCGGGGGTGGGGGCCAGGGCGGCGAGGAACAGGGGGAGAGGGCTCAACCGGGCGAGCCGGCCGAGCCGGGTGACGTATGACATGCCCTGACTAACGCCGGACGGTGCCGTACGTTGCGCGGAAGCACTTTGCCCTGCGCCCCGCCCGCCTAGTACCGTGGGAACCGATTGGTGGCACGACCTTCGACTGTGTCATCATCTGCACGCACCACTCGCGCTCGCGCGGGCGGCTGTGCGGGAGGCGTCGCCTAGTCCGGTCTATGGCGCCGCACTGCTAATGCGGTTTGGGACTTAAATCCCATCGAGGGTTCAAATCCCTCCGCCTCCGCGCAAGATCACCGAAGCCCCGGTCCAAGCGACCGGGGCTTCGTCGTTGTCCCCTTGCTCAGATGGGTGTTTCCGCAGGTCACAAGGGCTACAGCAAACGGATTTCACATGCGAGCGGCAGTCATGTAATGTTCTTCCTGTCGCCGCGAGCGGCCCGGAAGGGCAAGGAACGGCGAGAAAACAGAACAAGCACTCGTAGCTTAACGGATAGAGCATCTGACTACGGATCAGAAGGTTGCAGGTTCGAATCCTGCCGAGTGCACACAGGTCAAAGGCCCCGGATCACTCCGGGGCCTTTGACGTTTCAGGGGCGTACAGCAGCGAAGTACAGCAACCGCGTCAACCGGTACCGCCCATGGCGTCGGACAGCTGGCCGATCGCGGCGCGCACTTCCTCCTCGCTCGCTTCGGCGTAGACCTCCATCGTCATGGCGATCTGTGAATGCCGCAGGATGCGCTGGGCCACTTTCGGGTGGACCTTGAGCGCGACCAGGAGCGAGCTGCATGTGTGCCGGGTGTTCCGGAGCGGGATGACCCGGAGCCCGGCGCGACGAGCTCGGAGGGCGAACATGCGGGTCATGTTGCCCGGTTCGATCGGCGTGCCGTACTTCGTGGTGAAGATCAGGTCATGGCTTCCCTGCCAGAGCTCCCCGGCGGCTTTCCGGTCGCCCATCTGCTGAGCGCGACGCATCCGCAACGCCTTGAGGCAGAGTGCCCCGGCACCGGGATGGAGGGGGCGCCGTTCCCGGCCGCGGGCGCATCGTGGCAAGCGTTGGGACCTCCCATCCCGTCCACCATCGACCCAGGCAGAGCCGAGCAGACGCGGCCCATGGCGTCCAGGTCGTTCGTACAGTGGCGCGCTCCACCTGGACGCCATGAACCACGCCCGCTCCACGGTGTGTGGGTCGACGGCGGACGGGATGGGAGCAGGGGTGATCAGTGGTTGAGGGGCTAGCTACCCGGAGCCGACTGTTCCCCGTGCCCGCGGGCAGCCCTCTTACATGACGGTCTCGGGCAACGACGAGCAGCGGCAAGCCGAAGACGCCCGTCTGTGGGGGCATTGGCTACACGAAGGAGAGATGCTTTTTCAGAGGGGCAACCTGTTCCTCATCGCTCAATCACTCCTCACTGTCGCGTACAGCACCATTGCGACAGGCGGTGATGGACGCGGGCCAGCGCGAGTGATGGCCATGTTCGGCATCGCGTGCACCGTAGTGTGGCTCTTCGTTGGCGACCGGCACCTCAAATTCTGCCAAGCGATCTATCGGCGTATCCGGGCAAAGCTCCCCGATGTCGATGCCACTGAGGCGGTCTGTCGCAGGCCAGGGCCCACTACGTTGCCGTTCATCGTCTACGGCCTGCCTGCACTGGCCGCAGTGATGTGGATCGTCCTGCTCGTCATCACTTAGAAATCAGGCACAGGGTCAGCGAGACCGCGTGCCCCTCCCGTGCCCGAGAGACCGGGAACTCACGGGGAACCACGGTCACGGACGGGCAGCGTGCACGACGAAGGCCCCCGACCGATAGACCTGGTCAGAGGCCTTCAACCTGCGCGGTGGGTGTGGGATTTGAACCCACGGTGACTCGCGCCACGACGGTTTTCGAGATCGCTCACAGACCTACAGGAACAGTCGGATCGTCTCGTAAGCGAGCGGGTAGAGCGACAGCACGATGAAGACCCAACCGGTGAGCCGGATGACCCCTCCATAGCGTTGTTCCGCTGCCTCTGACGGTGGTCCCGCCCGGGGCTGGTAGAAGCTACTCCGAAACCCTCGGTAGTCCCGGACGATGGCCGTTCCCAGTGCCAAGCCGGGGATGGCGAAGGCGAGGGATTGCAACCAGTCCATGGCCGCACGGTAGTTGGTGCGACAGAGCGATGTCGACGGTGATCCCGGCGGGGACCACCATTAACTGACAGGCTGCGTAAGCCGAACTGGCAAGGGCGCCTAGGTCGTCTGACACCAGCGGCTGACACCAACAAGGGCGTACGGCGCCGATCAACGCCGAACCTCAGCGGCAGCCGGACCGGGGTTCAGCGGACGTTCAACACGGTCGAGAGAGCACCTCGATCGACCTGATAAGGATGAGGCCACAGGTTCAAATCCTGTAAGCCCCCAACAGTGCTAAGCCCCCCTAGGCCCCCGTACGGTCCAGTTCAGCCCTTCAGCTGAGGGAACAGGTTGTCAAGCAGCCCATGAACAGCGTCGAGTGCCTGGACCCCCGTCGCCGTGCCGAGGTCGATGGGCGGTGCCGGCACTCCGAGTTCCGTGCCGATGGCGAAAACTCCGGCGAACAGAGCCTTGGCGTGGCTGCCCAGCGGGGTGTCCAAGGGCACGAGAGACTCGTGCAGCGGCGGGACGGGTTGGGCAGTCACCTCGGGCCAATCCTCCTGGGACCGCGGGGAGTCGAGGGTGAACACGTCTGTGAATGTCCGGGCGGCAGCGTCGCGGGCCGTGAGCGGCGGTCCAAGACGCCACTTCTCGCGCAAGGTGGCGATGACGGACGTGGCCCAATGTTCTTGGTTGACGACCGTGCGGGCCGGGGTCCAGGCCGATACGGCGATGGTGGGGATGCGTACGCCAAGGCGGTTGAAGCGGAAGTCGAACTGGCCTGCCGGGGCACCGGTGATGGGGGCGGGTGCGGCGCCGGGCGGTATGTGGTCGTAGGTGCCGCCGTGCTCGTCGAAGGTGACGAGCAGGGTCGTGTTCAGGTGGTTCGAGCCGTGCGGGGAGGATGCGGTGCGCACAGCGTCGTAGATCCGGGCGAGGAGATCTTCGCCGCCCAGGAGGCTGGACGGTGGGTCCCACACCAGTCCGGGGGCGGCGGACCAGAACGGCGGGTGCATGTCGTTGTGGTCCCAGCCGATGATCTGCGGCTCGATGAAGGAGTACGGGGGCAGCTCGCCCCTTTCGGCGTCCTCGAAGAACTGGTCGGTGGAGAAGAAGTTGGTCGCGAACCGTTGCCGCAGCCGGGGTGCGTGGATGAGGCCGGTGAGGGAGTAGCGCGAGGGCGGGTCGCAGTACACGCGCCATTCCAGGCCCGCCGTGTCGAGGTGGTCGAAGAGGGTCTCGGCCGTGTTGTTGCGGACGAAGTCCGAGCCGTCGCCCATGTTCACGACCTGCCCCGATGCGCTGGCGGCGTGGAAGAAGGATCGGTTGGTGAAGGTCTGAGAGGGCACGTCGCAGAACCAGTGGTCGAAGGTCGCGAAGCCCTTGGCGAGCGATGAGATCACGGGCATCTGCTCGGGTGTGTAGCCCTCCATGATTTGCCGGTACTCCTGGAAGAACGGCTGGCGTCCCGTGCTCGCCCACCAGGTGCTGATGTAGTCGGTCACGAAGCCGTCCATGGTGGGCCGCGTGCCGGCCGGGGGTGCGTTGTAGGGCGGGGCGAGCCCTGCCTGCCCGGGCCGGTCGAGCACGTTGAACAGCTGGGTGTTCACGTGTGGGTACTCCTCGCCCGGATCCAGGCTCGGGGTGTTCATCGAGGTGGCGACGTCGTAGTGGACACTCCCGCGCTCCGGTCCGTCGTCGGCCCAGTCCGGTATCGGGTTCGCCAGGTCCTTGCCCGCGACACCCTCGAACGCATCGACCTCACCGGGTTCGTAGAGGCGGCCGAGCAGGTTGTCGAAGGACCGGTTTTCGAACATCATCACAACAAGGTGGTCGAGGGCGTTCTCGCGGGTCGGAGTCACTGCAACCACCTCGGTATCCCGTGGCCCCCTCCGAACCCACTATTTTCCTCTGACCCGAGCGCGGGCGCATCCTGGGCCCGAGGAAGGCGCCTGGGCCGTCCCTGGACCGTCCGAGCCGACCAACGCTGACAGACGGCACCCACAGGTGACCACCCCCACCCCGCTCTGGCCTGGGCTCCCCGAATTGATCCGCAGCACTGGATTGTCTCTCGGCCACGGATGCGCCAGCAGTACAGCAGCCAAGTACAGCAACCACGGCAACCGACTCCGCCCGGCAGCGTCCTTGAAGGGCCGTAGCGCAACCGGTATGACCGCCACTGACCGATCCACATAGAGCTACGGATCAGAAGGTTGCAGGTTCGAATCCTGCCGAGTGCACAGCAGTTCAAAGCCCCCTCGGGATCATTCCGGAGGGGGCTTTGTCGTGGCGTACGGCCGGTCAGGGACAACAGGCTGCAGGACCGCCGAACCAGATGAATACCACGCCGCCCGGCAGGCTCACGGAGACGTGACCCGGGCGGCGCGTGTGGTCTTCCGGCAGGACCTGGCGACGCTGGAGCTCTGACCCCGCCCTGAACATGAGAGAGGCCCCGGAGTGGATCTCCGGGGCCTCTTGCGGTGGGGGTGATGGCGTGGCACGAGGTCATGCGGCGGTCGTGGCCAGGCCGTGGAAGGCCTGGGTGGTGCGGGGGTGGGCGAGTTCGTCGAGCAGGTGGCGCCAGTCGGGGTCGGCGGCGGGGTGGGCCAGGTCCCAGGCGGTGAGGAGCGGGGCCAGTTCGCTCTCGGGGGAGATCTCGATCGACGGGAAGGCCGGGGAGGTCGGGGAGGACAGCAGCGGGCTCATGGTGTTCCTTCCGGAGGGCGATGCGAGGAGGAGGGCGGTGAACTCGGGGCGGGGCCCGGGGATCCGGGATCCGATGGCGTCTACGATGCCGCCGATTCCGGGACGGCGACATGGAGCCCGCCGCCCAGTCCGGGGTGGGGGCAGCTGTACCTCCAGGGTGTCGGCAGCCCCCAACAGGGCGTTGTCGTACCCCTCTGCGATCGTGACCGTCATGGGCGAACTGGTGGAGCGGGTGGACGAGGAGGACCGGGTCATCGGGGTGGTGGACCGGGCGGAGGCCATCGAGAAGAAGTGGCTGCACCGGATCGCGACCACAATCTGCCGTGATCCGGACGGGCGGATTCTGGTGCATCGGCGGCCGGAGAACGATTCCCGGTTCCCGGGTCAGTACAACTGGCTGGTGGGCGGGGCGGCGGACATCGGGGAGTCGTACGAGGAGGCGGCGGCCCGTGAACTCGCCGAGGAACTGGGGGTGTCCGGGACACCCCGCTTCCTCTTCAAGTTCCTGTGCCGGGGCGAGATCAGCCCCTACTGGCTCGGGGTGCACGAAGTCGTCCTGACCGGGGCGCTCGTGCCCGATCCGGCGGAGATCGCGTGGCACGGCTGGTTCGGCGAGGGCGAGTTGCTGGAGGTCGTCGGGCGGGGGACGTTCGTGTCCGACGGGGTGGAGGCCCTACGGCGTTACCTGGCGGCCTGAACGCCTGGCGCCTTGGCAGGGCCTCCCATGGGCGGGGCGCCCGCCCCCGGTCGAGCCGGAAGACGTACACCCGGACCTCGGTCTCCGGCTCGCTCTCGGGCTGACGGACGACGAGCTCCGCCCCGAAGCCGCCGCCCAGATCGTCGGCGACCAGACGCCGGGCCGTGGACAGGGGCTCCCGCCAGTCTCCGCGCCCGCGCACGACAGGTTGTTTCGGGGCAAGCGATGCGTGGTGACCGTACGTCAGGCGGTGGCGCCCACGGCGGCGTGGGTGAGGACGGGGCGGGGCAGGGGGAGCACAGGGCGCCGAGGCTGGAGCGGGCTCTTGCGGCCGCTCGTGAAGACGAACAGGCGCAGGACCAGGAAGCGGCCGATGCCGGCCAGGCCGGACGCGGTGAGGTAGACGGCCTGTTCCGTGAGCATGCTCGGCGCCGACTGGATGACGTGGAGGAGGAACATCGCGGCGCAGGTGGCGGCGTACGCGGCCGCCGCGGAGCCGGAGGACTGGAGGTGCCGGCGCCAGCCGGGGCGGCGGCCGGTGCCGAAGGTGAACAGGGCGTGGAGCTCGGTGCACAGGAGCGTCGACGCCACGGTGATCACCGCGTTCGCGACCGCCCACGGCATCGTCATCGCCACCAGCGGTACGGCGAAGCTGGAGAGCACGCCGATCCCGCCGCCGCAGACGACGAAGCGGACGAAGGAGGCGAGGGGGCCGGGGGTGGCCGGGGAGGACAAGGATGGCGAGGACGGCGAGGAGGGCGAGGACGGGGACTGGGTCCTGTCGGCCGTCTTCGGCTCCATGGTGTTTCCTCCGGCTCGGCGAGGGCTTCTCGATCCGCCTGATCCGGGGTGGATCGGCTGAGATCAACGATGCCGTCGCGGGCTCGCCGGAACGATGGAGTGCCCTCCCGAATGAGAGGTGGGGCTAGCTCCACCCCCGGGGTGGGGCGGTCCCGCTACTCGCCGTCCGCGTCCTTTGCCCGCAGCTCCTCGATATAGGCGAGCGCGAGGTTCGTCGAACGGCTGAACCAGTCGTGGAGTACGGCGATCTCGTCGGCGGAGTAGCCCGCGAAGACGGCGTCCAGGCGGTCGTAGTACGGCTGGTAGAGGGCGACGACCTTGGCCACGGCGTCGGGCAGCGCGGCGACCCGGACGCGGCGGCGGTCGGTGGGGTCGGGGACGCGGGTGACGTAGCCGCCGCGTTCGAGGCGGTTGAGGATGCCGGTGACCGCGCCGGTCGTGACATGGGCGTGCTCGGCGAGGTCGCCCGCGGTGAGGAGGTCCTCGCCGGCCTTCAGGACGCAGGCGAAGGGAGAGCAGGTCGGTGACGTTCAGACCAAGCCGCTGGGCCATCTCCTGCTGGCCGAGGTGGGCGGTGGCGATGAAGAGGTCCATCGCCTCCCGTGTCTGGGCCGGAGTGGCGGTGGGGCGGGGCTCGGCGGACATCGGGTTCCTGATTCTCTGAGACGTACTGGATTTCTCTTAGCGCGTGAGAGGTTTCTGCGCTAAATTTCTTAGGGTGTGAGGGATCTGGTCGAGGAGGATCTGTGAGTGCACATCAGTATGACGAGGGGCACACGGTCGCGGGGTGGACCGGATTCGGCATCGCGACCGTCGGGACGGCCGTGCTCGGGCTGGGGGTGTGCACGGTGTCCGGTGTCGTGATGACCGGTGGTCTCGCGATCACCGCGGTGGGTGCCCTCGTCACCTGGGCCCTGCACCTGGCCGGCTGGGGCAAGCCACCGGGGCGCCGGCCGCGCGAGCAGTGGGGGATGCGGGTGCGGGACACGAGCGCGCGGCAGGGCCACGTCGGTTGCGTCGGGTGCCGGATGGCGGGGCGGGGAGGTTCGCGGACCCCGGTGGTCGAGCCCAGGGCGGCAGCGACGGCGGAACCAGAACCCGTCTCCGTGGAGTCGGTGGGCTGAACTCCCCGGAGTCCTCGCGTCGCGGCTCCCGCAGACCGGTTTCCGGCTGCCGCGGACCGGTCTCCGGATCCGGCGGGCTGGTCTCCGGCTCCCCCAGGCCGGTCCTCCGGTTCCGGCGGGCTGGTCTTCGGCTGGCGCGGACGGGTCTTCGGTTCCGGCGGGCTGGTCTCCGGCTCCCCCAGGCCGGTCCTCCGGTTCCGGTGGGCTGGTCTTCGGTTGGCGCGGACGGGTCTTCGGTTCCGGTGGGCTGGTCTTCGGTTGGCGCGGACGGGTCTTCGGTTCCGGTGGGCTGGTCTTCGGTTGGCGCGGACGGGTCTTCGGTTCCGGCGGGCTGGTCTTCGGCTGGCGCGGACCGGTCTTCGGGATCCCGCGGGCTGGTCTCCGGCTCCCCCAGGCCGGTCCTCCGGCTCCCCCAGACCGGTCTCCGGCTGCCGGGGAGGGGCTCCGGATCCTGCGGACCGGTCCCCGGCTCCCGCAGACCGGTCTCCGCATACTCGCGTGATCCTCATTGTCAGTGGCGCCCCCTACCCTCGTGAGGGATGGCACAGGCATGGAAGTGCTCGGGGCTGCGGTGGTCGGCGGGTGGGCCCGTGTTGCGGTGGGTCGGCGGTCGGAGCAGCGCGCTGACCTGGGGGAAGCGGGTGGCCTTCGGGGTCGCGGAGGGGGGTGTGCGGACATGTGTGGGAGCGCGGAGGCGTGCGTGTCCGGCGCGGGCCGCGGTGTCGGGGCGGAGCACGGGGGCGCGGTGCGAGGAGTGTGCGCGGCTGGACCGGGCGCACTCCGTGGCCGCCGACACCCTCGCGGACGACCCCCGCCCGTACCGGGTGTACCTGGCGTGGTTCGGGCCCGGCATGGTCAAGGTCGGCATCACGGCGCACGAGCGGGGGAGCACGCGTCTGTGGGAGCAGGGCGCCGTCTGCTTCAGCTGGCTCGGCACCGGTCCGCTCATGGCCGCCCGGCGCACCGAGGAACTGCTGCGGGCGGCCCTCTCGGTGCCGGACCGCATTCCGTACGGCGACAAGCGGGCCGTCCGGTCCGCCCTGCCGGCGTCGGCCGCCGAGCGGGCCGCCGAGATCGCCGAACTGCACGCGCGGGCGGTGACACTGGGCGGCTGGCCCGAGTCCCTGGAGCGCGCGCCCTACGAACCGGTCGATCACGTCGAGGTCTTCGGCCTCGCCGGCCTGCCCGCCGCCGTCGGTGAGGTGAGCGAGCTCGTCGCGGGCGGGTCGGTGGGCGGCCGGCTCATCGCGGCCGCCGGGCCGGACCTGCACCTGGAGACGGAGGGCGGGGGAGTCGTCGTACTGGACACACGGCTGATGACCGGGTGGGATCTGGTTCCGGCCGACGGGGCGGAAATCACCGTGCCGATGAGAGAGTTCAAGGAGAAGCCGGGGGTTCAGGACGGGTTGTTCTGATGAGGGGGAGGGCCGGGGATGGACGTCACCGTGCAGTGGATACGCACGTCGTGGACGAAGCAGTCCCGTGGCGGCGAGGCCGCGACAAGGAGGAACGCGGCTCCGGTCGGCTTCGTTCTGCCGCCGTCCGCGGTGGGGCGCGACGGGGAGCCGTTCGTCCACGCGGTTCGGATGGACGAGCGGGACGACTTCGTGCCGCACGACCACCAGGGCGACAGCCTCAGAGGCGTCGACGTCCAACTCCGTGAGGCGGACGGGCGGTTGCGGGTCCTGCCCAGGGTGAGACCGATGTTCGGGGTGCCGCCCCGGCCGCGGCGGCGTCCGGGCGTGCGGCTCGAGCCCGGGCAGTGGGTGCGGTGGCGGCTCAACTACCGCTTCAGCAGTGCCGTAGGGCTGCGGGACTGGTCGTACTGGCTGGACACCTTCAACATCGCCTACGGCCCGGTCGGCGCCGAGGTGTTCCTCGGCGCGCCGACGGTCCATGTGGACGAGCAGGGGCCTGTCCGGTAGCGGTCGGAGTCTCGGGCGGGTGGCTCTTCCGCCCGTCGAACAAGGGATTCCCCAGGGGTTCCCTGAGAGCCGCCTGTGCGTTTCTCAGGAAAATCACAGATATCCGAAAGGGTGCTCTCAGGGGGCCCCGACATGGTGTTCGCCATGACCACGACCTCGCCCCAGGGGCGCACCGAACTGCTGAGGCCGGACGGGAGCCCCGTCCGGGTGCTTGTGGTGGACGACGAGCTGTCGATCACCGAACTGCTGTCCATGGCTCTTCGCTATGAGGGATGGCAGATCCGGAGTGCGGGAGACGGCCAGGGTGCCGTGCAGACCGCGCGGGAGTTCCGGCCCGACGCCGTCGTTCTCGACATGATGCTTCCCGACATGGACGGACTGGCCGTCCTCGGGCGGCTTCGGCGTGAGCTGCCGGACGTGCCGGTGCTGTTCCTGACCGCGAAGGACGCCGTCGAGGACCGCATCGCCGGGCTCACCGCCGGTGGCGACGACTACGTCACCAAGCCGTTCAGCCTCGAAGAGGTCGTGGCCCGGCTGCGTGGGCTCATTCGCCGATCCGGTGCCGCCGACCGCCGCAGCGACTCCGTGCTGGTCGTCGGTGACCTCACGCTCGACGAGGACAGCCACGAGGTCTCGCGTGCCGGAGAGAACATCCACCTCACCGCGACCGAGTTCGAACTGCTGCGCTTCCTCATGCGCAACCCCAGGCGGGTGCTCAGCAAGGCGCAGATCCTCGACCGCGTGTGGTCGTACGACTTCGGCGGCCAGGCCAACGTCGTCGAGCTCTACATCTCCTACCTGCGCCGGAAGATAGACGCGGGACGTGAGCCGATGATCCACACGCGGCGCGGAGCCGGCTATCTGATCAAGCCCGCCGCCTCATGAGCGGACGACGACGGCCGCGGGCGCAGAAGCGGGCAGGGCGAGCAGGCAAGCCGCGCACGCTGCGGACGCGGCTCGTCGTCGCGTCGGTGGTGCTGATCGCCGTGGTCTGCTCGGTGATCGGCACGGTGACCACGCTGGCCTTGCGGTCACATCTGTACGACCAGCTGAGCGGCAAGCTGAAGGAGGCCTCGTCACGGGCGGCGCCGCGTGAGTTCCCGCCCGGGAAGTTCGCGAACGGCGCCAACGGCAACGGTGACGACAAGAACGGCCAGCTCGGCGCGCAGGGCAACCAGCAGAACACCCCCGCCAAGTTCGTCATCGGCCCGGGGCCGGACGGCACGATCGCGGCCAAGGTGGAGAAGGGCAAGATCACCGACGCCAAGCGCGGGGTGAAGTCGGGCTCCGACCAGAACTTCGGGATGACCGCCGAGAGCCTCACGGCCGCCCAGATCAAGGTGCTCAGCACGGTTCCCAAGGACAACAAGCAGCACAAGGTGGAGCTGCCCGGCATCGGTGACTATCTCGTCCGGTACTCCAGCAACGACACCTCCGCCTATTACGTCGCCCTCCCCACCACGGACGTCGACGCCACCATCGACACCCTGATCCTCGTGGAGGTCAGCGTCACCGCCGCCGGTCTCGGCGCGGCCGTCATCGCCGGTTACGTGCTGGTCGGGCTCGCCACCCGCCCCCTCCGCAGGGTCGCCAACACCGCCACCCGGGTCTCCGAACTCCCGCTCCACACCGGCGAGGTCAACCTCAGCGAGCGGGTCCCCGAGGCGGAGTGCGATCCGCACACCGAGGTCGGACAGGTCGGCTCCGCGCTCAACCGCATGCTGGACCACGTCCACGGCGCCCTGCATGCCCGCCAGCAGAGCGAGATGCGGGTGCGCCAGTTCGTGGCCGACGCCAGTCACGAGCTGCGGACCCCGCTCGCCTCCATCCGCGGGTACGCCGAGCTCACCAGACGCGGCAGGGAAGAGGTCGGCCCCGACACCCGGCACGCTCTGGGCCGTATCGAGTCCGAGGCGGGCCGTATGACGCTGCTCGTGGAGGACCTGCTGTTGCTCGCGCGCCTGGACGCCGGGCGGCCGCTGCAGTTCGAGCAGACCGACCTCATCCCGCTCGTCGTGGACACCATCAGTGATGCCCGAGCGGCCGGCATGGACCACAACTGGCGCCTGGACCTGCCCGACGAACCCGCCCTCGTCTCCGGTGACGCGGCCCGGCTCCAGCAGGTGCTCATCAACCTGCTCGGCAACGCCCGCAAACACACCCCTGAGGGCACGACCGTCACGGCGCGCATCCAGCGGCGCGGCCCCTGGATGTGCGTGGACGTCGAGGACAACGGCCAGGGCATCCCGTCCGACCTGCTCCCGCACGTCTTCGAACGGTTCGCGCGCGGTGACTCCTCGCGCTCGCGTGCCTCCGGCTCGACGGGGCTGGGCCTCGCCATCGTGCAGGCCGTCGCGACCGCGCACGGCGGTGCCGTGACCGTCGACAGCGTTCCCGGGCGCACCGTGTTCACCATGCACCTGCCCGCGCTCGGTCCCGTGACCCCGCGTCCGGCGCCCGAAACGAACTGGCAATCGCACTCACAGGCACAGCACAGCGCCGCCATATGGGTGCAACAGGGGGCTTGACCAGAGTCGTTCACATGCGAAGCGACTCTTCTCCCGGCACCCTGCCGGCGCGGGAGCACCTCCCGGCCGGCGACGCCGGTACGCCTGTCCTGGACGTAGTGATCCCCGTCTACAACGAGGAGAAGGACCTCCAGCCGTGTGTGCTGAGACTGCACGAGCACCTCAAGCGCACGTTCCCGTACGCGTTCCGCATCACCATCGCGGACAACGCGTCGACGGACACCACTCCCCTAGTGTCGCAGCGGCTGGAGGCGGAGATCTCGGAGGTCAAGGCCTTCCGGCTGGAGCAGAAGGGCCGCGGCCGGGCCCTTCGGACCGTGTGGTCCGCCTCGGACGCCCCGATCCTCGCGTACATGGACGTGGACCTGTCCACCGATCTCAACGCCCTGCTGCCGCTGGTGGCCCCGCTGATCTCGGGCCACTCCGACCTGGCGATCGGCTCCCGGCTCGCCCGCAGCTCCAGGGTCGTACGCGGCCCCAAGCGCGAGTTCATCAGCCGCGCCTACAACCTCATCCTGCGCGGCTCGCTCCAGGCCCGCTTCTCCGACGCGCAGTGCGGCTTCAAGGCCATCCGGCGTGACGTGGCGCAGGTCCTGCTGCCGCTCGTCGAGGACACCGGCTGGTTCTTCGACACCGAGATGCTGGTCATCGCCGAGCGCGCGGGCCTTCGTATCCACGAAGTGCCCGTCGACTGGGTCGACGACCCCGACTCCACCGTGCACATCGTGAAGACGGCGACCGAGGACCTCAAGGGGGTGTGGCGGGTGGGCAAGGCCCTGGCGAGCGGATCGCTGCCGCTGGACCGGATCACCCGGCCGTTCGGCGACGACCCGCGCGACCGCGAGATCCAGGACGTGCCCAAGGGGCTGGCCCGCCAGCTCGTCGGGTTCTGTGTCGTCGGCGGTCTGTCGACCCTCTTCTACCTCGTCCTCTACAGCGCCTTCCGGCAGTTCGGCGGCTCCCAGATCGCCAACGCGCTGGCCCTGCTGGTCTCCGCGGTCGCCAACACCGCCGCCAACCGGCGCCTGACCTTCGGGGTGCGCGGGCGGGGCGGGGCCGTCCGGCACCAGGCGCAGGGCCTGGTCGTCTTCGGTATCGGCCTCGCGCTGACCAGCGGTTCGCTCGCCGCGCTCAACGCGGCCAGCAGCGACCCCGCGCACTCCACCGAGCTGGCGGTGCTGATCGCCGCCAACCTCGCGGCGACCGTGCTGCGCTTCCTGCTCTTCAGGGCCTGGGTCTTCCCCGACCGCGACGACGACCAGCCCCGCTCCACGGTGGTGGCCGGCCACACCCCGTCCTCGCCGACCTACTCCACCCAGCAGCCCTGCGCGCCGCTGCCCCAGCGCCCCACCGCGCACCAGTACGCCACGGCGCCGCCGTCGCCGTACGAGACGACCGAGTTCCGCGCCGGTGAAGCCGCGGAGCAGCGCTCCTGGAGGGACGCCACCGTGCAGTTGCAGCCGGTGCGCCCGACCGACACCGACCCGAGGGACTCCTGATGACCACGCAGACCGACCATCCGACCCAGCAGGGTTCCGGGTGGGGTCGGGCGGCGACGGCCCCCGAGGCGCCGGTCGCTCCCCCGGCCCCCGAGTCCGGTGAACCCAAGCAGCCCCTCGCGCGCAGACTGTGGCGCGGCCGCCCCGAGGACCCGCGCTGGGCTCGCCCGGCCTTCTGGGGCCTGCTGCTCGCCACCGCGGCGCTCTACTTCTACAACCTGAGCGCCTCCGGTTACGCCAACTCCTTCTACTCGGCGGCCGTCCAGGCCGGCACCAAGAGCTGGAAGGCGATGTTCTTCGGCTCGCTGGACGCGGGCAACGCCATCACCGTCGACAAGCCCTCGGCCTTCCTGTGGCCGATGGAGATCGCGGCCAGGATCTTCGGCCTGAACGCGTGGACGATCCTCGGCCCCGAGGTCCTGATGGGCGTCGGCACGGTCGCCGTCGTCTACGCGTCCGTGCGCCGACGGTTCAGCCCCGGGGCCGGTCTGATCGCGGGCGCCGTGCTCGCGCTCACCCCCGTCGCGGCGCTGATGTTCCGGTTCAACAACCCCGACGCCATGCTGGCCCTGCTGATGGCGCTGGCCTGCTACTTCGTCGTCCGGGCCATCGAGGACGGCAAGACGAAGTGGCTGGTGTGGGCGGGGGTCGCGATCGGCTTCGCGTTCCTCGCGAAGACCCTGCAGGCCTTCCTGATCCTGCCGTCGCTGGCGATCGTGTACGCGGTCTGCGCGCCGGTCTCCCTGAAGAAGCGCTTCGGTCAGCTGGCCGCCGCGACCGGTGCCCTGATCGTCTCCGGCGGCTGGTGGGTCGCGATCGTCGAGTTGTGGCCCGCCTCCTCCCGCCCCTACATCGGCGGGTCGCAGAACAACTCCTTCCTCGAGCTGACCTTCGGCTACAACGGCCTCGGCCGTCTGAACGGCGAGGAGACCGGCAGCGTCGGCGGCGGTGGCGGCGCCGGTGGCACCGGTCAGTGGGGCGAGACCGGCTGGGACCGGATGTTCAACTCCGAGATCGGCGGCCAGATCTCGTGGCTGCTGCCGGCCGCGCTGATCCTGCTGGTCGCGGGCCTGGTGGCGACGCGCAAGCTCAAGCGGACGTCGGTGACCCGCGGTTCGTTCCTCGTCTGGGGCGGCTCGCTGCTGATCACCCTGGTGGTCTTCAGCTACATGGCGGGCATCTTCCACCAGTACTACACGATCGCCCTGGCCCCCTACATCGCCGCCGTGGTCGGCATGGGCGCCGGGATCCTGTGGGAGAAGCGCGCCGAGATGTGGGCCTCGCTCACCCTCGCGGCCTCCGTCGTGGCGGGGAGCGCCTGGGGGTACGTCCTCCTCAACCGCACCCCCGACCACCTGCCCTGGCTGAAGTGGCTGGTCCTGACCGGCGGCCTGGTCGCAGCGCTCGGCCTGATCTTCGTGGCCAGGCTCGGCCGGCAGCTCGCGCTCGGTGCCGCGGCCCTGGGCATCGTGGCCGCGCTGGCCGGCCCGACGGCGTACACGCTGAGCACGGTGAACTCCGCGCACACCGGGTCCATCCCGACGGCCGGTCCCGCGGGCGCGAGCATGATGGGCGGCGGTCCCGGTGGCGGCGGGCGCGGCGGCTTCGGCGGCGGCCCGGGCGGCGGGACCCAGAACGGCAACGGCACCACCCAGGGCCAGGGTCAGCAGGGCCAGGGCTTCCCGGGCGGCGGCACGGGCGGTACCGGCGGCTTCGGCGGCGGGATGCCCGGCCAGAACGGCAACACCCAGGGCAACGGCAACACGCAGAACCAGCAGGGCGGCATGCCCGGCGGCACCACGGGTGACGGCGGCGGCATGGGCGGTGGCGGCGGTGTCGGCGGCCTGCTCAACGGCGCGACCGTCTCCGCCGAGGCCAAGAAGCTGCTGAAGGCGGACGCGGACGACTACACCTGGGCGGCGGCCGCGATCGGCGCCCAGAACGCCGCGAGCTACCAGCTGGCCACCGACGAGTCCGTCATGGCGATCGGCGGCTTCAACGGCACGGACCCGTCCCCGACCCTGGCCCAGTTCAAGGAGTACGTGGCGGACGGAAAGATCCACTACTTCATCTCCAGCGGCTCGGGCGGCGGCATGGGCGGCAGCAGCAGCGGTACGTCCGCGCAGATCACCTCGTGGGTCGAGGCCAACTTCAAGAAGGTGACGGTCGGTTCGGCCACCTTCTACGACCTCACCCAGAAGGCGAGCGGCTGACGCAGGACC
Source organism: Streptomyces sp. SAI-127 (assembly GCF_029894425.1). Classification (NCBI taxonomy): domain Bacteria; kingdom Bacillati; phylum Actinomycetota; class Actinomycetes; order Kitasatosporales; family Streptomycetaceae; genus Streptomyces; species Streptomyces sp. SAI-127. The sequence continues at coordinate 5,386,260 of NZ_JARXYJ010000001.1, forward strand.
CGAACAGGGCTGAGGGGCGGCGACCCACACGGTCGCCGCCCCTCAGCCCTGTCCGCGGCCGGGAAAGTTTGTTGTACAGCGTATGGGAACTGTTCTACGGTGTACGGCATGTCCGCTCCCGCACCCGCTCTCGTCGCCGTCTCCCAGGGCCATCCCCAGCGCTGGCTGATACTCGGCGTCATCTGTCTCGCGCAGCTGACGGTGTTGCTCGACAACACCGTCCTGAACGTCGCGATCCCCTCGCTCACCCGCGAACTGGGCGCGGCCACCTCCGACATCCAGTGGATGATCAACGCGTACTCGCTGGTGCAGTCCGGTCTGCTGCTCACCGCGGGCAGCGCCGCCGACCGCTACGGCCGCAAGAAGCTGCTGATGGCGGGCCTGGCCCTGTTCGGCGTCGGCTCCCTGGTGGCCGGTCTGGCCACCACCAGCGAACAGCTGATCGCGGCCCGCGCCGGCATGGGCGTCGGCGGCGCGCTCCTCATCACCACCACCCTCGCCGTCGTGGTCCAGATCTTCGACGACGGCGAACGCGTGAAGGCGATCGGCCTCTGGTCGACGGTCAACTCGCTCGGTTTCGCCGTAGGACCGCTGCTCGGCGGCGTGATGCTCGACCACTTCTGGTGGGGCGCGATCTTCCTCATCAACATCCCGGTCGCGGCCATCGGCCTGGTGGCCGTCCTGGTCCTGGTGCCCGAGTCCAAGAACCCGCAGGGCGACCGCCCCGACCTGCTCGGCGCACTGCTCTCCACGATCGGCATGACGAGCGTCGTCTACGCGATCATCTCCGGCCCGGACCACGGCTGGACCTCCGCCACCACCCTCACCTCCGCCGCGGTCGGAGCCGTGGTGCTGACCGGGTTCGCGGTATGGGAACTGCGCGTCCCGTACCCCATGCTGGACATGCACTTCTTCCGCAACCAGCGGTTCACCGGGGCCGTCGCGGGCGCGATCCTCGTCGCCTTCGGCATGGCGGGATCGCTCTTCCTGCTCACGCAGCACCTGCAGTTCGTCCTCGGATACGACCCGTTGGAGGCCGGACTGCGGACGGCGCCGTTCGCCCTCACCATCGTCGCCCTCAACCTCACCGGGGTCAGCGCGAAGCTCCTGCCGAGGGTCGGCACCCCGCTCACGATCGCCATCGGGATGACCTGTCTGGCGGTGGGCCTCGCGGCGATCGCCGTGCTCGGTCGTCACGGGTACGGTGGCATGCTGGCCGGCCTGGTCGTCATGGGCGCGGGGGTCGCCTTCGCGATGCCGGCCATGGCCAACGCCGTCATGAGCGCGATTCCTCCGGAGAAGGCCGGGGTGGGGGCCGGTATCAACGGAACGCTCGCCGAGTTCGGGCAGGGGCTCGGGGTCGCGGTGCTGGGCGCCGTGCTGAACTCCCGCTTCGCGGCGCTGGTCTCGGTGGCGGCGGCGTCCCTGCCGGCGGCGCTGGCGCAGGCGGGGTCGGCACAGGAGCGGGCGCGGATCACCGAGGCGTTCGCCTCCGGCCTGGAGAACAGTCAGTTGGTGGGGGCGGGCGCCGTGTTGCTGGGCGGAGTGGTCGCCGCGGTGTTGCTGCGGCGGGCTGAGCGGGCAGAGGGAGCCTAGGAGCTCGCGGCTTCGGCCGTCGGCGGGTGCGAGTCCGTCGTGGCTGGTCGCGCCCACGCGGCGCAGCCGCACATCGAGACGGCTCGCGCCCCTGCAAGGCCTAGCATCTTTGCAAGTGGACGGATGTTTTCGAAAGGTGCGCCATGCCCAACGCAGGTCAGAAGGCCTCGGGTCGGACCAGTGTGTGGCTGGAGGGCAAGGTGCGCCGGGGCGGGCGTGGCGGCGGGCAGCCGTCCGGACTGGACCGGGACCGGATCACCGAGGTGACGGTCCGTCTCCTGGACGCCGAAGGGCTGGCCAAGTTCTCCATGCGGCGGCTGGCCGCCGAACTGAACGTGACCGCGATGTCCGTCTACTGGTACGTCGACACCAAGGACGACCTCCTCGAACTCGCCCTGGACGCGACCTTCGGCGAACTGGACCTGCCGGACCCGGAGGCCGACGAGGACTGGCGGGACCAACTGCGCACGGTAGCCAGGGAGTACCGGGGCCTGCTGGTCCGGCACCCCTGGGTCTCCCCGCTGGCCGGCACCTTCCTCAACATCGGCCCCAACTCCCTGACCCTCTCCCGGATCGTGCACCGGGTCATCCGCAAGACCGGCCTGCCCGCACACGGCATCACCGGCGCGATCTCCGCCGTCTTCCAGTTCGTCTACGGCTTCGGCACCATCGAGGGCCACTTCATCGCCCGGTCCGCCCAGGCCGGCATGACCCAGGAGGCCTACTTCCGTCACGCCATGACCACCGCGACCCGGGCCCCCGGCGCCACGGAGATCCTCAAGGAGAACGAGGAGATCATGACGGCGAGGGGAGGCGACACGGTGGAGGAGATGAGGGACAGGGACTTCACGTTCGCCCTGGACCTGCTGATCAAGGGAATCGAGGCGATGGTCGAATCCGCTTAGGTCGGCGTCACAGGGCCCCTCAGGCGTCCGGCGAAGCCAGCCGCTCAGGAAACCCACCCGTCGCCACGGGACCCCACCGCACCGGCGTCACCCGAATGATCGACTTGCCCTGCTTCACCATCGCCGCCCGGTACTCGTCCCAGTCAGGATGCTCACCCGCGATGTTCCGGTAGTACTCCACCAACGGCTCCACGGACTCCGGCGAGTCGACGACCTCGGCGGTCCCGTCGACCTGCACCCACGGTCCGTTCCAGTCGTCGCTCAGCACGATCACGCTGACCTGGGAGTCCCGCTTCGCGTTCCGCGTCTTGGCCCGCTCCGGGTACGTCGAGACGACGATCCGCCCGGAGTCGTCCACCCCGCAGGTCAACGGCGAGGCCTGCGGTGACCCGTCCCCCCGCCGCGTCAGCAGGATCGCCCGGTGCCGGGGCCGTACGAAGTCCAGCAATTCGTCCAGCGAGACGGCCTTGTTGGTCGCAATGTTCGGTGCCATGACGTCAGCCTAGTTGGAGCGCCACGGCGTTCCAGTGAACCGCGTCACGGCCGAGTCGGTCCGCCTTCTCGTCCACGATCCGCAGCAGCCTCAGCCCCGCCCCTGCCCCATGCCCGGCGACCTCCTCCGGCGATATGTCGAACATCCTCCGGTCCACCGGCGGCTCGCCGCGCCGCAGGGTGATCAGCAGGATCCCGCCGGGGGCGAGCAGTTCGGCCAGACGCCGCATGGCGAGGGGCCGTTCCTCCGGCCGCAGGTGCATCCACACCGCGGACAGCAGGACGATGTCGTACGGCCCCTGGACGCCGGGTATCTCCGGGAGCGCACCCGCCCGCCAGGTCACCCCGCTGCCGGGATGCAGCCGCTCGGCCAGGTCCCGCAGCTCCGCCACCGGCTCCACCGCGTCGACCGTGAACCCGCGCCGGGCCAGTGCCGCCGCGTCCCGCCCCGTCCCCGCGCCGACGTCCAGCGCCCGCGCGGGCGCCTCCGGCAGCAGATCCAGCAGCGCCTCGTGCACCGACTCGAAGGGGACGCTCTCGTACACCCTTGCCAGCCGCTCCGCCGACTCGGCGTAGTAGGCCTGCACCCCCGTGGTTCGCTCCATGCCAGAACCGTACGACCTGCCACTGACAACGGCCTCAGGCCTGCGGCAGCGACTCCCCCTGCACCGCCTGGACATCGAGTTCGACCTTCAGCGTCGTACCGATCGCCGCGATCCCCGCCTGCACGACCTGGTTGTAGTTCATGGCGAAGTCCTCCCGCCGAAGCTGGGTGGTGGCCCGGAAGGCGGCACGGGTCCCGCCCCAGGGATCGGCACCCGTCCCCAGATACGCGAGGTCCAGGTCGACGGGGCGCACGACACCACGCATCGCCAGCTCACCCCGCACGGTCCACCGGTCCGTACCGGCCACGGCCAGCCCCGTGGACCGGTACGTGATCTCCGGATAGCGCTCGACGTCCAGGAAGTCCGCCGACCGCAGGTGCTCGTCCCGCATCGCGTTCCCCGTGTCGATGGAGGCCGCCCGGATCACCGCCTCCACCCGCGACTTGGTCACGTCGTCCGGGGCGACCTCGATCGCCGCCGTGAAGTCGGTGAAGCGGCCGTGCACGCTGGAGATGCCCAGGTGCTGGGCGACCGCGCCCACGCCGGAGTGGGCCGGGTCCACGGTCCAGGGCCCCGGCGGCGGAAGCTCCGCCCCGCCGATGCGGGCCAGCGTGACCGTGCCGACCTCGGCCCGGCCGCTCGCGGTGACGATCGCGCTCGACGCGGCGGGCGCGTAGCCGACGGCCGTGACGATGACGGTGTACGGCCCCGGCTCCAGCGGTGTGCCGTCCCGTACCGCTCCTTCGGCGTCCGCCTCCGCGCGCAGCACCTGCGTCCCGGTCATGTCGGTCACCGTGACGACCGCGTGCGACACGGCCCAGCCGTCCCGGGTCCGGATCCTCGCGCTCAGTCCCATTTCACGTAACTCCTCGAAAGAAAGACCGGCCCGTGGCGGGCGCGCACCTCCGCTCGGAGCGCGCTCCCCGCCACGGGCCGGAGTCGGTGGACTACTCGCCGGGGTGGGCGAGTTCGATGTCGTGGCCGTCGACCGCGGGCCCGTTCACCGTCAGGGCCGTCGCCTGCGGCGGGTACCCAGTGGCGATGACCGTGTACTCGCCGCCGTCCAGGTCGGTGAAGGCGTACGCCCCGTCCGTCCCGGTGGTGGCGGTACCGACCACGTTGCCCGCCGCGTCCACGAGGGTGACCCGCGCGTCGGCCAGCGGACCGTGCGGCGCCCGTACGACACCCTGGAGGCGGGCGCCCGAGTCGAGGTCGACTTCGACACGGGTGACGCCGGTGCCACCGACCTCCACGGGCAGCGCGCGCGGCCGGAACCCGGCGGCGTTCACCGCGACGGTCACCGCACCCGGCACCAGCTCGCCGAAGGCGAACTCGCCCTGCTCACCGGTGGTCCCGGTGGCCAGCAGATCGCCCCGCACATCGGTGACGATCACCATCGCGTCCTTGACCGGCTCCCCGCTCCGCGCGGCCCGCACGAGCCCGTTCAGCCCGCTGGTGCCGCTGAGGAGGACGTCGTAGGCCACCGGCTCGCTGTTCACGAGCACCGTGGACGCCTGCGGCTGGAAGCCGTCGGCGGAGGCGATCAGGACGTACGACCCCACGCTCGGCGCCTCGACCGCGTACGAGCCGTCGGCCTGCGTCACCGACCGGCCCAGCTGCCGTCCCGCGAGCGAGATCAGCGTGACCGCGGCCTGCGGGACCGGCGCGCTCTCGTTGCCGCGCACGAAGCCGCGGACCGGGATGCCGCCGGAGCCGGCCGAGGGCTCCTCGGGGCGGGTCAGGGTGGCGACGGCGGACAGCCGCTGCGTGCCGTCGGGAGCGGCCTCGGTGTCGGAGGCGGTCGTGGCCCAACTCGGCGTGTGCCCGCCGACCGGAGCCCCAGCCTCCGCCGGAGTCGCAGCTTCCGCGGGAGCCGCGGCCTCTGCGGGTGCCTCGGCCGGCGCGTCCTCGGCGGCCGACTGCGCCAGTGCGCCCTTGGTCTTCAGCGGAACCTCCTTGATGAACAGCGTGATCAGGAACGCGACGGCCGCGAGGGCACCGGCGATCAGGAAGACGTCCGCGATGCCGTGGCCGTAGGCGCTCTCCATCAGGGTGCGCACCGGGGCGGGCAGCTTGCCCAGGTCCGGGATGCTGTCGGTGGACGAGCCGGAACCGGACAGCGCGGCCCGGTACTTGGGGTCGAGGGCGGCGACACCGTCCGTGACGTAGTGCGTGATCCGGTGGGACATGACCGCGCCGAGCGCGGAGACGCCGACCGCACCACCGAGGGAGCGGAAGAAGGTGACCGTCGAGCTGGCCGAGCCGAGGTCGCTCGGGTCGACCTGGTTCTGCGTGCACAGCACCAGGTTCTGCATCATCATGCCGATGCCGAGACCCAGCAGGGCCATGAAGATGGCCATCTTCCAGTAGTCCGTGTCGTACGTGCTGGTGCCGAGCAGACCCAGGCCGGCCGTCACCAGCACGCCACCGCTCACCAGCCACGCCTTCCAGCGTCCGGTGCGGGTGATGAACTGCCCGGAGACGGTGGAGGAGACGAACAGACCACCGATCATCGGGATGGTCATCACACCCGACATCGTCGGGGACTTGTCGCGGGCCAGCTGGAAGTACTGGCTGAAGAAGACCGTGCCGGTGAACATCGCGACACCGACGAACAGCGAGGCCAGCGACGCGAGCGTGATGGTGCGGTTCCTGAACAGGCGCAGCGGGATGATCGGCTCGCGCACCTTGGACTCGACCAGCACGAACACCAGACCGAGGACGATCGAACCACCGACCATCGCGTACGTCTGCCAGGAGACCCAGTCGTACTTGTCACCGGCGAAGGTGACCCAGACCAGCAGCAGCGAGACGGCGGCGGCGATGAAGAACGCGCCGCCCCAGTCGACCTTCACGTCCCGCTTCACGACCGGCAGGTGCAGGGTCTTCTGCAGCACGATCAGCGCGAGGACGGCGAAGGGGACGCCGACGTAGAAGCACCAGCGCCAGCCCAGCCACGAGGTGTCGGTGATGACACCGCCGAGCAGCGGGCCGCCGACGGTGGCGACGGCGAAGGTCGCGCCGAGGTAGCCGGAGTAACGGCCGCGCTCGCGCGGGGAGATCATCGCCGCCATGACGATCTGCGCGAGGGCGGACAGACCGCCGACGCCGATGCCCTGGACGACACGGCAGGCGATCAGCATGCCGGCGTTCTGCGAGAGACCCGCCGCCGCGGAGCCCAGGACGTAGATGACCAGGGCTATCTGGACGAGCGCCTTCTTGCTGTAGAGGTCGGCGAGCTTGCCCCACAGGGGAGTGGCCGCGGTCATCGACAGCAGGGCGGCGGTGACGACCCAGGTGTAGGCGGACTGGCCGCCGCCCAGGTCGCTGATGATGTGCGGGAGGGCGTTGGTGACGATCGTGGACGACAGGATCGCCACGAACATGCCGAGCAGCAGGCCGGAGATGGCCTCCATGATCTGCCGGTGCGTCATGGGGGCGTACTCGGTGGAGCCTCCCCCGTGCTTGGCGTGAGCCCGCACACCGGTTGGTGTGGTCGTAGCCATGGGCTTCCTTCTCTTACTGGGTGGTCGCGGGTGTACGGGTGATCTGTTCGAGTACGGGGGGTACGGGCGGCCGCGGTTCGGGGCCGTGCGCGCGGGTGTCGTCGAAGCTCGCCCGGAGGCGGGCCATCAGCGCGGTCAACTGGGCCACCTCGTCGTCGCTCCAGTCGCTCAGCCGTTCGGCGAGCAGCTGGCAGGTCCGACGGGACAGCTGGTCCAGGAGCGCCTGGCCGGCCGGGGTCAGCCGCAGGATGCGTGAGCGCTTGTCCGCCGGGTCGGGGGAGCGTTCGATCCAGCCGCGCTCGGCGACGTGCGCCACATGCCGGCTGGTCACGGACATGTCCACGGCGAGCAGCTCGGAGAGCCTGCTCATGCGCATGTCTCCGTAGCGCCCGAGCAGGGTCAGCACGGCGGCGGAACCGGAAGGGCACTCGGACGGCATCATCCGTCCGATCTCCCTCTTCACGGCGCCGAAGGCGCTGAACTGACGGATCAGCTCCTCGTAGCGCGTCTGCTCGGCCATCACACCTCCCGTATTCGTTGCTTAGGGCAACCATAGACGTGCTTGGTTGCTACAGGCAAATAAAACGGGGTGAGTGCGGCATAAAAACTTGGCAAAGGCAAGTATTGCGAACGTAAACCTGCGGGTGGGGGCCTGTACTACCCCCTTGAGCCCCGCACTTGGGCCCGGCTCCCGGATTCGCTAGGGTCTCTGGGCATGGCTGAGAACCAGGTCCCCCAGGGCAACCACGACCCCGCCGGCAGCACCCAGATGTTCCGCGCGTTCGTCGACGAGGGCCCGCAGGGCCGCCGGCAGCAGACCGCTCCCGCCGCTTCGGGCGGCCCGCGGATCGGCCTCATCATCGGCGTGGTGGTCGCAGTGGCGATCGTCGCGGCGGTGGCTTGGCTGGCGCTGAAGTAGCGGGTTGCCTCCGGCGGTTGGGCGGGTTTGCTGCGGGTTTGGTGGGGGCGGGCGTTGTGCGCAGTTCCCCGCGCCCCTGGGTGCCTGCGGCGGCCCGTTTCGGCTTCGGTGGGGGCGGGTGTAGCGCGTGGGGTTCGGTGGGTGGGTCGGGGCCGGGGTGGGGGGGTGTCCGTCCTCGGTCCGGCGGTTGCTGGTGCTTGGGCGGTGCTCGGTATCGGACGCCGGCCGCTGCGGGCGGACACCCCCCACCCCGTCCCCTTCCCGCCGTACGCGGCTACCGGCCCGCTGGGGCGCGCGAGGTGGTGATCGGTCCGTCGTGGCGTGGGTGGCTGCAACTCCCCAGGGGCGCGGGGAACTGCGCGACCGGCCACGACGCGCCCGCAGCCGCCCGACGACATGGTGAGGCACCCTCATAGGCGCCCCGCCCGCACCGACCCGGCACCTCCACAGGCGCCCGGACCACGACCTGACCGGGTGCCCCCTCAGGCGCACCCGGTTCGTTCAGGTCAGTCCGAGATGAGGCCCTCGCGCAGCTGTGCCAGCGTGCGGGTCAGCAGGCGCGAGACGTGCATCTGGGAGATGCCGACCTCCTCGCCGATCTGTGACTGCGTCATGTTGGCGAAGAAGCGCAGCATGATGATCTGCCGCTCACGGGGCGGGAGTTTGGCCAGCAGCGGCTTCAGGGACTCCCGGTACTCGACGCCCTCCAGAGCCGTGTCCTCGTAGCCGAGGCGGTCCGCGAGGGAGCCCTCGCCGCCGTCGTCCTCCGGGGCCGGGGAGTCCAGCGAGGAGGCGGTGTAGGCGTTGCCGACCGCGAGGCCGTCGACGACGTCCTCCTCGGACACGCCCAGCACGGAGGCGAGTTCGGCCACCGTCGGGGAGCGGTCCAGCTTCTGGGAGAGGTCGTCGCTGGCCTTGGTGAGGGCCAGCCGCAGCTCCTGGAGGCGGCGCGGGACGCGCACCGACCACGAGGTGTCGCGGAAGAACCGCTTGATCTCACCGACGACGGTCGGCATCGCGAACGTCGGGAACTCCACGCCGCGTTCGCAGTCGAAGCGGTCGATCGCCTTGATGAGGCCGATGGTGCCGACCTGGACGATGTCCTCCATCGGCTCGTTGCGCGAGCGGAAGCGGGCCGCCGCGTAGCGCACCAGCGGGAGGTTGAGTTCGATGAGGGTGTCCCGGACGTAGGCACGCTCCGGGCTGTTCTCGTCGAGTGCGGCGAGCCGCAGGAAGAGGGAGCGGGACAGGGTGCGGGTGTCGATGGCTCCGGACACCGTCGGGGGAGTCGGGAGGACCGGGGCCGGTGCGGCCTCGACGGCCGTGATGTCGTCGAGCACTGGCTCGGCCTCGCTCTTCATGAGCGTAAGCACCTTCGAGCTGCCCTGATCTGCGGACATGCCACCCCCTTTGGGTCGCGGGACGGTCGTGGCGAACGCCCCGTGGTGGAACGTCAGCCTTCACCTGAATACCGGAGCCGAAGCCTCGGCAAACGCGCTTCCCGCAGAATGTCACATGTCGGCAACACGCTGTAGTGACATGTCGACATGTGAGACCCGAATACGCCCTGGATAAAGGGGGTCTGACGGTTTTTCGGCACAGAAGTGTCGGGAACGGCGCTGGTGAGCGATTCGCTCGCGCCGGTTACGCCTCGATACTGCTTGCGAACTGCGGTGTTCCGGAACGTGCGACCGTGCGCCCCTTATGCATCGGCTAAGCGTCGATCCGATTGGCGGATCGCAGCCGCTGGAAGCTACGCGCGAGTAGCCTCGAAACGTGCATCTGCGAGACGCCGAGTTCCGCGCTGATTTGCGACTGGGTGAGATTGCTGTAGTAGCGCAGCAGCAGGATTCGCTGTTCCCGTTCCGGGAGTTGGACGAGCAGATGGCGGACCAGGTCGCGGTGCTCCACGCCGTCCAGCGCCGGGTCCTCGTAGCCGAGCCGGTCGAGCAGGCCCGGCAGTCCGTCGCCCTCCTGGGCCGCCTCGAGCGAGGTGGCGTGGTACGACCGTCCGGCCTCGATGCAGGACAGCACCTCGTCCTCGGTGATGCGCAGCCGCTCGGCGATCTCGGAGGTCGTCGGGGTCCGGCCGAAGGCGGTCGTCAGGTCCTCCGTCGCGCCGTTGACCTGCACCCACAGCTCGTGCAGCCGGCGCGGGACGTGGACCGTACGGACGTTGTCGCGGAAGTACCGCTTGATCTCGCCGACGACGGTCGGCATCGCGAAGGTCGGGAACTGCACGCCCCGGTCCGGGTCGAAGCGGTCGATCGCGTTGATGAGCCCGATGGTGCCGACCTGGATCACGTCCTCCATCGGCTCGTTCCGGGAGCGGAAGCGGGCGGCCGCGTAGCGCACGAGCGGGAGGTTGGCCTCGATGAGGGCCGCCCGCACCCGGCTGTGCTCCGGCGTGCCCGGCTGAAGCCCCTTCAACTGGCCGAAGAGCACCTGGGTGAGCGCCCGGGTGTCGGCGCCGCGGCTACGTGGAGCGGCCTCCTGGGGTGCCTCCTGGGGAGGCGCGGTACTGGCCGACACGGTCAACGCCACCTCTTCGTTGATCAACCCATCCGTCAAAAGCGGTCATAGCATCACAAGACATGTGCACTGTGTGCAAGCACCGCATACGTTGGGTTACGCCGTGTTGAGGGGCATGTCGGGGTGAAGGCGCAGAAAAGCCTCCCGCTGTTTCCGGCGGGAGGCTTCGGAGCGCTCGGGCTCAGTACGCGTAGTCCGCGATCACCCAGCTGGCGAACTCCTTCCACAGCGCCACGCCCGCCTGGTGCTCCGGGTGCTCGACGTACGTCCGCAGCGCGGTCGCGTCCTCGAAGCCGGAGTTGATGGCGAAGTCGTAGGCGATGGGCCGGTCGCTGAGATTCCAGCCCAGCTCCCAGAAGCGGATCTCGGGGATCTTGCCCTCCAGGGCGCGGAAGGCCTCGACTCCCGCCACCACGCGCGGGTCGTCGCGCTCGACGCCCTCGTCGAGCTTGAAGAGGACGAGATGGCGGATCATGGGCGCTCCCTCGGGTCTGTCAGTGCGCCCCGTCGGCCAGCCAGGTGAAGAAGTCGCCGACGGCCTTGGCGGCGTCCGATATGCCCTCGAACCCTATCTGCACGTAGTCGGCGGCCTTGGCCGGGTCCGTGATGATCACATACAGCACGAAGACCACGAGCACATAGACGGCGATCTTCTTTCCGTTCACCGCCACCGCGGCCTCCCCCGCTTCTGGTGAGTCTGTTCCTTCTGGGGCGCGAGTGTAACCGGGGTGATCAGTACGCACGAAGGGCCCCGTCTCTCGACGAGGCCCTTCTCAAGCGGTAGCGGAGGGATTTGAACCCTCGGTGACTTGCGCCACACTCGCTTTCGAGGCGAGCTCCTTCGGCCGCTCGGACACGCTACCGAGGGAGACCTTACAGCAAGGTGGGGCGTGCTTTGAAATCAGAATTCAGCGCTCGCGGAAGAACTCCGTGAGGAGTCCGGCGCACTCCTCCGCGAGGACACCTTCGATGACTTCGGGCCGGTGGTTGAGGCGCCGGTCGCGGACGACGTCCCACAGTGAACCGGCCGCGCCCGCCTTCTCGTCCCGGGCGCCGTAGACCACCCGGTCCACCCGGGACTGGACGATCGCGCCCGCGCACATCGTGCAGGGCTCCAGCGTGACGACAAGCGTGCAGCCGGCCAGCCGCCACTCGCCGAGCTCCGCCGCCGCCCTCCTGATGGCGAGGACCTCCGCGTGCGCGGTCGGGTCGCCGCCGGCCTCGCGTTCGTTGTGGCCGGCCGCGAGCACGGTCGTACCGTCCGGAGACAGTACGACGGCGCCCACCGGCACATCCGCGCCTGCCTTGCCGGCCTCCTCCAGGGCGAGCCGCATCGCGGCCCGCCAGCGGTCGCGCAGCGGGTCTGCCGCGGTGGTTCCGGTCAGCGGACGGTCTCCAGGACCTCCGAGGCGCCCAGGGACTCGGCGATCTCGTTGACGGCGTCCTCCGACAGGGACTTCAGCTGCTTCTCGCTGACCCCCAGGTCGTCGAGGACCTGGGCATCCCCGACCGGGCCGTGAGGCACGATTTCTCCGGAGACGCCCGCCTCGGCGGCGGTGTCGTCGTCGTCCTCGTCCTCACCGTCCTCGGTGCCGTCGAGGTCGAGGGCGTCGAGGTCCGGGTCGTCGTCGGGCTCCCTTCCGAGCAGTTCGTCGGTGAGCAGGATCTCGCCGTACGAGCTGCGGGCAGCGGCGGCGGCGTCCGAGACATAGATGCGAGGATCCTCCTCGCCGTCGATGCGGACGACGCCGAACCAAGCGTCTTCCTGCTCGATCAGTACGAGCACCGTGTCGTCCTCGGCCGCGGCTTCACGGGCGAGGTCGGCCAGATCCGACAGGGTCTCCACATCGTCGAGCTCTGTGTCGCTCGCTTCCCACCCGTCTTCGGTGCGCGCGAGCAGTGCGGCGAAGTACACCGTGACTCTCCCACTGGTCATAGGCGTGCCGGTTGGGGGTCCCCCCGGCGGAGGTTGCGGGCGGGGAGAGCTCGGCTCCGAGCCCCGCCCACTCGGAATCGTGGCAGAAACAAGGCGTTCAGGGGACGTCTTCGGCACCCTGTGTCCGGTGGTTTTGATCGCACGTGCGTCGGCACGTCGGTGAAGGACCACCAGCGCACTCGTCGCCGCCACGAGCGGGATCGTACGCGGCTTTCCCAAGGGCCCACGCACGGCCACCTGTTCAGCGCACCATCGGTGCGCCGCCGGGCTCGCGGGCGCGTGATCTTCCTTACCAGCGGAAAGTCCGCATACGCATCGCGTGTCGCAGTCGGGCAACCTTCGCCCGGCGCGGCTGCACCCGGTCGCGCAGTTCTCGGGCCTCCGCGAGATCGCGCAGGAACTGCGCGCGACGGCGTCGGCGCTCGGCGTCGGTCTCGGTCTCGTGTGACGACGGTTCGTGCTCAGGCAGGTCAGGCATCGGTTCACCACCCCAGTCCGTCCCTCCCACTTTCCCCCGGTCGGGCGGTTTGACGCCAGCGCGAGGGGGGGTGGTGGACCCGGCTACTGTTGTGGACATGCGTCTCCACGTCGTCGACCATCCGCTGGTCGCACACAAACTCACCGCGCTGCGCGACCAGCGCACCGACTCCGCGACCTTCCGTCGTCTCGCCGACGAGCTGGTCACCCTGCTCGCCTACGAGGCCACGCGCGACGTGCGCACCGAGGCGGTCGACATCCGCACGCCGGTCGCCCCCACGACCGGTGTGAAGCTGTCGTATCCGCGCCCGCTGGTGGTGCCGATCCTCCGTGCCGGGCTCGGCATGCTGGACGGCATGGTCCGGCTGCTGCCGACCGCCGAGGTGGGTTTCCTCGGCATGATCCGCAACGAGGAGACGCTGCAGGCCACCACGTACGCCGCGCGCATGCCGGAGGACCTCTCCGGGCGGCAGGTGTACGTCCTCGACCCGATGCTCGCGACCGGTGGCACCCTGGTCGCCGCGATCCGTGAGCTGATCAAGCGGGGCGCGGACGATGTGACGGCGGTGGTCCTGCTGGCCGCCCCGGAGGGCGTGGAGATCATGGAGCGCGAGCTGGCGGGCACTCCGGTCACGGTGGTCACGGCCGCGGTCGACGACCACCTCAACGAGCACGGCTACATCGTCCCGGGCCTCGGCGACGCGGGAGACCGCCTGTACGGCGCGGCCGAGTAGGGGGTGCCTGCGGGTTCGGTGGGGGCGGGCGTTGTGCGCAGTTCCCCGCGCCCCTGAATGCCTGCGGCGGCCCGTTTCGGCCTCGGTGGGGGCTGGTGTAGCGCCTGCGGTCCGGTGGGTGGGTCGGGGCCGGGGTGGGGGGTATCCGTCCTCGGTCCGGCGGCTCGGTCCCTTGAACAGGGCTCGGTAACGGACGCCGGCCGCTGCGGGCGGACACCCCCCACCCCGTCCCCTTGCCGCCGTACGCGGCCAACGGCCCGTCGGGGCGGGCGAGGTGGCGAACGGCCCGTCGTGGTGCGGGGGTGGGGATCGGTCCGTCGTGGTGCGGGTGACTGCAACTCCCCAGGGGCGCGGGGAACTGCGCGACCAGCCCCCACCGGCCCGCAGACGCGCAAGGACCCGGCGTGGCACCCCCACAGGCGCCCGGCCCAAGCCCAGCGCAGCTGCCCGCGGGGAACTGCGCGACCAGCCCCCACCGGCCCGCACCCGCCCTACGACATCAGGTGGCATCCCCGTAGGCACCCAGCCCTACGTCACCTCAGCAGCTCTTCTTCGACGCCGTCGGCTCGGGTGCGCTCAGCGCGGCCAGGGCCTTGTCCGCTGCCACCTTGCTGGTCAGGTTCTTGAAGGCCGTCCCGATGATCAGGTCGACCTCGGCGCCCTTGCGGGTGTCCGTGCGGGTCTCGGCGGAGGCCAGCTGCGTCGCGAGGACCGGCAGTGAGGTCTTGAGCGCGGACGACGGACCGAGCAGTACCCCCGTGCCCTTGACCTTCTTGTCGTAGGTCGCCGTCGCGTTGCCCACGTCGCCGATCTTGAAGCCCCGCTTCTTCAGTTCGTCCGCCGTCTTCTTGGCGAGCCCACCGCGAGCCGTGGCGTTCAGGACGTTGACGGTGATCTGGCCCGGCTTGGGGAGAGGGGCCACGGAGGCGGAGGGGGACGCGCCGGCCTTCGTCGTGCAGTCCCCCTTGGAGCCGACCGCGGAGGCCTCGTCCCCACCGCCCGTGAACACGTCGATGAGCTGGAGCGTGCCCCAGCCGACCAGGCTCAGCGCGGCGACGGAGGCCACCACGCCGAGCACGAGCCTGCCGCGCCGCCGGGGCCGACGCATCCGGGGGTACTTGTCGCCCGTGATCCGGTACTTACGGCCCATGCCGGGGGGCGTCAGCATGCTCATGGGCGCAGCGTAGTGCGCCAGGACGGCAATGCCTACTAGATGATCATTGACCACGGTGCAGGTGAACCCGAAAGGGTCAAACCTTCACGGCGCGGTCACTCAGTCCAGTTCGAGCACACGCGCGTGCAGCACCTGTCGCTGCTGGAGCGCCGCCCGCACCGCGCGGTGCAGCCCGTCCTCCAGGTACAGGTCACCCTGCCATTTCACGACGTGCGCGAACAGGTCGCCGTAGAACGTCGAGTCCTCGGCGAGCAGGGTCTCCAGATCGAGCTGGCCCTTGGTCGTCACCAGCTGATCGAGGCGGACCGGGCGCGGTGCGACGTCCGCCCACTGCCGGGTGCTTTCCCGGCCGTGGTCGGGGTACGGCCGGCCGTTTCCGATGCGCTTGAAGATCACACGGAAAGCCTACCGGTCAAGACCTTCCGGGCGCAGCCATGGCGACCGAGTGCGGTGCTGGAAAAAAGCCACGAAAGGGCTCGTAACGGGAGCAGGGGTTGGGGATGAGTGAGCGAAAGACCCCTCCGGAGGGCGTCACGGGGGCCGCCGCGGGAACCGCCGACCGGTCCATGCCGGAGGCACAGTCCGGCTCCTCCGCCCAGCCCCGGGAGGCCCTGAAGATCGCCTCCGGCTACGCCTTCACCGGGTCCGCCCTCGATCTGGGCGCGCTCATGTGGGGACGGCGTCTGTCTGCCGGACGCGCAGGTCAGGATCCCGCTGCCGTTGCTCAACCGGCGGGCGATGTCCCGGGGATCTCCGAACCGGGTGTGCGCAACGAGAAGGTGCAGGCCAGGGCCGCGGAAGTGCATCAGACGTGGGCCGCCACCGGGTGTCCCGCCGAGTTCCACGCCCTCGGCGGCATCGGTCACGGCACTCCCGTGCGGGCCACCGTCACCAGTTTCGGGCCGGTGCTGCTGTCCAAGGTGCTCCAGCGTCAGGGCCGTCGTGGCAGTACGGCCCGGAGGAGGCGGTAGCCCCGCCTCCTCCGGAGGATCAGCCGCGCTTCTCCGCTCTCAACGGCGGCTGCTTCTTCGTGCTCTGCGGTTTCGGCGCACTGCGTGCGGCCTCCGCGCGCAGCAGGGCGCGCAGGATCGCGTACGGGTCCTTGGACATGACGGTGTTCCTTGCGTGAGTGCTGAGCAGGCCTGGGGAAGCGGGCTCTGTCAGCAGCGCAGGACCACGGAACGCAGGGCGCGCGGCACGTACGGCGGCCGCGGCGACACCGGCACGGGGCGGTACGCCGGCACGCCGGGAGCCGTCTCCGGTCGCGGAGCGGGGCGCAGAGGTACGGCCGTTCGGTGGACGGCCCGGGCCGGTGACCGCACAGGGGTGTCGAGGACGTCGTACTCGACGAGCTCCCCGGCCGGTACGGGCGGCATCGCATGCGCCTGGAAATGCGCCCCGGGAACCAGCAGCGCGAGCAGCAGCACGAGCGTCCGCAGCCAGTCATGGCTGCACGGGGCACGTCGTACGGAACTCACACAGGTCGTCTCCCCGCCCGGCGCACGTGATTCATCACTTCGGCCGCGCGATTCACCCGGTCGCAGCAGTGCGCCCGTCGGTGGTGCGGAAGGTGACGCTCGCCGGTTCCCGTCCGGCGAGGCTGTGGCCGTCGGGAGGGCGGTGGTGTGGTGAGGGCGTGGCGGATCTCGGGCGTGGCTCGTCAGCGGTCGCGGGGCTCACCGGGTCGCGGCAGCACGCACACCGAGTTCGGCCATGAGCTTGTCCGATCGAGGTGGCTTGCCCGTCGATCGTGCGGCGGGGTTGTGGCCGTCGGTGGGGCGAGGGCGTGGCGGATGTCGGGGGTGGCGCCAGCGGGCGCCGTCCGTGGGTCTGACTCGTCAGAGGTCGCGGCAGCACGCATGCCGGTGATGGGGCGGCTGGGTGGCACCCATCGGTTCCCGGCCGGCGGGTGTGGCTCGTGATTCGGCTGCCCGGCGGCAGTGGCGGTGTGCCGAGGACCTGGGTGGCACTCGCCGGTCGCCTTCAGCCGTGGGATTCACCGGACCGGGGCATGACCGTGGAACACGCGTGTCGACAGCCGGGGCGGTCGCAGAGGTGGCGTCGCGGTCACAGCGTGCGCGGCACCTCTCGGGCCCGGGTGCGGATGGTGAGCGCGGTGATGATCTCGACGACGCCGACGACGACCAGCCAGATGCCGCCCACCAGGGTGAGCACGGCGACCGATTCGAAGGGGGAGTCGATCAGCACGATCCCGGCGGCGAAGGTGAGGACGCCGAGGAGGATCTGCCAGCCGCGGGCCGGCATCGACCGGTCGGACGCGGCGGCCAGGGTCTGGGTGATGCCGCGGATCAGCCAGCCGATGCCGATCCACAGGGCGAGCAGCAGGATCGACCGCATCGGGCCGCGCAGACAGAACAGGCCCAGCAGGATCGACAGAGCGCCGCTGATGAAGGCCAGGACGCGCAGGGCCGTCGTTCTGTGGGTGCCGAAGGCCGCGACCAGCTGGAAGACACCGCTGATCAGGAGGTAGACGCCGAAGAGGACACCGGCCACGAGCAGGGAGGCGTCGGGCCAGACCAGGACCAGAACGCCGAGGATCAGGGAGGCGGCGCCGGTGAGCAGGACGACCTGCCAGGCGGCCTGGGCGAGGGTGTGCAAGGGCCCCTCGAGGGGCGGTTCGGGCGCGTGCGGCGAGACGCCCGGCGGGCGGCCCGCGTGGACCTTGCGGTCGTTGAAGCGGTCGTCGAACTCGGTCATGGTCCATGCTGGGACCGCCGGACACCGCACTGCCACCGGGGCGGGCCACCCGGCTGACCGCGCTCCGCGTCGACTCCCTCTCGGCCAGATCCGCCGGACCGGCCCTAGGACTTCTTGGCCGCCTTCGCCGCCGCCTTCATCTCCTGCTTGTGCGCGCGGACCTTGGTCAGTGACTCGGGGCCGGTGATGTCGGCGACGGACCGGAAGGACTTCGGCTCGCCGTACGCGCCCGCGGCCTCGCGCCAGCCCTTCGGCTGAACGCCGAGCTGCTTGCCCAGCAACGCCAGGAAGATCTGTGCCTTCTGCTTCCCGAACCCCGGCAGCTCCTCCAGCCGGCGCAGCAGTTCGCGGCCGTCGGCCACGCCCTTCCAGACCAGCTCGGCCCGACCGTCGTAGTGCTCGACCAGGTACTGGCACAACTGCTGGATCCGCTTGGCCATCGAGCCGGGGTAGCGGTGCACGGCCGGCTTCTCGGAGAGCAGCGCGGCGAAGGCCTCCGGTTCCTGTGCGGCGATCTCGTGGGCGTCGAGGTCGTTCGCGCCGAGGCGGTCCGCGATGGTGCGGGGGCCCTTGAACGCCCACTCCATCGGGACCTGCTGGTCCAGCAGCATCCCGACCAGCGCGGCGAGCGGGGAGCGGCCGAGGAGCTCGTCGGCCTCGGGGTCCTGGGAGAGGTGAAGGGTGACGTCCATGCCCCCGATCATGCCTGCGCCGACGGCTCGCCTCTACCGGGAGCCGGCGGACTGCTCCCTCCAGTAGCCGAGCGCGTTCACCCGATCTTTGGCGACACCGAGATCCTTGCGGACGTACGACGACAGCGCCCTGGTCGTCGCCGTGTCGCAGGCGATCCACACATACGCGTCCGGGTGGCTCTTCAGCAGACCGGGCAGGTCCGCCTTCACCTGGGCGACCAGATGCGCGCCGGAGTCGAGGCGGAGGACCCGGCGGACCTCGTGGCGGGACGGGTCGGTGCGGAAGGGGAGGCCGTCGTCGCCGCCCTCGAACCAGACGGTCGCGGGGGAGGAGTCCAGGGCGCCGAGGAGGGAGTTGAGGGCGGGCAGGGAGGCCGGGTCGCCGATGGCGAAGACATGGGTGGGCTCGGGGTCGGGGCGCTCGAAGCCGGTTCCGTGGACGGTGGCCTCGACGGTGTCGCCGGGCTTCGCCGTCCGGGCCCAGTCGCTGGCCACGCCGTCGTGCAGCGCGAACTCCAGGCTGAAGGTGCCTGCCGCGGGGTCCGGGTCCACCAGGGTGTAGGCGCGCTGGTGCGGTTTGCCCGCCGCGGCGAACCACAGGCGCACCCACATCGTCGGGTGGACGCCGGTGACGGCAAGCATCCCGCCGTCGGTGAGGTGCACCCGCCGGTACGCGCCGGTGACGTCCTCGGCGCCGGTCACGGTGAACGTGAAGTCCTTCGCGCGCAGCAGCCTCAGGACCGCTCCCTCCCAGCCGTGCCCCTGCCCCATGACCTTTTCACCCCTCACGTACGATTCCCTCACCAGTAAACTTAGGTAAGCCTAACTTAAAGGGAAGCGGGTTCGAGGGTGAGTATCGAGATCTACCGCGACGCCTGGGGGATACCCCATCTCCGCGCGGGCAGCGCACATGAACTCGCCCGCGCCCAGGGCCGGGTCACCGCCCGCGACCGTGCCTGGCAGCTGGAGGTGGAACGGCATCGCGCGCAGGGCACCTCGGCCGCCTTCCTCGGTGCCGGGGCCCTGTCCTGGGACACCCTCGCGAGACGGGCCCGCCTGGACGACACGGCGAGACGCTGCTTCCAGGCGCTGGAGAGACGGGACCCGGAGACGGCCGACTGGGTGCGGGCGTACGTCGACGGCGTGAACGAGGAGCTGCCGGGCACGCGGGCCCCGGAGCTCGCCCGCGTCGGCCTCGCCCCCGGGCGCTGGGAGCCCTGGACCCCGCTCGGCGTCTGGCTCGCCACCCACATCCTGTTCGCCGGCTTCCCGGCCAAGCTCTGGCGGGACGAGGCGCTACGGCACCTGGGCCCGGACGCGGTCGGGCTGTTCGCCGCCGACGGCCCGGGCACCTCCGGCAGCAACGGCTGGCTGGTCGCCGGCGCCCGCACCACCACCGGCCATGCCGTCCTCGCGGGCGACCCGCACCGCTACATCGAGGATCCCGGCGTCTACCAGCAGATCCGGCTCGCCTGCCCCGAGTTCGACGTCGTCGGCCTCGCCGTTCCCGGCGTCCCCGGCATCGCCCACTTCGGCCACACCGGCACGGTCGCCTGGTCCATCACCAACGCCATGGCCGACTACCAGGACCTGTACCGGGAGCGACTGCGCCGCACGGGGGCCGGGGTGGAGGCCCTCGGCCCGGACGGCGTCTGGCACCGCGCCGCCCGGCACACCGAGACGGTCGAGGTGGCGGGCGAGGCCCCGGTCGAGATCGAGGTGATCGAGACCGGGCGGGGGCCGGTGATCGCGGGGGGTCCGGAAGGGCTGGACGGGGGAGTGCCGGACGAGGAGCGGACGGGCTTCCCGGGGACGCCCGTGGCCCTCTCCCTCCGCTACCCGCCCCGGGTCACCGAGGACCTCGGTTTCAGTGCCCTGCTCCCTCTGCTCCGGGCCCGCCGTACCGCCGACGTGGACCAGGCGTTCGACCTGTGGGCCGAGCCCGTGAACGTCGTCCAGGCCGCCGACACCGAGGGCGGGCTGCTGCACCGGGTCGCCGGAAGAGTCCCCGTGCGCGCGGAGGCCAACCGGCTGCACCCCGTCCCCGCCTGGGAGCCCGGGCACGACTGGCAGGGCTGGCACGACTCTCCCCGCGCCGGTCTCACCGACGGCATCGCCGTGATGGCCAACCAGCGCGGCCCCGCCACCCCGCTCGGCGTGGAGTT
Source organism: Streptomyces sp. SAI-127 (assembly GCF_029894425.1). Lineage (NCBI taxonomy): Bacteria > Bacillati > Actinomycetota > Actinomycetes > Kitasatosporales > Streptomycetaceae > Streptomyces > Streptomyces sp. SAI-127. The sequence continues at coordinate 5,406,711 of NZ_JARXYJ010000001.1, forward strand.
CGCCCCGCCCCACCGGGCGGACCGCATCACCGCCCTGCTGCGGGAGAAGGAGCAGTGGTCGGCCGCCGACATGCCCCGGATCCACATGGACACCCATCTCGCCTCGGCGCAGCCCCTGTTGGATCACATCGAGGCCCTGGACGGACTGAGCCCCGAGGCCGTGACCACGAGGGAAACGATTCTCCGCTGGGATCGCCGCATGGTCGCGAGCAGCCGGGAGGCCGCCCTCTACGCCGCCGTACGCAGCGCGGTCGTACGACGGCTCGCCGCCCACCCCGCGTTCGCGGCCCTGACCGCCCCGCCCGCCTACCCGGACGTCCTCCTCCCCTGGCTCGGCCTCGTCCCCCGCATCGCCTTCGCGCTCGAACACCTCCTGCGCGCCGAGGAGTTGTACGGCATCGACCGCGCCGGGACCGTGCGGGCCGCCGTGGAGGAAGTGGCCGCCGAACCGCCGCGGGGCACCTGGGGCGACACCCATCGCCTCGCCCCCTGGCGGGCGCTTCCCGATGACGAGCGCGAGGCCGCCGCCCTCTCCGCCGCCCTCTCCGGCGACCACGACTGCGTGCTGTGCACCTCCGCGGTCCCCGGACTCACCGACCTCGCCGCCCGTGGCCCGGCCGCCCGATACATCTGGGACCTGGCCCGCCGCGAGGACAGTCTCTGGGTGGTCCCGCTGGGCGCCTCCGGCGTGCCCGGTTCACCCCATCACCGCGACCAACTCCCCCTGTGGCTCAAGGGAGATCTCGTCCCGGTCGACACCGACTGGCAGCACCTGACGAAGGAAGACCGATGAGACCGATGTCCGAGACCCCCACCCGTGAGGCGGTCCACACCCAGCCAGTGGACGGCTTCGGCACCGTCCGCGTCCTGCGCCTCGACCCGCACGCCGACGCCGCGACGGTCCACGCCTGGGTGCGCGAGGAACGGGCCGCGTTCTGGGGCATGAACGGCCTCACCGAGGAGCAGGTGGCCGAGATCTACGCCCACTTGGACACTCTCGACACCCACCACGCCTATCTGCTGGAGAAGGACGGCGAACCGGTCGGACTCCTGCAGACCTACGAGCCGGAGGCGGACCGGGTCAGCGAGTGCTACCCCGTGGAACCCGGTGACATCGGCGTCCACCTGCTGCTTCCGCCCCCCGGCCCGCACGGCACGCGCTCCGGCTGGTCGTCGGCGCTGCTGTCGGCCGTGGCCTCGTACGTGCTGCTGGGCCTGGACAAACGGCGGGTCGTGGTCGACCCCGACGTGCGCAACGAGAAGGCCGTCGCCCGTTTCCTGAAGCAGGGTTTCGTGGCCGGACCCGCGGTCGTGCTGCCGGAGATCGACCTCCCGGACGTGTACCTGCCCGAGAAGCACGCCCAACTGGCGTTCCTGGCAAGGGAGGTAGCCTTTCCGGGTGACGCCTGACGACCTCGTCGCCCACTACGGCATGGAACCGATCCCCCGCGAGGGCGGGCTGTTCCGGCAGACCTGGGCGGGCGAGGAGCGGGCCGACGGCAGGCCGCACGGCACGGCGATCGTCGCCCTCCTCACCGCCGACGACTACTCCGCCCTGCACCGCCTGCCCAGCGACGAGATCTGGCACCACTACCTCGGCGACCCGCTGGACCTCCTGCTCCTCGCCCCGGACGGCACGGCGACGACCGCCGTCGTGGGCCCGGACATACGCGGCGGCCAGCACCCCCAGCTGACCGTGCCCGCGGGCACCTGGATGGGGGCAAGGACCCGCGGCGCGTGGACCTTCTTCGGCTGCACCATGGCGCCCGGCTTCACCTACGAGGACTACGAGCACGGGAACGCGGCCGAACTGACGGCGCGTTATCCGTCCGAGGCCGCGCGCATCGCGGGACTGTGCCGCCCATGAGACTCCTGGAAGGTCAGGTCGCCCTGGTCACGGGCGCGAGCGGCGGCATCGGGCGGGGGATCGCGCTGCGGTTCGCCGAGGAGGGCGCGGCGGTCGCGGTCCATTGCCGTACGGCGGTGGCGGCGGCCCGTGAAGTGGCGTCCCGGATCGAGGACTCGGGCGCCCGGGCCGTCGTACTGGAAGCGGATCTGCGGGACGAGGACGAGTGCCACCGGCTGGTCCGGGAGGCCGCAGCGTGGGGCGGCCGGCTGACCGCCCTGGTCAACAACGCGGGCGTGCAGCCCACTCAGCCCCTGCCCGGGATGACGGCGGCGGACTGGCGCGCGGTCGTGGAGACCAACCTGACCGGTGTCTTCGCGTGCACCCAGGCGGCGGCCGAGGTCATGGGGCCGGGCGGCTGCGTGACCCACATCGCGTCCATCGAGGCGCGTCACCCCGCGCCCGAGCACGCCCACTACTCCGCCTCCAAGGCCGCGATCGTGACGCACGCGCGGTCGGCGGCCCTGGAGTACGGGCCGCGGGGCATCCGCGTGAACACGGTCTCGCCCGGGCTGATCGACCGGGCGGGGCTGGCGGAGGCCTGGCCGGAGGGGGTGCAGCGGTGGGGGCGGAAAGCGCCTCTGGGGCGGCTCGGGCGGCCCGAGGACGTGGCCGACGCGTGCGTGTTCCTGGCCTCAGCGCTCGCGTCCTGGGTCACCGGGCACGACCTGGTGGTGGACGGCGGGGTGTCCGCCCGGCCCACGTGGTGAGCGCTCGGGGGTTCGCGTCCGTACCTATCGGGAAGACCGCGAGCCCAGGTACGGAGTAGTGACGTGAGGTGTGAGCGTGCAGGCAGCAGCACAGGCCGGCGAAGGCGAGGACTTCAAGGGCTGGTGCTGCTGGGCACCGTGCTGGTCCTGCTCCTCTTCGGCGGTGCGGGAGCGGCGTCGGCCCACGCGGCCCTCCGGACCACCGATCCCGAGGACGGAAGCGTCCTCAAGTCCGCCCCCCGGGACATCACCCTGACCTTCACCGAGTCCGTCGGCCTCCTCGACGACTCCTTCCGGGTGCTCGACCCCGACGGCAAGCGCCTGAAGGTCACGGACGCCGGACACGGGGCGGGCGGCTCGGACACGGCCAGTGTCTCGCTGCCCGCAAAGCTCGCCCAGGGCACCTACACGGTGGCCTGGCGGGTGGTCTCGGCCGACAGCCACCCGGTCTCCGGCGCCTTCACCTTCTCGGTCGGCAAACCCTCCCCCGCCACCGTGGTCATGGACACCGGCCCGACCGAGGACCCGGCCACGGAGAGCCTCTTCAACATGGGCCGCTACCTGGCCTACCTCGCCGCCGCCCTGCTCATCGGCACGGCCGTCTTCCTCCTCGCCTGCCGCCCGCCGGAGCCGTCCCGGCTGCGCCGGCTCCTGTGGGCGGGCTGGGGCACCCTGCTCGGATCGACCGTGTTCCTGCTGGTGCTCCGGGCGCCGTACGAGTCGGGGGCGGGCCCGGCCTCCGCCTTCTCGCTGAAGGCCTTCGAGCGCACCCTGACCACCCGCCCGGGCGAGGCGCTCCTGGTCCGGCTGGCGCTGCTGCTCGTCGGGTACTTCTTCGTCGTACGACTGCTGCGGCTCGGGGAGTCGAGGCTGCCCCGCGCCTGGCAGGCGGCGGGCGGCGCGCTCGCCGTGGGTCTCGCGCTGACCTGGGCCGCCGCCGAGCACGCGTCCGCCGGGATCCAGGTGCCGGTGGCGATGACGTCCGCGGTGCTGCACGTCCTCGCGATGGCGGTCTGGCTGGGCGGCCTCGCGGCCCTGCTCACCACGCTGTACCGGGCGTCGTCGCAGATCCCGGCCGCCGTGGTCGCCCGTTTCTCCCGGCTGGCCTTCGCCTCCGTGACCGTCCTCGTCGCCACCGGCGTCTACCAGTCCTGGCGCGGCCTCGGCTCCTGGGAAGCGGTCACCGGCACGACGTACGGTCATCTGCTCGTCTTCAAGCTGCTCGCCGTGGCGCTGCTGCTGGGGGCGGCGAGGCTGTCGCGGCAGTGGACGGGACGGCTCGTGACGGCCGGGGCGCAGGTCGAGTCGGAGTCCGTCGTACGGGAGCGGGTGCCGGAGCCGGTGGGGGGACCGCCGGCCGCCGCCGACGCGGAGCGGGAGCCCGCCGCCCCCGGGGGAGACTCCCCGGCGTACCGGCGCGGCCTGCGCCGTTCCGTCCTCGCCGAAGTGGCCGTCGGTGTCGTGGTTTTGGTGCTCAGCACCGTGCTGAGCGGCACGCTGCCCGGCCGGGCGGAGGCCGAGGCGGCCGAGGCGGGCCCGGCCACGGGAGGACTGCCCGCCGCGTCCCTGACCGACGTCCCCTTCTCCGTGGGGGGTGCCACGGGCAGGGTGCAGATCACCCTCGACCCGGGCCGCACCGGCGACAACTCCGTCCAGGCCATCGTCTACGCGGCCGACGGAGGCCTCGCCACGGTCCCCGAACTCCGGCTGTCCTTCACCCTCCCGGCCCAGGAGATCGGCCCGATCGACGCCGAACTCAAGGACAAGGGCGGCTACTGGGGCACGAACGACCTCACCCTGCCCCTCGCGGGCGACTGGCAGATGAAGACGACGATCAGGGTCTCCGACGTCGACCAGGTCAGCGTGACGAAGACGGTGAGGATCGTGGGCTGAGCAGGCCGGTCATGGTCTCGGCGGCCTGTACGGCGGCTGCTCCGCAGCAGTTGTTGAACAGGACGTGGAGCTCGTCCACCTGCTCCGCCAGGGCGTGCAACCGCGGTAACCACTCGGTGAGTTCGGCGCGCTCGTAGTCGTACCGGAAACGCTCCTCCTTGCTGCCGCGCCCCCAGGAGGCACTGCGTCCGTGGAAGCGCACGACGGACAGCCGGGACGCGGTGACGGGGGTGACCGGCGGCAGGGAGGTGGGCAGCCGCTGGCTCATGTCCACGGCCACGGCGGCGAAGCCGTACGTGCTCAGCAGCGCACAGGTGAGGTCCCGCTGCCGCTCCCCCCACCAGGACGGATGCCGGAACTCCACATGCACGGGCCATCCGGCGGTCCGCGCGGCGGTCTCCTCCAGGAACCGCTCGGCCCGCCCTCCGGGCCGAAACCACGGCGGGAACTGGAACAGCACCGAACCGAGCCGCCCGGCCTCCCGCAACGGCTCGATCCCGGCGGCGAACCGCGCCCACACCTCGTCAGGAGCCACGTCCGCGAGGGCGGCCTGCTTCACCGGATGCCCCGTGAGCGGTGCGTACGCCTTCACGTCGAACACGAACCCCGCAGGCGTGCGCTCCACCCACAGACGGCTGTTGCGCTCGCTGGGCAGGGCGTAGAACGTGCCGTCCACCTCCACCACCGGGAATCGCTCGGTGTAGTACCGCAACCGCCCCTCGGCGTCGCGCCGGCCGGGCGGGTACCAACCGCTGCGGACGAGCGCGGGATCGGTCCAGGAGCAGGTGCCGACGAGGATGCTGGTCATGGGGAGTGGGTACCGACTTAGGGTTCGGCCATGACTTCCCAGGCGTATCTCTCCGAACTGTTCTCGCTGGACGGCCGTGTGGCGCTGGTGACGGGCGGGAGTTCGGGCATCGGCAGGGCGATCGCGGGGGCGTTGGCGCGGGCGGGCGCGAGCGTGGTGATCGTGGCCCGCAGGGAGCTGGAACTGACCGCGGCGGTCGAGGAGTTGACGGCCGACGGCTGCCGAGCCGCCTGGGTGAGCGGCGACTTGAGTACGAGGGAGGGCGTGCGTACGGCGGCGGAGGCGGCCGCCGGTGTGTTCGGTGAGCCGGACATCCTGGTCAACTCCGCGGGGATCAACCTGCGTCCACCGATGGCCGAGCTCACCGACGACGTGTGGGACACCACCCTGGCGGTCAACCTGGAGGCCCCCTATCTCCTGGGCCAGCGCTTCGGCCCCGGCATGGCCGAGCGCGGCTTCGGCCGGATCATCCACATCACCTCCCAGCAGGCCCACCGCGCTTTCGTCCAGAGCGGCGCCTACGGCGTCTCCAAGGGCGGCCTGGAGTCCCTGGCCCGCTCCCAGGCCGAGGCCTGGTCCCCGCACGGCGTCACCTGCAACACCCTCGTCCCCGGCTTCGTACTGACCCCCCTCAACGCCCGCCTCGCCACCGACCCGGACAAGGTCACGTCCCTGGCCGCCCGCACCATGACCGGCCGCAACGGCCTCCCCGAGGACTTCGCGGGCGCGGCGGTCTTCCTGGCGAGCGGGGCCTCGGGCTATGTCACGGGGCAGTCGATCTTTGTGGACGGAGGGTTGTCGGTGCACTGATCTCGCACGGTCCAGGATCACCAGGTGCTCAGGTCGATTTCGATGTCGCGGTCACACTCTCTTGCTCTGCGGTGTGAGAGCGGCGCAACGGAATGTCCCACGCGGTCTAACAGACAGGAAACCGGCCGCTACGGCAGGCGGACTAGCTTCGTGACATGAGGGTGCGGATGCCCGTACGGCCGCTGCGCGGCAGGCTTGCCGCGATCGGCAAGGGCGGATTCGGCAAGGGTGGTTCAGTGGGCCGCCACGGGGGCCGAACGACTCCCGGGCGACGGCCGATGCCTGGCTGGCGCAGCATCAGGGGGCGGGTGGCGGTGGTCATCACGGTCCCGATCTGCTTGCTGCTGGCGGTGGCCGGTCTCGCCGTGCAGGGCCGCGCCGAGGCCCTCGGCGATGCCCGGACGACCCGTGCCGAGGTCGGCCTCAGCCTGCGCATCCAGGCCCTGGTGCACCAGCTGCAGCGCGAACGCGGCCTGACCAACGGCCTCTTGGGCGGTGAGAAGGAGTTCCGCCCATCGCTTTCCGTTACGCGCAAGCGCGTTGACACGGCACTGAGCGGAATGCGCGGCGAAGGCGCCGTCGAGGACGTCGTCCAGCGGCACCTGCGGCGTCTCGCCGACGTCCGAGCCGCCGCCGACAGAGGCACCGCCGGCCAGGCCGCGACCCTCACCTTCTACACCAGCGCCGTCAACGCCCTGAACGCCGTCGATCCGGTGGCGGAGACCGCGACCGGCGCCGACCGTCAACTGCGCGACGGGCTGGCCGCGTTGCGCGAGCTGGCCGCCGCCAAGGAGTCCGTCGCCCTCGAACGCGGGCTCCTCAACGGTGTGTTCGCCCAAGACGCCTTCCACGGCCGTGCGTACATCGACTTCACCGAGGTGCGCGCCACCCGCGTCGCCGCCCTCACCCGCTTCCGGCAGGTTGCCACCGCACCTCAGCGCGCGGCACTGGAGAAAGCCTTCGCGACCGAGGACGCCGAACGCGCCACCGCCTACGAGGAACAGGCGGAAGGCGGCGCCGACGGCTCCCCGCTGCGCGCCGACGCCCGCACCTGGTGGGACGCGATGACCGTACTCGTCGACGATCTGTACGCCGTCCAGCAGTCGGTCGGTGACGACGTACGGGACCGGGCCGACCGGCTCAGCCACGACGCCGAACTGGCCCTCGCCGCCTATCTCGTCACGGGCACGCTCATCGCCGCCCTGGTCGCGGGCCTCGCCGCTGTCGCCTCCCGGTCGCTCACGCGCCCGCTCCGTGGACTCGCCGAGACCGCTCACGACGTGGCGCGCCGCCGACTGCCCGCAGCCGTCGCCCGTATCCAGCAGTCCCCGCAGGACTCCGCTCAGCTCCTGACGCCGGAGGACGCGCAGGACACCCCCGATGCACGGCTGCTGGGCGGTGCGGCCGAGATCGCCGAGGTCGCGGCGTCCCTGCAGCAGGTGGAACACACGGCCCTCCAGCTGGCTGCCCAGCAGGCCGGCCTGCGTCGCAACACCACCGAATCGCTCGCCAATCTCGGCCGCCGGAACCAGAGTCTCGTACGTCGCCAACTCGGCCTCATCACCCGCCTGGAACGGCAGGAACTCGACCCGGACGCCCTCGCCGAGCTCTTCGAACTCGACCACCTCGCCACCCGTATGCGGCGCAACGCCGAAAGCCTGCTGGTCCTGGCCGGGCAGAATCCGCCAAGGCCCACGGCAGCACCCGCCGACGGTCTGGAGGTCGTCCAGTCCGCAGTCGCCGAGGTGGAGCAGTACCGTCGAGTTCTGATCGCGACCGTGGAGCCGGTGCGGGTGCGTGGGCACGCCGTCGCGGATGTCGCCCACCTCCTCGCCGAACTCATCGAGAACGGGCTGAACTTCTCGCCACCGGCCGAGCTGGTCGAGGTGCACGGCTGGTACGACGCCAAGGACGACACGTACAGCATCGCCGTCGTCGACCACGGCATCGGCATGTCCGAAGCCGACAAGGCACGTGCGGGCGCCCTCTTCTCCGGCTCCGACTCCGACGAGGAGGCCCTCGTTGCCGCACCCACCCGGTTCCTCGGCCACCTCGTCGTCGGCCGACTCGCCCACCGCCTCGGTGAAGGCGCTCAAGTCCACCTCTTCGACACTCCTGGCGGCGGCCTGTCCGCCCTCCTTGTCCTCCCCGGGCGCCTGCTCGCCCCCGTGGAGGACCCCTCCACCTCACCCCCACCCGCCAGGCCCGCTGTCTCCTCCCTGCTCAACGGCTTCCGAGCAGGTGTCGCCCGCGCCGAAGCCAGAAACCCCCAAGGAGCGTCATCGTGACCACCGCCGTCCAGAGTTTCGGCTGGCTCGTCTCGGAGTTCGTGCGCACCGCCGACGGCGTCACCGACGCCGTCGCTGTCTCCTCCGACGGCCTGCTCATGGCCGCCTCGGACGGCCTCGGCCGAGATCGCGCCGACCACTTGGCCGCCGTCGTCTCCGGCATCACCAGCCTCGCCCAGAACGCGGCGACGACACACGGCTTCCACGGCATGAAGCTCGTCATGATCGAAATGCTCGGGGGCTTCCTCATGGTCGGTCGTATCCGCGACGGCAGCTGCCTCGGCGTCCTCGCCGCCGAAGGGTGCGACGTGGGCCTCGTCGGCTACGAAATGGCCGTCCTCGCCGACCGCGCCGGCGAGCTGCTCACCCCGCAGTTGGTACGCGAACTGCACTCCGCGCCCAGGTGAGCAGGGCGGACGGCACTGGACGGGGGTGAAGGCACCCAGAACTGCAATCAGCGGGGCCGGTCCCGGCTCACGCTCTCCGCCAGGCGCCGAGCAGTTCCTCGGGGCCGTACACCGCCTGGAGCCCGGAGCAGCTGATCCCGTTGCGGGAGACCGCCACGAGCGGTACGGGCTCGTCGGTGACGGCCGCCCGGTGCTTCTGCAGCGCGGCCAGGTCGTGGCTGTCGAACGCGGAGGTCTCCAGCCACTTGACCGAGCCGAGGAAGAGCAACTCCTTGGCCACCGGCTGCCGGTCGGCGCCCACCAGGTCGATTTCGACGTCGTTGCTGCGGGTCCAGTACCCGCCGATGGCCGGGGCGGCGGGCAGGAGCCCGTCCGGCAGGAGACGGGCGAGGGATTCCCGGACCAACGGTTCGATCGCCCGGCCCCGCCAGCTGGTCCACTGCTCCTTGATCCGGGCCAGAGTGAGATCTCCCCGCATCCGCTCGATCTCCGCCATGTGGGGATCCAGGAACGCGAGCCAGAACCGCAGGTAAGGGTCGGCCACCCGGTAGCGGCGTTCCTTCGACGGCCGTGTCGAGAGCGGCAGCTCGGCTGCCACCACCCGTTTCTCGGTCAGGACATCCGTGGCTCGAGTGAGAGTGGTGTGGGCGATGCCGCCTGCGGCGCGCGCGATGTTGGTGAACGTTCGCTCCCCGCTTCCGATGGCCCGCAGCACTTCCCGGCTCATCGCCTGCGGTGGGAACTCAGCGGCCAGTGAGCGCTCGGCGGAGACCAGCAGCGCCGAGATCGGGTTGTCCAGCGAGTCGCGGAGGAACTCCCAGACATCCGCTCCGGCCCGCCACTCCGCGCAGATCAGCGGGAGACCGCCCGTGACGAGGGCGGCGTCGAAGGCGGCCGCCGGCGACAGGTCGAGCATCTCGCCGATGTCGGCCGGGTTCAGCGGCCCCACGACCATTTCCCGGCCGCGCTGATGGAAGGGGCGGTCGTAGCTGTTCAGCGCCTCCATCATCGACAGGTCGGATCCGACCAGGAGGAGGAGTACCGGCTTACGGCCGAGCAGCCGGTCCCATGCCCGCTGGAGCATGCCCTCGAAGGCGTCGATGCGGTCCATGAGATACGGAATCTCGTCTATGACGACCACGCTCGGGCTGTCGTCGGGCAGGATCTCCGCGAGCAGCCTGAATGCCGCATTCCACTGCTCCGGGGTCTCCTCCGCAAACAGTTCCCGCTCTGGCAGCGTGGACCTGGCGACGGCGTCGAGCAACTCCGTCAGTTCGTCCTCCGCCGTGCCGCCCGCAGCAGTGAAGAAAAGGTATGGCGTCTCGGTGCGCCGGAGGAACTCCTCGACGAGGCTGGACTTGCCGACCCGCCGCCTTCCTCGCATGAGGATGCACTGGCCCGGCTTCGCCGACCCGACGGCATCGCGAACCGCCCGCAAGGCGTTGCCGAGCACGTTCAGCTCGCGGTCCCGCCCGATGAAACGACGCATGGCAAGCTTCCCGTAGAAGATGGTATCGATAGAGATACTATCTCGGTCGATACTATCTTCCCTCTCATTCGGGCACGCTCATGACGCTGTGGACGCGGGAAAGGGTGAAGACCCGTTCAGCGTCCCTGAGGTGGCACCAGGCTTCGAGGTAGGGCGGGTCGAGCATGAGGCGGCTCAGGGTACGCACGGTCCGACTGCCGGAGGCGGCGACGTACTCGACGGTGATGGCCCGACCGGTGTCGATGGCGTGGGCGAGCTGGCGGACATCGCCGTACGGCAGGTGCTTCGCCCACCCTGCGACGATCTCCTCGGTGTCCGTGGCGAAGGGCACTCCTCCGTCGAACGGCGCCGGATCGGAAATCGTGGGCGGGGCGGCCAGCAGCTGGGCCGCCAGGGTGTTGCAGTCGATGGCGGCGGACGCCTTCGCCGCGCGCGTGGCAGCGATCCGGCCCTTGTCCTTCGCGTTGGTGCCTCGGGGAGGCGGAACGGGAGCGGTGCCCCGCCGAGGCCGGGCCTTTTCGACGCGTACCGTGCCCTCGGCCGTCTCGGCGACAGGGGCGTATCCCTCGGCCCGGAGCGCGGCGACAGTCGTGTCGAGCGGGCTGCGGCTGATCAGCACCGTCGGCGCCAGCTGCCGTAGCCCGAGCTTGGCGAGCTTGCGGTGGGCAGCGAGTTCCGCCAGGAGTGCGGGCTCGTCGCCGTGGAGGATGCACGCGGCGGGGGCGATGCGTACACGCCCGTGGCCGCGCGCGGTGTCGGCGATCAGATACGACAGCGGCTGCGGCAGAGGCCCGGAGGCGACAGCGGTCAGGTCGGCTTCGATGCCCTCGGGGACACGGCCGGCGTCCAGGGCCCGGCGGATGCTGCCGGCACTGAACCGCCACACCGATGCCGTGCCGCTGGTTTCCCGGTCGGCGACGGAGTCCAGGAGCGCGGCCAGCCGCGCGGACGGTGTGCCGGTGACAACGGCAGTGAGGTCGGCGCCGATCCGGGCCGCCGCGGTGGCCGGGGGCAGCAGCCGACGACACTCGACGCTCAGTCCCTCGGTGTCGCCGCTCCGCAGGTGGATGCCAAGGGCGGACAGGGCGCGAGCGAGTACGCCGAAGAGCTCGGCCTCACGGATCACAGTGGCGAACGGCGTTCCGTCCTGGGGCAAGGTATCGGCGAGCGGGCTGTGCCAGGCGATCAGGGGGCCCAGCTCCGATGCGACCCTCACACCCTGCCCTGCCGGGAGCTGTGCGGCTGCGTCCAACAACCCGTGGCGGGCCTGCACGCAGCCGTTGCAGGGCGGTGCTCCCGCAAGAGCGGGAAGCGCCTTGTTGTCCTCGTCGCGCACCCGGGTGGGAGTGAGCGGCAGATTCCGCCATGCCTGCAGCAGTACGGCGAACTGCTCCGGGGGCTCGTCTTCCGCCCAGGCGTCGTACGCCTCGGCGGGCGCCACACGATTGCCGTCCCGACCCAGCAGCCCGGCGGCGTACGCGGTCTCCAGGGTGAGGCGCACGACGGCGTCGTCGGCCTGGGCGGCCTTGCCGATCCGGGCCAGTTCACGCGCACCGATCCCGCCGGACTTCACCCGGGCCGGCGCGGCCGCCGAGCAGGCCGACAGGACGGAGACGGCACGGGCGAGGAACGCCGTGGCGGCGGCCGAGGCCTCGCGGTCGACCTCTGTCGGTGTGACGGACACCAGCCGCGGGGCGGGCGGGACGGGTTGGAACGGGGCGTGCCGGCCGGGTCCGCGCAGCGCGAGCGCCACCTCGGCAGGCATACGGGCCGGACCGTAGCGGTGACGGTCCTGGATCAGGAGTCCCCGTTCCAGCGCCCACCGGGCGCCCGGTTCGAGGCCGGGGCTCGAATGCCCGACCATGATGAACTGCGCGGCCTCCCCCGGCGCAGCCTCCGCTCGGCGTTCGAGCAGTTCCCGGGCCGCCGCAGGAGCCTTGGCGATCACCACAGCGATCTGCCCCGGGTCGCTGTGGTGTTCCAGCAGTGTGGCCAGTCGCTGCGGCTTGGTGCCCGGCGGCTTGACGCCCAGTGCCGCCAGCATTCCGCGCAGCTCCTCGGAGGTCGTGCCCGCGAGTAGTTCCTCCAGCGGGGCATCCAGCCCCAGGGGCTTGTCCCACGCATGCCGCAGCGGTCCGGCCATGCAGAGCTTCCCCGTGCCGTCCGGCCAGACCAGAGCATGGTCGGCCAGCGCCTCCAGCACCGCCTCCAGTTCGCGGGTGGGTTCGTCGTCCGCCGCTCCCAGCAGTCCCGCCAGGGCATCGCGCGATGCGGGCGCACCCAGGGCAGCCAGCGCCTCGGCCACCTGGAGGTGCGGCAGTGCCAACCGCGGCAGGACCAGGGCCACCGATCCCGGGCGCTGAAGACGGTCCGCCAGTTCCCCCACCGAGCGCGGCTCCGGAGGGGACACGGCGTCCTTCCGCGCCCCGAGTACGCGTGCCAGACGCGAGGCGTCGAGGCTGCCCAGCCATGTCGCCAGCGTTGATCGGGACTTCATGCGGGGTGCACCTCGTCGGACCAGGGAGCGTCGCAGCGGCGCGGGAGCCCCGGCGCCGGATTCAAGGATGGCGTATCCCCATGATCCGCGGATGCCACATGAGGGCAGGCATCCCCTTGCCCCCGCAACGCCCCCTGTGGACGAAAAACCAGGACAACGAGGGCCGACAAGCACGACGAAGGGCCCCACCGCGAACGGTGGGGCCCTTCGACATCGTGCCCGGTGAGGCACTGGCGGAGGATACGAGATTCGAACTCGTGAGGGTGTGAACCCAACACGCTTTCCAAGCGTGCGCCCTAGGCCTCTAGGCGAATCCTCCGCCGCAAACAATACAAGACGTTGAGGAGTGCTCGCGAACTCGTTCCCACCCGCTGCCATCGGGTACTGTTTGGGCAGCCCCTCACGCGGCGCTATCTGACTGAACTCCCCCAGGGCCGGAAGGCAGCAAGGGTAGGTCGGCTCTGGCGGGTGCGTGGGGGGCGCTTGCGTTCCCGGCGGAGCGCACGCGCGGGCCCGGCTGTCAGTGGGCGCCTATAACCTCGTATGCGTGTCGTCTCTCGCGTTGTACCGCCGCTATCGCCCGGAGTCCTTCGCCGAGGTCATCGGGCAGGAGCATGTCACCGACCCGCTGCAGCAGGCGCTGCGGAACAACCGGGTCAATCACGCGTACCTGTTCAGCGGTCCGCGCGGATGCGGCAAGACGACCAGCGCACGCATCCTCGCCAGGTGCCTGAACTGCGCAAAGGGGCCCACGCCCACCCCTTGCGGTGAGTGCCAGTCCTGCCAGGACCTCGCCCGCAACGGCCCCGGTTCCATCGACGTCATCGAGATCGACGCCGCCTCCCACGGTGGTGTGGACGACGCCCGTGAGCTGCGCGAGAAGGCCTTCTTCGGGCCCGCGAGCAGCCGCTACAAGATCTACATCATCGACGAGGCCCACATGGTCACGTCGGCAGGGTTCAACGCGCTGCTGAAGGTCGTCGAGGAGCCCCCGGAGCACCTCAAGTTCATCTTCGCCACCACGGAGCCCGAGAAGGTCATCGGGACGATCCGGTCGCGCACCCATCACTACCCCTTCCGGCTCGTCCCGCCCGGCACCCTGCGGGACTACCTCGGCGAGGTGTGCGGCAAGGAGGACATCCCCGTCGAGGACGGCGTCCTGCCCCTCGTCGTGCGGGCAGGCCAGGGCTCCGTGCGTGACTCCATGTCCGTCATGGACCAGCTGCTCGCCGGGGCCAAGGAGGAGGGTGTGACGTATGCCATGGCCACGTCCCTCCTCGGCTACACCGACGGCTCCCTCCTCGACTCCGTCGTCGAGGCCTTCGCCACCGGTGACGGCGCCGCCGCCTTCGAGGTCGTCGACCGCGTCATCGAAGGTGGCAACGACCCGCGCCGCTTCGTCACCGACCTGCTGGAGCGGCTGAGGGACCTGGTCATCCTCGCCGCCGTTCCCGACGCCGCCGAGAAGGGCCTCATCGACGCCCCCGCCGACGTCATCGAACGCATGCAGGCCCAGGCCGGCACCTTCGGCCCGGCCGAGCTCAGCCGCGCCGCCGACCTCGTCAACGAAGGCCTGACCGAGATGCGCGGCGCCAACTCGCCCCGCCTCCAGCTGGAACTCATCTGCGCGCGCGTTCTGCTCCCCGCCGCCTATGGGGACGAGCGCTCGGTGATGGCCCGCCTCGACCGCATCGAGCGGGGCGTGAACTTCTCGTCCGGCGGCGCCCCCGCGATGGGGTACGTGCCGGGGCCGGAAGCCCACGGCGGCGCGGCCCTTGGTGCCCCGGGCGTCCAGGGCATGCCCGGTGCCTCGGGTGCCTCGACGGCCGCCGTCCCGCCACCGGCACAGGTCCCGCCCGGTGGCGGCCCGGCCGCGGCGCGTGCGGCGGTCCGGGCTTCGGGCGCGGGCACACCCGGCGGCGGAGGCTTCGGCAACGGCACCCCGGGGGGCGGCATGCCGGGCGCCGGAGCACAGGAAGTCGGCGCCCCAGGTGGCGGTGCTCCGGCCGGATCAGGCGGCACGGGCGGATTCCCCGGCGCTACGGCCGACTCGGCGCCGCCCGCCGACCGGGCCCCTGACTCGCCCGCGGGCCCCGCCCACGGTTCGTCTCCCGACGTCCACACCGGCGAGCCCCACACCGGCCCGGCGCACGGTGTACCCACGGCCCAGTCCCCTGGCGCACCCTCCGGCCAACCCGCCACCGCCCACGCGGACCAGCCCGCGTCGGGTTCCGCTCCCGCCCCCGGAGCCTGGCCCGCCGCCGCCCCGGTCGGCGGCGGCCGACGTCCCGGTGGCTGGCCCACCGCGGCCCCGGCGGGCGGTGGCGGCCAACCCCAGGCGCCCGCATCACACCGGCCCGCGCCCCCGCCGGCACCGGCCCAGCCCGCCCCCGCGGCCCCCGCACCCGGACCGGGCGCCTACGCCCCGCCGACCGGCGGCCCCGACCCCCGCCAGCTCTGGCCCAACATCCTGGAAGCCGTCAAGAACCGCCGCCGCTTCACATGGATCCTGCTCAGCCAGAACGCCCACGTGGCCGGCTTCGACGGCACCACCCTCCAGCTCGGCTTCGTCAACGGCGGCGCCCGCGACAACTTCGCGAGCAGCGGCAGCGAAGAGGTGCTGCGGCAGGCGCTGGCCGAGCAGTTCAGCGTGCAGTGGAAGATCGAGGCGGTCGTCGACCCGTCGGGCGGCGGAGGGGCGCCCCCGGCATCCGGCGGCTTCAACGGCGGCGGTGGCGGGGGCTACGGCGGAGGCGGCACCACCGGCGGCTACGGCACCGGAGGCACGGCGGGCTACGGCACCCAGGCCCCTCAGGCCCCGGCCCCGTCCTCCCACCAGCCGACGCCCGCCCCGGCGGCCCGGCCCACGCCGACGTCGGCCCCCGTACCGGCCCCTGCCCCGCAGCGGTCGGCGCCGGAACCTCCGCCGGTCTCCATCGAGGACGACATCCCCGAGGACGACGACCCCGATCTCAACGAGGCCGCCCTCTCGGGTCGCGAACTGATCGTGCGGGAGCTCGGGGCGACCGTGGTGGAGGAGATCACCAACGAATAAGGGGACGACACAGGGACGGGCGCGAGGGGTCATCTTGGAGGAACCTACGGCTCCCCTGCCTTCACCCCTTGGTAACCCCCCACAAAAACCCCGTTAGGCTGAGCCCCGTGAAGGTCCTCGTCATCGGTAACGGCGCCCGCGAACACGCCCTGTGCCGCTCCCTGTCCCTCGACCCCGACGTCAGTGCCCTGCACTGCGCCCCCGGCAACGCCGGCATCGCCGAGGTCGCCGAGCTGCACCCGGTCGACGCCCTCGACGGCGCGGCGGTGACCGCGCTCGCGCAGCGACTCGGTGCCGACCTGGTCGTCGTAGGCCCGGAGGCCCCGCTCGTCGCGGGGGTCTCCGACGCCGTGCGCGAGGTGGGCATCCCGGTCTTCGGCCCGTCCGGGGAGGCCGCGCAGCTCGAGGGCTCGAAGGCCTTCGCCAAGGAGGTCATGGCCGCGGCCGAAGTCCCGACCGCCCGCTCCTACGTCTGCACGACCCCCGAGGAGGTCGCCGAGGCCCTCGACGCCTTCGGCGCCCCGTACGTCGTCAAGGACGACGGTCTCGCCGCGGGCAAGGGCGTCGTCGTGACCAGCGACATCGAGGCCGCGGCGGCGCACGCCAACGCCTGCGACCGGGTCGTCATCGAGGAGTTCCTGGACGGCCCCGAGGTCTCCCTCTTCGCCATCACCGACGGCGACACCGTTCTGCCCCTCCAGCCGGCCCAGGACTTCAAGCGCGCCCTCGACGGCGACGAAGGCCCGAACACCGGCGGCATGGGCGCCTACTCCCCGTTGCCCTGGGCCGACCCCAAGCTGGTCGACGAGGTCGTGCAGACGGTCCTGCAGCCGACGGTCGACGAGATGCGCCGCCGCGGCACCCCCTTCTCCGGCCTGCTCTACGCCGGTCTCGCGATCACTTCGCGAGGCGTGCGGGTCATCGAGTTCAACGCCCGCTTCGGCGACCCCGAGACCCAGGTCGTCCTGGCCCGCCTCGAGACCCCGCTGGCCGGCATCCTGCTCGCCGCGGCCACCGGCAACCTGGCCGACCTGGAGCCGCTGCGCTGGAGCGAGGACGCCGCGGTCACCGTGGTCGTCGCCTCGCACAACTACCCGGCCACCCCGCGCACCGGCGACCCGATCACCGGCCTCGACGAGGTGGCCGCCGAGGACGCCCCGCACACGTACGTCCTGCACGCCGGCACCAGGCGGGACGGTGACGCCGTCGTCAGCGCCGGCGGCCGCGTCCTGTCGGTCACGGCGTCCGGCAAGGACCTCACCGAGGCCCGCGAGCGCGCGTACCGGGCGGTGGCCCGCATCCGGCTCGACGGTTCCCAGCACCGGACGGACATCGCGGCGAAGGCGGCGTCCGGAGCCTGAGAAGCTCGAAGACCGGGGCGAAACCCCCGCTGCCGAACAACCCGACCGGCCCCGGATCCGTCTAAGGATTCGGGGCCTGATCTTTGCTGTACGTCATCCACCTCTCCCCAAAGCCATTCCATCGGGTGACCGGGGCTCCATACAGCTGACGGGGGCCCGGGGCCCAACTAGGGTGCGGCGCAAGCGGTCCGGCACTTGGCCCACCGGCATTGCGATGTCTGTGGCGGGTGCCACAGTGGGGGAGTGAGCAACGCCAGGACAGCTGGGCATTCAGGACGGCAGGGAGGGCGTGAGGTCCGGTCATGACCGGTATCGGTGTGGAGGCAGGCGCGCAGGCCGCGCGCTCCCGGGCCCTCGCCGTGCTGCGCATCCGCAGCCGTGCGCTGGCCGTGGCGCTGCTGCCCGCGGCGGTGGCCGTGGTGCTGCTCGCCGGAGGTTCCACCAGTCATCTCGTGGGCGGGTTCTGGGACACCGCCCGCGTGGTCATGACCGTTCTCGGGATCGTGGTGCTGCTCGCCGCCGGAGCCGTGGCCCTGGTGGTCGCCCGCGCCCGCCCCGCCGTCAGCCCCACCGTCGCGATCGCCGAGGAGTCCGCGCCCGACCTGTACCGCATGGTGCGCGACCTCGCCGACCGCCTGGACGTCCCCGCCCCCTCCGCGATAGCGCTCACCCCGGACTGCGACAGCTGGCTGGAGGACCGCACCCACCCCGCCCACGGCCCGCCCCCGCGGGAGGGCCGGGACGACGAGATCGCGGGCGTCCGCAACTCCCACCGCCGTGTCCCGGCCGCACCGGTGCTGGTCATCGGCTCGCCGTTCCTGTGGTGGATGCGCGTCGGCGAACTGCGCGCGGTCCTCGCCCCGGTCGTCGCCGGTACGGGCCCTTCGGCCCACCCCGACATAGCGGCGGCCCGCCGCTTCGTGCGGGGTCTGGACGCGGCCGTGGCCGTCGGCTCCGGCGCGGGCCGTTGCCCGCTCACCCGTGTGATGTGCGCGGGTGTCGCCTGGGTGGCCCGCCTCCTCCTGCGTAGCTGCCGGGAGCACGCGACCCAGATGGAGCGCGGGGTCGCGGCCGCGGCCGCCGAGCGTGCACAGGCTGTGGACTACGGCCTCAGGATCGTGGCCCAGGAACAGGTGGGCCTGGCGTACGCGGGCTGGGACCGGCTGCTGACCCGGGTCGCGCTGCCCGCCTGGCGGATGGGCCGCTGGCCCTCCCGCCTGGACGCGGGTGTGGTGGCCGCCCTCACCGAGCTGTCCCGCCGTGACCGCCTGGCCGAGGGTTTCGCCTCCCGCCTGGGTGAGCGCCCCGCCTGCGACCTGCTCGAAGAGCCCGGCGCGGTCGACGAGGCCGCCTCCCTTCTCGCCGCCCGCCTCTTCCACGGCGGGCCCGCGGAGACCGGGCAGGACTGGTCCCCGGTGGACTGGCAGGAGTACCCGGAAGAGGTCGTGGACCGAAAGTGGCGCCTGGACGCGGCCCGCCTCCACCGAGTCCTCGACGCCAAGGGCGTGAGCCGCACCCCGGGAACCGCCCCGCCGGAATCCCACGGCCCCACCCTCTCCCGAGTCCTGGCCCACCTGTCGGCTCCCCAGCAGGCAGCCGACCGACCCGCCACCTCGACACCCACGTACTCGCCCACCCCCACCGCAGACCTCGTCCCGCCTGCGCCGGCCGACGGCGCGGTGGCGGCCGGTGGACCGACCTCGGACGACGCCGGCCCCGTCCAGCACGGGCCGGCACGGGCGGACGAGGACGATCTCGCGCCCGCCGGGACCGCGGCTGCGCCGTCGGCCGACGGCGCGGTGGCGGCCGGTGGACCGACCTCGGACGACGCCGGCCCCGTCCAGCACGGGCCGGCACGGGCGGACGCGGACGATCTCGCGCCCACCGGGACCGCGGCACCTCTGCACGACGCCGCTCCCACAGACCTCCCGCCGCCGGCCGACAGCGTGGCGATGGACGCTGGACCCGCCTCCCCGGACGACGCCGGAGCCACACAGCACGAATCGGCTCAGGCGGACGCACTCGCGACCGCCGCCGCCCCTGCACCCATCCAGCACGACCAGGCTCCCGCCACCCCCGTACCGGCTCCACCGGACGGCGCCATGGCGGCGGCCCCGGACCGCGCCCCGGCCTCGGATGACGCCCTAGCGGCTGCACAGCACGCCCCGGCCCCGGCTGACGCCCTCGCCGCCGCACCCCACGACCCGCCCCCGCCGGACAATCCCGCAGCAACCGACCGCGAGACCGCCCCCCAGGGACCACCCGCAGCCGATGACGAATGTGGCGAGGGTGGCGAATGTGACAAGGGCGGCGAGTGTGGCGCGCGTGCCGTGGAGAGAAGCGCAGAGGGCGAAGCCGAGACACTCGCCGCGGCGCTCACCGCCGAGCTCGCCCGTGAGGAAGCCGCCGCCCCCCAGTCCCGCACCACGCCCGACACCACCCTCTGGGATGACACCGTCCTCCCCCTCTTCCCGCTCCAGCCACCCCGCAGCGCCCGAGAACTCCTCACCGACCACGTCACCGCGATGGTCTGCTGCGCCGCGATCGACACCGCCGGCGCCGCCCCGGGCCTGGACTGGCTCGACGGCCCGTCCCTCCTCATCAACGGCGAACGCGCCGCGGACCTCGCCCCCCGCGTCCTCAGCCTCGTGGAGGACGGCGACCCGGCCCCTCTGCGCGCCTGGCTGGTCAAGTCGGGGATACGCCCCGAGAAGCCGGTCCGCCTCGTCTGACGGATCCGGAGTACCCTCTTCCACTTTCGGCCAATTCGCAACGAATAGTGACAGCCTGAGTGCGGAATGTGATGTGCTGAGACCGATCGCGCACATGGCAAGGGCTTGTGCCGGCGCAAAGCACCGCGCAGGACGAACAACGGGGGCACGAGGGAGGGGAGCGACCATGGGCCCAGGACCGGAGCACATCCGCCGCTGGGAGTCGGGAGCACTCGCGCACGCCGTGACGGACCCCTTCGGCCAGGGCCCCGTCCCCTGGCTGCGCGGCAGTGAGACGTACTTCGACGACACCGGCCAGGTGGTCCCGTGGTACGTCGAGACGGACCCCGCCCACACCCCCAAGGAGGGCGCCCCGCGCATCCCCTCCCCCCGCACCGCCCCCGGCGGCGGCCCCCGCTCGGCCGACGACGTCCGCCGTCAGATCAAGGGCTTCACCTCGACCGGCGCGGTGGCCCCCGGCGAGGCCGTCGACTTCCACATCACCGTCGACCCGCCGCAGGAGTTCGGCGTCGACATCTACCGCATCGGCCACTACGGCGGCGACGGCGCGGCGAAGATCACCACCAGCCCCCGCCTCTCCGGCATCGTCCAGCCCTCACCGCTGACCGCGGACCGCACGGTCTCCTGTCACCACTGGTGGCTGTCCTGGCGGCTGCAGATCCCGTCCTACTGGAGCGTCGGCGCGTATGTCGCCGTCCTCACGACCGCCGACGGCTACCGCTCCCACATCCCCTTCACGGTCCGCGAGAACCATCCCGCGGACTTACTGCTCCTCCTGCCCGACGTCACCTGGCAGGCGTACAACCTCTATCCCGAGGACGGCCGCACCGGCGCCAGCCTCTACCACGCCTGGGACGAACAGGGCCGGCTCCTCGGCGAGGCCGACGCAGCGACCACGGTCTCCTTCGACCGGCCGTACGCGGGCGCGGGCCTGCCGATGCACGTCGGCCACGCCTACGACTTCATCCGCTTCGCCGAGCGCTACGGCTACGACCTCGCCTACGCAGACGCCCGCGACCTGCACGCCGGCCGGCTCGACCCCACCCGGTACCGGGGCCTGGTCTTCCCCGGCCACGACGAGTACTGGTCGACGGCCATGCGCCGCACGGTCGAGCGAGCCCGCGACAGCGGCACCTCTCTCGTCTTCCTGTCCGCCAACACCATGTACTGGCAGGTCGAGTTGGGCCCCTCGCCGTCCGGTGTCCCGGACCGTCTGCTGACCTGCCGCAAACGCAGGGGCCCGGGCAAACCGGCGCTCTGGCGCGAAGTCGACCGCCCCGAACAGCAGTTGGTCGGCATCCAGTACGCGGGAAGGGTGCCCGAGCCCCACCCCCTGATCGTCCGCAACGCCGAGCACTGGCTGTGGGAGGCGACCGGTGCGCAGGAGGGCGACGAACTCCCCGGCATGGTCGCGGGCGAGGCCGACCGCTACTTCCCGCGCACCCCGCTGCCGGAGCACGACGACCGCATCCTGCTCGCCCACTCGCCGTACGCCGACAGCGAGGGCGCCCTCCGCCACCAGGAGACGTCCCTCTACCGCGCCCCCTCCGGCGCCCTGGTCTTCGCCGCCGGCACCTTCGCCTGGTCCCCGGCACTGGACCGCCCGGGCCACGTCGACACCCGCGTCCAGCGCGCCACCGCCAACCTCCTGGACCGCATCTGCAAGCGTGACTGAGTTCACCCAGCAGCACACCCACCGCTCCCTCAGCGCACCCCAAGTCCAAGGTCAGCGCCCCGTACGGGACAATCGACCCGTTGGACATACTCACGGGGAGGAACCGTGTCCGGATTCGTAGAAAAGCCCGAGCCGCTCCAGGTTCCGGGCCTGGTGCACCTGCACACCGGCAAGGTGCGCGAGCTGTACCAGAACGAGGCGGGCGACCTCGTGATGGTCGCCAGTGACCGCATCTCCGCCTTCGACTGGGTGCTGCCGACCGAGATCCCCGACAAGGGCCGCGTCCTCACCCAGCTGTCTCTGTGGTGGTTCGACCAGATCGCCGACCTGCTGCCGAACCACGTCCTGAGTACGGCCGTACCGGAAGGCGCCCCCGCCGACTGGGCGGGCCGCACCATGGTCTGCAAGTCGCTCCAGATGGTCCCCGTGGAAGCCGTCGCCCGCGGCTATCTCACCGGCTCCGGACTGCTGGAGTACAACGAGTCCCGGACGGTCTGCGGCCTCGCCCTCCCCGAGGGCCTGGTCGACGGCAGCGAGCTCCCCGCCCCGATCTTCACCCCGGCCACCAAGGCCGCCGTCGGCGAGCACGACGAGAACGTCTCCTACGAGGAGGTCGCCCGCCAGGTCGGCGCCGACACCGCGGCCCAGCTGCGCCAGGCGACCCTCGGGGTGTACTCACGGGGCCGGGACATCGCCCGCGACCGCGGGATCATCCTCGCGGACACCAAGTTCGAGTTCGGCTTCGACGGGGAGACCCTGGTCGTCGCGGACGAGGTCCTCACGCCGGACTCCTCCCGCTTCTGGCCGGCCGATCAGTGGGAGCCGGGGCACGCGCAGCCGTCGTACGACAAGCAGTTCGTGCGCGACTGGCTGACCTCGGCGGAGTCCGGCTGGGACAGGAAGAGCGAGCGGCCCCCGCCGCCGCTGCCGCAGGAGGTCGTGGACCGTACCCGCGCCAAGTACATCGAGGCGTACGAGCGTCTGACGGGCATGAGCTGGTCGTAACGTCGTAACGGAAAAGCCCCCCGGTGAATACCGGGGGGCTTTCGCCAACAGAGCGAACGACGAGGTTCGAACTCGCGACCTCAACCTTGGCAAGGTTGCGCTCTACCAACTGAGCTACGTTCGCATGCGCCGTGGCGCGAGAACCACTATACCCAACCTCGCTCGCGTGCGAGGCGCACGGCCGTGTGACGGTTCTCGGCCCCCAGCTTGGAGACGGCCGACGACAGATAGTTCCGTACGGTCCCCTGCGACAGCGCGGCCCGTTCGGCGATCTCCGCGACGGGCGCCCCGTCGGCGGCGAGTTCCAGTACCTCGGCCTCCCGCGCGGTGAGGGGGGAGTCCCCGGCGGAGATCGCGTCGGCGGCCAATTCGGGGTCGACGTAACGGTTTCCCTCGTGCACCGTGCGGATGATCTCCGCGAGCCGCTGCGCGCTCACGGTCTTGGGAACGAACCCCCGCACACCGGCCTCCAGCGCCCGCTTGAGATGCCCGGGCCGCCCGTGACTGGTGACGATCAGCACCTTGCACGAGGGCAGCTCGGTCCGCAGGGATGTGGCGACCTTCACACCGTCCGCGCCGGGCATCTGGAGATCGAGTACGGCCACGTCGGGCTCGTGCGCCCGCGCCATCGCCAGCGCTTCGGGACCGGTCGCCGCCTCCGCGACGATCGCGAGGTCGTCCTCCAGGGACAGCAGCGCGGCAAGCGCGCCCCGAATCAAATGCTCGTCATCAGCGAGCAACACCCGCACGCTCACGAGCCCATCCCCTCGAACAGCACGCGCACGGTCACGAGCGCGCCCACCCCGTCGAACACGCGCCCACCCCCGCCGACACCACACGTACGGTCACGAACCCATCCCCCCGACACCACCTGCACGGTCACGAGGCCATCCCCTCGAACAGCACGCGCACGGTCACGAGCGCGCCCACCCCCTCGAACACGCGCCCACCCCCGCCGACACCACACGCACGGTCACGAGACGACCTCCGGAACACCACGTGCACGGTCACGGACCACCCCCTCCCACACCACCCGCGCGATCAAGAACCCATCCCTCCGACGCCACGCGCCCCATCACAAGCCCCCCTCCATCGCCCCCAGCGGCACCTCCGCCACCAGCCGGAACACGCCCCCGCGGACAGGTCCCGCCTCCAGCGTCCCCGCCACGGCCGCGAGTCGCTCACGCAGTCCGGCGAGCCCGGACCCGCCGGTGCCCGGTGAGCGCGACGCCCCGTCGTTCTCCACGGTCAGCACCACCCGCTCCCCCTCGCTCCGCAGAGCCACCACGCACAGCTTGGCGTCCCCGTGCCGCAGGACGTTCGTGGTGGCCTCCCGTACCACCCAGCCGAGCGCCGACTGCACCTCGGCGGGCAGCCCGTTCGGCTCCCCGGTGACCGTGCAGGTGATGCCCGCGGCGGTCAGCACCCCTTGCGCTCCCGTGAGTTCGATCCCGAGATCGGCCTCCCGGTAGCCCCGTACGACATCCCGCACCTCGCGCTGCGTCTCGTGTGCGATCCGCTGCACCTCGGTCATCTGGTCCACGGCCTCGTCCCGCCCCCGGCGCGCCAGCTGCACGGCCAGTTCGCTCTTCAACGCGATCACGGCCAGGTTCCGCCCCATCACGTCGTGCAGGTCCCGCCCGAACCGCAGCCGTTCCTCGGCGACGGCGAGCCGCGCGCGGGTCTCCCGGGCCGTGTCGAGTTCGTAGACGGCGTTCAGGAGCCAGACGGAGAAGACGGAGGTGAAGGCGAGGAAGCCGGCGGCAACCAGCACCACCATCCCGGTGACCAGTGACTCCGGGACGCCGTAACCCAGGGGAAAGCCACCGAGCGCGGCGCCCGCGGCGATGCCGCCCACGAGCGCGAGCACCCGCCGTCGCCTGCGGACGCCGAGCGCGCCGATCCCGGCCGCGAAGGTCAGCACGCCCACGAAGACCGAGACCGCCGCCCTGTCGAGACCGTCGTCGTCCGGACCCCGCTCGGCGATGCCGATCACCGCGACGGAGATGACCACGGTGACCGCCCCGAGCACCCACAGCATCCGCACCGGCTGCTCGCGCCGCCCACGCGTCCAGTCCAGCGCCCGCGACGCGGTCACCGCACACACCACGGCATGCGCGCACACCAGCAGCACCAGCCAGACCGCGAGCTGCCCCGTCACCTTCCCGAAGACCGGCAGTCCGACCGAGGCGACGTAGATCAGCGCGAAGAAGTGGAACGACCAGCGCGTGTACGTCTCCACCTTCGCCGGCGTGCTCTTGCGCCGCCACCAGCCCCCTGCCTCGCGCATGCTCTCCCCGTACGTCAGCGCCTCGGCTCCCACCGGAACCACCGCTGTACAGCAAACACGGCCAGCACGGTCCAGGCCACCGCGGTCCCGATGGCGCCCAGGGCCTCGTACGCCGAGAGCGTGCCCGCCCAGCCGCCGCGGACCAGGGTGATCACGGGCGACAGCGGCAGCAGTTCGCACACCGACGCGAACCTGTCGGGCAGCATTTCCAGGGGTACGGTGACGCCCGAGAGGACCATCGAGATGATCACGAACGGCAGCGTGGTGACCTGCGCGCTCTCCACGGTCCGGGTCACGGCCGCCGTCACGGCCGCGAGCGCGGCGCACATCACCAGACCCAGCAGCAGTCCCAGGGCGGCGAGATGGGGCGCGTGCGGAGCGGGCACGTCGAGCAGGGCCGTGCTCGCGGCCACCAGCACCAGGGACTGCGTGAGCCCGGTCGCGCCGATCGGCAGCGCGGTGCCGCAGAGGATCTCGACGTCCCGCAGCTCCCCGGTGCGCAGCCGCTTCAGCACCAGTTCCTCGCGCCGGGAGGTGTAGATCGCGACGAGGGCGCCGTACACACCGAACAACAGGGCGAAGCCGACCGCGGCCGGCAGCAGGACCAGGCCGACGCTCAGCCCGGCCTCCTCGACGTCCATGTCGTCCACGACGGACCGCAGGCTGAACGGTAGCGCGAGCGGCACCAGCACGGCCGCGACGAGCGTGGCCTTGCTGCGTCCGAGCAGCGTGAACTCGGCGCGGGCGAGGGCGCCCAGCCTGCTGGTGGGAGTGGTGACCGTGCTCATACCGACACCTCCTCACGCGCCGCGATCCCCAGGAACGCCTCCTCCAGCGAGGCCGACCGCACATCGAGCCGCCGCAGTTCGACCCCGGCCCTTCCGGCCCACACCAGCAGTTCGGTGGCCGTCCGCTGCAGCTCCCGCGTCCGAAGCCGTACGAGCCCGCCGTCGATCTCGTGTCCGCACACCCCCAGCTCCCCGAGCGGTGGCAGGTCTCCCACGAAGTACCCCTCCGGCAACTCGAACGAGATCCGCGCCGGCTGCGCGGCGGTCACCTCGGCAGGTGTCCCCGTGGCCGCGATCCGCCCCTCGTGGAGGATGGCCAGCCGGTCGGCGAGATCCTCGGCCTCCTCCAGGTAGTGCGTGGTGAGCAGCACGGTCGTGCCACGGTCCCGCAGCGCCCGCACCAACTCCCAGGTGTCCCGGCGCCCTTCGGCGTCGAGTCCGGTCGTCGGCTCGTCGAGGAACAGCACCTCGGGGTCGCCGAGCAGCGCGAGCGCCAGGTCGAGGCGCCGCCGCTCGCCTCCGGACAACTGCTTGACCCGTACGCCGGTCCGCCGCGCGAGCCCGACGAGTTCCAGCACCTCGAGCGGCGGCCGGGCCCCGCTGACGCAGCCCGCCCACATCCGCGCGGTCTCGTCGACGGTCAGCTCGGACGGGAAGCCGCCCTCCTGGAGCATCACCCCGGTACGCGGGCGCACGGCGGCCCGCTCGGCGTACGGATCATGGCCCAGGACGCGGATCCGCCCGTCGGTCGGCGGGGCGAGCCCCTCGAGGAGTTCGACGGTGGACGTCTTGCCGGCGCCGTTGGTGCCGAGCAGGGCGAAGACCTCTCCGCGGTCCACGGTGAAGCTGATTCCCCGCACGGCCTCGAACCCGCCCCCGTACACACGCCGTAGGCCGGTGACCTCAATCACGTGTTCGTGTTCGTCGGTGTTCATGAAGCCAGCGTCCCGGCGGACCGGATGCGACAGCAGTGCGGGCTGTCACCACTCCGTATGACAAATGTCAGACGGTGCACCGGGCCATGAAAAAAGACCCCGGTCGCGATGACCGGGGTCTTCTTCGTGGAGCGGACGACCAGGTTCGAACTGGCGACCTCAACCTTGGCAAGGTTGCGCTCTACCAACTGAGCTACGTCCGCATTGCCTCCGACCGGCTCTCACCGATCGGCGCGGGCACCATCCTACCCGATCCACCAGAGTGGTCCGGACGGCGATGCAGAGCGGGTGACAGGAATTGCACACTGCGCCTTCCCCCTGGAAGGGGGATGTTCTACTACTGAACTACACCCGCGTGTACTCCGTGAGCTGGGCCTTTTCGGCCTCGCCCCTCGGCGTGCTCCAGACTCTAGCTGACCAGGTGGGGTGCAACGCAAGTCGGTTGGCCCGAGGGGCGGGTGACCCGGCGTCGACGGGCGCTACCGCGCCTCGGCGAACGCCTCGTAGACCTTCTTGGGGATCCGTCCGCGGGCGGGGACGTCCATCTTGTTGGCCTGGGCCCAGGCCCGGACGGCCGCCGGGTCGGGAGCGACCTCGGTCTGCCGGTACGCCTTGCCGGACCTGGACCGCTTGCGGCCGGCCTCCACGTAGGGCTCGAGTGCCTTACGCAGTTTCTTGGCATTGGCTTGATTCAGGTCGATCTCGTACGACTTGCCGTCGAGTCCGAAGGCGATCGTTTCCGCCGCTTCCGAGCCGTCGATGTCGTCAAAGAGAGTGACCACGACCTTCTGCGCCACGAATATCGGTCCCTTCGTGCGGCACGTTGTCAATTCATTTGTACAGTGCCCGACAATGCATTGTGAAGCTCGACTAAATCCTTCCGCGTGTCCGAGCGCAATAGGTATCGGGTGTCGATCTGAGATCTTTCCGGGAAATTTTCACGGACGTCCGCCCCGGTGCTGGGCCGTGATGGCCGTCACGTAGTTTCCTACAACTCAACGCGCGTAGAAATTTTGTGCGGGTAGTCTGAAGGAACCTGCTCAGCACCACACCACCGGGAGTGCCAGTGGCACGCGTCGTAGTCGACGTCATGCTCAAGCCGGAGATCCTCGACCCCCAGGGCCAGGCGGTGCAGCGTGCACTGCCGCGACTGGGTTTCGACGGCATCTCGGACGTACGTCAGGGAAAGCGATTCGAACTGGAAGTTGACGGACCGGTCGACGAGGCCGCGCTCGCCCGCATCCACGATCTTGCGGAATCCTTCCTCGCCAACACCGTGATCGAGGACTTCACCGTCAAGGTGGAGGAAGTCGCGGAGGCCGCGAAGTGACCGCTCGTATTGGCGTCGTCACTTTCCCCGGCAGCCTCGACGACCGGGACACCCAGCGCGCGATCCGCCTCGCGGGCGCCGAACCGGTCGCGCTCTGGCACAAGGACAAGGACCTCCACCAGGTCGACGCCGTGGTGCTGTGCGGCGGTTTCTCCTACGGCGACTATCTGCGCGCGGGTGCCATCGCGCGCTTCTCGCCGGTGATGGAGCCCCTCATCGAGCAGGCGAAGGCCGGCCTCCCGGTCCTCGGCATCTGCAACGGCTTCCAGATCCTCACCGAGGCCCACCTCCTCCCGGGCGGGATGCTCGGCAACGACCACCTCCACTTCATCTGCCGCGACCAGAAACTGCGGGTGGAGAACGCGGACACCGCCTGGACGACCGACTACTCGGCCGGCCAGGAGATCAACATCCCGCTGAAGAACATGGACGGCCGGTACGTCGCCGACGAGTACACGCTCGACAAGCTGGAGGCCGAGGGCCGGGTCGCGTTCCGCTACCTCGACTTCAACCCGAACGGCTCGCTGCGGGACATCGCCGGCATCACCAACGAGGCGGGCAATGTCGTAGGTCTGATGCCGCACCCGGAGCACGCCGTGGAGCCGCTCATCGGCACCGGCCGCACCGACGGCCTCCCCTTCTTCACCTCGATCCTCAAGAAGCTGGTCAACGCATGAGCCGGACGCCTCTGGACACGGTCGAGCACGCGGCCGCGACCCCCGACGTCGAGCTGCCCTGGGCCGAACTCGGCCTGAAGAAGGACGAGTACGAGCGGGTCGTGGAGATCCTCGGCCGTCGGCCCACCGGCGCCGAGCTCGCCATGTACTCGGTCATGTGGTCCGAGCACTGCAGCTACAAGTCCTCCAAGGTCCACCTCCGCCAGTTCGGCGAGAAGGCCCCGCAGAGCGATGCGCTGCTCGTCGGCATCGGTGAGAACGCGGGCGTCGTGGACGTCGGCCAGGGTTACGCGGTCACCTTCAAGGTCGAGTCGCACAACCACCCCTCGTACGTCGAGCCCTACCAGGGCGCGGCCACGGGTGTCGGCGGCATCGTCCGCGACATCATCGCGATGGGTGCGCGGCCGGTGGCCGTGGTCGACCCCCTGCGCTTCGGCGCTGCCGACCACCCGGACACCAAGCGCGTGCTCCCCGGTGTCGTCGCCGGCATCGGCGGCTACGGCAACTGCCTGGGCCTGCCGAACATCGGCGGCGAGGTCGTCTTCGACGCCTGCTATCAGGGCAACCCGCTGGTCAACGCCGGTGCCATCGGCGTGATGCGGCACGAGGACATCCACCTCGCGAAGGCCTCCGGCGCGGGCAACAAGGTCATCCTGTACGGGGCCCGCACGGGCGGTGACGGTATCGGCGGCGCGTCGATCCTGGCCTCGGAGACCTTCGACGACGCCAAGCCGTCGAAGCGTCCGGCCGTGCAGGTCGGCGACCCCTTCCAGGAGAAGCTCCTCATCGAGTGCACCCTGGAGGCGTTCCAGGAGAAGCTGGTCGTCGGCATCCAGGACCTCGGCGCGGCCGGTCTGTCCTGTGCCACCTCCGAGCTCGCCTCCAACGGCTCGGGCGGCATGCGCGTCACCCTGGACGACGTACCCCTGCGCGATTCGACGCTCTCGCCCGAGGAAATCCTCATGAGCGAGTCGCAGGAACGCATGTGCGCGGTCGTCGAGCCGGAGAAGGTCGACCGGTTCCTGGAGATCTGCGACAAGTGGGACGTCATCGCCACCGTCATCGGTGAGGTCACCGACGGCGACCGCCTGGAGATCTACTGGCACGGCGGCAAGATCGTCGACGTCGACCCGCGCACGGTCGCGCACGACGGCCCGGTCTACGAGCGCCCGTACGCCCGCCCGTCCTGGCAGGACGAGCTCCAGGCGGACGACGCGAACAAGCTGCCGCGGCCGGCTTCGAGTGAGGAACTGAAGGACCAGGTCCTGAAGCTGGTGTCCTCTCCGAACCAGGCCTCCAAGAAGTGGATCACCTCGCAGTACGACCACTTCGTGCAGGGCAACACGGTGCTGGCCCAGCCGGAGGACTCGGGCATGATCCGCATCGACGAGGAGACCGGCCTCGGCGTCGCCATCGCGACGGACGGCAACGGCCGCTACGCGAAGCTGGATCCCTACGCGGGCGCCCAGCTGGCTCTGTCGGAGGCGTACCGCAATGTCGCCACGACGGGAGCCAAGCCGCTCGCGGTGTCGGACTGCCTGAACTTCGGCTCGCCCGAAGACCCGGCGGTGATGTGGCAGTTCGCAGAGGCCATCCGTGGACTGGCCGACGCCTGCCAGCAGTTGGGCACCCCGGTGACCGGCGGCAACGTCTCCCTCTACAACCAGACGGGCGAGGTCGCCATCCACCCGACCCCCGTGGTCGCGGTCCTGGGTGTCATCGACGACGTCGCCCGCCGTACGCCGGTCGCCTTCCAGGAGGAGGGCCAGCTGATCTACCTCCTCGGCGACACGCGTGAGGAGTTCGGCGGCTCGGCCTGGTCGCAGGTCGTCCACGACCACCTGGGCGGGCTGCCCCCGCAGGTGGACCTGGAGCGCGAGCGGCTGCTCGCCGAGATCCTGATCTCCGCCTCCCGCGACGGCATGATCGACTCCGCGCACGACCTCTCCGACGGCGGCCTGATCCAGGCGGTCGTGGAGTCGGCGCTGCTCGGCGGCAAGGGCGCGCGTCTGGTCGTACCGGACGGGCTGGACGCCTTCACCCTCCTCTTCTCCGAGTCCGCGGGCCGCGCGGTCGTCGCCGTACCGCGCTCGGAGGAACTCCGCTTCAACGACATGTGTGGTGCGCGGGGCCTGCCGGTCACGCGTATCGGTGTCGTGGACGGGGACACCGTCGAGCTCCAGGGCGAGTTCGAACTGACCCTGGAGGAGCTGCGCCGGGCGCACGAGGACACGATCCCGGCCCTGCTCAAGTAGGCCGAGGCCGTACGCCCCCGAAGGCCCCGCCCGTCGTTGTGACGGACGGGGCCTTCGCGGGGCTTCCCTCCTTGTCCGACTCCCGCGCCGACTAGGCTCACCGCCATGCCCACGGCCAGGAAGCGCGCCCGCGCCTACGACCCCGCCAAGATCCGCACGGCCGTTCAGGCCCAGCTCGGGAACGTACGGGAGGCCGTACGGACCCTGACCCCCGAGCAACTGGCGCTGCGGACGCGGCTGGGTGAGTGGACCGTACGGGAGCTGGTCGCGCACATCGGGATGGCGGTCACGGCCGTCCACCGGGCCCTGGACCGGCCCGCGCCCGCGCGTCAGGACGCCGTGCTGCTCGACTGGCCGTTCGCCACCTCCGCCAGCTCCGCCGCCATCGCCGACTTCACCCGGGGCCTGGCCGAGCAGCACCCCGACCTCGACGCCTACCTCACCGACGTCGACCGGACCCTGACCGAGCTGCTGGACACCCACCCGGGCACCCGGCTCCTGGAGACCAACGCCGGCGCGCTGCCCCTCGCCGACTACCTGGTCACCCGCACCGTCGAACTCGTCGTCCACACCGACGACCTGAGCGCCGCCGTCGCCGGCCTCGACATCCCCTACGACCGTCAGGCCCTCGCCGCCTGCACGCGCCTCCTCGCCGACGCCCTCGCCGCGAAGGCGCCCGGCGGTTCGACCGAGGTGCGGGTGCCGCCGTACGCCGTCGTGCAATGCGTCGAGGGGCCGAAGCACACCCGCGGCACCCCGCCGAACGTCGTCGAGACCGACCCGCTGACCTGGATCCGGCTCGCCACCGGGCGGCTGACCTGGAAGGACGCACTCGACGCGGCCCAGGTAAGCGCGAGCGGGGAACGGGCGGACCTGGGCGGACTGCTGCCGGTCATGAGCTGAGCGCACGGACGCGCCGACATACTGTCGGCGAACATGACAACAGACTGATAACGGCACCGAACCCACCGCCCGCCTCATGCGTCAAAGAGTCATGAAGCGGACGACATACGCCAAGTACGCGGCCGCAGCCCTGGCCGGGACCACCGTCCTGGCCGCCTGTGGCACGGAGACCGTGGGGACCAGGACCGACGACGTCTCCACGATCGCGGACACCTCCTGGGTGCCCCAGAAGGTCACCGTCGACGGCAAGGACTACGTCCTGCCCGAGAAGGGTGCTCCCAGGAACGCTCACATCACGTTCAAGCCCGGCGCCGCCGAACCGGAGGTCGACGGCGGCAAGTCCGGGGGTTCCGTGGGCTGCAACAGCATCGGCGCCGATGTGGACATCCAGGGCGACACCGTGAAGGTCTCCGACCTCGTCAGGACACTCATGGGCTGCCAAGGAGCGGTGGGGACTTTCGAGGAGAAGTTCGTCGGCGTCTTCGACAACGACCTCAAGGCCGAGCTGGAGGGGCGGTCAGGTGCCAGGACCCTCACGCTGACCAGCCCGCAGAACGACACCATCACCCTGCGCGAGAAGAAGGCCCCCGCCCTCAAGGGCACTCGCTGGTCCCTCGGCGAGAACGCCTACCTCACCCTCACCAAGAACAACACCGTCACCGGCAGCCTCGGCTGCAACACCTTCAACGGCAGGGCCACCGTCAAGGACGGCACCATCGCGTTCGGGCGCCTCGCGACCACACGCATGATGTGCTCGGGCCCGGTGATGAAGGCCGAGCGCGAACTCGCCGAAATCCTCTCCGGCAAGGTCTCCTACCAGCAGGAACTTGATTCCCTGAAGATCACGGGCGCCTCCGGCGAGAGCGTTACGGCCCACGCGGAGTAAGAAAGCCCACTCTCCGCGAATTCGGACCAGTGGTCGATCTCGCCTACACTCGGAGCCGTGCCACGTGGTGACGGACGACTCAACCACGACCTGCTCCCCGGTGAGAAGGGCCCCCAGGACGCTTGCGGCGTCTTCGGTGTCTGGGCTCCGGGCGAAGAGGTCGCCAAGCTCTCCTACTTCGGGCTCTACGCCCTCCAGCATCGGGGCCAGGAATCCGCGGGAATCGCGGTCAGTAACGGCTCCCAGATCCTCGTCTTCAAGGACATGGGCCTCGTTTCCCAGGTCTTCGACGAGACCTCGCTCGGTTCGCTCCAGGGTCATATCGCGGTCGGTCACGCCCGCTACTCGACCACCGGTGCCTCCGTGTGGGAGAACGCCCAGCCGACGTTCCGTGCCACCGCGCACGGCTCCATCGCGCTCGGCCACAACGGCAACCTGGTCAACACGGCGCAGCTCGCCGAGATGGTCGCCGACCTGCCCAAGCAGGAGGGCCGCAGCCCGCGTGTGGCCGCCACCAACGACACCGACCTGCTCACCGCGCTCCTCGCGGCCCAGGTCGACGCGGACGGCAAGCCGCTGACCATCGAGGAGGCCGCTCCCGTGGTCCTCCCCCAGGTCCAGGGCGCCTTCTCGCTCGTCTTCATGAACGAGCACACCCTCTACGCCGCCCGCGACCCGCAGGGCATCCGCCCGCTGGTCCTCGGCCGCCTGGAGCGCGGCTGGGTCGTCGCCTCCGAGTCCGCCGCCCTCGACATCTGCGGCGCGAGCTACGTCCGCGAGATCGAGCCGGGCGAGTTCGTCGCCATCGACGAGAACGGCCTGCGCACCTCCCGATTCGCGGAAGCGAAGCCCAAGGGCTGTGTCTTCGAGTACGTCTATCTGGCGCGCCCCGACACCGACATCGCGGGCCGGAACGTGTACCTCTCCCGCGTGGAGATGGGCCGCAAGCTCGCCAAGGAAGCGCCCGTCGAGGCCGACCTGGTCATAGCGACCCCGGAATCCGGCACCCCGGCGGCCATCGGCTACGCGGAAGCCTCCGGCATCCCCTTCGGTGCGGGCCTGGTGAAGAACGCCTACGTCGGCCGTACGTTCATCCAGCCCTCCCAGACCATTCGCCAGCTCGGCATCCGCCTGAAGCTGAACCCGCTCAAGGAAGTCATCAAGGGCAAGCGTCTGGTCGTCGTCGACGACTCGATCGTCCGCGGCAACACCCAGCGCGCCCTGGTCCGCATGCTCCGCGAGGCGGGCGCCGCCGAGGTCCACATCCGGATCTCCTCGCCCCCCGTGAAGTGGCCCTGCTTCTTCGGCATCGACTTCGCCACCCGCGCCGAGCTCATCGCCAACGGCATGACCATCGACGAGATCGGCACCTCACTCGGCGCCGACTCCCTGGCGTACATCTCCATCGACGGCATGATCGAGGCGACCACCATCGCCAAGCCGAACCTCTGCCGCGCCTGCTTCGACGGCGAGTACCCGATGGAGCTCCCGGACCCCGAGCTGCTCGGCAAGCAGCTCCTGGAGACCGAGCTGGCCGCAGGGCCCGCCGCCACGGCCGCGGCCGACGCGATCCGTCGCCCGTAGGCAGCCCGTCATACCTGCCGTACGACACGAAAGTTCTCACTAGCCATGTCTGAGACAACTGGTGCCAGCTACGCAGCCGCGGGCGTCGACATCGAGGCGGGCGACCGCGCCGTAGAACTGATGAAGGAGTGGGTGAAGAAGACCCAGCGACCCGAGGTCCTCGGCGGCCTCGGCGGTTTCGCCGGACTCTTCGACGCCTCCGCCCTCAAGCGCTTCGAGCGTCCCCTGCTCGCCTCCGCCACCGACGGCGTCGGCACCAAGGTCGACATCGCGCGCCAGCTGGGCGTCTACGACACCATCGGCCACGACCTGGTCGCGATGGTCATGGACGACATCGTGGTGTGCGGTGCCGAGCCGCTGTTCATGACCGACTACATCTGTGTCGGCAAGGTCCACCCCGAGCGCGTCGCCGCGATCGTCAAGGGCATCGCCGAGGGCTGTGTGCTCGCCGGCTGCGCCCTGGTGGGCGGCGAGACGGCCGAGCACCCGGGTCTGCTCGGCCCGGACGACTTCGACGTCGCCGGCGCCGGTACGGGCGTCGTGGAGGCCGACCGGCTGCTCGGCGCGGATCGCATCCGTAAGGGTGACGCGGTCATCGCCATGGCGGCCTCGGGTCTTCACTCGAACGGGTACTCGCTCGTGCGGCATGTGCTCCTGAACCAGGCGGGCCTCGCCCTGGACGCCCGGATCGACGAGCTCGGCCGCACGCTCGGTGAGGAACTCCTGGAGCCCACCAAGATCTACTCCCTGGACTGCCTGGCCCTGATCCGCACGGCCGAGGTGCACGCCTTCTCGCACGTCACCGGCGGCGGTCTGGCGGCCAACCTGGCCCGTGTGATCCCCGACGGCCTGCACGCCGTCGTGG
This sequence comes from Streptomyces sp. SAI-127, assembly GCF_029894425.1. Lineage (NCBI taxonomy): Bacteria > Bacillati > Actinomycetota > Actinomycetes > Kitasatosporales > Streptomycetaceae > Streptomyces > Streptomyces sp. SAI-127. Next base: position 5,441,860 of record NZ_JARXYJ010000001.1, read on the forward strand.
ACCGCACCAGCTGGACACCGGGCCCGATCTTCGACCTCGTCGGCAGGACGGGTCAGGTCGAGCGCCTGGAGCTGGAGAAGACCCTGAACATGGGCGTCGGCATGATCGCGATCGTGCCCGAGGAGTCGGCGGACGTCGCCCTGGCCACCCTGGCCGACCGCGGGGTCGAGTCATGGGTCGCGGGCGAGATCACGGACCGCGGTGACCACACCACGGGCGCCGAACTCGTCGGTGACTACGCCTAGGAACTGACAGGCAGCGCAAAACCCGGTCCGGTGGTGTGGACCACCCCGGACCGGGTTACGCACAGCTGGGTCGTCAAGCTCCGCGGCGTTGAGACGCAGGACCGGACTCGTCGTCCTCGTCCTCGTCATCGTTGTAGAGATCCGCGTACTGGGCGTACGGGTCGTCTTCCTCGTCGTCCTCGAACGGCTCGCCATTCGGCGGCTGACTCGAAGTCGAAGCGCCCAGCTCATTGGCCAGACGCGAGAGGTCAGTCCCGCCGCTGCTGTACTTCAGCTGGCGGGCGACCTTCGTCTGCTTGGCCTTTGCCCGGCCGCGCCCCATGGCTCGACCCCCTCGAATACGGGGCTCGGTGGCCCCAGAGTCTTGACACGCGTTCATGATCTAGAACGGGCTCTCCGCAGAGAGACCGGTCCGTAGGGCTTCCACGGTACCTGAGCCCACGCCCATACGGTACGTCGCCCGCAGCACGTGGCCTTGCCCAGAACCCTCGGGGAGCCCCGTCCCCGCTGGTCAACCGCGATTTTAACCACTTCTTCGCGGCCGACCCGCCGACGAACGTGAGAGTTCTCTCTAAGTGTGCGCCGACGGGTACCGGTCAAACGTCAGCGCACCGGTTTCCTGGCCGCCTCGTGCATCCGCTGCTCGGCGATCCGGTCGGCCGCCGCGGCCGGCGGAATCCCGTCCTCCTTCGCACGTGCGAAGATCGCCAGAGTGGTGTCGAAGATCTTCGCGGCCTTCGCCCGGCACCGGTCGAAGTCGAACCCGTGCAGTTCGTCGGCGACCTGGATGACCCCGCCGGCGTTCACCACGTAATCCGGCGCGTAGAGGATCCCGCGGTCGGCGAGGTCCTTCTCCACGCCCGGGTGCTCGAGCTGGTTGTTGGCGGCGCCGCAGACGATCCTCGCGGTCAGCGCCGGCACGGAGACGTCGTTCAGGGCTCCGCCGAGCGCGCAGGGGGCGTAGATGTCGAGACCCTCGGTGCGGATCAGCGTGTCGGTGTCGGCCACGGGGCAGACGGAGGGGTGCCGGCCGGCGATCCGCTCCACGGCCTCCTGGCGTACGTCCGTGATCAGGACCTCGGCGCCCTCCTCGAGGAGGTGCTCCACCAGGTGGTGCCCGACCTTGCCGACGCCCGCGACGCCGATCCTGCGGTCGCGCAGCGAGGGATCGCCCCACAGGTGCTGTGCGCTGGCCCGCATGCCCTGGTAGACGCCGAAGGCGGTGAGGACGGAGGAGTCGCCGGCACCGCCGCTCTCGGGGGAGCGGCCGGTGGTCCAGCGGCACTCGCGTGCGACGACGTCCATGTCGGCGACGTAGGTGCCGACGTCGCACGCGGTGACGTAGCGGCCGCCGAGCGAGGCCACGAAGCGGCCGTAGGCGAGAAGCAGTTCCTCGCTCTTGTCGCGCTCAGGGTCGCCGATGATCACGGCCTTGCCGCCGCCGTGGTCGAGCCCGGCCATGGCGTTCTTGTACGACATTCCGCGCGCGAGGTTCAGCGCGTCGGCGACGGCCTCCTGCTCGCTCGCGTACGGGTAGAAGCGCGTCCCGCCGAGGGCGGGGCCGAGCGCGGTGGAGTGGAGGGCGATGACGGCCTTGAGGCCGCTCTTGCGGTCCTGGCAGAGCACGACCTGCTCATGACCGCCCTGGTCCGAGTGGAACAGGGTGTGCAGCACGTCGGCAGCGGCGCCGGTTACGTCGGTCACTGTGGTGACTCCTGGGTAAATTGCGGCGATGGGACGCAGGCGCCCATAGGGGTGGCGGGGCCTGTGAGCACGAGATTAGGGCTTGTGACGGCCCATGACCGTGCAGTGCTCAGGATCACCTTCTCCCGGGGGACGGGCGTGCGACGATTTGCATAGTTTTCCCGCGCGTTTGTGTGCGGGTTTCGCAGGTTTTCCCGGCAGGCGTCGGGGGAGAGAGCAGGCGTGCCCAAGGTGTCCTCGGTGATCGTCCCGTACGCGACCTATCTGCGCGTGTACGAACCGCTGGCCGCCTTCCCCGAGCCCGAGCGCAGTCACTGGGCCCGATACGCCCGCCGCCCGGACCGTCCGTCGTACCAGGACGAACTGCGTCGCTCCCTGGCCGACTTGCTGCCCACCCCGCCGGTCCCGGTGCCGGTGCACGAGAGCAGCGACGCCTTCGTGCTCGACGTGGACGGCGTGGTGTGCGTGTGCCCGTGGCGCACGCGGCTGCGCGGCTGGCTGGCCCTGGAGGAGCTCGGGGAGGAGCTGCCGGGGCCGGTCCTGGACGCCGTGCTGCCCGAGGTCGTACGCCGCCAGACGGCCCAGGACTACGAGCGCTGGCTCGCCCGGAACCCGGACGCCCGGCCCTGGATCCGGACCGCGACCTGGCAGGTGCCGCTGAACTGGTTCGTGCTCGTCTCCGACGAGGAGCGGCGCTTCGACAAGGGTTCCGGCGAGATCCCGCCGATGCTGCGCTACCGGACGCCCATGGTGCAGGCCCGGCGGCGCGTGGCGCGGGCTCTGAGGGCCCTCAAGGACGCTATCGACGAAGGACCGCTCATCGACGGTCTGATCGACGTGGGGCGCTGGCTGGAGGAGTTCCACCCGCGCTCGCTGGTCGAGCTCGACTACGGCGGTCTGGTGCATGTGCTGCCGCCGGGCGAGCTGGAGGACGACCACTCGGCGGCGGACGTGGCCGAGGGCATCGAGGCCCTCAGGCACGGCGACGGGGCCGCGGCGGGCGAGGCCTACGGGCGGCTCGTGGAGCGCTGGCGGGGCATCAGGGACCGGCGCTCGGCGAACTGAATGTGCGCCATGTCACGAACAGGCGTTTGACCTGACGCCCGTTTTGGGGTTTCGTCCTCGCTCAAGGTGTCAGCTTCCCCTGAAGTCTCACCGACAAGGGACGTAGGTCCCGATCCGGGCGTACACCTCACGGAGTGTCAAGCGTGACGGACCGCACGTACCCGGCTCTTGCATCTCTTGCCCCTCCTCATGCCAAAATAGGACAAGGGGCCCGGGGGAGGTTCCGCTTTGGGGGGTCTGGTGACTCCTGATCGCTCTGTGACTGATCGTCACAGTGGCGTGACTGTCCGCTATGGCATGGTCCATCGGCTTCCGTCGCCGATGAACACCTGGGGGGCAATTCCATCGGTTTGGCCGACGCGGCTGGACGGATGGTGTAGTTGTAGTGCCGAGGACAAGCCGTTCGTCCTATAACCGACTCGACCCGCATCCGCCATTTCGGGCAACGCGGGTCAAGGTGCAGAATTTAGAGGAAAGAACCGAGAACGATCGGTTCTCCCGAGGAGGCCGCTCATGACCGCTCGCACCCCTGATGCCGAGCCGCTGCTGACCCCGGCTGAGGTCGCCACGATGTTCCGCGTGGACCCGAAGACGGTCACGCGGTGGGCGAAGGCCGGCAAGCTCACGTCGATCCGTACGCTCGGCGGGCACCGCCGTTACCGCGAGGCCGAGGTCCGCGCTCTGCTCGCGGGCATCCCGCAGCAGCGCAGCGAGGCCTGAACAACTGAATAACGGGCAAACCGGCTGGCCCCCCAGTTGGCCGCGCCGCCCGAACCCTGGCTCCAAGCGACGCGGGTCCTGCCCCAACAGGGCCCATTCTCAACCTCGTCGTCGATCGCGCTGGACTCCGCCGAGTCCAGCGCGATCTTTTTTGTGTGCGGAGGGTGGGCGACCGGCAGCCCTGTGAGCGGCCTTGTCGGAGTCTGGGGAGGGGTGTCGGATCTCCTGTGAGGGGCCCCTGGCGGGCGTGCGAACAGGAGTGCAATTGCACATATTAAATTGACCTGTTGTAGGGGAGGGGTAAGTTCCACAGTTTTGAAAACTCATGCGGTGACTCCCGTCACATGCCAGAGTCCTTGTTGCCTCTGGCTCCTGTGCGCTAAAGGAGGCACGCGTCCCGGACTCCCGTCGGTGGGGCGGGGGTTGGGATCCGTCGACGATCACGCCGGGGAGGGGCTTTCGTCCTCCACGGCCTCGTCCGGGGCCGGGGCCGTGACGGTCGGTGGAGCGGAGTCCATCGCCAGCCGCAACAGGCGGTGGCAGATCGGGCAGTGGCGGGTCAGATGCCGGTACGACGACGCGGCCGCCAGGTGTGCGCGCAGCAGTGCCCGCGTCTCGTGCCTGGCCGTTGCCGCCATACGCCACCTCCGGGCTCCGCTGGGGACAGGGGCCTGGTTTCTGGGTACCGGTGCGACGCGACGCCGTCAAGATGGCGTGGACGCCGCCAGCCCCTCACGGCGCGCGGCAGTGACAACCCTGGGGGCTGCCGCCCCCAGCCCCGCTTCGACCTGAACGGTCTCGTCCTCAAACGCCGGACGGGCTGAGACTGCCTGAACGCGCCCGTACTTCGCCGGACGGTCTGGGATGGCCTGGACCGGCCGTACACACACGAATAAGGCCCGCTCCCCGTTCTCGGGTTGCGGGCCTGACTTCCAACTGCGGTCCTGACGGGATTTGCTGTGTCTGATTGCGGCTGCGCCGCGGGCGCGGCCTCCGCCTTGACAGGGTGGCGCGGTGTGGGTGCCGTGGGTATGAAGAAGGCCCGCTCCCCGTTCCCGGGTTGCGGGCCTGACTTCCAACTGCGGTCCTGACGGGATTTGCTGTGGCTGATTGCGGCTGCGCCGCGGGCACGGCCTCCACCTTGACAGGGTGGCGCGGTGTGGGTGCCGTGGGTATGAAGAAGGCCCGCTCCCCGTTCCCGGGTTGCGGGCCTGACTTCCAATTGCGGTCCTGACGGGATTTGAACCCGCGGCCTCCACCTTGACAGGGTGGCGAGCACTCCAAACTGCTCCACAGGACCAGGTTTCGCGGCGCTTACTGCTGCGTTGCGCTGCGAGAAGGACTGTACAGGAGCAGGGACGTCCTGGTCGAACTCACCCTGTGTGCGGGGGCCGTCACGGCGCGAGCGTGTCGATCGTCTTCACGATCCGCTTGTCGGAGATCGGGTACGCCGTGCCGAGCGCGTGGGCGAAATAGCTGACCCGCAGCTCCTCGATCATCCAGCGGACGTCCAGAACCTGCTGAGGCACGGGCCTGCCCTGCGGAAGCTGCTCCAGGAGCCAGGCGTACTCGTCCTGCATCTCGTGGACCTTCTCCATACGGGTCGTGTCCCGCTGGACGTTCGTCGGCATCTGCTGGAGACGGCGGTCCGCCGCGACCAGGTAACGCATCAGGTCGGGCAGCCGGCGCAATCCCGTCGCCGTCACGAACCCCGGCTTCACCAACGCGTCCAGCTGCGCCCGCACGTCCGCCAGGTTCGCCAGCAGCGCCGGGCTCCGTACGCCCTTCAGGCGCCGCTCACAGGCCTGCCAGGCGGCGAGCACCTGCTGCACCTGCCCGACCGTACGGACCGTGGTGTCGACGATCTCGGCGCGCACCTTGTCGTACAGCTTCCGGTACGACTCCTCGTCCCACGCCGGGCCCCCGAAGTCCCCGATCAGCTTGTCCGCCGCAGCGGTGGCGCAGTCGTCGAACAGCGCCTGGATCGAGCCGTGCGGATTCGACGACAGGGCGAGCTTCTGGGGGTTCGTCAGCTTCTCGGACGCGAACTTCGCCGGACTCACCGGGATGTTGCGCACGATCAGCCGCCGCGTGCCCTTCCACATCGCCTCGGCCTGCTCCGCCTCCGTGTCGAAGAGCCGGACCGAGACGGTGTCGCCGTCGTCCACCAGCGCCGGGTACGCCTTCACCGGCTGGCCCGCGCGACGGGTCTCGAAGACGCGCGTGAGCGTGCCGATCGTCCAGTCCGTCAGGCCCTTGCGCTCCAAGGACTCGCCGCCCTCGCGGGACGCGGTCGCGGCCGCCGCCTGGGACAGGGCCTGGCGCGCCTTCGGCCTGAGCTTCAGCCGCAACGCCTCCAGGTCCTTGTCCTCGGCCAGATTCCGGCGCCGCTCGTCGACGATCCGGAAGGTGATCCGCAGATGCTCCGGGACCCGCGTCCAGTCGAAGTCCTCCGCGTCGAAGGGCACGCCGACCATGCGCTTCAGCTCGCGGGCCATCGTGACCGTCAAAGGCTCCTGGAGGGGGACGGCCGTATCCAGGAACCGCCGCGCGAAGTTCGGCGCCGGCACGTAGTTGCGGCGGATCGGCTTGGGCAGGGAACGGATCAGCTCCGTCACCAGCTCCTCCCGCAGACCCGGGATCTGCCAGTCGAAGCCCTCGTCCGTCACCTGGTTCAGGACCTGGAGCGGGATGTGGACCGTGACACCGTCCGCGTCCGCGCCCGGCTCGAACTGGTACGTCACCCGGAACTTCAAGGGCCCCTGCCGCCACGAGTCGGGGTAGTCGGCCTTCGTGACCGCCTCCGCCGACTCCCGGATGAGCATCGCGCGCTCGAAGTCGAGGTAGTCCTCCTGCTCGTGGCGCTTGCGCTTCCACCACGAGTCGAAGTGCGCCCCGGACACCACGTGTTCGGGCACCCGCTGGTCGTAGAAGTCGAACAGCGTGTCGTCGTCGACCACGATGTCCCGGCGCCGCGCCCGGTGCTCCAACTCCTCGACCTCACTGAGGAGTTTGCGGTTGTCGGCGAAGAACTTGTGGTGGGTGCGCCAGTCGCCCTCGACCAGGGCGTTGCGGATGAAGAGCTCACGGCTCGACTCCGGGTCGATACGGCCGTAGTTCACCTTCCGCTGGGCGACGATCGGCACGCCGTACAGCGTGACCTTCTCGTACGCCATCACCGCGGCCTGGTCCTTCTCCCAGTGCGGTTCGGAGTACGTCCGCTTCAGCAGGTGCTCGGCGAGCGGCTCGACCCACTCCGGCTCGATCTTCGCGTTGACGCGCGCCCAGAGACGTGAGGTCTCCACCAGCTCCGCCGACATGACGAACCGCGGCTGCTTCTTGAAGAGCGCCGAGCCCGGGAAGATCGCGAACTTGGCGCTCCGGGCACCGAGATACTCGTTCTTGTTGCCGTCCTTCACGTCCTTCATGCCGATGTGCGAGAGCAGACCGGCGAGGAGGGAGACGTGGACGCTCTGGTCGGGCGCGTCGTCCTCGTTGAGATGGATGCCCATCTGCTTGGCGACCGTGCGCAGTTGGGAGTAGATGTCCTGCCACTCGCGGATGCGCAGGAAGTTCAGGTACTCCTGCTTGCACATCCGGCGGAAGGACGACGAGCCGCGCTCCTTCTGCTGCTCGCGGACATAGCGCCACAGGTTGAGGTAGGCGAGGAAGTCGCTGGTCTCGTCCTTGAAGCGGGCGTGCTGCTGGTCGGCCTGGGTCTGCTTGTCGGCCGGGCGTTCGCGCGGGTCCTGGATGGAGAGCGCGGCGGCTATGACCATGACCTCGCGGACACAGCCGTTCTTGTCGGCCTCCAGGACCATACGGGCCAGGCGGGGATCGACGGGCAGCTGGGCGAGCTTGCGGCCGGTGTCGGTCAGCCGCTTGCGCACGTCCTTCTGCGCCGGGTCCAACGCGCCCAGTTCCTGGAGGAGTTGGACGCCGTCGCGGATATTGCGGTGGTCCGGCGGGTCGATGAACGGGAACTTCTCGATGTCGCCGAGGCCGGCCGCGGTCATCTGGAGGATGACGGAGGCGAGGTTCGTCCGCAGGATCTCGGCGTCCGTGAACTCCGGCCTGCCGTTGAAGTCCTCTTCGCTGTACAGCCGGATGCAGACGCCGTCCGACGTACGGCCGCAGCGGCCCTTGCGCTGGTTGGCGCTGGCCTGCGAGACCGGCTCGATGGGCAGCCGCTGGACCTTGGTGCGGTGGCTGTAGCGGCTGATCCGGGCGAAGCCGGGGTCGATCACGTACTTGATGCCCGGGACGGTGAGGGAGGTCTCGGCGACGTTCGTCGCCAGAACGATCCTGCGCCCGGTGTGCTGCTGGAAGACGCGGTGCTGCTCGGCGTGCGAGAGGCGGGCGTACAGGGGCAGGACCTCGGTGCCCTGCCCATTAGCGCCTCCGGCGCGGGGGTAGTTCTTCTTCACCAGCGCGTCCGCGGTGTCGCGGATCTCCCGCTCGCCGGAGAGGAAGACGAGGATGTCGCCCTTGCCCTCGCCCTGGAGTTCCTCGACAGCGTCGCAGATCGCGGTGATCTGGTCGCGGTCGGAGTCGTCCGAGTCCTCTTCCAGGAGCGGGCGGTACCGCACCTCCACCGGATACGTCCGGCCGCTGACCTCGACGATCGGGGCGTCACCGAAGTGCCGGGAGAACCGCTCGGGGTCGATGGTCGCCGAGGTGATGACGACCTTGAGGTCGGGGCGCTTCGGCAGCAGCTGGGCCAGATACCCGAGGAGGAAGTCGATGTTGAGGGACCGCTCGTGGGCCTCGTCGATGATGATCGTGTCGTAGGCGCGCAGCTCGCGGTCGGTCTGGATCTCGGCGAGCAGGATGCCGTCCGTCATCAGCTTCACGAAGGTCGCGTCCTGGTTCACCTGGTCGGTGAACCGCACCTTCCAGCCGACGGCCTCGCCGAGCGGGGTGTCCAGCTCCTCGGCGACCCGCTCGGCGACCGTGCGGGCGGCGATACGACGGGGCTGGGTGTGCCCGATCATGCCCTTCACGCCCCGGCCGAGCTCCAGGCAGATCTTCGGGATCTGGGTCGTCTTGCCGGAGCCCGTCTCACCGGCGACGATCACGACCTGGTGATCACGGATGGCGGCCGCGATGTCGTCCTTCTTCTGGCTGACCGGGAGCTGCTCGGGATACGACACGGCGGGCACGCGCGCACGGCGCGCACTCACGCGCTCCTCGCCCTTGCCGACCTCCGCCTCGATCTCGGACAGCACGGCGGCCCGCGCCTCCGGCTTGCGGATCCTGCGCGCGCCTTCGAGCCTGCGCCCGAGCCGGTGCGCGTCGCGCAGGGACAGCTCGGTCAGGCGGGCGGCGAGATCCCCGAAGGCGGGGGGACCGGGGGCGGGGGCAGGGTGCGTAGACATACGCGATCCAGGATCTCATCCCCGGGAAATTACTGGCGAACGGTTTTGTCCCGCGGCCGGCCTGTCACGACACATACAACAAGACCCCGATCCGGGGATCGGGGTCTGTGCTGTGGCTGGGGCCGGGGTCGAACCGGCGACCTACCGCTTTTCAGGCGGTCGCTCGTACCAACTGAGCTACCCAGCCGCGAGGTTTCCGAGGAAACCTCAGCGGTCCTGACGGGATTTGAACCCGCGGCCTCCACCTTGACAGGGTGGCGAGCACTCCAAACTGCTCCACAGGACCAAGCGTTGTGCACGAACAGTGTCGCACACGGTGATGCGTGCCCCCAACGGGATTCGAACCCGTGCTACCGCCTTGAAAGGGCGGCGTCCTAGGCCGCTAGACGATGAGGGCTATCGGCCCGCCTGGGCGCTTCGCAGCGCGTCGGGGACGTGAGAAGCATATGGGATGCCGGGAGGTATCGCCAAAACGGTTTAGGGGCTGCCCGTGGGTGAGGTGGTGGGCGAACCCGTGGGCGAGGGGGTCGCTCCCGGCTGGTTGTCCTCCGGGAGGTGGCGGCTGACCTCCGCCGTCGTGAGGCCCAGGCCGCCGAGTTTGATCTCGTCCCAGGCCTGCAGACGGCGGGTGTCGCGGTCCATGTAGAGGATCGAGGCCTCGATGGGGTCGGGATACTTGCCCTCGACGGCCCGTAGCCCGCTGCCGCCGGTGGAGCCCTCCACCCGCAGCCGGGTGCCCTTCTTCATGACCTCCATCTCCTGGTGGTGGAGGTGGCCCGAGAGGATCATCGGGACCTCGCCGTCGACCTCGCGGGCGGCCGAGGGCTCGTGGGCGATCGCGAGGTCGACCGGGGTGCCGGCGGCCCGCTGCTCGCGCAGGGCCGCGGCCAGGCGGTCGCCCGCCGCCTCCTGGGACTCGTCGGCACCCGGGTTCGTGGAGCGGTCGGGGGTGAACTGGGGGTCGCCCATGCCCGCGAACCGCAGTCCGGCGATCGTCTCCGCCTTGCCGTTGTCCAGGACGTGGACCCGCTTCAGGCCCTCCATGTAGCGCTGGGTGGTGAGGGAGTCGTGGTTGCCGCGGACCCAGACGTACGGCGCGCCGAGGTCGGGGATCGGGTCCAGGAAGCCGTTCTCCGCCGCCGTGCCGTGGTCCATGGTGTCGCCGGAGTCGACGATCACGTTGACCTTGTACTGCTCCACCAGCGAGGCGATGATCTTCCAGCTCGCGGGGTTCAGATGGATGTCGGAGACGTGCAGGACCCGGATGGTGGTGGGGTCCGGCTGGTAGGCCGGGAGGGTGGACGTGACGTCGTAGAGCTTCGTGACGTTCGTCACCAGGCGGGCCAACTCCTTCTGGTAGACGTCGAATTCGGTGACGATGCTGCGCGCGTTGCCGACCAGCGACGGGGCGGAGGAGAGCAGTCCCGAGAACTTCGGCTCCAGGACGGATTCCGGGTTCCAGGTGGCGTACGCCGTGCCACCGCAGGCCGCCAGGAGGCTCAGGGCGAGGCCGCCGGCCGCGAGGGCCCGGCGCGGGCGGCGGTAGACCGCGAGGCCGAGGGCCGTGGCGCCCGACACCACGGCGACGACGGAGCGGACGGCCAGGTCGAGGGTGCCGTGCTCGACGTCGGTGGCGACCTCGTCCTGGAGGCCGGAGAGGCGCTCGGGGTGGTCGACGAGGGCCTGGGAGCGTTCCGGGTCGAGCTGGTCGACGTTGACGTCGAGGCGGACCGGCGCCTGGTGGCTGTCCAGCTGGAGCGCGCCGAGCGGGGACACGTTGATCTTCGTGCCGCCGGAGAGGGACGGGCGCAGGGTCATCGTCGTGTTCATGGGGCCGACCGGGACCCGGACATTGCCCACGATCAGCAGACCGAGCCATGCGCCCAGAAGGACGACGGCGACCAGGCCGAGTGCGCGGGTCCAGGGGTGCGGCTGGTGGACGAGTTCGACGGACGGGTGGGACCGGCGCCTGCCGTACTGGCGGGCGAGGGCTCGCGGGGGCTTGCGTAGGACGTTCAGGATGCTCCGGGCGGTCAGGACTGCGGCGGGGACGCGGGCCATTGGTCCCGTATGCCCAAGTCCGCTCGTGGATATGCGGGCGTACTCATGACACTCGTACGGATGGGTCGTACCGGAGAATGGGCTTGTGCTGGAGATGACGCGCGAGGAGTTCGAGGAACTGGTCGCCGAGGCCCTGGACCGGATTCCGCCGGAGTTGACGCGGCTGATGGACAACGTCGCGGTGTTCGTCGAGGACGAACCGCCGACGGACGATCCCGAGCTGCTCGGGCTGTACGAGGGCACTCCACTGACCGACCGGGGCGAGTGGTACGCCGGGGTGCTGCCGGACCGCATCACGATCTACCGGGGGCCGACGCTGCGGATGTGTGATTCCCGGGAGGACGTCGTCGCGGAGACCGAGGTGACGGTCGTGCACGAGATCGCCCATCACTTCGGGATCGACGACGCGCGGCTGCACGCACTCGGATACGGCTGAGTCCGTTTCGAACGGGGCGCGTGTCCTCTTGTGGGCGGCGGGAGTTGGGCAGGTTGACTTTTTGACGACCGCCCTCGGAGGTGGCTGCTCGTGCGCCCCTTGTACGTACCCGTCCGTCTGGCCGCCACGGTCATGGCCGTCGCCGCCGCCGCGGGCTGCATGAGCGTGGGCGGGGACGGCGGAGACGGCAGCGCGAAGCCGTCGCACTCCGCCGGTGAGCGGGGCGGTGAGGCGCCGGACGGGGGATCCGCGGGCTCGGGCGGTTCCGTGGGACTGGGCGGGGCGGGCCCGGACGGCAAGCGCGGCAAGCACAAGGGGAAGGGCGGCGAGGAGTCGGCGTCCCCGTCGGCGTCGGCCTCGGCGAGTGCGTCGGCCTCCGCGGGGGCGAAGCCGGGGAAGTCGGCCCGGCCGGTGCCGTCGGCGCCGAGGAGCGACCCGGCACCCACCCGTACGCCCGATCCGGAGCCGCCGGCGTCCAGCGAGCCGCCCGCGTCGCCCACACCGTCGCCGCCGCCCGCCGAACCGTCGTCGTCGGCGCAGCCGGAGACGGGCCCGCAGCTGAGCCAGCGGGAGCCGGCGCCCACCGCGGGGTCGCCTGCGTGACGGACCCCGTGAAAGGCCCCGAGTGACCTCGGATACATACGAGGGGATCGGTTTGCCTTCGGGGGCGATGGGTGCGTATGGTTATAGATCGTTTGATCATTTGCCCGGCGCCAAAGCAGAAGAGCGCCGTGTGGCGCGTTCTCTCCCTTGCCGTGGCTGACCGCATAGAGGCGGTCGTATTGCGAATCACGGAGTTGACGGGCGCGTGCCGACGAGACTCCGGAAGGTTTCGCATACGCATGTCCATTTCCAGTACTGATCACGTCGTCGTGCCCGAGAACGAGGGCACCGAGGGCGTCACCGAGGCCACCGCCGAAGTCACCTTCGCGAGCCTCGGTCTCCCCGAGGGCGTCGTGCGCAAGCTCGCCCAGAACGGCGTGACCACCCCCTTCCCGATCCAGGCCGCGACCATCCCGGACGCCCTGGCCGGCAAGGACATCCTCGGCCGTGGCCGCACCGGCTCCGGCAAGACCCTCTCCTTCGGTCTGCCGACCCTGGCCCGCCTCTCCGGCGGCCGCACCGAGAAGCACAAGCCGCGCGCCGTCATCCTCACCCCGACCCGTGAGCTCGCGATGCAGGTCGCGGACGCGCTGCAGCCCTATGGCGACGTCCTCGGCCTGAAGATGAAGGTCGTCTGCGGCGGTACGTCCATGAGCAACCAGATCTACGCCCTGGAGCGCGGTGTCGACGTGCTCGTCGCCACTCCGGGCCGGCTGCGTGACCTCATCAACCGCGGCGCCTGCTCCCTGCAGGACATCGAAGTCGCCGTCATCGACGAGGCCGACCAGATGTCCGACCTGGGCTTCCTGCCCGAGGTCACCGAGCTGCTCGACCAGGTCCCGGCCGGCGGCCAGCGGATGCTGTTCTCGGCCACGATGGAGAACGAGATCTCCACGCTGGTCAAGCGCTACCTGAGCAACCCGGTCACGCACGAGGTCGACAGCGCCCAGGGCAACGTCACGACCATGTCGCACCACATCCTGATCGTGAAGCCCAAGGACAAGGCGCCGGTCACCGCGGCCATCGCCTCCCGCAAGGGCCGCACCATCATCTTCGTCCGCACCCAGCTGGGCGCCGACCGCATCGCCGAGCAGCTGTGCGACTCCGGTGTGAAGGCCGACGCGCTGCACGGCGGTATGACGCAGGGCGCGCGCACCCGTGTGCTGGAGGACTTCAAGAAGGGCTACGTCAACGCGCTCGTCGCGACCGACGTCGCCGCCCGTGGCATCCACGTCGACGGCATCGACCTCGTCCTGAACGTCGACCCCGCCGGTGACCACAAGGACTACCTGCACCGCGCCGGCCGTACCGCTCGCGCGGGCCGCACCGGCACGGTCGTCTCCCTGTCCCTGCCGCATCAGCGCCGGCAGATCTTCCGGCTGATGGAGGACGCGGGCGTCGACGCCGGGCGTCACATCATCAACTCCGGTACTGCCTTCGAGCCCGAGGTCGCCGAGATCACCGGCGCCCGTTCGATGACCGAGGTCCAGTCCGAGTCCGCGGCCAACGCGGCTCAGCAGGCCGAGCGCGAGGTCACCCAGCTCACCAAGGAGCTCGAGCGGGCGCAGCGGCGCGCGACCGAGCTGCGCGAGGAGGCCGACCGCCTGGTCGCCCGGGCCGCCCGCGAGCGCGGTGAGGACCCGGAGACGGCGGTCGCCGAGGCGCAGGCCGTGGTGGCCGAGGCCGCGGAGGCGGCTGAGGCCGTGGTCGCCGAGCAGCCCGCCGAGCGTCCCGCGTACGAGCAGCCGCGTCAGCGCCGTGACGAGCGGGGCAACTACGAGCGTCGTGACGACCGTCGGGACGACCGTGGTGGCCGTTCCTTCGAGCGTCGTGACGACCGTGGCGGCTTCAACCGCGACCGCCGGGACGGCGAGCGGGGCGGGTTCCGCCGTGACGACCGTGGTGGCCGTTCCTTCGAGCGCCGTGACGACCGTCCCTCGGGTGGCGGCTTCAACCGCGACCGCCGTGACGACCGCCCCACCGGCGGTGGTTTCAACCGTGACCGTCGTGACGAGCGTCCCTCGGGCGGCTTCCGTCGTGACGACCGCCCCTCGGGTGGCTTCAACCGCGACCGCCGTGACGACCGCCCCAGCGGCGGCTTCAACCGTGACCGTCGTGACGAGCGTCCCTCGGGCGGCTTCCGCCGTGACGACCGCCCCACCGGCGGTGGCTTCAACCGCGACCGCCGCGACGAGCGTCCGTCCACCCACCGGGGCAGCGACCGTCCCTTCAACCGTGACCGTCAGGGCGACCGCCCCACCGGCGGCGGGTTCCGCTCCGGCGGCCACGACCGCCCCTCCGGCCGTCGTGACGACCACCGCGGCACCGGCACCGGCACCGGTTCCTTCGGCCGCCGTGACGACAAGCCGCGTTGGAAGCGCAACGGCTGACACAGCGTGAGCTGAGCAGGGCCCGTACGACTTCGGTCGTGCGGGCCCTTTTCGTATCTGTATTCGACTACCGAACTCTGTGGGGCAGTTGTTAACATCCGTTGGATTGCGTGGCGGAGTGTGGCCGAGGGGGAAGACAAGGCCTGCCGCCGCGCCTTTTCTGACTTCCCTGGGGAGGGACCCTTGACCCGGCGTGCCCGGATCGCACTCACTCTTGCCTCGCTGGCCGCTCTGAGCGCCGGCACCCTGACGTCCGCGGGCCCGGCGGCCGCGGACACCGCCCCGACGCCGATCGCCACGGACGGCGTGTGGGGCATCGACTACGCCGCCGGCTATCTGGCGAGCGTCGAGTACCGGCCGAGCGGCCTGCAGTACGTGGTCGGCCGGCAGCTCTCACCCGACGGCTCCACCGTGCTGGAAGAGGCCACCCGCGGATACGCCGGCGACTTCGCCGACGGCACCCACCTCCAGCGGGTGCCGTGCGACGCGGGCGACTGCGTGCCACTGCGCTCCACCGGTAACCAGAGCGTCGGCTACTTCCAGGTCGACGAGTACGGGAAGGAGCGCGCCCAGGTCTGGATGACGCCGAACAACTACCACGGGACGGAACCGGCCGTCACCGGCGGCCGGTTCGTGGACGCCACCGGCCGCTACTTCGTCTACAACGCGGCTTCCACCGGCAAGCAGTACGTCGACGCCGTCAACCGGTACCGCGACGAGGACGTCCGTCTGACCCGCCCCGTCACCGCCGCCTCCGTCTGGGGCTCGGCGCTGTGGACGCCGGGCTCGGGCAATGGCGTCGTCACCCAGTACGACCTGGAGTCGAAGAAGACCGTCACGACCGTCTCCACCGGAGCCCCCTGCACGGTCAAGGAGCTCCAGGTCATCGGCCGCTGGATCTACTGGAACTGCGGTCCCACGGGTGCCGCGGGCGTGTACGACCGTACGGCGAAGAAGAACATCACCGTGCCCTCCGGCCCCGCCCTCGTCGGTGACGGCTACCTGGTCCAGCACGACCGGAGCGCCGGGAAGCTCATGCTCACCGACTTCCACTCCGGTACGGCCGCCGCCGCGCGCGGGATCGCCGACCTGCCGGCCGGGAACACCGCCGACCAGCGGCGGCTGACCTGGACCGTGGACAAGTTCGGCGGGGGCGTCGCCTACGTCGGTACGGACCGCTCGATCCGGGTAGTGCCGAGCGGGGTGCCCGCGCAGCCGCTCGCGAAGATCGAGGCGGACCTGGACGACAGCGACTTCGACGCCGCCGGCCGCTACAGCGGCAACATGACCTGGAACAGCGTCTGGCAGCTGAACAAGCCCGCCGACTGGAACTTCACGGTGAAGGACGCCCAGGGCCGCACCGACCGCACCCTCAGGGGCAGCGGTACGGCGATCGACCTGGCCTGGGACGGAAAGACGGAGTCGGGCGCGTACGCGTACAACGGCCCGAAGACCTGGACGCTGACCGCCACCGCGGCCGACGGCGGGGGCACGTACACGACGACCGGCAAGTTCGGGCTCACCGGCGGCCGCCAGGGCCATCACGACCAGGGCGGCTACAGCTACGGCGAGCTCGTCACCCTCAACTCCTCGGGTGCCCTGACGCTCCAGTACACCAAGGGCAAGGGCACCTTCGACTTCAAGGACAGCGCGTCCGGCTGGCCCGCCGGCACCGTCGCCGTCCCCTTCGGCGACATGGGCAAGGACCGCTGCGCCGAGATGCTGGTCCGGATGCCGAACGGCGAGCTGCGCCGCTACGCGGGCAAGTGCGGGGGGTCGTACGGCCCGTCGAGCAGCCACACCTCTCTCGGCACCGGCTGGAACGCCTACAACGTCCTCACCGCCCCCGGCGATCTGACCGGTGACGGCCGTACCGACCTGCTGGCCCGCAAGGCCTCGACCGGGGACGTCTATCTCTTCGCCAACGACGGGGCGAGCAAGCTCAAGCCGGGTGTGAAGATCCGCAGCTGGGCGACGTACAGGAAGATCGTCGGCGCCGGTGACCTGAACGGCGACGGTTTCGGTGACGTCCTGGTGCAGGACAAGGCCGGGACGCTGTGGCGTTATGACGGCACCGGCACCGGCCAGGTCAAGGAGCGGGTGAAGGTCTTCTCCAACTGGGGGACCTCGTACAACGTGGTCGTCGGCGTCGGGGACATCACCGGCGACGGCAAGAACGACCTGGTCTCCCGGGACACCGCCGGCAACCTGTACCGCAACAACGGCAACGGCAAGGGGTCCTTCGGGGCGCGCACGAAGATCGCCACCGGCTGGCAGGCCTACAAGGGGATCTTCTGATGCGGCATCTGATCAGAACGGCGGCCACGGCCGGCATCCTGGCGCTGGGCATCGGCCTCGTCCCGGCCCTCGCCGCACCGGCCGTCGCGGACACCCCGGGACAGCTCGACATCACGCCCAACTGGCGTGCCGTGCCCCGCGAGGACTCGCTGGGCTCCTTCGGCGCGACCGGGTTCGTGCACTCGCCCGAGGACGCCGACCCGAGCTTCGGGCAGGAGTTCCAGTGGACGCGGCTGGACACCGGCCAGACCACGACCCTGCTCGGCTACGGAAACAACGAGGACGCCGGTTTCGCAGAGTTCGGCGCCGAGTCGGACTACGTGGCCCACCACGACCTGGGCTCCATCGACATCCAGAACATGGCGGACGGCACCACGCACCGGTTCACCGTGCCCTATGGCTCGGGCGACCTCTTCCGGGGCCTGCTCGGCTCCACCGTCGTGGTCCAGGACTACACGGACAACGACCTCCAGACGGTGGACAGCTGGTACCTGCTGCCCGCCGACAACCCGGTCGTCGACGCCAAGCTCACCGTCACCGGCTGGCCCGAGGGCACGGACCTCAAACAGGTGCGGCTGGTCGCGGGCGACGCCCGGGAGGCCGTCGTACGCTTCGCCACCTCGGCCGCCGACGCGGAGAACGGCCGCTACGACCGGCTCGGTCTGATCGACCTGGAGACCGGTCGGCTGCGCACGCTCGCGGCGAACACCGGCTGGTCCCCGTATGTGGCACTCGCCGGGGACGACGTGCTCTGGATCGACTCCGACCGCGTGGCGCACCTGCGTTCCCGCACCGACCTGGACGCTCCCGAGCGGACCTTCCCGGTCCCATCCGACCTGGACATCTCGAAGATCGGGCTGCTCGACGGGCAGTTGCTGGCCTTCACCCAGGCCGACGGCACCGACGCGGCACTCAGGCGGAGCCTGGTCGCGCTCTCGTTCGACGGGCAGCGCCGGACCCTGCTGGAGAAGGCCGACAAGGAGGCCGTACAGATCGCGGGCGGCGGTGTCGCGGTGATCGGCGGGACCTCGTCGGCGGACTGGTACGTGCAGAAGGTCACCGTCGGCGGGGACGGCCTGCCGCGGCTGGAGAAAGTGCAGCGGCTGGCCCCGGTCGCGGCGGGCGTGGACGCGATCGCGCTGAGCGCGGGCACCCTGTCCACCGTGGAGAAGGAGGGGCCGCAAGGGGCCGGGTTCTACAACCGCACCCTCAGCCCCGCCCAGGCGCCCACGTCCGCGTCCGACCCGGTGTACGTCGGACGGGAGAGCGGACGGTCGTACGACTACACGGTCTGCGGGCAGATGGCCTGCACCCAGCTCCTCAACAGCGGTGACGGACGCACGGTCTACCAGGTCCGCAACTACCAGTCGAGCCCCGCCCAGGTCGAGATCGTCGGCCGCCGCGGACCCGACCGGGCGGACCGTGCCCTGACGGGGAACTTTGACGGGCGGCTCACCGAGGCCACCGGCCGGTACGCCGTCTACCAGAGCGGCCGGCCGACGGTCCCCGGGTACCCGGTACCGGACGGGACGACGATCGTCGTCGACCTCGACACCGGCTCGGTCGTGGACCAGCGGCCGGAGACCGGCGCGACCGTGTGGGGCGGCACGCTGTACGCGGCCACGGCCACGGCCGGTACGGTCGCCCGCAAGGACCTCCCCACCGGCAAGGACGCCGGAACCCTCGACACGGGCGCGCCCTGTGTGCCGGTCGAACTGCAGAGCGCCGGGCCATGGCTCTACTGGACCTGTGAGCAGTTCCGGCAGCACGGCGTCATCAATGTGGACACCGGCGAGAAGATCGCGCTGCCCGCCGGCCGGGGCGGCCTGCTCGGCGACGGCTACTTCGTCAACCAGCGCTACACCGGCTCGAACCTGCGCCTGACCGAGTTCCAGAGCGGCGGTACCGCCGTCACGCGTGACCTCGGCATCCCGATGTCGACCGACGGCAGCGAGACCCGCCGCCGCACCTGGGCCGTGGACCGCTTCGGCGGCGGCATCGCCTACGTGGACAAGGAAAACCTCGTCCACGTCGTGCCGAGCGGCGTGCCCGCCTCACCCCTGACCGCGACCCAGGCCGTCACGCCGACCGCGTTCAAGGCGGCGGACACCTGGAAGGCGTCCTGGCAGCTGTCCAAGCCCGCCGCCTCGTGGAAGCTGACGCTGAGGGCGGCGGACGGCACGGTGGTCCGCACCCTCGGCGGAGGCGAGTCCCGCAGCTCCGTCACCGCCGCGTGGGACGGCAGAACCAGCACGGGCGTGTACGCCCCCAACGGGACGTACACCTGGACGCTCACCGTCCAGCCCGCCGACGGCCAGGGCACACCCCTGACCGCGACCGGCAGGACGGCCCTTACGGGCGGCGCGGCCGTGCGCCACGACCACGTCGGCGACGACGGCGTGGGTGACCTGCTCACCCTTGACTCCTCCGGCGCCCTGGCCTTCCAGAAGGGCACGGGCAAGGGCACGTTCTCGGGGAAGGTGAGCGCGAGCGGCTGGCCCACCACCATCAAGGCGGTCCCCTTCGGTGACCTGAGCGGCGACCGCTGCAACGACGTCCTCGTGCGGCTGAGCAGTGGCGCCCTGCGCCTGTACAAGCCCGGCTGCGGCGCCGCGGTGAAGCCGTCGATGTCGTACACCTCGCTGGGGACCAGCGGCTGGAACCAGTACGACGTGCTGACCTCGGCTGGTGACGTCACCAAGGACGGCCGTCCGGACCTGATCGCGCGGAACTCCTCCACCGGGGCGGTGTACCTGTACAAGGGCACCAGCACCGGCAAGCTCTCCGCGCGCGTGAAGCTCTACGACAACTGGAAGACGTACAAGAAGGTCGTGGGCGCCGGGGACCTCAACGGCGACGGTATCGGTGACCTGTTGGCGCAGGACAAGGCCAACACGCTGTACCGGTACTACGGCAAGGGCAATGGCACGTTCTCGGCGCGGACCAGGGTGTTCGCGAACTGGGGCGGGTCGTACAACGCCGTGGTCGGGGTCGGGGACATCACCGGGGACGGGAAGGCCGACCTGGTCTCCCGGGACAGCGGCGGCAACCTCTACCGCAACAACGGTGACGGCAAGGGGTCGTTCGGCGGTCGTACGAAGATCGCGGGCGGCTGGGGCGGTTACAAGGGCGTCTTCTAGCCAAGTTGTGACGTGTGTCACGCCCCCGGTGTGGGAATCGCTGGGGGCATGACAGATGACGACATAGCGAGTGGGCTGTCCGACGAAGAGCGGCTTGCCCAGCTCGGCTACACGCAGGTCCTGGCCCGCCGCATGTCGGCGTTCTCCAACTACGCGGTCTCCTTCACGATCATCTCGGTCCTGTCGGGCTGCCTGACCCTCTACCTCTTCGGCATGAACACGGGCGGTCCGGCCGTGATCACCTGGGGCTGGGTCGCCGTAGGCCTGATGACACTGTTCGTCGGCCTGTCGATGGCCGAGATCTGTTCGGCGTACCCGACGTCCGCGGGCCTGTACTTCTGGGCCCACCGCCTGGCGCCGCCCCGGACCGCGGCCGCCTGGGCGTGGTTCACGGGCTGGTTCAACGTGCTCGGCCAGGTGGCGGTGACGGCGGGCATCGACTTCGGCGCCGCGTCCTTCCTCGGGGCCTATCTGAACCTGCAGTTCGACTTCGAGGTGACGCCCGGCCGGACCGTGCTGCTGTTCGCCGCGATCCTGATCCTGCACGGCCTGCTGAACACCTTCGGCGTACGGATCGTGGCCCTGCTGAACAGCGTGAGCGTGTGGTGGCACGTGGTCGGCGTGGCCGTGATCGTCGGAGCGCTCACCTTCGCCCCGGACCACCACCAGTCGGCGTCCTTCGTCTTCGGCGAGTTCGTGAACAACACGGGCTGGGGCAGCAGCTTCTACGTGGTCCTGCTCGGCCTCCTGATGGCCCAGTACACCTTCACCGGCTACGACGCCTCGGCCCACATGACCGAGGAGACCCACGACGCGTCGACGGCCGGCCCGAAGGGCATCGTCCAGTCGATCTGGACGTCGTGGATAGCCGGCTTCGTCCTGTTGCTGGGCTTCACGTTCGCGATCCAGTCGTACGACGGGGCGCTGTCGTCACCGACGGGCGCTCCGCCGGCCCAGATCCTCCTCGACGCGCTCGGCGCCACCGCCGGCAAACTCCTGCTGCTGGTCGTCATCGGCGCCCAGTTGTTCTGCGGGATGGCCTCGGTGACCGCCAACAGCCGCATGATCTACGCCTTCTCGCGCGACGGCGCGCTGCCGTTCTCGCACGTGTGGCACACGGTGAGCCCCCGCACCCGGACCCCGGTGGCGGCGGTGTGGCTGGCGGCGGGCGGAGCGCTGCTGCTGGGCCTGCCGTACCTGATCAATGTGACCGCGTACGCGGCGGTGACGTCCATCGCCGTCATCGGCCTCTACATCGCCTACGTCATCCCGACGTTGCTGCGGCTGCGCAGGGGTGACGCCTTCGACCGCGGACCGTGGCACCTGGGCCGCTGGTCGCGTGCGATCGGCGTGGTCTCGGTGGCGTGGGTCGCCGTCATCACGGTGCTGTTCATGCTTCCGCAGGTCTCCCCGGTCACCTGGGAGACCTTCAACTACGCCCCGGTCGCCGTCCTGGCCGTCCTCGGCTTCGCCTGGACCTGGTGGGTGGCCTCGGCCCGGCACTGGTTCCTGAATCCCGACCACGCGCGCACCAGGGCCCGCGAGGCGGCCCGCGTGAACGCCCCCGAACCGGTCGATCCCTGACCTTCCACCCCGTTTCGCCACCCCGACGTGGCCGTGTCCCCGATACCCGATCGGAGACACGGCCACGTCCCGCTATGCTCGGGGAGGCAACATCGCCTGGGCCCTTAGCTCAATTGGCAGAGCAGTGGACTTTTAATCCATTGGTTGTGGGTTCGAGTCCCACAGGGCCTACCGGTGGTGGGCGGGGGTGCCCCCCTCCAGCCCGCTGTGCAGCGCTCGGTTCGGCTTCGGTCGGGTCGGGCGCTGCGGCGTTCGCGGGGCGCTCCGAATTATTCAATAGCTGTGCCCGCGAGGTGAGATTTCAACCGAACGCGCGGACAGGTTCTCTGACGTAAAAAGCAGAGCGCGACTTCTTACCGCACACAGACCGCTGCGGCGTGCTACTGTCGATCTCAGTTGCAGGTGTGGTTGCCGGTAGGTTCATTTTTCCGACGGGTTGATCACCGCGATTCCCCAAAGGAGATAAAAATGGCTGCCGGTACTGTGAAATGGTTCAACGCGGAAAAGGGCTTCGGCTTCATCGAGCAGGACGGTGGCGGCGCTGACGTGTTCGCCCACTACTCGAACATCGCCGCCCAAGGCTTCCGGGAGCTGCTCGAAGGCCAGAAGGTGACCTTCGACATCGCACAGGGCCAGAAGGGCCCGACCGCCGAGAACATCGTTCCCGCCTGACGCTCACGCGCACTTGCAGCTGGGGCCCGCATCCTTCGGGGTGCGGGCCCCAGCTGCTCGCATTTTTCGGCGTCTCCCGCAGTGTTTTCCCGCGCCTGTACGAATTTACCGTCGGCCAGATTGGCAGTCGCATTCCACCGGCCTTTTCTTGCAATTCACCGTGCTGCTCATCGCTGCGGGAATTCCTTGATATGTGCCGCATCGAGGAAGGTTCCGCATGAACCGCACACGCACGAACGACCGCTTCTCCCGCACCCGTAACGGCAGTGCCGACTCCGGAAGGGGTGGCGGCCGGTTCGGTTCGCCGGCCCCGCGCCGGTCCGGTGGGCCGAGCCGTTCCGGTGGTCAGGGCCGCCGACCCGCCGCGGTACAGGGGGAGTTCGCCCTTCCCAAGTCCGTCACCCCCGCGCTTCCCGCCGTGGAGGGCTTCGCCGATCTCGACATGCCCGGGGAACTGCTGGCCGCGCTCGGCTCGGAGGGCGTGACCGTACCGTTCCCGATCCAGGCGGCGACCCTGCCCAACTCCCTGGCCGGCCGGGACGTCCTCGGCCGGGGACGCACCGGCTCCGGCAAGACGCTCGCCTTCGGGCTGGCGCTGCTGGCCCGGACGGCCGGTCGGCGCGCCGAGGCCAGGCAGCCGCTGGGGCTGATCCTCGTACCGACGCGTGAGCTGGCCCAGCAGGTCACCGACGCACTCACCCCGTACGCCCGCTCCGTGAAGCTGCGGCTCGCCACGGTCGTGGGCGGGATGTCGATCAGCCGGCAGGCGAGCGCGCTGCGCGGGGGCGCCGAGGTCGTCGTGGCCACCCCGGGACGCCTCAAGGACCTCATCGACCGCGGCGACTGCCGGCTGAACCAGGTCACCATCACCGTCCTGGACGAGGCCGACCAGATGGCCGACATGGGCTTCATGCCCCAGGTCACCGCGCTGCTCGACCAGGTACGCCCCGAGGGCCAGCGCATGCTCTTCTCCGCCACCCTCGACCGCAACGTCGACCTGCTCGTGCGCCGTTACCTCAGCGACCCCGTCGTGCACTCCGTCGATCCCTCGGCGGGCGCGGTCACGACGATGGAGCACCACGTGCTGCATGTTCACGGCGCCGACAAGCACACGGCCACCACCGAGATCGCCGCCCGCGACGGCCGCGTGATCATGTTCCTCGACACCAAGCACGCCGTGGACCGCCTCACCGAGCACCTCCTGAACAGCGGGGTACGGGCCGCCGCCCTGCACGGCGGCAAGTCGCAGCCGCAGCGCACCCGCACGCTGACGCAGTTCAAGTCCGGGCACGTCAACGTGCTGGTGGCGACCAACGTCGCGGCGCGGGGCATCCACGTCGACAACCTCGACCTGGTCGTCAACGTCGATCCGCCGACCGACCACAAGGACTACCTGCACCGCGGCGGCCGTACGGCCCGCGCCGGTGAGTCCGGCAGCGTCGTCACCCTGGTCACCCCGAACCAGCGCCGCGACATGACCCGCCTCATGGTGGCCGCCGGCATCGTCCCGCTGACCACCCAGGTCCGCGTCGGTGACGAGGCCCTGCACCGCATCACCGGCGCCCAGGCCCCGTCCGGCGTCCCGGTCGTCATCACCGCACCGGTGGCCGAACGCCCCAAGAAGCGCGGCGCCACCTCACGCGGTCGACGCCGTCCCGCCTCGGCGGCCCGCCGCGCGTCCGGACGGCAGTCCGCCGTCGGTGCGGCGGCATAGCACCTTCGTGATCAGGAAGCCGGTCCCACTTCGCAGGAGGCACCCTTTGACGCTGGCTCAGACGCAGACCCGTCCCGTGAGCGCCCAACCCGGGCACGGCACGGCCGGCACCAGGGACGTGGCCGGGCCACGGGTCTGGGGGGACATGACCGTCGAGGTGGCGCTGTCCGTGATGGCGGCCGCCCGTACCGGCCGTCTGGTCGTCTGTGACGAGGACGGCCAGCGCGTCGGCCTCGTCACCCGGGCCCGGCTCACCGCCGTTCGCGACAGCCTCGGCTACACGGACCGAATCCGCCTGCGTGACGTCACCGACGGCAACGGTCTCCTCGCCCTCTTCAGCTGAACCGCTTCCCCGTCTCCCCTTCTCCCTGTGAGGCATCATGCGCTGTGTCATCGCCCGCTTCCCGTTCGACCTGACCAAGAGCGGCGTGCTGGAATCGATGAAGGGTGTCAAACCCGAACCCGTCACCGGCGAGTCCGTGATCATCGGACGACGTCACTATCCGCTCAAGCAGGTCGGCCAGGTCATCACCCGTCAGGACCGCCGCGATTTCAGTGCCGGCGAAGTCCTGCGGGCCATGTCCCAGCTCGGGTTCACCTGCCGCACCCTTCCCGAGGCCGCACCGGCGAGCATCGAAAGCCCGTTGCAGCGGGCTTCCGCACTGCTCGGCACCGCCACCCCCTTGTCCGTCTGACGGACGGGAGGGGCGCGACCCTTCATACGACGCGGCAGTTTTCTATGGTGGCGGCGGGTGCGGACCGGTAGCGTCTGTGCCAGCTGTCGTGGTTCGGAGTTCCCCTTGCCCACGCCTTTGGTGTGGGCGCTTTGCTGTGCTGTGCCGCAGGGACCAGGGCGATCACCTCCGTCTTCCCCACAGGGGGAGGGCGTTCATCGACTGGAAGGCATGACTATGGCTTCGGGAACTGTGAAGTGGTTCAACGCGGAGAAGGGCTTCGGCTTCATCGCCCAGGACGGCGGCGGTCCGGACGTCTTCGCGCACTACTCCGCGATCAACTCCTCGGGCTTCCGTGAGCTCCAGGAGGGCCAGACCGTGACGTTCGACGTCGTCCAGGGTCAGAAGGGCCCGCAGGCGGAGAACATCACCCCTGCCTGACCTTTCCCGTGACGTTCGGGGCCGCGCGGCGCACGCCGCGCGGCCCCGACGTTTTTCGCGTGCCGTTTCTTGGCCACAGCTTGATCAGACGTATCTCCCCGCTTTGGGGTCCGGAGGGGGAGTTGAGGATGGTGCGACGGAGATCGCTCGCTTTCGTCGGGGTGGCCGGCCGCGCTGGTACCGCTGGTCGCTTCCGCCGTTTCCGCACAGGCGGCGTCGGGCTCACTGGCCGTCACCACGCTGGGGCGGCACGGCGCCAAGGTCTCGACGACGGTCACCGTCGTCGCCGTGCCGTCCGGACAGACGTACCGCGTCACCTAGGGCAAGCGGATCAGCCTGCCGGCGGGGCGCTACCTCGCGATGACCGACATCTGGGAGCAGGCCACGGACGGGCTGGGCACCGACACCATCGGCGCGCAGGTCGTCCAGGTGTCGGGCAGCACCTCGGTGACGCTCGACGCGCGCAAGGGCAAGGCCGTCAAGGTGTCCCTCGACACGCCCGCCGACATGACCGGTCCGCCGCGGATCAGCTCGCAGGTGTGCGCAGCCACCGTCAGCAACCCGCCCCCCGCCTTCAGTTCGGGCGGCTGGAACTACCAGGGATCCCTCTACGCCATCCCGCACTTGGCGCGGATCCCAGGACCCGGACCTGAAGTTCAGCGCGGTGACCGCCAAGTCCGTGCGGGTCTGGTCGTCCGCCGACGGCGGCAAGACCTGGAAGGCGGCAACCGTCAAGCACTCCGGCTCTGCATGGCGGCTGAGGCCGGCGGGGTGCGGGTTCACAGCAGGTGGCGGTTGGGTGCCTTCGCGCGGCCCTCGTACTCGTCCAGCACCACCACGTCCACGCCCGCCCCCGTGAGCAACCCCGTCCCGTCGGCACCCGCCACGAACGTGTCCGGCTCCCGCCACGCCGTCACCACCCGGCGTACCCCCGCGTCCAGGATCAGCCGGGCGCAGGGGAAGGGCCGGGAAGCCCGCCGGGTGCAGGGTTCCAGGCTCGTGTACACCGTGGCCGTGGCCAGGCGGGGGTCGGCCGGACCGATCTTCGCCAGGGCCGCCTCCTCGGCGTGGACCACCGGATCGCCGGCCTCCCTGGAGTGGCCGCGGGCCAGCTCCGTGCCGTCGGCGGCCACCACGACCGCGCCCACGCTGAACGCCGTCCGTGAGGACGGGCACAGCTCCGCCAGCTCGCAGGCCAGGGAGAGCCAGTGGCGGTCCGCGGGGGACGGGTCCAGGCCCGTACCGGGGGCGGTGGGTTCGTAGCGCATGAGGACCACGTCCTCGATCCGGCGGGACTCCACGAGACGGAGGCGGCCCGCCTGGTAGGTGCCCGGGCCGAAGAGGCGGGGGGCGTCCGGCGTGCCCACGAAGAGGGGGGCGAGGACCAGCTGCAGTTCGTCCGCCAGGCCCTGCTGGAGGAGCTGGGTGTGGACCCGGCCGCCGCCCTCCACCATCAGGCGGTCCACGCCACGCTCCTCGTGCAGGTGTTCCAGCAGGCGGTGCCAGTCCAGTTCGGGACCGAGCGAGACCACGTCGGCCGCGAGACCGAGGGCGCCGGCCCGCTCCGCGCCCTTGTCCGTCGTACAGACGAGCTTCTCGCCGCCCGTGTGCCAGAAGTTCGCGGACGGGTCCAGGTCTCCCGAGCCGCTGACCGTGACCTTCAGGGGGTACGGCGGCTTCCCGGCGGCGACCCGGGCCGCGCGGCGCGCCTCGGAGTTCACCAGCAGGCGGGGGTTGTCGGCGCGGATCGTGCCCGCGCCGATGAGGATGGCGTCCACGGAGGCGCGGACCTCGTCGACGCGGTCGAAGTCGGTCGGGCTGGACAGCAGGAGGCGGTCGGGGCCGGTGTCGTCGAGGTATCCGTCGAGGGATACCGCGGCGGAGAGGAGGACGTAGGGGTGGGGCATCGGGGCTGTCCCTCTCGCATACGGATGGCGGGGCTTGGTTAAAGTTTGAAGCAAACCTACACTGGGGACATGACGACCCGCTGGCTCAGCCCCGACGAGCAACGCGCCTGGCGCGCGTACATCGCGGCAGCGTTCCTCCTGGAGGACACCATCGACCGGCAGCTCCAACAGGAGGCCGGCATGCCGCACGTGTACTACTCCATTCTGGCCACCCTCTCCGAGGTACCGGAGCGACGGCTGCGGATGACCGAGCTCGCCGAGGGGCTGAAGATCACCCGGCCCCGGCTGACGTACGCCGTCGCCCGGCTGGAGAAGGACGGGCTGGTGCGGCGCGAGAGCTGCCAGTGGGACAAGCGCGGCAGTGTCGCGGTCCTCACGGACGAGGGTATGACGGTGCTGGAGCGGGCGGCGCCCGGGCATGTGGAGACGGTCCGTGCCGCGCTCTTCGACCGGCTCACCCCCGAGCAGGTGGGGCAGCTGGAGGAGATCTTCACGAGCGTCACCGAAGGGCTCCTGGGTGAAGGCGGCGGCTCCGAGGGGGTCCCCTGGCGCCGGCGCTCGTCCCCGTCCTGCTCGTAGGGAACGGCCCGCGTGACGAGCGCCATAAATCCATTGCTTCAAATTTAAAGCATGGGGTAGGGTCTCGGATCAGTAGAACTGCTTCAAATCTGAAGCAGGTATGCCTACGAACCGGAGTACCCGCATGCCCGACCTGCCCGCCGCCACCCAGCGCTCCCGCGTCCGTGTCCCGCTGCGCTTCGGGGACGGCTACCGCGTAGACGCCGAGCTCGTCACCTTCCACGGCCTGACCGACGGCCAGGAACACCTCGCCGTCGTCCTCGGCGACCCGGGACCCGCCCCCCTGGTGCGCCTGCACTCCGAGTGCCTCACCGGCGACGTCTTCGGCTCCGCCCGCTGCGACTGCGGCCCGCAGCTGCGCGAGGCGGTCGAGCGCATCGCCGAGCGCGGCGGCGTCCTGCTCTACCTCCGCCAGGAGGGCCGCGGCATCGGCCTCTACAACAAGCTCGACGCGTACGCCCTTCAGGACCAGGGCCTCGACACCTACGCCGCGAACACCGCGCTGGGCCTGCCCGAGGACGCCCGCGACTACACGGCGGCCGCGCAGATGCTCCGGGCCCTGGGGATCGGAGAGCTCGACCTGCTCTCCAACAACCCCGACAAGGCGAGGCAGTTGCGCGACCTCGGCATCGACGTCCGCGACCGTGTTCCCACCGGTGTCTTCACCACCGCCCACAACGTCCGGTACCTGCGCGCGAAGGTCCTGCAGACCCAGCACACGCTGCCGCTGGGGGAGTTGACCGAGCTCGGCGTCGGATGAGCGTCACCTGGGCGTGTGCGCCAGATAGGCCAGTACCGCCAGCACCCTCCGGTGGCCGCTGTCGCTCGGCGGCAGGCCCAGCTTGAGGAAGACGTTGCCGATGTGCTTGCTGACCGCGCGCTCGGTGACGACGAGGGTCTTCGCGATGGTGGTGTTGTCGTGGCCCTCGGCCATCAGCTTCAGCACCTCGCGCTCGCGCGGGGTGAGGGAGTCGAGGGGGGTGTCGCGGCGGCGGGTGAGGAGTTCGGTGACGACCTCGGGGTCGAGCGCGGTGCCGCCGGCCGCGACCCGCTCCAGCGCGTCGAGGAACTCGTCGACCCGGCCGACCCGGTCCTTCAGGAGGTAGCCGACCCCGCTGCTGCCACCGCCGAGCAGTTCGGCGGCGTACGACTCCTCGACGTACTGCGAGAGCACCAGCACAGGGAGCCCGGGGATCCGCTCGCGCGCCTCGAGGGCGGCCCGCAGCCCCTCGTCGCGGAAGCCGGGCGGCATGCGTACGTCGAGCACCGCCACGTCCGGACGGTGCTCCAGCACGGCGGGCAGGATGTCCGGACCGGTGCCCACGACGGCCACCACCTCGTGCCCGGAGGACGTCAGCAGGAGGACGAGCCCCTCTCTCAGGAGGGCGTTGTCCTCGGCGATCACCACACGCACGGCAGCTCCACATCGATCACGGTCGGGCCCCCGGCGGGGCTGGTCACTTCGAAGGTCCCGTCGAGCGCGGCGACCCTGCGCCGCATCCCGAGCAGCCCTGAACCCGCGGACTCGTCGGCGCCGCCCCGGCCCTCGTCCCGCACCCGCACGGTCAGGCCGCGCCGGGTACGGGATAGCCGGACCTCGGCACGGTCCGCCCCGCTGTACTTGGCCACATTGGTGAGGGACTCGGCGACCACGAAGTAGGCCGCGGCCTCCACCGCCGCGGGCGCCCGGGTGCCCGCGTCCAGACCGCCGTCCTCGACGCCGACCGCGAGCCCGCTGCTCGACGCCAGCGCCCGGACCGCGCCGACGAGACCCCGGTCGGTGAGGATCGGCGGGTGGATGCCGCGCACCACCTGCCGCAGCTCCGTCAGTGCCTGTTCGGCCTGGTCCTGGGCGTCGTCCAGCAGTCTGCGGGCGGCGTCGGGGTCACGGTCGTAGGCCCGCTTGGCGAGTCCGATCCGCATCGAGAGCGCCACGAGGTTGGCCTGGGCGCCGTCGTGCAGGTCCCGCTCGATGCGGCGCAGTTCGGCCTCGTGTGCGGCGATGGCGTCGGCCCGGGTCTCCTTCAGCTCCTCGACCCGCCGGGCCAGCCTGGCCTTCGGGGAGGGCATGAGCAGCACGGTCGACCAACGGGCCTCGGTGTCCGCGAGCTTCACGATCAGCGGCAGGACGACCGGGCTGCGGCGCAGGACGCCGGCCCACACACCGTCGACGACCAGGCCGAGGGGCCACAGTGGGAGGGCGAGGGCGAGGAGGGCGCCGTAGAGGTAATAGGAGACCATCCAGCGGAGGTCCCTGAGCGTGCCGGGATCCTGCACGGAAATCCTCAGCCGCTCGCGGAGCGTGCCGGTCATCGGCGGGTACGCCTCGGGGATCTCCCGGCCCGTCCACAGGGCGGTCAGGTTGCGCTTGGCGCTCGCGATCCGACGTATCAGCAGCACGGCCTCGGGGAGCAGCCAGCAGCCGACCACGGCGACCGTACCGATGGCGGCGATCAGCAGCACGGTGATGAAGATGTACACGCCGAAACACATCGCCGCGGCCACCACGAGGTGCACGGTCGCCATCGCCGCACGCTGCACCGACTTCCACATGCGGCTCACGCTAGATGATCGGGCCCGGGCGCACGGTGTAGCCCGCTACACCATCGGGACCCGGGCGAGGCTCACTCCGGTCGGCCGTCCTCACCGTCGCCGTGGTCGCGGACCCAGTTCCGGTGGGCGTTCGATCCCTCGCGGCCGGGAGAGAGCTTCAGTACGGCTCCGTCGTCGATCTGCTCCAGGCTCGTCACCACATAGGGAGAACCCGCCCGCACCGCCAGCCGGATGCTGCCATTGCCGAACTCCGTCACCCGCAGGGTCCGGCCGCCGGAGAGCGGGATGTCCCGCTTGTCGATCTCCACCGGTCGCTCGTCGGCTGCCGCCATGAGCCCCTCCTCGTCTCCGTGAGGGGCGCCACGGTACGCCGTCCTCGCCGGACCGACCGTCACTCCCGGCCTCCGAAACAACCCTGGCGCGAACCACCCCGCGGATGACGTATGCTGGTTACACAACGACGCGGGGTGGAGCAGCTCGGTAGCTCGCTGGGCTCATAACCCAGAGGTCGCAGGTTCAAATCCTGTCCCCGCTACTCACGGCTCAGGGCCGGAGTCCAGTTACTGGACTCCGGCCCTGAGTGTTTCCCCCGGTCGGGCCACCCGGCTCGCCCCCCGCTCCCGCTCGGGGAAACCTGGAGGCGTGGAGCAGGAGGGGCCGATCTCGTACGCGCGCACCTTCGTCCGCCTGCTCCCGGCGCTGCTGCTCGTCGCCGGGGCGTGCTACGACTACCTCACCCCGTCCCAGTTCTCCGCCGCGCCCCTCTTCACCGCCGCGCCTCTGGTCGCGGCCCCGCTCTACTCCCGGCGCGGCACCGTCCTCACCGGCGTCGCGACCGTCCTCGTCGTCCTCGCGGTCCACCTGCGGCTCGGCATCGTCCTCGAAGTCGACGCCGTCACCGAGACTGTCACCGTGATGACGGTCTCCGTCCTCGCGGTTCTCATCAATCTCCTCGTCCGCCGCAGCAGCGAACGGCTCGCCTCCCAGCGCGAGATCGCCGAGGCCGCCCAGCGGGCGGTGCTGCCCGGGCCCGCCGGGCGGATCGGAGGGTTCGACATCGCGGTGCGCTACGAGGCGGCCCAGGCGGACGCCTTCATCGGCGGCGACCTGTACGCCGTGCAGGACAGCCCGCACGGCGTACGGATGATCGTCGGGGACGTGCGCGGCAAGGGGATGGGGGCGGTGGCGGCCGTCGCGATCGTCATCGGGGCGTTCCGGGAGGCCGTCGAGCAGGAGACCACGCTGGAGGCCGTCGCCCAGCGGCTGGAGCGGGCGCTGACTCGGGAGGGGACGCGGCGGGACAGCGTCGAGGTCTTCGAGGGGTTCATCACGGCCGTCCTCGCCGAACTCCCGCACGGCGACGGGGTCGTGCGGATCGTCAACCGCGGGCACCCCCCGCCCCTGTTGCTGCACGCGGACGGCACGGTGCGCGCGCTGCCCGCCCAGGACCCCGCGCTGCCGCTCGGCATGGGCGACCTCGGCACCTGGCCCGACCGGGGCGAGGAGTACGGCTTCCCCGGCGGGGCCACACTGCTGCTGTATACGGACGGACTGTCCGA
The DNA here is from genome assembly GCF_029894425.1 of Streptomyces sp. SAI-127. Lineage (NCBI taxonomy): Bacteria > Bacillati > Actinomycetota > Actinomycetes > Kitasatosporales > Streptomycetaceae > Streptomyces > Streptomyces sp. SAI-127. The sequence continues at coordinate 5,473,583 of NZ_JARXYJ010000001.1, forward strand.
GGCGCGGGACCGGCAGGGGCGGTTCTACGACCCCGAGGCGCGGCTGGCCGGCCGCGCCTTCCGGGAACCCGGCGCACTGCTCGCCGCCCTCGTGGGCGAGGCGCGCCGGCATTCCGGTGGCTTCCTCGCCGACGACCTGGCGCTGCTCGCCGTACGACGGCCTTTGTGACGTGGGGTGAGCGGGTGAGCGCCCTCCGCATAACCACTGACGCGCAGTCAAAACCTGTGAGTTGCCTGAGGCGAGGTCAACTCGCCCGTTTTTCACCGTTCATGGGCCGTAAGTCCAGCGGGATTTCGTTAATGATCAAGCGGAACAGCTTGGAATCGGGCCCCCGGGTCTATTAACGTTCGATAACGCAGCGCGGTCGTCCCAGCCGTCACAAGAGACGGCTCCGTGCTCACGCGCCGAATTCCGCTAGGAAACCGGGGAACCACCAACTTGGGGTGAATCGCGCGTACACCGCCGTGGCAGCACGGCGGGTATACGCGCGTAGGAGACCTTCCTGCTCCGAACCCGTCAGCTAACCCGGTAGGCGAGAAGGAAGGAAAGGAGTGCGCCCACGTGGCGAACCCGCCTGCCCCTGAGGCCCCGTTCGAACCCGGTCAGCGCAGTACCGACACACTTGTGTACGGCGGCTACCGCGCCGACGACGAGGCCCCGCTGGGGGAGTGGAACCCCACCGAGGAGACCCTCCCCGCCGTACGTGGCCGGCATCGCGTCGCCAAGCAGCGTGGCGGAGGATTCGCCCGCAGCTCCACCGTTCTGGGCGTCGGTGTCATAGCCGCCGTCAGCGCGGGCGGGATGGCCAGCGCCAACACCGGCAAGCCGCCGGTCTCCATCTCCATGCCCGACCTGCCCTCCGTGGGTTCGCTCATCTCGGACGACTCCGACTCCCCCGCGGACGACACGAGCGCCTTCAGCAGCGTCGGCGCCACCACCGCCGACACCGCCAAGGGCACCTCGGACGCCGGTGAGGCGCTGCGCTCGCGCATCCTGGCCCAGGCCGAGCGGCAGCAGGACCAGATCGACACCAAGGCCGCCCAGGCCGTCGCGGCCGCCGCCGAGAAGGAGGCCGACGCGGCCGCCGCCCAGGCGGAGAAGGACGCTCAGGAGAAGGCCGCCGCCGCGAAGAAGCAGGCGGAGGAGGAGGCCGCGAAGAAGGCCGAGGCCGAGCGCCTGGCCGAGCTCGCCAAGCAGTTCACGCTGCCGACCTCGTCGTACACCATCACCTCGACCTTCGGTCAGGCCGGTTCGCTGTGGTCCTCCGGCTACCACACGGGCCTCGACTTCGCCGCCCCCACGGGCACGCTCATCAAGGCCATCCACAGCGGCACCATCACCGAGGCCGGCTGGGCCGGTTCCTACGGCTACCGCACGATCCTGACCCTCGACGACGGCACCGAGCTGTGGTTCTGCCACCAGTCCTCGATCAGCGTCAGCGTCGGACAGAAGGTCAGCACCGGTGACGTCATCGGCCGCGTGGGCGCCACGGGCAACGTGACGGGTGCGCACCTGCACCTCGAGGTCCACCCGGGCGGCTCGGCCGACGGGATCGACCCGATGGCGTGGCTGCGCGGCAAGGGTCTCAACCCCTGAGGTTTACGGTGATTTTGCGGGCGGGCCGGAAGGCGGGCGTCCGGTGCGTGCGTTGACGTAGGACATGACTGTCTCTCCGCTTCGCAAGCTCGGCTCCTCCGACCTCGAGGTCTTCCCGCTCTCCCTCGGCGGCAACGTGTTCGGCTGGACGGCCGACGAGTCCCAGTCCTTCGCCGTCCTCGACGCGTACGCCGCCGCGGGCGGCAACTTCCTCGACACGGCCGACTCCTACTCGGCCTGGGTCGACGGCAACTCCGGCGGTGAGTCCGAGACCGTGATCGGCAAGTGGGTGGCGGCGCGGGGCAACCGCGACGACGTCGTCATCGCCACGAAGGTCAGCCAGCACCCCGACTTCCCCGGCCTGACCGCCACCAACATCAAGGCCGCCGCCGACGCCTCGCTGCGGCGCCTGGGCACCGACCACATCGACCTCTACTACACCCACTTCGACAAGACCGAGGTGCCGGTCGAGGAGATCATCGGCGCGCTGGACGAGCTGGTGAAGGCGGGCAAGGTGCGGGCGATCGGAGCCTCCAACATCTCCGCCGCGCGCCTCGCGGAGTCCCTGGCTTTCTCGGACCGCGAGGGCCTGGCGCGCTATGTCGCCCTGCAGCCCCAGTACAACCTCGTCTCCCGTGACACCTACGAGGGTGAGCTGCAGGCGGTGGCCGCGCGCGAGGGCCTCGCCGCCGTCCCGTACTACGCCCTCGCCTCCGGGTTCCTCACCGGCAAGTACCGTCCCGGCGCGACCGTCGACAGCCCGCGGGCCGCGGCGGGCGCCGGCAAGCACCTGGACACCGAACGCGGGCAGAAGGTGCTCGCGGCCCTGGACGACATCGCCGAGGCCCACACCGTCCCGGTCGCCACGGTCGCCCTGGCCTGGCTCGCGTCCCGGCCGACGGTCGCGGCCCCGATCGCTTCCGCGCGTACGGTGGCACAGCTGCCGGCGCTGCTGGGGGTGGCGGAGCTGGTGCTGACGGAGGAGGAGACGGCTCGCCTGACGGAGGCCTCGGCCTGACTCGGGCGCGGGTGCCGACCGGCGGTGCCGGGCTTGCCGGGCTCTGAGCAGCCGGCGTCGCGGTCCGCGCGGCGGAGTGGCCGTGGCGGGCAGCGCACCGGACGCCGCCAGGGCGGCCGCGCCGAGCAGGGCGCCCACGGTTCTTGCTGTGGTGGTCGAGCTACGTCCGGTACGGGTTGTACGCGGGGTACGGCACCGCCGGTTGGGCCGGTTGGGCCGGTTGGGCCGACTGGACCGGGTGCGGCGGATAGCCGTACACCCCGTACACCGGCCAGGGCGGCGCGGCCACCGGTACCGGCGGCGCCGTCATCCGGGCCGCATGGTCCAGCGCGGGCCGCGCCACGTCCCGCCGCCGCCACAGCTCGTGCAGCAACTCCCGCTCCCGTACGACGAAGTCGGCGTTCGCCCGCCCGAGCCGCCCCCGGCGCCGTAGGAACGCCAAGGACGTCGCGTACGCCTCGTACTGCGAGACCGCCCGTGCCGCGGCCCGCCCGCCGAACTGCCGCCGCGCGTACTCCCGCGCCAGCCGCCGCGCCCGCATCGAGCCCAGTACATACGGCTCGGTCGGCGCCAGCCACCCTGCGACGGCGTACGCGGGCAGTTCCTCGCGCACGGTCTTGAGCTCCCGCTGCCGCGTCCAGATGACCAGCCAGGTCAGCAGCGCGAACGCCGGCACCATGAACATCGCGTACACCGCGAAGAACCCGTACTCCCCGAGCGTCGAGGAGCCGTTCCACATCGCGTGCATGCCCATCGCGAGCAGCAGACCGGACAGCGGGACGAGCACCCGCCGTACGTGCTGGCGTTCCGCCGAGAGCGCGGAGATGCCGAAGCCGATGCCGGTGAGGACGGTGAACAGGGGGTGCGCGAACGGTGACATCACGACGCGCACGAAGAAGGTCGCGGCGGTGACGGAGGCGATGCCGCCGTGGCCGTTGAGCTGGTCGGTGCCGAAGGCGGTGCCGAGGTAGAGGATGTTCTCGGTGAAGGCGAAGCCGGTGGCGGTGACCCCCGCTATCACCACCCCGTCGACGATCCCGGTGAAGTCCCGTCTGCGGAACAGGAAGACCAGCAGAACGGCGGCGGCCTTGGCCGACTCCTCGACGACCGGCGCTATCACGGTCGCGCCGAGGGTGTCGGCGCTGGTCGGGTCTGCGGTCGCCGTCGCTATCCATTTCGTCGCGAAGCTGTTGGCGATGATCGCTATCAGCGCCGCCGCGCAGGCGCCCCAGGCGAAAGCGAACAGCAGATTGCGCCAGGGGCCCGGTTCGACCCGGTCGAGCCAGCGGAACGCGGCCATGAGCAGCGGTACGGGCAGGACGGCGAGGCCCAGCCCGACCAGGAACCCCTCGGTGCCGGTCTGTTGACGGACCAGGGCGAGGATGACGAGCCCGGACAGCGCGAGGAGGGTGATCAGGGCGCCGTAGCGCACCCACTTCCGCTGCCACCAGTGCGCATGCCGCAGCGCGGCGCCACCGGTGGGGTCACCGGGGTGCGTCGGATACGGGGGACAGGTGGCCACAGCATCGACCTTAACGAGACGGAGGCGCCGTCCGCAGGCGGGGCGGGTGATCAGACGCCGGTGGGGGACTGGTCGGATCGGTCGGGTCGGTCGCCGTGCTGTACGCGGCGGAACAGCAGGTCGTTCACGACATGTCCTTTGTCCAGTCCCTGCCCCTCGAAACGAGTCAGCGGCCGGAAGTCGGGACGCGACGCAAAACCGCCGTCGGCCTGTGTGTTCTCGAAATCGGGATGCGCCGTGAGCACGTCGAGCATCTGCTCGGCGTACGGTTCCCAGTCGGTCGCGCAGTGCACCAGCGCCCCCGGCCGCAGCCGCGTCGCGGCCAGGTCCAGGAACTCCGGCTGGATCAGCCGCCGCTTGTGGTGCCGCTTCTTGGGCCAGGGGTCGGGGAAGTAGACGCGCAGCCCGTCGAGCGAGTCCTCGGTGAGCATCTCGCGCAGCAGGATGATGGCGTCGCCGTTGCCGACCCGGACGTTGGACAGTTTCTGCTGCTCGGCGAGGTTGAGCAGGTTCCCCTGCCCAGGGGTGTGCACATCGACGGCGAGGATGTTGATCCCCGGCTCCGCGGCGGCCATCTGCGCGGTGGCCTCACCCATCCCGAAGCCGATCTCCAGCACGACCGGGTGGTCGTTGCCGAACATCTCGGCGAGGTCGATCGTGCGCTGCCCGTCGATGTCGAGGCCCCATGTGGGCCACAGCCGCTGCAACGCGTCCGCCTGCCCCGCCGTCACCCGACTGCGGCGCGGCTGAAAACTCCGGATCCGCCGCTCGAAGTGCGATCCCGCGGGATCGGCACTGGGCCCGTCGGGAAACCGCGGCTCCCCTTTGGCCCGGGTGTGCCGAACGGGGGCACCGGGGGCGTGCGGAGCGGACTCGCCGGCGGCGGGCCGGGACCGGGGGGCTTCGGGGGCGTTGAGGGAGTCAGACACAGTGGGGTCGATTTTACGGTGACCTCGGGGACGAACGCCGCGCAGGGATGCTCCGGCCGTTACGTCCGGGTGGGGCTTCTGGGCTGTCGCGTCCGGGGCGGGGCGTCTGAGTCGTCGCGTCCGGGCCCATCCCGTCCGGGTGTCTGCGTTCGGGGCGTCACGGACGGGTGGCGGCACCCGCACCGTCACACCGAGCGCAGCGCCTCCAGCGCCCGGCGGGCCACCTCCCGCCCGATCGGCAGGGAAGCCGTCGCCGCGGGCGAGGGCGCGTTCAGCACGTGTACCGCCCGAGCCCCCTCGCGGATCAGGAAGTCGTCCACCAGCGTGCCGTCCCGCAGCACCGCCTGGGCCCGCACCCCGGCCGCCGAAGGCACCAGATCATCCGCCGTGACGGCAGGCAGCAGCCTGCGCACAGCCGTGGTGAAGGCCCTCCGGGACACCGAGCGCCGCAGCTCCCCCGTGCCGTACCGCCAGTGCCGCCGGGCTATCTGCCACGACCCCGGCCAGGCCAGCGTCGCCGCCAGCTCCGAAGGCCGTACGGTCCCCCAGTCGTACCCTTCCCGGGCCAGCGCCGGGACCGCGTTGGGCCCGATGTGCACGCCCCCGTCGATCCCGCGCGTGAGATGCACCCCGAGGAACGGAAACGCCGGATCCGGCACCGGATACACCAGTCCCCGCACCAGCTCGGGCCGCGCCAGCGAGTAGTACTCACCCCGGAACGGCACGATCCGCATCCCCGGCTCGTCCCCGGTCAGCCGGGCCACCTCGTCGCAGTGCAGCCCGGCGCAGTTCACCAGCACCCGCGCCCGTACGACGTCGCCGGCGCCCGTCAGCACGGCGACCCCGAGCTCCGGCCGCCGGTCGATCCGCCGCACCTCGGCGCCGTACCGGATCTCCGCGCCCGACGCCTCGGCCAGCTGCCGCGCGACCCCGACGAAGTCGCACACCCCGGTCGTCCCGACGTGTATGGCGGCGAGCCCCTCGACCTCGGGCTCGTACTCGGCGATCTGGGCGGCCCCCAGCTCGCGCACCGGAATGCCGTTCTCCCGTCCGCGCTGCACCAGGCCGTGCAGCCGGGGCAGCTCGCTGCGCTCGGTGGCGACGATCAGCTTGCCGGTGACGGCGTGAGCGATGCCGTACTCCGCGCAGAACTTGACCATCTCGGCGGCGCCCCGCGCCGCGTACCGCGCCTTGAGCGACCCGGGCCGGTAGTAGATCCCGCTGTGGATCACCCCGCTGTTGCGCCCGGTCTGATGCCGAGCGGGCCCCGCCTCCTTCTCCAGCACCACGACCCGGGTACCGGGCGCGCTGCGTGTGATCGCATACGCCGTGGACAACCCGACAATGCCCCCACCGACCACGAGCACGTCACAGTCGTAAGCGATCCCCGTCGACACCTGCACCACCTCCCACACCCGATAGTGCACTGCACCACTGACAGTCACTTCAAACGCGGGGGCGGTGACGGCCTCCGGGGCTCAGGCCGGAGCCATCAGCAGCGGCCGGGCCCGCTCCCGGAGCTCCACCACCCGCGGCTCATCACCGTACGGCTCCAGCCGATGGAGCAGATCCTTCACGTACTCGGTGGTACGCGCCGAGGAGATCCGCCCCGCGACCTCCACCGCCCGCACGCCCTGCTCGCACGCCGCGTCGAGATTGCCCGACTCGAGCTCGGCGACCGCCGAGACGACGAGGCGCAGCCCGTGCGACCGTACGAACTCCTCCGTCGGCTTCGACAGCGCCTGCTCCGTGAACCGTCGCACCTGACGCGGTGCCTTCAGATCCCGGTAGCACTCGGCCGCGTCGGCGGCGAACCGGTCGTACGAGTAGAAGCCGAGCCACGACGGGTCGTTGTCCCCGTCCCGGGACCGCTCCAGCCACCCCTCGGCAGCCTTGAGCGCCGCTCCGGCCGCGGCGGCGTCACCCGCACGCGCGTGTGCCCGCGCCTCGACGAGCCGGAAGAAACTCATGGTGCGGGCCGTCGCCAGCCCCCGGTTGCGCTCCAGCGCGGCCTGCGCGAGATCGACGCCCTCGTCGCCGAAGCCTCGGTAGGTCGCCTGCAACGACATCGACGCCAGCACATACCCGCCGAGCGGTACGTCCGCCGCGGCCCGGGCCAGCCGCAGTGCCTGGATGTAGTACCGCTGCGCCGCCTCCTGCTGGCCCGTGTCGAAGGCCATCCAGCCCGCGAGACGGGTGAGTTCGGCGGAAGCCCCGAACAGTGCCCGGCCCACCTCGTCGGAGTACGAGCCGAGCAGCAGCGGTGCCGCCTCCACCCTTAAACACTCCGGCACCATGGACGAACGCCAGTCGCCGCCTCCGTACTTGGAGTCCCAGCGCCTGGCGTCCTCGGCGGCCTCCCGCAGCTTCTGCACATCGCTGTGGCCGACTTTGAGCGGTGCGCCGGAGCCCTCGGAGTGGTTCACCTCGCGCGCTACCGAGCTGTCGGCCGGGGTTATCAGCCACCGTGAGGCGGGCGTTGCGTATGCGCTCACTGCGAACGAACCGGCGAGGGACTGCCAGATGCCGCCCGCGCCCGATCGGCGGCCGGCGAGGTCGAGACGGTAGAGCTCCGTGGCCGACCTGACGGCCTGTCCGACGTCCCTGGGGAAGGCGAGGCCCACCTCCGGCGCGGGATCCGCGTCCGCCAGGCCGATCTCGTGGAGCGGCACCGGGCGGCCGAGCTTCTGGCCGATGGCGGCGGCGATGAGGTGCGGCGCCGCACCTTGCGGCACCATTCCCTTCGACACCCAGCGCGCCACCGACGTCTTGTCGTAGCGAAGAGTCAACCCGCGTTGAGCGCCAAGATCGTTGACGCGACGCGCGAGTCCTGCGTTGCTGATTCCCGCGAGGGCGAGAACGGTGCCGAGTTTTTCGTTCGGCCCGCGTTGCTCCCTGGACATGCGCCACCCCTCGACACAGACGGCTGCCGCGCTGGCATAACCACGCGGCATTCGTAAACCCAGCGTAGTTCGCCGCATCCCAAGCGTTAAGAGGCATTGTTCCGGATGGCGGGATTGTGGTCCGTACTGAAGTACGGGTCCGATACGCGCAGTTGTGTCGTGCTCCCGCTGTGTGGCCGTGCGCCTGTCCGTGCGCTCTTCTCCAGCCAACGGGGGAGCGCTTCCATGGATGATGCGTGGGTCGGCCCGCTGTACTGGATCCAGTGGGCTGGGGGACACCGCCGCCTCCATCCCCGCGGGCGGCGGACGGGCCCGGGGGGCGAAGTGGCGTCTCCCGGGCTGCGCGCCTGTTGTGCGGCGCGCGGACTGTGTACGGAGCGTGCGCGAGCGTGTCCCCATGACGCCGATTTGGCCGAAAACCGACCCTCGTCTTCGCGGGCGAACAGCCCTCCTACCATGGCAGTTGAGGGCGCGTTAGGCGTTTTGGGGGAGCGTATCGGGGGCGCATTCGCGTCGCACGCCCCTTGCCTCGCGTGGGTGTTCGCAGGCGTACGCGGGTGTTCACAGGGGCGCGTTCCCCGCATCTCAAGCGACTCCACCGGCCCTCCGGCACGCTTCCTTCATGGCAGCATGGTGACCGGTTCGTACGGTGCACTGGTTGTCCACAGCCTGTGGAGGCGTCGATGCGGTGGTTGGTGGGATGGAGCAGCACCGCCGCGGGCGTCTCCGGAATCGGGACGGCGGGGGCGACCGGAGGCGACGGCGAGACCGTGCACCCGGTGGGTTCCCACCTGCTGTGGGGTGACCCCGACCCGCTGTGGGCGGTCGGTGACTGGCGCCCCGACGAGGTGCGCGTGGTCACGGTCGACGCGCAGACCCGGATCGCGGTCCTGGGTACCTGCGGGGCCTCCGACGAACAGCTGCGGGTCGGACTGCTCGCCGCGCGCGGAGGGGCACTTCGGCATCTGACGGCCTGGTCGGGGGCGTACACGGCGGTGGTCCAGGTGGGCCGCCGGATCACCGTGGGCGGCGATCTGGCGGGCGCGCGGCCGGTGTTCTACACGCCGTGGGCCGGTGGTACGGCCTACGCGACCGCGGCCCTGCCGCTGGCCGACCTCATCGAGGCCAACCTCGACTTCGGGCACCTCGCCGCGCTGCTCGCCGCCCCCGACGTACCGGGCGCGCTCCACGACTCCACGCCCTATGAGGGTGTTCGGCGCATCCCGCCGGGTCACGCGCTGATCCTGCGCAACGGCGCGCGCGAGATCGCCGGCTACGAGCCGGTCGCCTCCCTCGCGGTCGCCGCGCCCTCCGCCGACCCGGACAGCGCGGTCGACGGTGTCCGGGACGCTCTTGTCGAGGCGGTGCGCGCCCGGCTCTCCGCGCCCCGGCACGTGCCCGACATCGACCCCGGTCCCGTGCCCGGCATGGGGCCCGCCGAACGCCGTGCCGCGCGCGGGATGCCGGTGCCCGGGATCGGGGCCGACCTGTCCGGGGGGCCCGCGTCGGGGACGCTCGCCCTGCTGGCCGCCGGGCTGCCCGGGATGCCGGGGACGGTCCTGGGGCACGGCACCGGGGCCGGCGAGCGGCTGCTCGCGGTCACCTTCAACGACCTCGCCGTGGGCGGTCGGGAGGCCGAGCTGGAACGGGCGGGGACGCTCGCGGCGAATCCCCGGCTGCACCATGTGGTGGTGACCGGCGGCGAGGAAACGCTTCCCTACGCCGAACTGGACGGGCCGCTGACGGACGAACCCGGGCCGTGTCTGGTGACGGCCGCGCGGCACCGTGCGCGGCTGGCCGCGGGCAGCGCCGACCACTTCACGGGCTACGGGGCCCGGCAGGTGCTGGACGCCCATCCGGCGCGCCTCGCGGACCTGCTGATGGACCGCAAGCGGCGCCATCTGGTCAGGCCGGTGGCCGCCCTGGCCAAGGCGGACGGTTCCGTGTTCGTCCCCGCGCGTGTGTACGGCGCCGCGCGGCGGCTGGCCCGTACGCCGTACCGGGTCGGTCTGGAGATGTTGGCCGACCGGCTCATGCACCAGCGTTTCGACGAGCCCGGGGGTGCGGTGGGGGCGTCGCTCGCCGCGCTCACCTGGGCCAGACCGGGGCCTGCGGCGCGGTGGCTGACGGGGGAGGCGCTGGCTGAAGTATCGGTTCGCCTGCAGGGGGCCACGCATCGGTCCGGGGTGGGCCCCGGGCAGCATCCCGGCGATTTCCGCGCGCGTGCGGCACTCGCTCGTCACGCGTCGGACCTTCGCGTCCTGGAGCAGGCCGTGGAGATCCGCTCCCAGCGGCTGCACGCGCCGTTCCTGGACAACCAGGTGGTGCGTGCCTGCCGTGCCCTTCCCGAGGCGCTGCGGGTCCGGCCGGGGGCCCGTGCGGAAATCCTCCGTACGGTCCTGGAGGGCGCCGGTGTCTCCGACCTCCCGCCCGGCTGGGGTGCCCCGTCCCACGCGTCCTCGGCCGCGGCGACCCGTACGGGGCTGCGGGTGGCGGCGGACTCCTTGATGTCCCTGTTCGGCACACCGTTGCTGGCACAGGCGGGCCTGGTGGAGGCCCGGGTGGTCCGCAAGGCGCTCCGGGCGGCGGCGGAGGGTGAACCCCTGCCGCTGGACGGCCTGGCGGACCTGGTCTCACTGGAACTGTGGCTGGGCCGCCTGCTGGCCCGCCGAGGCACCTGCTGGACCGGAACGCCGGCACGCGCGCGTGCGGTACCGGCGGGGATTCGGCCGCAGCGGGGGGCGTTGGGAGCGGGGGCCTCCGGCGGTTGAGCGGGTGCGGGTGCGGGTGCGGGTTCGGTTTCGGGTGCGGGTTCGGTGGGGGCGGGCGTTTTGCGCAGTTCCCCGCGCCCCTGGGTGCCTGCGGCGGCCCGTTTCGGCTTCGGTGGGGGCGGGTGTAGCGCGTGGGGTTCGGTGGGTGGGTCGGGGCCGGGGTGGGGGGTGTCCGTCCTCGGTCCGGCGGCTCGGTCCCTTGAGCAGGGCTCGGTGACGGACGCCGGCCGCTGCGGGCGGACACCCCCCACCCCGTCCCCTGCGCGCCGTACGCGGCGAACGGTCCGTCGGGGTGCGCGGTGCGGTGATCGGTCCGTCGGGGTGCGCGGTGCGGTGATCGGTCCGTCGGGGTGCGCGGTGCGGTGATCGGTCCGTCGGGGTGCGCGGTGCGACGAACGGTCCGTCGTGGCGCGCGGTGCGGCGAACGGTCCGTCGTGGCGCGGGTGACTGCAACTCCCCAGGGGCGCGGGGAACTGCGCGACCAGCCACGACGCACCCGCAGCCGCCCGACGACATGGTGAGGCACTCTCATAGGAGCCCCGCCCAAGCCCAGCTGCCCGCGGGAACTGCGCGACCAGCCCCCACCGGGCCGCACTCGCCCGACAACCGACCCGGCACATCCTCAGGCGCCACCCGGCGGAAAGGCGGAGCCGATGCCAGGAAGCCGGTGACAATGAACCGGTGCGGTACAGAATCCTGGGTGTGACCGAGGCGGCGGACGATCACGGCGTCGGCATACCCCTCGGCGGCCCCCGCGTGCGCACGCTGCTCGCCGCCCTCGCCCTTCGCCCCGGCCGTACCGCGAGCCCCGAGACTCTGATCGACGAGGTCTGGGGCCACGAGCCGCCCCAGGACGCCCCGGCCGCCCTCCAGGCACTGGTCGGCCGTCTCCGCCGTACCGTCGGCAAGGACACGGTCGTCTCCGAACCCGGCGGCTACCGGCTGGCCGCCACCGAGGACGACGTGGACCTGTACGTCTTCGAACGCCTCGTACGGCAGGGAACCGCCGCCCTGGCTCACCGGGACGCACGGACAGCCGCACAGAACCTCACCGCGGCCCTCGCCCTGTGGCGCGGTGACGCCCTCGCCGACCTCCCCGACCGCACCGCCGCGACCCGCCCCGAGACACTGCGCCTGGAGGCCACCCGGGCCCGGATCGAAGCGGATCTGCTGCTCGGCCGTGCCCAGGACGTCGTACCGGAGCTGAAAGAGCTGACCGGGGCGCATCCGTACGACGAGCCGCTGCACCTCCTGCTCATCCGCGCCCTGCGCGACACCGGCCGCGGCGCCGACGCCCTCGCCGCCTACGAGACCGCCCGCCGCGCGCTCGCCGACGGACTCGGCACCGACCCGGGCCCGGAGTTGCGAGACCTGCACGCCGATTTGCTCACGGCCCCTCTCAACCGCCCCCGTGTCGAACGCACCGGCAACATCCGTCCGCGCCTTACCTCTTTCGTGGGCCGGGAACCCGAACTCGACGCCATCCGTTCCGAATTGCACAGGGCCCGCCTCGTCACCCTCACCGGACCGGGCGGATCCGGAAAGACCCGCCTCGCCGAGGAAGCCGCCGCCGGGCTTCCGCAGGCGTGGCTGGTCGAGCTCGCCCCGCTCGACCGGCCGGAGGCGGTGCCCGGCGCGGTGGTCAGCGCGCTCGGTCTGCGCGAGACCGTGCTCATGACCACCGAGCTGACGGCCCCGCAGGACGACCCGATCGCCCTGCTCGTCGAGTACTGCGCCCAGCGCAGCGAGCTCCTGATCCTTGACAACTGCGAACATGTCATCGAGGCGGCGGCCCGCCTCGCGGAGACCCTCCTCACCCGCTGCCCGGGGCTCACCGTCCTCGCCACCAGCCGTGAACCCCTGGGCGTGCCGGGCGAGTCCGTGCGCCCGGTCGAACCCCTCCTCCCCGACCAGGCGCACCGCCTGTTCGCCGAGCGCGCCGCCGCAGTCCGCCCCGACGCGGCCGCCGTGCTCGCCGACCAGGAGGCCGTCGCCGAGATCTGCCGGCGCCTGGACGGGTTGCCGCTCGCCATCGAACTGGCGGCGGCCCGACTGCGCCTGCTCACCCCCCGCCAGATCGCCGACCGCCTCGACGACCGTTTCCGCCTGCTGACCTCCGGCAGCCGTACCGTCCTGCCCCGCCAGCAGACCCTGCGGGCCGTCGTCGACTGGTCCTGGGAGCTGCTGGACGAGCGGGAGCGAACACTCCTGCGCGAGGTGTCCGTGTTCGCGGGCGGCTGGGAGCTGGAAGCGGCGGAGGCCGTGTGCACCGGGCCGGCCGCGGAGCTCCTCGGCACGCTCGTGGACAAGTCCCTGATCGTGGCCACCCCATGCGAGCGGGACGGCTCCGACGGCATGCGCTACCGCCTGCTGGAGACCATCCACGAGTACGCCGTCGAGCGCGCCGCCGAGCGCCCCGAGCTGCGCGCCGCCGCCGAGCTCCGGCACCGCGCGTGGGTGCGGGCACTCGTGGAGGAGGCCGAACCACAGCTGCGCTCGGCCGGACAGCTCCCGTGGATCTCCCGTCTGGAGACCGAGCTGGACAACATCCGCGCGGCCGTCGACCGCACGCTCACCGCGAGCGACGAGGCGCAGGCCGGTGACCTGGTCCTCGCCATGGGCTGGTTCTGGTGGCTGCGCAACTACCGCCGCGAGGGAATGACCTGGGTGGACAGGATCCTGCGCCTGGGAGTGGCCCTGGACCACCTCCGGTCCGATGGCGAAGCCGAGGACCCGATCGACGCCTACCTCGCCGCCCCGCGCACCGAGACGAACCACCCGGCACACCGCCGACGCATGAACCTGCGGATGCTCCATCTCTTCCTCAAGGCCGAGACGGAGCCCATGGACGGCGACCTGGATCCCCGCCTGCGCCGCTATGTGGAACTCGTCCGCAATCACTTCGCCCAGGGCGGTCCCGACGCCGCCCGCCTCCCCGGCATCGTGTGGCCCATGATCGGCCTCACGCTGAAGGAACCGGTGGACATCCGCCCCCTGATGGACGCCTCCGTCGCCCACTGCCGAACCCACGGCGACGACTGGGCCGTAGCCACCGCCCTGATGCTGCGCACCCACATGGTGGTCGACTCCCCGGGCGGCCTGACAGGTGTGGACGACGACCTGGAGGAACTCCGCGTGCTCAGCCGCCGCGTGGGCGACCGCTGGCTGCGCGCCCAGGTCAGCAGCGCGGCCGGCGAGGCCGCCATGGCCCGCGGCCGCCCCGCCGAGGCCAAGGAGGAGTACGAGGAGGCACTGCGCCTCGCCTACGAGGTGGGGGCGTACGCCGAGACGCCGTTCCTCATCGCCCGGCTCGCCGAGGTCGCGTACCGCACCGGCGACCGCTCCACCGCGCTGACCACCCTGGACGAGGCGGGCGCCGCGGGTGACCGGTACGGCGTCCCGGAGACCCGGGCGTTCGTCAGGCTGATGCGGGCCCACATCGCCCTGGAGGACAAGGACACGGCCCGCGCGCGCGAGTTGGTCGACGCGGTGCGCGAGGAGATCGGACAGTCGTCCCCGCCGCCCCAGTTCACGGTGATGCTGAACTCGGTCGCCGCGATGGTGACGGCCGCCGAGTCTGGCCCGGAGCACGGCCTGCCCCTGCTGGCGGACACCGTCCGCGAGGCCGTCGAGAAGCGGTGTTCCGACACGGTCGTGGCGGCGCTCGTGGACGGCGCGGCGGCCCTGCTCTGCGACCTCGGCGATCTCCCGCGCGCGGTCCGGTTGCTCGCCGCGGCCGAGCGGTGGCGCGGCGGCGATCCCCGTCCCCACCCGGAGCGCGTGGAGGCGGAGCGAGCGGAGGCCACCGCCCGCACCGGCCTGGGCCCCGTGCGCTACGCGGCGGAACACGCCCGGGGTTCGGCCCTCACCCCGGACGAGGCTCTCGCCGAACTCGACGAGGTGGCGCGGGCGCAGCGCGCTATGAACACCTGAACTTCGACTCCGCCCAGTCGGCGAGCATGAGGTCGTCGAAGGGGGTGTGCGGCTCGACCACCAGGCGTACGGTCCTGCGCCCGGCGAGGTTCACCTGCACGGGCACGGCCGGGTCGCCGGCCTCGACCAGCCCGGACCTCCACAGCCGCACCCCGTCGGCGTAGACGGAGAAGTACACCTTGCCGAGGCCCAGCGTCATGTCGTCGACGCCGACCATCGCGTCGTAGGAGGAGCAAGCGCGGTTGAGGTCGATCACGACGGAGGAGCGGCCGTGCACGGTCACGCCGTGGGCGTACTCCTGGTCGGCGACCGAGACGCCGTAGCGCTGCCACACCCAGCTGCTCTCGCCGATCCGCATCTCGGGCTCGCTGCCGTCGCCGGAGACGTCGTAGGCCAGCTCGCTCCACTGGTAGACGGCCGGAGGGGGCGGGGGAGTGGGCGTATGAGTGGGCGTGGGGGTGAGCTTCGGGGGCGGTGTCGGTTTCGGGGTGGGGGTCGGCTTGGGAGTCGGGGTGGACTTCTGGGCCGGTGAGGGGGTGGGGGTGGGTGTCGGCTTCGGGGACGGTGCGGCCGCGACGGGGATCAAGGGGGGAACCGGCTCGGGCTTCTTCGGGGAAGGCGTGGGCGCTGGCTCGGCCGGCTCGACCACCGGCGCGGACGCGGGCGGCTTGGCGTCCGGCTTCCTGGCCGGGCTGTCGTCGCCGATCAGCGCGAGCGCCACCGCGGCGGCGGCCACGGCGACCACACCGGCCGCGATACCGGCCTTCACCGGCGCGCCCAGCCCCTCCGAGGCCGCTGCGCCGCCGGCTCCCGCCCCGCCCGAGGAGCCCCCGCTCGTCGCGGCGGCCGCGCCCGCGGCACCGGCCGCTGAAGCTCCGCCCGCGATGAGCCCGGCGGCCTTGGCGTACCCGGCGGCCCCGAACCAGCCGATGACCGCGATCGGTACGACGGCCGGGATACCACCAGCGACTTCCTTGATCTGGCCCGCGGCCAGCCGGCACTTGGCGCACTCCTCGAGGTGCTTGCGCAGACCCCGTTCGGCACGGGTGCGCAGGCCGCCGCGGGCGTAGGCGCCCAGCCGGTCGGCGTAGCGGGCGCACTCCTCGTCGGAGGCGAGGGTGGCGCTGACGTGGGCCTGCAGATAGGCCTGCTTGAGGCCCTCGCGGGCGCGGCTGGCCAGCACACGCGTGCCGTTGGCGTCGAGCCCGAAGAGCGTGGCGACCTCGCTCGGCGACTCGTCCTCGACCTCGGTGTGCCACAGGACGGCCTGCCAGCGCTCGGGCAGCGACCGGAAGGCCTGCATGGCCATGGACTGCTCGGCCACGTGCATCGCGCGCACATCGGCCCCGAGATCGCGTGTGTCGTCGTCGGAGACCTCGGACGAACGCGTGGCCTGTGCGGCGAACACCGCGAAGTCGTCGACGAGCTGCTCCCGCTTCGCCGACTTCGTCCAGCCGGCGGCGACGCGGCGGATGCTGGTGAGCAGATAGGGGCGCACGGCGTGCTCGGGGCCGTGGCCGCCGCGTACGGCCTGGAGCATGCGGGCGAAGACCTCGGCGGTGAGGTCGTCCGCGGTGTGGCCGTCGCGGCAGCAGGTGCGGGCATAGCGGCGCACCGCCCCCGCGTGGCGCCGGTAGAGCGCCTCGTAGGCCGTGTCGTCGCCGGAGCGCATCCGGTCGATCAGATCGGCGTCGGACGTCGGCATCTCCCTGGGCGGCGGCAGGAGGCCGCCGTCCTGCCGCCGGTCGCGCTGCGCCGGGACGCTGCCCTCGACGGGTTCGCCGGCCTGTTGCGGGATGCCGCCCTGCGGGATCCCGGCGCGGCCGCCCTGGCCCGGCACCTGTGGGGTGCCACCGGCTTCCCCGTCGCCCTCGCCAAGGGGTTCGTTCCGCCCGTCAACGCTCATCGCGGAATGCCCCCGCCGCCGGCCCAACCAGTCCCGAACACCGGGTCAGAGTGCCATATTGGCTTTTGGTCAGTGCTCTGCCGTACGGAGCATCCACTCGTCCGTGGGGACTTCCCGCACGGCAGCACTGAGGATCACCCGTCCGGGGAAGGCTCAACTGTCGCGGCTGATGCAGGAGTTGGCTCGCCCGCCCGGAAAGCGCCGGAATGTTCCGGGGTGCGGACGTCAAACGACCGCACCCCGCTGTCACCCTTTCGAGTCACATCGGCCGGGACCGCAACCCCTCCAGCAGGATGTCCAGCAGCCGCGCAGAGGCGGCCGCCTGATGCGCCGCGTCCGGCAGCGAGGGCGCCGCGGTCGCGATCACCAGCAGGACGTCCGAGACCGACACGTCCGTCCGCAGCTCACCGGCCGCACGCGCGCGGTCCACGAGCTGGCCCACGACCTCCAGCAGCGCCGCCGCCCCGGCGTCGTCGTCGGCGGAGACCATCGGGGCCTCCTCCGGCACCAGCCGCAGCTCGCCGGAGCCCGGAGTCGTCCGCTGCTGCGGCACCCGCGTCCCGTCGTAGCCGTCGGTGCCCTCGTCGGCGACCCCGACCCGCAGCACCTGGGGCGGCAGCAGCCGCCCGGCACCGGACGCGACCGACGTGCGCAGGAAACGCGACAGCGCCGACCACGGTTCGTCCTCCTGGCCGAGCGCCGCCCGCGCCTGGTCGGTCAGCCGGGAGGTCTCCTCCTCGGCTATCCGCCGGACCAGGACGTCCTTGCTCGGAAAGCGCCGGTACACGGTGCCGACACCGACCCTGGCGCGCCGCGCCACGTCCTCCATCGGCGCGCCGTAGCCCAGCTCGCCGAAGACCTCGCGCGCCGCGCGCAGTACGTGTTCCAGGTTGCGCTGTGCGTCCACGCGCAGCGGGGCCGAACGCGATCCGTCACGTCCGCTGCCCGCCGCGCTCATCGCCGAACCCATCGCGCCGCCCATCGCCCCGCCACCGGGTGCGATGGCGGACGCGGTAGACCAATGAGAGTCCTGAATGTGCATAAATGATCCCCCGGTAATGACGTCTCCCCCCGGAGACTCTCCCCGCCATCGAAAGCCGGAGCGTGCGGAACAAGCCCGTTTCGCGAGTCCGCCCGTCGCGGACCCGGAGCGCATCCCCCTACACCCCGTCGACACACGAACATAGTTGAGTGGGGGTCAATTCAGAAGGGGCAGGTTCCGCACGGAGCGCCCCCCGATCGGAGTACGGGTGGCAAACGCCCCGATTGCACCCCGTCCGCCCGCCCGGCGCACACCCATTGACCTGCGGACCTTCCGCGCGCTCCGGAGATACGGCCAACCCGGCGCGCCGATGAACTCCGGTCACACAATTTGTCGAGGCTGTGGACAAACTCAAGCGACGGGTGCGTCATGGGATGGTGAAGGAACGTGCGCGCATTCTGGTTGTCGGCGGTGGCTACGTCGGGATGTACACGGCTCTGCGTCTGCAGCGGAAGCTGAAACGGGAACTCGACCGGGGTGAGGTCGAGATCACGATCGTCACGCCCGACCCGTACATGACCTATCAGCCGTTCCTGCCCGAAGCGGCCGCGGGATCCATCTCCCCGCGCCATGTCGTCGTACCACTGCGCCGCGTCCTCGACCGCTGCCGTGTCGTCGTCGGCGAGGCCACCGCGATCGACCACGCCAAGCGCACGGCCTCCGTCGCCACCCTCGCCACCGAGGAGGAGCGGACGGGCGGCGAGCAGCTGTCGTACGACGAACTCGTCCTCGCCCCGGGTTCGGTCGCGCGCCCGCTGCCGATCCCCGGACTCGCGGACCACGGCATCGGATTCAAGACGGTCGAGGAGGCCATCGGCCTGCGCAACCACGTCATCGAGCAGATGGACATCGCCTCCTCCACCCGCGACCCCGCGATCCGCGACGCGGCTCTCACCTTCGTCTTCGTCGGCGGCGGCTACGCGGGCGTGGAGGCACTCGGCGAGCTGGAGGACATGGCCCGCTACACCGCCCGCTACTACCACAACGTCCTTCCCGAGGACATGAAGTGGATCCTCGTCGAGGCCTCCGACCGCATCCTTCCCGAGGTCGGCGAGGAGATGGGCCGCTACACGGTCAGCGAACTGCGCCGCCGCAACATCGACGTACGCCTGAACACCCGCCTGGAGTCCTGCGTCGACCGCGTCGCCGTCCTCAGCGACGGCAACCGCTTTCCCACCCGTACGGTCGTGTGGACGGCCGGCGTAAAACCCAGCCCGCTGCTGGCCGCCACCGACCTCCCGCTCAACGAGCGAGGGCGGTTGAAATGCACCCCCCAGCTCACCGTCGACGGCACCACGCACGCGTGGGCGGCCGGAGACGCGGCCGCCGTCCCCGACCTCACCGCCGAGGAGCCCGGCAAGGAGACGGCCCCCAACGCCCAGCACGCCGTCCGCCAGGCCAGGGTCCTCGGCGACAACATCGCGCACGCTCTCCGGGGCGAGCCCCTGGAGACGTACTCCCACAAGTACGTCGGCTCGGTGGCCTCCCTGGGCCTCCACAAAGGTGTCGCGTACGTCTACGGACGCAAGCTGAAGGGCTACCCTGCCTGGTTCATGCACCGCGTCTACCACCTCAGCAGGGTCCCCACCTTCAACCGCAAGGCCCGCGTCCTGGCCGAATGGACCCTGTCGGGGCTCTTCAAGAGGGAGATCGTCTCGCTCGGTTCACTCGAACATCCCCGAGCGGAGTTCGAACTCGCGGCCGGTGGAAAGCATCCTCACGACCCGACGAACGACCCGAAGGGGTCGTCCTGACCGGACCGAGGAACTCCACGGACCGCCCCGGCGTCTGACGAATGTCGACCCGGTCGGTCACCTGCCAGACTGGTGCCCGACTTCGGACGGGCAGCCGCCCGCCCCTCGAACCAAGAGGTTTCCCACCGTGCTGCACCCCCGGGCTGCCGTCCCCAGCCCACCGGCCGGGCCCGGAGCCGGCCCGAAGACGCCGAAGACGACGACACGAGGCAAGGATTCGTGAACTTCACGCGCTGGAGCGCCCGCCTCCCCGGAACGCAGCGCCGCGCCGCAGCGCGGACCGACGATTTGGTCACCGAGGACCGCCTGAGCGAGGGCGCCGTCCCCGCGGCCCGCGCCGAACAACTGACCGTGCCGGCCCCCGCCGTCGACGAACTCCCCGTACGCGAGGTCCTCGACCGTGTCCCCGCCCTCGTCGCCCTCGTCCACGGCCCCGACCACCGCCTCGCCTACGTCAACGACGCCTATGTGGTCGCCTTCGGCCTGCGCCCCACGGGCGAACCGGCCCGCCGGGCCCTCCCGGAGCTCGACGAGATCGGCCTCCTTCCGCTTCTCGACCAGGTCCTGCGCAGCGGCAAGCCCCGCACCGTCAAGTCCCGCAAGGCCCCCGACGGCCGCTCCTACACCTTCACCTGCACCCCGGTGACGGAAGGACACGGGGGTGGTGGCGGTGGCAGCGGTGTCCTCGTATTCGCGACCGACGTCACCGACCACGCCGAGGCCGCCGAGCGCCTCCGGGCCAGCGAACGCCGCCAGCGCGAGACCGCCGTGACCCTCCAGCGCAGCCTGCTCCCCCAGGAGCTCGAAGAACCGGACGACCTGCGCATCGCCGCCACCTACCTGCCCGGCGGCACGGAGGCCGCGGTCGGCGGCGACTGGTACGACGTCATCACCCTCGGCGGCGGCCGCACGGCCCTGGTCATCGGCGACGTCATGGGCCGAGGGGTCCGCGCGGCAGCGGTCATGGGCCAGCTCCGCACGGCCGTCAGGGCGTACGCCCGCCTTGACCTGCCCCCGCACGAGATCCTCCAGCTCCTGGACGGCCTCGCCATGGAGATCGACGCCAACCAGATCGCCACGTGCGCGTACGCCATCCACGACCCGAACGAGGGCAAGCTGGTCTACGCCTCGGCCGGTCACCTGCCCATCCTGGTCCGCGACGAGAGCGGCGTCGTCCTGCGCGCCGACGAACCCACCGGCCCGCCGCTGGGCACCGGCGGCTGGATGCACGCCTCGGGCTCCATCCCGCTCGGCCCCGGATCCACGGCGGTGCTCTACACGGACGGCCTGGTCGAACGCCGTGACGAGGACCTGGACGAGGGCATCGCCGCACTCGAGCGCGCCCTCGCCGGCGCGACCGGCAGCCCCCAGGTGATCTGCGACCGCCTGGTCCGCTCGGCCGGCGTCACCGCTGAACACGACGACGACGTGGCCGTCATGGTCCTCCAGCACCCCGCCCACACGGGCCCCGACGGCGATCTCTTCCGCAACGCCGCGTTGGAACTGCTGGGCGGAGTCGAGGCGGCCCCACGCGCGCGTGCGTTCGCCTCCGGCGTGCTGACGAGTTGGCGGTTCCCGGTGGAGCTGCATGATCTGGGCGTGCTCGCGGCGAGCGAGCTGGTCGCCAACTCCCTGCAGCACGGAACCCCGCCCATGCGGTTGCGGCTCCGCCGAACCGACCGGCGCCTGATCGTCGAGGTGACGGACGGGGACGACCATCTGCCCCGGCGCCGGCGGGCGGAACCCGGAGACGAGTCCGGCCGGGGAATCGCCATCGTGGCGACCATCGCGTCGAACTGGGGGTCTCGGAGGACACCGGGGGGCGGAAAGGCGGTCTGGTGCGAGTTCGTGCTGCCGAAGGGATAGCGCGGGTCACGTTGTTCCCCGCGCCCCCAGGGGGTTGCGGCTAGGCGGCCACGGACTTCGACGTCGCTCCACCCTGGGCCACCACTCGGCTCTTCCGCAGTGACGGCTGGTTCTGTACGGGGGTCAGCTGCCTGCCCAGCCGGACGGCCAGGTAGGTGATCCCCAGCGAGAACAGCAGGAACGTCACGATGTACGGCGCATGCAGGGAGGCACCCATCGGGCCACCGACCGCCGGGCCCACCGCCAGGGCGAGCTGCTTCACCAAGGCGAAGGCGGAGTTGTACTGGCCCGCCATTCCCTCCGGCGCCAGATCGGCGACCAGGGGGGCCACCGTCGGCGACAGCATCGCCTCGCCCAGCCCGAACAAGGCGTACGTCGAGACGAAGGCGGCCGTGGCCATCTCCCGGCTGCCATGCCCGAGGCCCGCGTAGCCCGCCACGATCCACGCCACGGACCAGATGATCCCGACCGCGGCGATCACCCGTGACCGCCTCCGCCGCTCCACGAACTTCAGCACGGCGAACTGCGCCACCACGATCATCGCGGTGTTGGCGGCCAGAGCCGTCCCCATCGCGGAGGGGGAGATGCGGGCGGCCTCGACGCCGTAAGCGCTCAGCCCGGACTCGAACTGTCCGTAGCAGGCGAAGAACAACACGAAGCCCAGCACGCACAGCTGCACCATGGCGCGGTTGCCGAGCAGCTGCTTCCAGCTGCCTTTGGCGGACCTGGTCGGCGCGCCCTCGATGCGGGGCGCGTGCGGCAGGCGCAGAGTCGCCATCACGACCACCAGCAGCAGGAACACCGCAGCCTCGATCGCGAACAGCATGGTGAAGGACGTGGCGCTCGACGTGTCGACGAGATGCCCGCCGATGAGACCCCCGACGCCGAGGCCGAGGTTCTGCAGGAAGAACTGCGTCGCGAAGGCCCGGGACCGCGTCTCCGAGGTGGAGCAGTCCACGATCATCGTCGCCAGCGCCGGCTGCATGACGGCCTGACCGGCCCCGAGCGCGGCCGCCGACAGCAGCACCGTCGCCGCTTGGCCCGCGAGTCCGAGACTCAGCGCCCCGAGCGCGGCCGTGATCAGGGCGACGAGCAGCACCGGAAGCGGGCCCCGGCGGACGATGGCCCGTCCGGCGAACGGCAGCACGATCAGTGCCGCCACGGCGAAGACTGCGAGGACCAGCCCCGCCGTCATGGCCCCCAGCCCGCGCACCTGCGCCACATAGACGTACAGGTAGGGCACGGTGAAACCGAGCCCGAACGCGCTGAGTGCGTTGCCCACGTGGATCCGGCGCATCGCTGCGCCCATCGCCCTGGTCACGTTCACCTCTCTCACTAGTTAGGAGTGAAGACTTCAAAGCTAAAGTTCGAAGCTAAAGAGTACATAATGAAGGACTTCAAGGCAAAGGAGGCGCGTGCCATACTGCGGCCATGGCCGAGACTCCTGGCGTCCCCGAGCCGACGCTCGAAGAGCAGATCGCCGCCTACCAGCGCGAGTTCCAGGACCTCGACCCCCAGGTCGAGCAGATCGTCTCGGCGCTCTCCCGTCTGAACCGCCGCATGAACGTCGCTTACGGCCGTCAGACCGCAGATCTCGGCATCAGCAACGCCGAGTGGGAGGTCCTCAAGGCCCTCGTGCTCTCCGGTGCCCCCTATCGGATGGGTCCCAGCGAGCTCGCCAAGCGCCTCGGCCTCACGCCGGCCGCCATGACCCACCGCATCGACCGCATGCTTGCCGAGGGTCTGGTGACCCGGGAGCGGGACGAGACCAACCGCGTCCGCGTGATCGTGGAGCTGACCGCCGAAGGCCGCGAGAAGTGGCTGGAGGCGATGCGACTGGCCACGGTCTTCGAGGAGGACCTGCTCCAGGACCTGTCCGCCGAGGAGCGCAATACCCTCGGGGACGTCCTCACCCGGCTCCTGCGTAGGGTGGAGCACGCACAGCCGGACGCCGGTGGGCGGCTCAGTGACCTCGACTAAAAGATCTTGACAGAGGGTGCTTGACAGCCACTTGCCGGATCCGTAAAGTTCTTCGGGTTGCCACGGAGCCGTAACGGTTCTGTGGTAGCGCCTCAGCCGCGCAGGCGGCCACTCAAACCATCAGAACGATCTCCCACTCGGGATGAATTCGGTGTGCCCGAATTCAATTCGATTGGGTGCGGCCCTCGATTTGGGACCGCAGCGAGAGTCCGCTAAGGTTTGAGACGTCGGAACGGCCCAAGGGCCGGGAAGGCAAGCCCCGCTGACTGGGAATCAGGCCCGAAAGGATCTGATAGAGTCGGAACCGCCGGAAAGGGAAACGCGAGAGCGGGAACCTGGAAAGCACCGAGGAAATCGGAACCGGAAACGGTCTGATAGAGTCGGAAACGCAAGACCGAAGGGAAAAGCCCGGAGGAAAGCCCGAGAGGGTGAGTACAAAGGAAGCGTCCGTTCCTTGAGAACTCAACAGCGTGCCAAAAATCAACGCCAGATATGTTGATACCCCGTCTCCAGCATCTGCTGGGGCGAGGTTCCTTTGAAAAAACACAGCGAGGACGCTGTGAGCGACCGCCTTATTCCGGTGGTCGCTCCGCTCTCGTGTGTGTCGACCGGATTACCGGTAAACATTCACGGAGAGTTTGATCCTGGCTCAGGACGAACGCTGGCGGCGTGCTTAACACATGCAAGTCGAACGATGAACCACTTCGGTGGGGATTAGTGGCGAACGGGTGAGTAACACGTGGGCAATCTGCCCTTCACTCTGGGACAAGCCCTGGAAACGGGGTCTAATACCGGATACCACTACCGCAGGCATCTGTGGTGGTTGAAAGCTCCGGCGGTGAAGGATGAGCCCGCGGCCTATCAGCTTGTTGGTGAGGTAATGGCTCACCAAGGCGACGACGGGTAGCCGGCCTGAGAGGGCGACCGGCCACACTGGGACTGAGACACGGCCCAGACTCCTACGGGAGGCAGCAGTGGGGAATATTGCACAATGGGCGAAAGCCTGATGCAGCGACGCCGCGTGAGGGATGACGGCCTTCGGGTTGTAAACCTCTTTCAGCAGGGAAGAAGCGAAAGTGACGGTACCTGCAGAAGAAGCGCCGGCTAACTACGTGCCAGCAGCCGCGGTAATACGTAGGGCGCAAGCGTTGTCCGGAATTATTGGGCGTAAAGAGCTCGTAGGCGGCTTGTCACGTCGGGTGTGAAAGCCCGGGGCTTAACCCCGGGTCTGCATTCGATACGGGCTAGCTAGAGTGTGGTAGGGGAGATCGGAATTCCTGGTGTAGCGGTGAAATGCGCAGATATCAGGAGGAACACCGGTGGCGAAGGCGGATCTCTGGGCCATTACTGACGCTGAGGAGCGAAAGCGTGGGGAGCGAACAGGATTAGATACCCTGGTAGTCCACGCCGTAAACGGTGGGAACTAGGTGTTGGCGACATTCCACGTCGTCGGTGCCGCAGCTAACGCATTAAGTTCCCCGCCTGGGGAGTACGGCCGCAAGGCTAAAACTCAAAGGAATTGACGGGGGCCCGCACAAGCAGCGGAGCATGTGGCTTAATTCGACGCAACGCGAAGAACCTTACCAAGGCTTGACATACGCCGGAAAGCATCAGAGATGGTGCCCCCCTTGTGGTCGGTGTACAGGTGGTGCATGGCTGTCGTCAGCTCGTGTCGTGAGATGTTGGGTTAAGTCCCGCAACGAGCGCAACCCTTGTCCTGTGTTGCCAGCATGCCCTTCGGGGTGATGGGGACTCACAGGAGACCGCCGGGGTCAACTCGGAGGAAGGTGGGGACGACGTCAAGTCATCATGCCCCTTATGTCTTGGGCTGCACACGTGCTACAATGGCAGGTACAATGAGCTGCGATACCGTGAGGTGGAGCGAATCTCAAAAAGCCTGTCTCAGTTCGGATTGGGGTCTGCAACTCGACCCCATGAAGTCGGAGTTGCTAGTAATCGCAGATCAGCATTGCTGCGGTGAATACGTTCCCGGGCCTTGTACACACCGCCCGTCACGTCACGAAAGTCGGTAACACCCGAAGCCGGTGGCCCAACCCCTTGTGGGAGGGAGCTGTCGAAGGTGGGACTGGCGATTGGGACGAAGTCGTAACAAGGTAGCCGTACCGGAAGGTGCGGCTGGATCACCTCCTTTCTAAGGAGCACTTCTCACCGATCCCCTCGGGGTGAGGTCAGAGGCCACTACGCAGGCACACGTTCTGCGGTGGTTGCTCATGGGTGGAACGTTGATTATTCGGCACTTTCAGTCATCTCGGGCTGCCAGTACTGCTCTTCGGGGCGTGGAAAGCTGATCACGAGTGGCGAGGGTGTCGGGCACGCTGTTGGGTGTCTGAGGGAATGATTTCCCTCGATGCCGGCCCCAGTGAACTCGCCTGTGAGGGCGGGGTGATGGGTGGCTGGTCGTTGTTTGAGAACTGCACAGTGGACGCGAGCATCTGTGGCCAAGTTTTTAAGGGCGCACGGTGGATGCCTTGGCACCAGGAACCGATGAAGGACGTGGGAGGCCACGATAGTCCCCGGGGAGTCGTCAACCAGGCTTTGATCCGGGGGTTTCCGAATGGGGAAACCCGGCAGTCGTCATGGGCTGTCACCCATACCTGAACACATAGGGTATGTGGAGGGAACGCGGGGAAGTGAAACATCTCAGTACCCGCAGGAAGAGAAAACAACCGTGATTCCGGGAGTAGTGGCGAGCGAAACCGGATGAGGCCAAACCGTATGCGTGTGAGACCCGGCAGGGGTTGCGCATTCGGGGTTGTGGGATCTCTCTTTCACAGTCTGCCGGCTGTGAGACGAGTCAGAAACCGTTGATGTAGGCGAAGGACATGCGAAAGGTCCGGCGTAGAGGGTAAGACCCCCGTAGTCGAAACATCAGCGGCTCGTTTGAGAGACACCCAAGTAGCACGGGGCCCGAGAAATCCCGTGTGAATCTGGCGGGACCACCCGCTAAGCCTAAATATTCCCTGGTGACCGATAGCGGATAGTACCGTGAGGGAATGGTGAAAAGTACCGCGGGAGCGGAGTGAAATAGTACCTGAAACCGTGTGCCTACAAGCCGTGGGAGCGTCGGACATCAAGCTTGCTTGGTGTCTCGTGACTGCGTGCCTTTTGAAGAATGAGCCTGCGAGTTTGCGGTGTGTTGCGAGGTTAACCCGGGTGGGGTAGCCGTAGCGAAAGCGAGTCCTAATAGGGCGTTTGAGTAGCACGCTCAAGACCCGAAGCGGAGTGATCTAGCCATGGGCAGGTTGAAGCGGAGGTAAGACTTCGTGGAGGACCGAACCCACCAGGGTTGAAAACCTGGGGGATGACCTGTGGTTAGGGGTGAAAGGCCAATCAAACTCCGTGATAGCTGGTTCTCCCCGAAATGCATTTAGGTGCAGCGTCGTGTGTTTCTTGCCGGAGGTAGAGCACTGGATAGGCGATGGGCCCTACCGGGTTACTGACCTTAGCCAAACTCCGAATGCCGGTAAGTGAGAGCGCGGCAGTGAGACTGTGGGGGATAAGCTCCATGGTCGAGAGGGAAACAGCCCAGAGCATCGACTAAGGCCCCTAAGCGTACGCTAAGTGGGAAAGGATGTGGAGTCGCAGAGACAACCAGGAGGTTGGCTTAGAAGCAGCCACCCTTGAAAGAGTGCGTAATAGCTCACTGGTCTAGTGATTCCGCGCCGACAATGTAGCGGGGCTCAAGCGTACCGCCGAAGTCGTGTCATTCATGCAATAGGGCCAACGCCCGTATGGATGGGTAGGGGAGCGTCGTGTGCCGGGTGAAGCCGCGCCGGAAGGCAGTGGTGGACGGTTCACGAGTGAGAATGCAGGCATGAGTAGCGATACACACGTGGGAAACGTGTGCGCCGATTGACTAAGGGTTCCTGGGTCAAGCTGATCTGCCCAGGGTAAGTCGGGACCTAAGGCGAGGCCGACAGGCGTAGTCGATGGATAACCGGTTGATATTCCGGTACCCGCTGTGAAGCGTCAAACATCGAACCAGGCGATGCTAAGTCCGTGAAGCCGTTCCGGACCCTTCGGGGAATGGAAAGTGGTGGAGCCGGCGAACCAGACTTGTAGTAGGTGAGTGATGGGGTGACGCAGGAAGGTAGTCCAGCCCGGGCGGTGGTTGTCCCGGGGTAAGGGTGTAGGACGTCAGGTAGGTAAATCCGCCTGGCAATAGTCTGAGACCTGATGCCGAGCCGATTGTGGTGAAGTGGATGATCCTATGCTGTCGAGAAAAGCCTCTAGCGAGTTTCATGGCGGCCCGTACCCTAAACCGACTCAGGTGGTCAGGTAGAGAATACCGAGGCGTTCGGGTGAACTATGGTTAAGGAACTCGGCAAAATGCCCCCGTAACTTCGGGAGAAGGGGGGCCATCACTGGTGAGAGGACTTGCTCCTCGAGCTGGGGGTGGCCGCAGAGACCAGCGAGAAGCGACTGTTTACTAAAAACACAGGTCCGTGCGAAGCCGTAAGGCGATGTATACGGACTGACGCCTGCCCGGTGCTGGAACGTTAAGGGGACCGGTTAGTCACATTTCGGTGTGGCGAAGCTGAGAACTTAAGCGCCAGTAAACGGCGGTGGTAACTATAACCATCCTAAGGTAGCGAAATTCCTTGTCGGGTAAGTTCCGACCTGCACGAATGGCGTAACGACTTCTCGACTGTCTCAACCATAGGCCCGGTGAAATTGCACTACGAGTAAAGATGCTCGTTTCGCGCAGCAGGACGGAAAGACCCCGGGACCTTTACTACAGTTTGATATTGGTGTTCGGTTCGGCTTGTGTAGGATAGCTGGGAGACTTTGAAGCGGCCACGCCAGTGGTTGTGGAGTCGTCGTTGAAATACCAGTCTGGTCGTGCTGGATGTCTAACCTGGGTCCGTGATCCGGATCAGGGACAGTGTCTGATGGGTAGTTTAACTGGGGCGGTTGCCTCCTAAAGAGTAACGGAGGCGCCCAAAGGTTCCCTCAGCCTGGTTGGTAATCAGGTGTTGAGTGTAAGTGCACAAGGGAGCTTGACTGTGAGACCGACGGGTCGAGCAGGGACGAAAGTCGGGACTAGTGATCCGGCGGTGGCTTGTGGAAGCGCCGTCGCTCAACGGATAAAAGGTACCCCGGGGATAACAGGCTGATCTTCCCCAAGAGTCCATATCGACGGGATGGTTTGGCACCTCGATGTCGGCTCGTCGCATCCTGGGGCTGGAGTCGGTCCCAAGGGTTGGGCTGTTCGCCCATTAAAGCGGTACGCGAGCTGGGTTTAGAACGTCGTGAGACAGTTCGGTCCCTATCCGCTGCGCGCGCAGGAATATTGAGAAGGGCTGTCCCTAGTACGAGAGGACCGGGACGGACGAACCTCTGGTGTGCCAGTTGTTCTGCCAAGGGCATGGCTGGTTGGCTACGTTCGGGAGGGATAACCGCTGAAAGCATCTAAGCGGGAAGCCTGCTTCGAGATGAGTATTCCCACCCCCTTTGAGGGGTTAAGGCTCCCAGTAGACGACTGGGTTGATAGGCCGGATCTGGAAGCCCAGTAATGGGTGGAGGTGACCGGTACTAATAGGCCGAGGGCTTGTCCATATTTGCTCGCGTCCACTGTGTTAGTTCTGAGGCAACGACCGTGTTGTGTTTCCGGTCTAACTTCATAGTGTTTCGGTGGTCATAGCGTGAGGGAAACGCCCGGTTACATTCCGAACCCGGAAGCTAAGCCTTACAGCGCCGATGGTACTGCAGGGGGGACCCTGTGGGAGAGTAGGACACCGCCGAACAATTTTTGAGAAAACCCCCGTTCCATTCGGAACGGGGGTTTTCTGCGTTTCGGGGTATTACTCTGGCCGGCATGAGTTATGCGATCCGGGCCATACGTGCCGATGAGTGGCCCGCGGTAAAGGAGCTGAGGCTCGACTCGCTGCGGGATCCGGTGGCGCACCTGGCGTTTCTGGAGACCTACGAAGAGGCCGTCGCCCGCCCGGACTCCTTCTGGGAGGACAGGGCGGCCGGGGCCGCCGAAGGGGAGACCGGGGCACAGCACTTCGTCGCCGAGGGGTCGGACGGGCGGTGGCTCGGGCAGTTGGTCGTACTGCTGGAGGAGGCGGGGACCACGGACTGGGCCGGGTTTCCGGTCGAACGGCGGCAGGGGCACATCGTCGGGGTGTACGTACGGCCCGAGGCGCGTGGCGGCGAGCTGACCAAGGCGCTCTTCTCGGCGGGCCTGGAGTGGGCCTGGGGAGCGGGAGCCGAGCGGGTGCGGCTCATCGTGCACGAGGAGAACGGGCGGGCGCAGAACCTCTACCGCAAGGTGGGCTTCGTGCCCAGTGGGGTGCGGGTGCCGTTGCCGCAGGCTCCGGGGGAGTCCGAGCTGGAGTTCGTGCTGGAGCGCGACTGAGGCGCGTTCATCAGGGATCATGAAGCATGCGCCCGGACGACTGGCACCTCACCGAAGACATCGACGACTTTCTCGCTCGCGCCGGGGAGTTCCTGCGCTCACGTCCTCTCCCGCACATCATGCCGCTGACGTGGACCGCGAGACTGCGTGCGCGTGGGGCGGCCGCGTACGGTGCCGAGGCCGCCGTCTTCGGTTGGTTGGAGCGGGCCGGTGAGGTGCACGGCACCTTCTACCGCCTGTCGCCCAGCCGTGGTCTGAGCCTCACTCCTCTCACCGCCGAGCAGGCCGACGCTCTCGCCGCCCGTCTGGTCGCCCTCGGCCACTCCGTGCCGTCCGTCAGCGCGGACGACGCCACCGCCGCCGTGTTCGCCGAGGCCTGGCAGCGGCACACCGGGGCGACGCCGAGCGTGCGCGTCCGGCTCTGTCTGCACCGCCTTGGCACGCTCGTGCCGCCGGAGCCGCTTCCGGCGGGACGGAGCCGGGCCGTGGGGGACCGGGACCTCGAGCAACTCATGGGCCTGTGCCGCGGGTTCGCCGCGGACGTGGGGGAAGCCGTCACCATCGACGCCGACTCCTGGGCCGGCACCCGCTTCGCGGACAAGCGCTACACGTTCTGGGAGGCTCCGGACGGGACGCCCGTCTCCATGGCGGGCGCGAACCCCATGGTCGCCGGGCTGGTCCAGGTCGACCCTGTCTACACCCCGGCCCCTCTGCGCGGTCGCGGATACGCGGGTGCGGTGACGGCCGAGGTGAGCCGGGCCGCACTGGCCGCGGGCGCCGAGGATGTCGTGCTGTTCACGGACGCGGCCAACCCCACCAGCAACGCCCTCTACCGGCGCCTCGGGTACGTTCCGGTCGTCGACTGGGCTGCGTACGACTTCTGAGCTCTAGGCCGGTAGGTCCGCGTCCGGCCAGCGGGTGCGGGCCTGTTCGCGGGACCGGAGCAGGGCCAGGGTCGGTAGCCCCCGGTCCGCCCCGGCGGCCAGCAGCTCCCGGAGCTGGGGAAGCGGAGCCACCGCTGCGACGTCGTCCAGGACGAGCGTCAGTGGTGGGTCGAGGCGACCGGAGGATGACCGTTCGGCCATGCGCCGGCCACGCTCGACCACGCTTGAGGTGAGGGCCGTCAGAAGGGGCATCGCGCCCGGATTGGTCCTGGGGTCCTCGATGGATTCACCCACCACATAAAGCGTGCCCCCTTCGTCGACGAAGGAATCCAAGGCGAGGGCATCATTTCGGTTGGGAGTGCATGCCTCGCGGATGTTGACCGTGAAGAGGGCGGAGAGGGCCCGGCTGGTCAGCTCCTGGGCGATGTCCCGCCGTTCGGGGTGCGCGGTGAGAGCGGCTTCGAGTTCGCCCGCGGAGCCGGGGGCCGCCTTGGGATTGGTGCGGAGGGTTCTCACCGCGTCCTGGATCTGGGCGCCCTGGCACCAGCGGTGGACGTGGCGGATGGTGCGGGCGTCTATGGCCGCGGCGTGGAGGTAGCTGCGCAGGAGCGTTTCGGCCACGTCGGCCACGGCCTGGTCGATCTTTGCGGTGGGGCGGACGGGGGCGAGGAGTGCCTGTGCCCTTGCCTTGGCCGTTTCCTTGGTCTCGCAGCCTGTGGTGGGGGACCAGTGGAGACGGGCCGGGGTGTCGCAGAGGTGGGTGGGGTCGTAGACGTGGACCGGGCCCAGCTTGGCCCTGGCGTCTTTGGTGTCCTGCCAGATCGCGGGGTTCGAGGTGACGACGAGGGTGGGGCCTTCCGCGTCCCTGATGGCCTGGGTCGCGGTGGGGTGGCGGGACTCTCTCGGGGCGTAGAGCACCGCGCCTTCGGGGCGAGGTGTCTCCCACCCGGCCATCCGTTCACCCTTGGACAGGGAAGTGGGCAGCTTGGCGGCGGTCGGTGTCGCGAGGAGCGGCTCGGTGGGCTGCGGGGGGCTGGGGAGGGGCGCAGTGGCCGGTTGCGGCTGGGGTAGTGGCTGCGGCTCCGGCGTCGGCTTCGGGATCGGTACCTCGTGGACCGGTTCCGGTTGCGAGCGTCGTTCCCGTGCCGCCAGTTTCTCCGCTCTCGTCCTCGCCCGGACCGCCCTCCAGCGGGCCAGTGTTCCCATCACGAAGATCGTCAGGACGACCAGGATCATCAACTGGCCGATGAACAGGCCCCAGACCAGGCCGTAGCCGGAGAGCCCGCCTGCGGGGGTGTCGGGCCAGGCGCCGGAGATGTCCTGGGGGTGGCCGATGAGGTGGCGCATGGCCTGGGGGGTGCGGGTGAAGGTGACGTTCTTGGGCCAGTCGCCGTGGGCGAACAGGCCCGCGAGGCCCGTCGCCGTCCAGACCAGCAGGGTCATGCCGAGGAGGAAGGCGAGTATGCCGACCAACAGCCCGTCCGGGACGCCTCCCTGGCCTCCCTGACCGCCCTGTCGGCGGTCGTCCGGTCTCACCACTTGCCCGCCCCTCCTACGCCACCGTCGACTCGGAGTCGCCCAGGTGCTGCTCCACGAAGGCCGCCGCCCGTTCCTCCGCCTCCAGCTCCGCGGCGCGCAGGGCGTCGTCGTTGAGGTCGCTGGAGGACTCTGTCATCGCGCGGTCGGTGAAGACCAGGGGGCGTTCGGTCTCGGTGACCAGGTGTTTGACCACCTGGACATTGCCGTTGACGTCCCAGACGGCGATGCCGGGGGTGAGGGAGGGGATGATCTCGACCGCCCAGCGGGGCAGGCCCAGGACTCGGCCCGTCGCACGCGCCTCGTCCGCCTTCTGGGCGTAGATCGTCCTCGTCGACGCCATCTTCAGGATCGCCGCGGCCTCCTTCGCCGCCGCTCCGTCCACGACGTCGGACAGGTGGTGGACGACCGCGACGAAGGACAGGCCGAGCCGCCGGCCGAACTTCAGGAGCCGCTGGAAGAGCTGGGCCACGAAGGGGCTGGCGATGATGTGCCAGGCCTCCTCGACCAGGAAGATGCGCTTCTTGCGGTCGGGGCGGATCCAGGTGTGTTCCAGCCAAACTCCGACGATCGCCATGAGGATGGGCATGGCGATGGAGTTGCGGTCGATGTGGGACAAATCGAAGACGATCAGCGGCGCGTCCAGGTCGATGCCGACCGTTGTCGGGCCGTCGAACATGCCCCGCAGGTCACCGTCGACCAGGCGGTCGATGACCAGGGCGACATCCAGCCCCCATGCGCGGACGTCCTCTATGTCGACGTTCATCGCCTCGGCCGACTCGGGCTCGGGGTGCCGTAGCTGCTCCACGATGTCCGTGAGGATCGGCTGGCGGTCGACGATCGTCTCGTTGACGTAGGCGTGCGCGACCTTCAGGGCGAAGCCGGAGCGTTCGTCGAGGCCGTGGCCCATCGCGACCTCGATGATGGTCCGGAGCAGGGCGAGCTGGCCGGTCGTCGTGATCGCGGGGTCGAGCGGGTTGAGGCGGATCCCCATGTCCAGGGCGGCCATCGGGTCCAGTCGGATGGGAGTTATTCCCAACTCCTGCGCGATCAGGTTCCATTCACCGACGCCGTCCTCGCCCTGGGCGTCGAGGACGACGACCTGGCGGTCGCGGAAGCGCAACTGCCGTAGGACATACGTCTTCTCGAGCGCCGACTTGCCGTTGCCGGACTCGCCCAGGACCAGCCAGTGAGGTGCCGGGAGCTGCTGGCCGTAGAGCTGGAAGGGGTCGTAGATGTAGCCCTTGCCGGAGTAGACCTCGCGGCCGATGATCACGCCCGAGTCGCCGAGGCCCGGCGCCGCGGTCGGGAGGTAGACCGCCTGCGCCTGGCCGGTGGAGGTGCGGACCGGCAGGCGGGTCGTCTCGACCTTTCCGAAGAGGAAGGACGTGAAGGCGTCGGTGAGGATGGACATCGGATCCCGCATGCGGCAGCCCCTACCTTCGAATGCCGGTGGCGAACGGAAGGGTGTTCACGAAGGCGCGATGGTGCTCGCGGTCGCACCACTCCAGTTTCAGGTACGACTTTCCGGCCGAGGCCCGGATGGTCCGTTTGTCGCGGGCCAGGGCCTCGGGGTTACGGGAGGAGACGGTGATGTAGCCGACCAGGTTGACGCCGGCCGCGCCGCTTGCCAGGTCCTCGCCGCGCTGGTCGAGGCGGTTGTGGGCGGCGATGTCGCGCGGGTCCACGGTCCGGTTCATCTTGGCCGCACGGGAGGCCTCCGCCTCGTCGTTCGTCTTCTCGGTCAGCATGCGTTCGATGGCGATCTCGGTGGGTTCGAGGTCCATCGTGACGGCGACCGTGCGGATGACGTCCGGGGTGTGGACGAGCAGGGGCGCGAGGAAGTTGACGCCCACCGGGGTCATCGGCCACTCCTTCACCCAGGCCGTGGCGTGGCACCAGGGCGCGCGGGTGCTGGACTCCCGGGTCTTCGCCTGGAGGAACGTCGGTTCCATGGCGTCGAGTTCGGCCGGCCAGGCGTTGCGCTTGGTCATCGCCTGGATGTGGTCGATGGGGTGGTCGGGGTCGTACATGGAGTGGATCAGCGAGGCCAGCCGGCCCTGGCCGAGGGGCTGGCGGACCCGGATGTCGGCCTCCTGGAGGCGCGAGCAGATGTCGGTCAGCTCACGCGCCATGACGACCGCGAGTCCCGCGTCCCGATCGAGCCTGCGGCCGGACTGGGGGCGGGCCGCGCGGGCCATCGCCTGGGCCTCGGCGGCGAGTTCGCGGTTGAAGTGCATGCAGGCGACGAGGTACGCGCGGTGCTGCTCGCTGCTGGTCGACACCATCGACTGGAGTTGGTCGTACGACGTCTGCAGCCATGGCAGTGCCCTGTCGTCCCCGCGCATCGCGACGTCCCTTGGCGTGGGCGTCGGGGTCGGCGGGGAGGGTGCGGGCGAGCATCTGGATGCGGGTGACGAAGCCGTCGCCGTTGGCCACGTGCTTGAGGAGGGTGCCGAAGCGGTCGACGAGGGCTTCCTGGTCCTCGGAGTCGCGCAGGCCGACGCCGGGGCCCTCGATCTCGATCGCGGCCGTCACCGTGCGGCGGTCGGCGTGGAGCAGTACGGCGATCTCGTCGGGGCCGAACGGGGCGGCGAGCCAGTTGATCCGGCCGATGCCGGGGGGTGGGCCGACCTCGACCTCGCGGCCGTCGACGTGGGTGCCGGCCTCCATCACGGAGGAGCGGTAGGTCGTGCCCTGGCGCAGGGTGCGCTTGTAACTGCGGTTGATCTCGAACCACTTGTAGAACGTGCGGCGCTTGTACGGCACGTAGACCGCGGCGAGCGCGACGAGGGGGAAGCCCATCAGGAGCACGATGCGCAGGGAGAGCACCGGGACGAGGAGCCCGCACATCATGCCGAGGAACGCGCCCACGATGATGAGCGCGATCTCGCCGGTCTCGCGGTTGCGGCCGACGATCGCGTTCGGCCGGGCGCGGCCGATCAGATATGTACGGCGGGGCGTGACCGTATGCGACACGTGGGACTCGGTCGTCAACGCCCGTCACCTCCTGTGCTGTTGCTACTGCTGTTGCGGGTGTTGCCGGCGTGCGGGCTGTTCACCGGGTTGCTCGAGCGGGGAGCGGGAGCGGCGGAGGGGACAGATCCGCCGACTCCGTTCGGGGTGCGCGAGCTGTGTGCGGCGACTCCGCCGGACGCCGGGTTGCTCGGGCGGGCGCCCGATCCTCCGGAGGCCTGACCGTTGTTGTCGGCCCGGGAGCTGTGGGTCTTGATGCCCTGGGCGACCAGGGTGGCCGGGGAGCTGATCACCGCGGCGGCCTTGCCCTCGGCGTTCTGCATGATGCGGTTGTTGCGGGAGCCGGCGATCTCGTCGCCGAAGCCGGGGACGAAACGGTAGATCATCGCGCTGGCGAAGATGGCGAGCAGGATGATGGCGAGGCCGGAGACGACGGCGGAGAAGGCGTCGGGGCCGTCGTCGGAGGAGAGCGCGCCGGCGAGGCCGAGGACGATGACGATCACCGGTTTGACCAGGATGACGGCGATCATGATGCCGGCCCAGCGGCGGACGTGGCCCCAGAGGTTCTTGTCGACGAGGCCGGCGTAGACGACGGTGCCGAGGAGGGCGCCGACGTAGAGGAGGGCGGCCCGGATGACGAGCTCCAGCCACAGGACGCCGGCGGCGAGGATGCTGACCAGGGACACGACGATCAGCATGATGGGGCCGCCGCCGATGTCGTTGCCCTTCTCCAGGGCGCCGGAGAAGGTGCCGAAGAAGGTGTCGGTCTGGTCGCCGGTGGCCTTCGCGAGGACCTCTGAGACGCCGTCGGTGGCGGAGACGACGGTGTAGAGGATGAGGGGGGTGAAGGCGGACGCGAGCACGGTCAGCCACAGGAACCCGATCGCCTCGCTGATGGCGGTGGTGAGGGGGACGCCTCGCACCGCGCGCTTGGCTACGGCCAGCAGCCACAGGAGAAGGGTGAGGATGGTCGATGCCGCGAAGACGACGGCGTACTGCTGGAGGAACTTCTGGTTGGTGAAGTCGACGTTCGCGGTGTTCTTGACGGCCTCGCTGAGCTTGTCGATGGTCCAGGCGGCGGCCTTCGCGCAGCTTTTGGCGAGGGAGGACATGGGGTCGAGGGTGGAGGTGGGGTCGTCGTTGATCGATCCGCCGTTCGACTTGCTGCTGCGGTCGCTCTCGCACAGGGAACGGGCGGTGCCGGTGATCAGGCGGCAGGCGTCGTCGCTCGGCGTGGGAGACGGTGAGGGCGACGGGGCCGCGAAGGCTCGGCCCGCCAGCAGCACGGCCGCGGTCTGTACGGCTGTGACCGCCGCGGCGGCCTTGAGTACGTAGCGACTACCGGGCATAGGTGAACCCTCCGTACTCGGCGACAGCCTTCGCCATCTCGTCGGCGCTGGAGGCCGTGTCGTCGCCTGGGACGGGCGCCGGGCCTTCTTTCTGGGACTGCGTGACGACCTTCCAGTCGTCGGCGGTCCACTCGAGCTTCATGGTGATGGTGAACCAGCTGTTGGTGACGGGGTTCGTGGACTTCTCGCCTGCCATGCCGAGCAGCCCGCTGCACCAGACATCGATGGTCGCGCTGTTCTGGGAGGACTGGGTGACCTTGGTGCCGATCGGACTCGTACGGGAGACGAAGGTGTAGCCGACCGGCGTGGAGCCGTCGTCGTTCAGTCCGATGTTCTTGCTGAAGGCCGGGGTGTAGGCCTTGTCCAGAGTCGATGTGAAATCAGCGACACGGGTGGGGGCGATGATGTTCTGCAGGATCGCGTCGCGCTTGACCTTGTTGAACATGTCGGCCGAGCCCAGCGCCACGGCGTAGTTCGCCGCCGCGCTCTGCGCGCCTTGGACGTCATGCGGGTAGCGCGCGGGAATCACACCCGGCGTGGACTGCACCGGCTTGGTCCCGCTGGGAGCTGTCGACGCGACGTCCGGCTGCCCCCCCGCCCCCTCCGCCGAAGTAGAGGAATCGTCTCCCCCGCGGTTCGCGAAGGCGATCGCGGCGATCAGGAGGACGATGACGCCGACCACGGTGACCAGGCTTCGGGAGGATGAGCGGCCGGAGCGGCGTGCGCCGCCGTACAGGTCGCTGTTGCCGGTGCCCGGTAGGTGGGTGCGGGTCTGGCCGGTGCCGCCGTAACCGCCGGAGCCCTCCTGGTCGTCTCCGAGACTCATGCCGCTCACGTCCCCTCGACGTCGTACGAAAACGCGTAGGAGTACGACGGTAGCCGCGCTGGTTTCCGCGCGGGTGCGGTGTGGTGACTCGACATCAGGGAACGCAACCTCAGCCGGTGGGCACTGCGGACGGGTGGGTTGGAGGGGCTGTACCGGACGCGGCGGCTATACGGCCATGCCGTACACGATGGTGAAGAGCGTGCCCAGGGAGCCGATGATGAAGACTCCCGTCAGCCCCGCGATGATGAGGCCCTTGCCCTGTTCCGCGCTGAAGGTGTCCCGCAGTGCGGTGGCGCCGATGCGCTGTTTGGCGGCGCCCCAGATGGCGATGCCGAGGCAGAGCAGGATGGCGACCGCCATGACGACCTGGATCATCGTCTTCGCCTCGGTCCCCAGTGCCCCGAAGGGGCCCCAGTCCGGAGCGATCCCGCCGATGATGGTGTTGATGTCTCCCTTGTCGGCCGCAAAGAGCATGTAAGTCACCGCCCCTGGTGGGTAGTTCCGTCTCCCCTGCGTGTGCGCAGAGGTCAGGCCTCATTGTCGCCGACAATTCCGCCGTCGTATGTCGACTTGGCGGCATTGGTTGGCGGGTTTCGTACGAATGACTGTCTGGTCACTCTGTGTATCACGGCAGGTCACGCCGGGCAATGAGGCCTGAGCGGAACCTGTCCTGTGGTTCCGTCGTTGACCCCTCTTACGACCTGCGGCGCTTGTGGCACCGATGTTCTGCGGGTGAAGGCTAACCGGAGGCCCACCGGCATGGCGAACGGGCCGCGGTAGGGGAGCCCGCGGCCCGTTCGTTGACGGAGAGTCAGCTGGTGAAGGCGCTTACTCCGTTCGGGGTGCCCCACCCGGTCGGGCCGTCGTAGCCCGAGGTGGCGGTGCAGAAGTAGCTCGTCGAGCAGCTGCCGTTGTTGCCCGATGTCACGTCGTTGAGGGAGGACGTGTGCTTGTAGGGGTACTGGGCCGGGTAGTCGCTGCTGCCGGGCGTACCGGCCAGTGCGTAGACGGCCGCGATGATCGGTGACGAGGCGCTGGTGCCGCCGAACGTGTACCAGCCGGCGGTGATGCCGTAGGAGTCGTAGACGGAGACGCCGGTGGCCGGGTCGGCCACGGCGGAAACGTCCGAAATCATGCGCTTGGTGCAGCCGGTGTCGGTCTGCCAGCTCGGCTTGGCGTCATAGGACGAGCAGCCCGAGCCCGTGCCCTCGGTGCTGCTGGTGTTCCAGACGGTCTCGCTCCAGCCGCGGGTGCTGGAGGAGGTGGAGAGCGCGGTGCCGCCCACCGACGTCACGTACTTGGAGGCGGCCGGGTACTCGGCGCCGTAACCCCCGTCACCGGCGGAGACGGTGATGGCCACACCGGGGTGGTTGAAGTACGAGGAGTCGTAGGTGGTGTCCGCGGAGGACTCGGAGCCGCCGTAGGAGTTGGAGACGAACTTCGCGCCCAGCGTGACGGCCTCGTTCACCGCGGTGCCCAGGTTCGTCATGGTGGCCGACTTGGCCTCGACGAGGAGGATCTTGGCGTTGGGGGCGATGGCGGAGACCATGTCGAGGTCGAGGGAGATCTCCTCGGACCAGCCGGCGTCGCTGCGGGGCAGGGAGGTCGTGGAGCCGGTCTGGGAGACCTTCTTGAAGCAGCCGTTGGCGGTGGTGCAGGCCGGCAGGCCGTAGTACGAGCGGTACTTGGCGAGGTCCGCCTCGGCGTTCGGGTCGTTGTAGGCGTCGACGATGGCGATGGTCTCGCCGGAGCCGTTGGAGGCGGACGCGGCGGTCAGGCCGTACGCCGACTGGAGGTCGCTCGGGCCGTAGCCGGAGGGGGTGGCGGCCTTCGGGGTGATGCCCCGGGCCTTCTGGAAGGCGGTGGTGCCGCCCGTCACACGGAGGGAGTCGCAGGCGAGTTCGCCGGCCTTCTTGGGGGTGGCGCAGGGGGTCGCGGCCCAGGTGACCTTGGACGAGGTCGTCGCGTCCGCGTGGACCGCGGTGCCGAAACCGGCGAGGACGAGGGCGGCGGTGACGGCCGTGGCGGAGCCGACGCGGTGCCATCTCAGGCGTGTGTGGGGGAAGTTGGAACGCAAGGTGCAGCCTCCTGATGGTGAGGGAACAGGGGCGGTGCGGGTGCGTGCCGTCGGTACGGTTTCCCCGGCGGCGGGCGGCGGCCTGTGACGACGGTCCACCTTGTTCCGTACGCGACAACAGAGAATGGCTGGAATTCTGACCTTCGCCATACCGAAAGTTGTCCCGGGCTTACTCGTGCATGGCCGCCCGATGGACTGTGGGCGGTGGTGACTTGACTCGGGTGGACATGGCGAACGGGCCGCGACCGGATGTCGCGGCCCGTTGCCGTTGTGCCGCCGAGGGAACCCCACGTCCCCCTCAAGGGCGGCGCCCCCGTGACCCGACGGGGACACTCGTGGACCGGATCAGCCAGTGAAGGCGCCCAGGCCTTCCGGGGTACCGAGACCGGTGGGGCCGTCGTAGCCCGACCTGGCGGTGCAGAAGTAGCTCGTGGAGCAGGTGCCGTTGTTGCCGGAGGTCACGTCGTTGAGGGCGGAGGTGTCCAGGTAGGGGTACTGGGCCGGGTAGTCGCTGCTGCCCGGGGTGCCCGCGAGGGCGTACACCGACGCGATGATGGGGGACGAGGCGCTGGTGCCGCCGTAGGTGTTCCAGCCCGTGCCGTCCGCGCCGTAGGAGTCGTAGACGGAGACGCCGGTCGCCGGGTCGGCGACGGCCGAGACGTCGGCGATCATGCGCTTGGTGCAGCCGGTGTCGGTCTGCCAGCTCGGCTTGGCGTCATAGGACGAGCAGCCCGAACCCGTGCCCTCGGTGGAGCTGGTCTTCCAGACGCTCTCGGTCCAGCCGCGGGAGGTGGAGGAGGTGGACAGCTTGGTGCCGCCGACCGCGGTGACGTACTTGGAGGCGGCCGGGTATTCGGCGCCGTAGCCCTCGTCGCCGGCGGAGACGGTGATGGCGACGCCGGGGTGGTTGAAGTACGAGGAGTCGTAGGAGGTGTCCGAGGAGGACTCGGAGCCGCCGTAGGAGTTGGAGACGAACTTGGCGCCCAGGGTGACGGCCTCGTTCACCGCCTTGCCCAGGTTGGTCATGCTCGACGAACTCGCCTCGACCAGCAGGATCTTGGCGTTCGGGGCGATGGCGGAGACCATGTCGAGGTCGAGGGAGATCTCACCGGCCCAGCCGCTGTCGGCGGTGGGGAGGGAGGTCGTGGAGCCGGTCTGGCCGACCTTCTTGAAGCAGCCGTTGGCGGTGGTGCAGGCCGGCAGGCCGTAGTAGCTGCGGTAAGTGGCCAGGTCCGCGGCGGCGTTGGGGTCGTCGTAGGCGTCGACGATGGCGATGGTCTCGCCGGAGCCGTTGGAGGCGGACGCGGCGGTCAGGCCGTACGCCGACTGGAGGTCGCTCGGGCCGTAGCCGGTCGGGGTGGCGGAGGTGGCGTTCGGCTTGAGCGTCTTGGCGGTCATGCCCTTCAGCGCGGCCTGCTTCTCCATGAACGCGGTGGTGCCGCCGGTGACGCGCAGGGCGTTGCAGGCGGCGTAGCCCTTCTCGGGGGTGGCGTCACACGCGCTCTCGTACTGCACATGGGCCTTGGCGACGGCGGTGGCGACGGCCTTGGCGCTCACGTGGTCTGGCGTGGCCGCAGTGGCCTGGACGGCGGTGCCGAGTCCGGCGAGGACGAGGACGGAGGTGGCCACGGCGGTCGAGCCGGCCCGACGCCATCTGCCGGACATGTGGGGGGAAGGGGAAGTACGCAACGTACAGCCTCCTGAGAGTGGTTGCAGAGGCCTGCAGTGGGGGGACCACCGGTGAGGTTCCCGGTGGGGGCGGCGACCCGCGTAGACCATCGCCTTGTTGAGTACGTGACAACAAGGCAGCCGGTGGAATCCTGACTCCCGCCATACCCAAGGGCGTTGGGGGATTGCTGATCAATGGCGGGCGGATGGGCGGGGGATGGTCACGGCTTGACCATCTACACGCGTCGCACACAACTCCCGGGTGGGTGACGGTGGTTCGAGTCTCCGGCTCAGCGGGGCTTGAGGCCGTACATCAGGTGGTGGACCAGTTCCGGCACGGTCTGCATGGCGGCCTCGGTGGTGAACATGCCGGTGACGGCGAAGGACGCGAGGCCGTGGAGGGCGGTGCCCACGACGAGGGTGAGCTGCTCGGGGTCGCCGTCGACGATCTCGCCGCCCTGCTGGGCGGCGGCGACGGCCCGCGCCAGGGCGCCCACCGTGCGGTCGATCCCGGCGGCCATCTGCTCGGCGGCGTCGGGCTCGTGCTTGCGGGCGTACATCAGCTCCAGGAGCTCGGCGTTGTCGATGGCGAAGCCGAGGTAGGTCCGGGCCAGGACGGTGAGGCGGTCCCGGAGGGGGAGTCCCGGTTCGTCGGCGGCTTCGAGGGCCTCGGCCATGCGGTCGTATCCGACCAGGGCGAGGGCGTTGAGCAGGGCCTGCTTGTCCTTGAAGTGCCGGCCGGGGGCGGCGTGGCTGACGCCGAGGTCGCGGGCGAGTTCACGCAGGGAGAGGGAGGCGCTGCCCTTGTCGCGCAGGGTCCGCTCGGCGGCGGCGAGGAGGGCGGAGCGCAGGTCTCCGTGGTGGTAGGGGCGGGTCTCGGGCTTCTCGGCTGGCATGGGTGCCATCGTATCCGGATGTAGTCGATGCCAGCATTGTTGTCATTGACAGCATTGTTGGCGGCGTCTACATTCAGCGTATGGCTACCGACGAGCAGCAGAAGTGGAACGCGACCCGCCTCCCCGACCAGACCGGCCGCACAGCGGTGGTCACGGGGGCGAACAGCGGTATCGGACTCCGGGCCGCGCAGGCCCTGGCCGGGGCGGGCGCGCATGTCGTGTTCGCCGTACGGGACCCGGAGCGCGGTGAGGCGGCGGCGAGGACCGTGAGCGGCAGCACGGAGGTCCGGCGGCTGGATCTGGCGGACCTGTCGTCGGTGCGGGAGTTCGCGGCGGGATGGGACCGTCCGCTGGATCTGCTGATCAACAACGCGGGCGTGATGATGGTCCCGCAGCAGCGGACGGCGGACGGCTTCGAGATGCAGTTCGGCACGAACCATCTGGGCCACTTCGCGCTGACGAACCTGCTGTTGCCGTATGTCACCGACCGGGTCGTGACGGTGTCCTCGGGTGCGCACCGCTGGGGCGACCAGCGGATCCGTTTCGACGACCTGAACAGGACGTCGGACTACGACCCGAGGGGTGTCTACGGCCAGTCGAAGCTGGCGAACCTGCTGTTCGTGCTGGAACTCCAGCGGCGGCTGACGGAGTCGGGCTCCGGGGTCCGCGCCCTGGCGGCCCACCCCGGCTACTCGGCCACCAACCTCCAGAGCCACGCGGCGAGTCCGGTGGCCCGGGTGTTCATGAAGTTCGGCAACAGGTTCCTGGCGCAGGACGACCGTGCGGGCGCACTGCCCACGCTGTACGCGGCGACGCAGGAGCTGCCGGGTGCGAGTTATGTCGGGCCGGACGGGCTCGGCGAGATGAGGGGTGCGCCGACCCTGGTGGGCCGGAGCACGGCCGCGAGCGACCCCGCCGTCGCCCGGCGCCTGTGGACGGCGTCGGAGGAGCTGACGGGGACGCGTTATCCACAGGGTGTGGGGGCGCGGGGCTGAGCCGATTCGTCCGGTGCCCCGGCCGGCCTCAGGGCGACCCGCGAGTGCCTTTGTGCCTCCTCGGCCATGTGGTGGCCGGAGTCGATCGGAGCGCCCTCCGGAGGGTGTGGGGACGCCGGGCTGAGCCGTTCGCCCGGGGCTCCCGTCGGACTCAGGGCGTTCCGGTCAGGTGTCCGGTGTTCGCCCAGAACGTGCGCAGTGCGGCGGCGAGTGCCTCTGGTGCCTCCTCGGCCATGTGGTGGCCGGAATCGATCGGAGCGCCCTCCGGAGAGTGTGGGGACGCGGGGCTGAGCCGATTCGTCCGGTGCCCCGGCCGGCCTCAGGGCGACCCGCGAGTGCCTTTGTGCCTCCTCGGCCATGTGGTGGCCGGAGTCGATCGGAGCGCCCTCCACAGGGTGTGGGGACGCCGGGCTGAGCCGTTCGCCCGGGGCTCCCGTCGGACTCAGGGCGTTCCGGTCAGGTGTCCGGCGTTCGCCCAGAACGTGCGCAGTGCGGCGGCGAGTGCTTCCGGTGCCTCTTCGGCCATGTGGTGGCCGGAGTCGATCGGGCCGCCCTCCAGCCGGTCGACCGCCCAGTCGCGCCAGACGCCCAGGACGTCGCCGTACAGGTCGGTCATGTCGTCGCGGGTGGCCCACAGGACCTGGAGCGGGCTGCCGATGCGCCGGCCGGACCGGCGGTCGGCGTCGTCGTGCTCCCGGTCGACACCGAGGCCGGCCCGGTAGTCCTCGCACATGGCGTGCACGGTGGCCGGGTCGTGGATCGCGTGCCGGTAGTCCTCGTACGCCTCGGCGCCCATCTGCTCGGCGGTGGCCGTGTACCAGGCGTCGGGGTCGGCGTTGATGACGCGTTCGGCGGGCTTGTCCGTCTGGCCGAGGAAGAACCAGTGCCACCAGCTCGCGGCGAAACCGGCGTCGCAGCGGCGCAGGGCCTCCCCGATGGGGACGGCGTCCAGCACGCTGACGGCGGACACGGCCCCGGGGTGGTCGAGGGCGAGCCGGGTGGCCACGTACGCGCCCCGGTCGTGCCCGACGACCGTGAACCGCTCGTGTCCGAGGCGGCGCATGACCGCGAGGCAGTCGCCGGCCATGGCGCGTTTGGAGTACGGACGGTGTTCCGGATCGGTCGCGGGCTTGTCGGACCGGCCGTAGCCGCGCAGATCGGGGCAGACGACGGTGTGACCGGCCGCGGCCAGCAGTGGGGCGACCCGGTGCCAGGTGGCGTGCGTACGGGGGTGCCCGTGCAGGAGCAGCACGGCCGGGCCGCTGCCGCCGTGCCGCACCCGCAGCCCGACCCCGTCGTCGCCCTCGCACCGCGTCAGCTCGAAACCGTCGAACACACAGACCTCCCCGGCTCGGCCGTCGAGGTTCGGCTGCCCTGGAGCGCGCGATCCACACGGTGACCACGGCCGTGCTCGCCCGTTGACGTGTTTCTCACCTTCGTGCGGAATGCTGCCCTCCGTGAAGCGCACGCCACGTCTGGCTCTCCACGCCGCCGCCGTCCTGCTCACCGTCACCTCGGCCTCCGAGGCGGTCGCCGACGACGGGGCGGGGCCCTTCGGGGTGACGACAGTCGCCGCGGCGACCTCGCAGAACGCCCGCGTGGGAGCCCTGTTCGACGGCAAGGAGCACTTCTGTACCGCCTCCGTCGTCCGCAGCCCGCACCGGAACCTCCTCGTCACCGCCGCGCACTGTCTCGACGACACCGACGGCGACCTCGTGTTCGTGCCCGGCTACCGGGACGGCAGAGCGCCGTACGGGAAATGGAAGGTGCGCGAGCGGTACATGCCCGAGGGGTGGTCCACGAGGCAGGACGAGGACAGTGATGTCGCCTTCGCCACGGTCGAGGGGGACATCCAGGACGCCGTCGGCGGGAACCGGTTCGTGACCGGCACCGCCACCGGGGCCACCGCGGTCACCGTCACCGGGTATCCCTCCTCCCATGACCTGCCGATCAGCTGCACCAACAAACCGACCG
The DNA here is from genome assembly GCF_029894425.1 of Streptomyces sp. SAI-127. Taxonomy (NCBI): domain Bacteria; kingdom Bacillati; phylum Actinomycetota; class Actinomycetes; order Kitasatosporales; family Streptomycetaceae; genus Streptomyces; species Streptomyces sp. SAI-127. The sequence goes on from NZ_JARXYJ010000001.1 coordinate 5,518,370, forward strand.
CGCACAGCCGCACCCAACAGCGCGTCGACTGCCCCGAGTTCACCGGCGGGACCAGCGGCAGTCCCTGGGTGAACGGGAACGGGCAGGTCGTGGGGGTGCTCGGCGGGCACGAGCAGGGCGGGGCGACGGCCGACGTGTCGTACAGCGTGGTCCTCGGGGCGGAGGCCGCCGCGCTCTACCGGGACGTGGTCTGCTGATCTTCGCGCCGACCCCGCCGAGTACCGCGGTTTCCCGCGGGGAAGCTCCTAGACTGACGCGGGCGGACTCCCAGTGGGCGAGGGGCGGTTGACGGTGCGTAAGGCGTGGCTCGTGGCGGGCGCCGTTCTCGGGACGGGGCTCAGCTTCGTGATGCTGCTCGTCGTGGGGGTCTACGTCGTCGCCGGCAACCTCGCCGGCGGGGTGGGCGGAGCCACCAGGGCCCTGGCCAAGGGCGCTGTTCCGGCCGCCTATCAGAACCTGGTGCAGAAGTGGGGCAACCTCTGTCCCGCCATCAACCCGGCCCTGCTCGCCGCTCAGCTCTACCAGGAGAGCGGATTCAATCCGAAGGCCCAGAGTGCCGCGGCGGCGCAGGGAATAGCGCAGTTCATCCCGGGGACCTGGGCGACGCACGGGGTGGACGGGGACGGCGACGGCGACAAGGACGTATGGGATCCCAATGACGCGATTCCCTCCGCGGCTTCCTACGACTGCTCGCTCGCGTCCTATGTGAAGGACGTCCCGGGGAACATCACCGAGAACATGCTCGCCTCCTACAACGCGGGCGCGTACGCGGTCATCAAGTACGGGGGCGTGCCGCCGTACAAGGAAACCCAGAACTACGTGAAGACCATCACGACCCTGGAGGAGAGCTTCGCGGCGCCGGTGAGCCGGGTCGATCCCTCCAAGCAGGCCGCCGGGGCCATCTACTACGCGCAGAAGAAGCTCGGGACGCCCTATCTGTGGGGCGGGACCGGTACCGCCGAGCAGGGCGGGCGCTTCGACTGTTCCGGGCTGACGCAGGCCTCGTACGAGAGCGTGGGCATCACGCTGCCGCGCGTCGCGAACGACCAGTACAACGCCGGCCCGCATCCGGCCAGAAGTGAACTGCTGCCGGGGGACCTGGTGTTCTTCTCCAAGGACCCCACCAACTCCCGCGCCATCCACCATGTGGGGATTTATGTGGGCGGCGGGTACATGATCGACGCACCGAGAACGGGTGCTGTGATCCGGTTCGACCCGATCGACACTTCTGAGTACTTCGGCGCCACCCGGGTCACCGAAGATGGCGCGAAAGCACTGCCCACAACGGTGTGACCGAGCGTGAAACCCTCCCCCTGAGCTGCGGCGATGTGTCTCTCTTCGATAACGTCTGCGTGATCATTCGGTGGAGTGTGGAACGTATTAACGGGAGCCATGCGTTCCTGAGGGCGTAGCCGAGCGCACATGGGTACGCCGGGAAAGACGACGAAGGGGCCGCAGCACCATGGCTGTTCTCGCCGAATCCGGGTCGAACCCCGACGTCGAACTGCTCTACGACATCAACGGCCTGGCCAAGGACGCCCCGCACTGGTTCGACCGGGTCATGGAGTACGTCGGGGAGTACGGCATCCTGTTCGGGATGGTGCTGCTCATCCTGTGGTGCTGGTGGGCGGGCCGCCGGCGTGGGGGTGAGGACGCGGCTTCCTCCGTGGCCGCGCTGGTGTGGGCGCCGCTCGCCGCCGCGCTGGCCGTGCTGGTGAACGTGCCCATAAGGGGATTCGTCGAGCGGCCCCGGCCGTTCCGGGCCCATGAGGGGCTCGAGGTCCTGGTTTCCGGGAAGACCGACTACTCCTTCGTGAGCGACCACGCGACGATCACCATGGCGATGGCCGCCGGGTTGTTCGTGGTCAACCGGAAGTTCGGGCTCTTCGGCATCGCGCTCGCGCTGCTCGAAGGGTTCTGCCGGGTGTACATGGGTGTGCACTATCCGACGGACGTCATCGGCGGGTTCGCGCTCGGGACGGCTGTGGCCCTGTTGTTGTCGCCGCTCGCGATGGCTCTTCTCACGCCGGTGATGAAGGCGGTCGAGGGGTCCTCGAAGGGGGCGTGGATCGTCCGCGCGCGAGGCACCGAGCGGGGAACCTCGGTGATCCCCGGGGCCCGGCAGGAGGCCGCGGCCTCCGAGAGGGATCTCGCCGCGTGACGAAGGACGGCTACAGCGACTGCGGGTAGGTGAAGAACCCCTGCGGGTCGTACTGCTTCTTCACCTTGGCCAGCTTTGTCGCCGCGTCGCCGTAGTACGCCTTCCGCCAGTCCTTCAGCGTCGGGTCCGTGTAGTTCTGGTAGGCCGCGCCCGAGGCGTACGGCTTCATCGCGTCGTGGGCTCCCGTCAGCCAGGACCGGGCCGTCGTGCCCGTCGTTCCCGCCTTCCAGGACGCGATGTACTGGGCCAGCATGCGGGAGCGGCGGTGGACGAAGGCCGTCGCGGTGGGGGAGACGCGGTTGACCGCTCCGCCGAGGGCGATCAGGGCGATGCTGCCCGAGCCGCCCCGGACCGAGGCGATCTGCCTCGTGAGGGTCTGGATGCCGGCCGCCGAGAGCGAGCGGTCGAAGAAGTCCGAGTGCGCCGTGTAGGTCTCGCGGCCAAGGGCCCCCCGCGGGTTGCGGCCCGGGGTGGAGCCGGGCAGATGGCACCTGGCGTCCGTGGAGAACGACGAGCAGCCCGCGTACGCCTCCATCGCGCTCTCGTAGGAGTGCCGCCTGAGCGTCACGCTGCGGGCCGGTGAGCCGATCCTGTCGGCCAGGCGGTCGAGCGCGTTCTGAAGCTCGCCGTAGGTGCCCAGGGAGAACGCCGCGACCGCCACGGAGGGCGAGCCGCCGTTCTCCAGGTGGCAGGAGGACCAGATCTCGTCGGGCTGGGTGGGGCCCCACTCCTGCCATGCCCTCACCACGGCGGCCGCCCTGGACCACGGCCAGGTCGCGTACGCGGTCACGCCCTGCGGGGCGGGGTGGGTCCTGAAGTGCAGTTCGGTCACCACGCCGAAGTTGCCGTTGCCGGCGCCGCGCAGCGCCCAGAAGAGGTCCTTGTTGGTGGACGCGTCGGCGGTCAGCTCCTTGCCGTCGGCCGTGATCAGCGTCGCCCGGCTGAGGCTGTCGCAGGTCAGTCCGTAGGCCCGGGAGACCACGCCGTGACCGCCGCCCAGGGTGAGACCGGAGACGCCGACCGTCGGGCACGAGCCCCCCGGGACGGTCACGCCCTTGGCGGTGAGGGCCCGGTAGACGTCGATCAGCTTGGCGCCGGCGCCGACCACCGCGGTGCCGCCCGAGGCGCGGACGCGGTTCAGCTTGGAGACATCGATGATCAGCCTGTTGTTTCCCGAGGACCAGCCGGCGTAGGAGTGGCCGCCGTTGCGGATCGCCACCCGGATGCCGCGAGCGCGGGTATAAGCGACAATGGTGCGGATATCGTCCGCGTTCGCCACGTACGCGACGGCCGCGGGCTTCAGCGAGTCGAAGCGGGTGTTGTAGAGCTGCCGGGCCGTCGCCCAGTCGGCGTCGCCGGGGCGGACCAGAGGGCCGTCCAGGTCACGGGCGAGGGCCGACCAGTTCGCGGCGGCCGCGGCGGGCGTACGGGAGGAGAGGGACTGGCCGATGGTGCTCTGCGCGGCGCCGGCGCTTCCCCCACCGTCGCACGCGGCCGTGGTCACCGCCGCGATCGCGGCCGCGCCGCCCCCGATGAACGTACGCCGTTCCATGTGTCCGTGCCTTCCGTCGGCCTCGTCGGCTTCCGTGGTACGAGACGGGACTGTGGGGGTGAGGGTTCCCTGGAGGGTTCCGGAATCACACTGTGCCCTCGACGTAAGCGTTCCGTGACCTCACCGCACCTTCTGCAGGGGTTCACCCGCAGTTCACTTCCGGCCATCAACGCCTTCACCTGATCTGCCTAATTTCGGCCTTACGCGATGCGTGGTGCGTCACGAATGCGCATCCGTATCTCCCAGACTTCGCGCACGCCGCCGGATTCAGGACGGCGGCTCCCGGAAGGAACTCAAGTGAAGCTTCAGCGCAAGAACCGGCGGGCCCTCGCCTTCGGTGCTCTCGCCGTCTCCGGCGCCCTGGCCCTCACGGCGTGCGGCTCGGACGACACCAGCGACGGTGGTGGCAGCAGCGCGTCCTCGACCGCCAATGCCAGCAGCATCAAGTGCGACGACGCCAAGGGCCAGCTGCTCGCCGACGGCTCCTCCGCGCAGAAGAACGCGATCGACGCCTGGGTCAAGCAGTTCACGCAGGCCTGTGGTGTTCAGATCAACTACAAGGGCGGCGGTTCCGGCGCGGGCGTCACCGCGTTCAACAACGGCCAGGTCGCCTTCGCGGGTTCCGACTCGGCGCTGAAGCCCGAAGAGGTCACGGCCTCCAAGAAGGTCTGCTCCGGCGGCCAGGGCATCGACCTCCCGATGGTCGGCGGCCCGATCGCCCTCGGCATCAACCTCTCCGGTGTCGACAAGCTCACGCTGGACGCGCCCACCATCGCCAAGATCTTCAACGCCAAGATCAGCAACTGGAACGACCCGGCGATCGCCAAGCTGAACCCGGGCGTGAAGCTCCCCGACCTGAAGATCCAGGCGTTCCACCGCTCGGACGACTCCGGCACCACGGACAACTTCACCAAGTACCTGATCGCCACCGCCAAGAGCGACTGGCCCTACGAGCACGGCAAGACCTGGGTGGCCAAGGGCGGCCAGTCCGCCGCGCAGTCCTCCGGTGTCGCCCAGCAGGTGAAGCAGACCAACGGCGCCATCGGCTACTTCGAGCTCTCCTACGCCAAGGACGGCATCACGCCGGTCAGCATCGACACCGGCGCCTCCGCCCCGGTCGAGCCCACCGTCGACAACGCCACCAAGGCCATCGCGGACGCCAAGGTCGTCGGCACCGGCTCGGACCTCGCGCTGGAGCTCAACTACGGGACCAAGGCCGAGGGTGCCTACCCGATGGTCCTCGTCACGTACGAGATCGTCTGCGACAAGGGCAACAAGTCCGACACCCTGGCCGCCACCAAGGCGTTCCTGCGCTACACCGCCTCCGAGGACGGCCAGAAGGTCCTCGCGGACAACGACTACGCGCCGATCCCCGAGGACATCATCGCCAAGGTCCGCACCACCATCGAGGGCCTGAGCTGACCTGAGCGTGTGGTCGCCCGGGGCCCGCTTCGAGGGACCCGGGCCGACCACACCGTCCGGTGCACCGCCGCCAGGAGCCGCACGACACGTGCGGCTCAGCAGACCGGAGAACCCGATGGACACCACACAGATAACTGACGCACCTCCCCCCACTCCCCAGCCCACCGAGGCCGAGCAGAAGCGCGCGGCCCGGGGCGCCACCCGACCCGGAGACCGGATCTTCCTCGGTTTCTCCCGCGGGTCGGGCATCCTGCTGCTGGTGATCATGGCCGCCATCGCCGGCTTCCTCACCTACCGCGCCTCGATCGCGATCAGCAAGGACGACGCCAACTTCTTCACCGCCTTCGAGTGGAACACCCAGCTCGTTCCGCCGAAGTTCGGCATCGCCGTCCTCGTCTTCGGCACGGTCGTCTCCTCGATCATCGCCATGGCCATCGCGGTCCCGATCGCGGTCGCCATCGCGCTGTTCCTCACGCACTACGCCCCGCGCAGGCTGAGCGGTCCCATCGCCTATGTGATCGACCTGCTCGCCGCCGTGCCGTCCATCGTCTACGGCCTCTGGGGCGCCCTGATCCTCGTCCCGCACATGAACGGCCTCTACGGCTGGCTCGACGACTACCTCGGCTGGACCGGCATCTTCTCCTGGCAGGGCGGCGCGCCCCGCTCGATGCTCACGGTCGGCATCCTGCTCGCGATCATGATCCTGCCGATCATCACCAACGTGAGCCGCGAGGTCTTCCGCCAGGCCCCGCAGATGATCGAAGAGGCGGCCCTCGCCCTCGGCGCCACCCGCTGGGAGGTCATCCGCATGGCGGTGATCCCCTTCGGCCGCTCCGGCGTGATCTCCGCCTCGATGCTGGGCCTCGGCCGCGCGCTCGGTGAGACGATGGCCGTGGCCACCGTGCTCTCGCCGACCTTCGACATCCAGGCCAGCCTGCTCGACCCGGGCGGCGGCACCTTCGCCCAGAACATCGCCAGCAAGTTCGGTGAGGCCAGCGAGACCGGCCGGGACGCGCTGATCGCCTCCGGCCTGGTGCTGTTCGTCATCACCCTGCTGGTCAACGGCGCGGCGCGCATGATCATCGCCCGCCGCAAGGAGTACTCGGGGGCCAACGCATGAGCACCGCAATCACCGAGAAGCGCCCCAGCACCCTGCGCGGCGCCAGCCTCCCCAAGTGGTCCCCGTACGCCATCGCCGTCGGCTCCGTCGCCCTGGGCCTCGGCATCAGCGCGGCCGCGGGGCTGGACAGCAGCATCCAGTGGGCGCTGATGGCCGGGGTCCTGTTCGTCCTCGGCACGTACGTCATCTCCGCCCGCGTGGAGGGCCGCCGCCAGGCCAAGGACCGGGTCGCGACCGCGCTGGTCTGGGTCGCCTTCCTGCTCGCCGTCATCCCGCTGGTCTCCCTGGTGTGGTCGACGGTCTCGCGCGGGGTCAAGGTCCTCGACTTCTACTTCCTGACCCACTCGATGGGTCTGGTCGCCGACTCCGAGCCGGGCGGCGGTATCTACCACGCCATCCTCGGCAGCCTGGAGCAGGTCGGTCTCGCCACCGTGATCGCGGCGCCGATCGGTGTGCTCACCGCGATCTATCTGGTCGAGTACGGGCGCGGGAAGCTTGCCAAGGCCGTCACGTTCTTCGTCGATGTCATGACGGGCATCCCGTCGATCGTCGCGGGTCTGTTCATCCTCTCGATCATGCTGATGTTCGACATGCAGCCCTTCGGGTTCGCCGGCTCGCTCGCCCTGGCCATCCTGATGATGCCGGTCGTGGTCCGCTCCACGGAGGAGATGCTCAAGCTCGTCCCGAACGAGCTGCGCGAGGCGTCCCTGGCGCTCGGCATCCCGAAGTGGCGCACCATCCTGAAGGTGGTCATCCCGACCTCCATCGGCGGCATCACCACCGGCATCATGCTGGCGATCGCCCGTATCGCGGGTGAGACCGCGCCGGTGCTGCTGCTGGTCTGGGGCAACTCGCTCATCAACTCCAACCCCTTCGAGGGTGCGCAGCAGTCGTTGCCGCTGTACATCTATCAGCAGTACGCGAACAGCGCGGGAGCCGGTGCGGCGTACGACCGAGCGTGGGCGGCGTCCCTGACGCTGATCGCCTTCGTGATGATCCTCAACCTGGTGGCTCGCGGCATCGCCCGCTGGAAGGCCCCGAAGACCGGTCGCTGACGCGACCCCACAGCGACTGATCTGGAAGTGAAGTAGTCATGGCCAAGCGAATCGACGTAAGCGGGCTCACCGCCTACTACGGCTCCCACAAGGCGATCGAGGACATCTCGATGACGGTCGAGCCGCGCTCGGTGACGGCCTTCATCGGCCCCTCCGGCTGCGGCAAGTCGACCTTCCTGCGCACGCTCAACCGGATGCACGAGGTCACCTCGGGCGGCCGGGTCGAGGGCAAGGTGCTCCTCGACGACGAGGACCTGTACGGCCAGGGCATCGACCCCGTGTCCGTCCGCCGTGAGGTGGGAATGGTCTTCCAGCGCCCGAACCCGTTCCCCACGATGTCGATCTTCGACAACGTGGCGGCGGGCCTGCGCCTGAACGGCTCGTACAAGAAGAGCGAGCTGTCGGAGGTCGTCGAGAAGTCCCTCAAGGGCGCGAACCTCTGGAACGAGGTCAAGGACCGTCTGAACAAGCCGGGTTCGGGTCTCTCCGGTGGTCAGCAGCAGCGCCTGTGCATCGCCCGCGCGATCGCGGTGGAGCCCAAGGTCCTTCTCATGGACGAGCCCTGCTCGGCGCTGGACCCGATCTCGACCCTCGCCATCGAGGACCTGATCGGTGAGCTGAAGGAGCGCTTCACGATCGTCATCGTGACGCACAACATGCAGCAGGCGGCGCGTGTCTCCGACCGGACGGCCTTCTTCAACCTGGCCGCCGTCGGCCAGCCCGGCAAGCTGATCGAGATCGACGAGACGGAGCGGATCTTCTCCAACCCGTCGGTCCAGGCCACGGAGGACTACATCTCCGGCCGCTTCGGCTGAGCCGACCCCGACCCCTCGCGGTGCTGCATGGCGGTGCCACCGCGAGGACACAGAGGCCCGCCCCCGGGAATCCGGGGGCGGGCCCGTTTGCGTGCACGGTCCCTGGTTCCTACAGGAACACCAGGTTCACGATCCAGAAGGCGCAGGCGGCCACGATCGCCGCCGCCGGCATGGTGATGAACCAGCCGAGGATGATGTTCTTGGCGACGCCCCAGCGGACCGCGTTGACGCGCTTGGTGGCGCCGACGCCCATGATCGCCGAGGTGATGACGTGGGTCGTCGAGACCGGCGCCTTGAACAGGTAGGCGGTGGTGAACATGATCGCCGCACCGGTCGTCTCCGCGGCGAAACCCTGCGGCGGATCGAGCTCGATGATCTTCCGGCCCAGGGTGCGCATGATGCGCCAGCCGCCCGCGTACGTGCCCAGCGACAGCATCACCGCGCAGGCGATCTTCACCCAGACCGGGATCGGGTCGCCGTACGTCTCGTGTCCGGAGATCACCAGGGCCATCACCACGACACCCATGGTCTTCTGGGCGTCCTGGAGGCCGTGACCGAGGGCCATGCCGGCCGCGGACACGGTCTGCGCTATCCGGAAGCCCCGCTTCGCCTTGTGCGGATTGGCCCGCCGGAAGATCCACATGATCGCGGTCATCACCAGATAACCGGCGATCAGACCGACGACCGGCGAGACGAACATCGGGATGACGACCTTGTCGAGCACGCCGTTCCAGATCACTTCGGTGCCGCCCGCCAGCGCGGCCCCCACCATGCCCCCGAACAGCGCGTGCGAGGACGAGGAGGGCAGCCCGAAGTACCAGGTGACGAGGTTCCACACGATCGCGCCGACCAGTGCCGCGAAGAGGATTCCCATCCCCTTGGAGCCCTGCGGCGTCTCGATCAGGCCCTCGCTGACGGTCTTGGCGACCCCGGAGCCGAGAAAGGCTCCTGCCAGGTTCATGACCGCTGCCATGGCGAGTGCGGCCCGGGGGGTCAGTGCCCGGGTCGACACCGAGGTCGCGATGGCGTTCGCCGAGTCGTGGAAGCCGTTGGTGTACGTGAAGAAGAGCGCGACCAGGATGGTCACGACCAGAGCGAAGGTGTCCATGGAAGAGGTCAGGACTCCTTGACGGCGATGGTCTCCACCGTGTTCGCCACATGCTCGAACGCGTCCGCGGCCTCTTCGAGGACGTCCACGATCTGCTTGAGCTTGAGGACCTCGATGGCCTCGTACTTGCCGTTGAAGAGCATGGCGAGCAGCTTGCGGTGGATCTGGTCCGCCTGGTTCTCCAGCCGGTTGACCTCGATCCAGTACTCGGTGAGGTTCTCCATGGTCCGCAGGTGCGGCATGGCCTCGGCCGTGAGCTCGGCGGCCCGTGCGAGCACCTCGATCTGCTGCTCGACGCCCTTGGGGAGTTCCTCGACGTTGTAGAGGACGACCAGGTCGACGGCCTCCTCCATGAAGTCCATGATGTCGTCGAGGGAGGACGCCAGGTTGTAGATGTCCTCGCGGTCGAACGGCGTGATGAACGAGGAGTTCAACTGGTGGAAGATCGCGTGGGTGGCGTCGTCACCGGCGTGTTCCGCGGCCCGCATACGCTCTGCGATCTCGGCCCGGCCGGCGGTGTCCGCGCCGAGCAGTTCCATCAGGAGCTTCGAGCCCGTGACGATGTTGTCCGCGGAGGCGGCGAACATGTCGTAGAAGCTCGTCTCCCTGGGGGTCAGACGAAAGCGCACAAGGGGTCCTCGGGGTGCATCGGTTTCGGTCAGGGTGATGCTAGGTGCATCATCCGGCCACGGCTAATGGGCCGTCCCCCAGTGTCGCCCATCAGGCACAGTGGTTGGCACGGGGGCCGTCCGCAGGCCCTATACCCGGGAAACTTCGGTACGATATACCCAGGAGGGGTATAGGAATGCCCCTTGTTGTGGAGGACGCGATGACGACCACCGACACCGGCGCCACGGCGCCCTCCGAGCCAGTGGCCGAAAACGTCACACACGGCTACCACAAGCAGAAGGACGAACACCTCAAACGCCTGCGCCGGATCGAGGGCCAGATCCGGGGCCTGCAGCGGATGGTCGACGAGGACGTCTACTGCATCGACATACTCACGCAGGTGTCGGCCTCCACCAAGGCCCTGCAGTCCTTCGCCCTGCAGCTGCTGGAGGAACACCTGCGGCACTGCGTCGCGGACGCTGCCGTCAAGGGCGGCGCCGAGATCGACGCGAAGGTCGAGGAGGCGACGAAGGCCATCGGCCGTCTGCTGCGGACCTGATCAGGCCTCCCCCACGGCGGGACGGGCGCCCCCGGTTCACTTGCCGGGGGCGCTCGCGCGTTCTTCGGCCACTTTCAGCACCTCGTCGATGCTCTCCAGGCTGAGCCGGTCGTCCGCGGCCGACGCCGCGATGATCAGCTCTCCGCACAGTTCGATCTCGGCGAGGGCCACGTGGTCCTGCACCGCCGTACCGCCGACCGGAGCCACGCGCATCACCTCTTCTCTGCCGTTACCGACTTCCTAGAGTAGGGAGCGGCATACACACCGCGCATGGCACGGACGGGCTAGTTCTTGACGCCCGTCACGACCGCTCACCCCTCGGCGATCTCTCCGGCGTAGATGTCCCGGGCGGCCGGCAGACGTACGTCCGTGGCGATCCCGAAGTCGTACAGCAGGGTCGTCGAGGCGACCGCGACGGTGCCCTGCCGCTGTCCGTTGACGAAGCTGAAGCGGTGGCGGATCTTGCGGATGCGGCCCTGGTCGTCGAGGTAGACGTCGAAGGGCACCGCGGCCGTGGCGAACCCTTTCGCCGCCGCCGCCAGGACACCCTTGTTGGCGCCTGAGGCGTCCTTCGCCGCGGCGGCGAGGTCCGCCGTACCCCGGTAGTGCCGCACCTCGGTCCCCGCGAGCTCGGTCGTGCCGACGTACGTCGCCGTCCTGGTCCCGCGCAGCACCTCGGCGGCGGCGAGCGGATCGGTGGCCCCGCCGGTGACGAGGTTGCCGTCGGAGAGGGTCGCGGTGTCGACGCGCACCCATTTGTCGGCGGGCACACCGGCGCCCCGGTTCTTCATGAACAGGGCACCGGGGGCGAGGAGTTCCGTGATCGGCCGGTGCTCGCTGGTGCCCGCCGGATCCTGCGGCAGCATCACCTTCAGCCGGCCGAGCCGCTCGCGGTAGTCGTACACGCCCTCGCCGCGGATGGTGACCCGGGTGCCGCCGGTGGCCATCTCCATCGATGTGCTCGCCTTCGAACTGCCCGCGTCCTCAAGGGTGTCGGCGGCCCGGCGCAGGGTCCCGACCGGGTCGGCCGCGCGCGCGTCGTCGAGCGTGGCGCCGCTGCCCGAGCAACCGGTGGCGCAGGCCATGAGCACCGCCGCGACGACGACCGACCCGCCGGCCTGCCTCTGCTGCCGCTCCGTCATCGCCGCCTACCCCCAGCCGATACGTCCGTCAAGGACCCCCTGTCGTTTCGCCTAACGACGGGCAGGAGGAGGTCGTCACGCGCATACCAGGGCTTTACCCGCGGTGGGTAACGTTGTCGGCGTGGCGCAGCAGGACAGGATCCCCCCACCTCCCTCCGACCGACCGGCCCACCACACGCAGATGGTCGAACAAGGCCGTTTCTGCCTGGCCCGGTGCACCTGTGGCTGGCGCGGACCGGCGCGCAGAGCCCGCAGCCAGGCGCGGGCGGACGCGGAGGGGCACGCACCGGTCTGAGAGCCGCCCCCGCCTCAGGCCCTACCTGTGTTCGAGTACCAGCACCAGGAGCTCGTCGACGAGTGTCCTGTCCCGGGGCTGGGTCAGCCGGTTCTTCGCGGCCGTCGGGGAGAGCCAGAGGATGCGGTCGACCTCGTCGTTCGGTGTGAAGGCGCCGGTGGTGGCCTCGGCCGCCCAGTAACGGACCTGCTTGGGACGGCCGTTGGCGTAGTACTTCGTGGTGGAGAGAGGGGCGCCGGGTGCGGCTCGGTACCCCGTCTCCTCCTCCACCTCGCGCAGCGCGCCGGTGAGGGCGTCCTCGCCGCGCTTCAGCTTGCCCTTGGGGTGCGACCAGTCGTCGTACTTCGGCCTGTGGACCAGGCAGAGCTCCAGCTCGCCGTCGATCGGGGAGCGGCGCCACAGCACGCAGCCGGCCGCCTGGACGGGGGTTTGCGGGAAGTCGGTCACTGGAGTCTCTGCCTCCTTCAGGTGCTGACGGCCTGCTTCTGCCAGCACTGCTGGAACGCGAACCGGGCCGCCTCCACCTCGTGGCGCTGGTCGGCGTGCAGAACGCCGAGGGCGTAGGCGGTGGCCGGGGCGATGCGGGGGGTGCGGGCCGCTGCGGCGGCCGCGGCCGCGGCCTCCGAGGCGTCCCGGTGGCGGTCCAGGGCCTGACCTGCCGTCAGGAGCCGTAGCTCCACCGGGGGGTTGGCGCCGCAGAGGATCTCCCTCGCGTATCTGTGCAGGCGAAGGAGGAGGCGGACCTGGTGCCAGGGGGCGTCCTGGGGGTGGGGGGAGGGGTCCGGGGAGAGCCCGTGGATGAGGGCCTCGGCGTTGTAGGGATGGCCCGCGGTGACCAGGGGGAGGGCGGTCACCGCGTCCTCGAGGCGTTCCTGGGCCGCGGTGGCCATGGGGTGGAGTTCGGTGGTGACGGCCGTTTTCGTCAGGGGGACTTCGCTCGCCAGTACGGCGATGTTGTCGGCGACCGCGTGGAAGCGGGAGGAGCCGAGGGCCTGGAGGGCGGTGCTGTGGGCTCGGGTGCGGGCGAGGGTGAGCTGGCGGTCGAGGAGGGCGCCTGCTTTCGCGGCGCCCACTGTCAGGTTGCCGCGGTCCGGGGCGGACGCCGGGTGGCCGGCGGAGCCGGCGGTGCCCACCGCCGCACTCGCCGGCTGCGTCGGGAACACCGCCCCCGACAGCCTGTGCAGGGCCAGCAACAGGCGTTCCAGACGGGACTCGTACGCGTGCTCCATGCCCAAGGTCCCTGACAGCCAGGCCAGTTCGGGGCGGAGGGACTCCGACCAGTCGGGGTCCAGGAGCGGGCGGAAGGTGTGGAGGCTGGCGCTGATGCGGCGGACCGAGCGGCGCAGGGCCCGGGCCGCGTCCACGGGGTCCTCCGCGCCCGCCGCCGAGGCACCGCCGGACTCCCGGTGCTGGCGCAGGGCGCGGAGGAACTCCGTGGCCTGGGACCGCAGGTAGCCCGCGAGGGCGTCCCCGGTGATCGCCCCGGCGTGCCCGGCCAGGGGATCCGTCGGTTCAAGGTGTTGCTGTGCCACGCCGGCGCCTCCGGGCGTCTATGAGCATCTCCTGGACGTTGCGCAGGGGCTGGCCGTCCGCATCCGTGGCGTGCCGGGTCCACTCGCCGTCCGGGCCGAGATGCCAGGACGCGGTGGTGTCGGACATGCCGGTCTCCAGCAGCCGGTTGAGGGCCGCCCGGTGGGCCGGGTCGGTGACCCGGACCAGGGCCTCTATCCGGCGGTCGAGGTTGCGGTGCATCATGTCGGCGCTGCCGATCCACATCTCGGGCTCGCCGCCGTTGCCGAAGCCGAAGACCCGGGAGTGTTCGAGGAACCGGCCGAGGATCGAGCGGACCCGGATGTTCTCGGACATGCCGGCGACGCCGGGGCGGATCGCGCAGATACCGCGCACCCAGACGTCGACCGGCACACCCGCCTGGGACGCCCGGTAGAGCGAGTCGATGAGCGCCTCGTCCACCATGGAGTTGACCTTGATGCGGATGAAGGCGGGGCGCCCTGCGCGGTGGTGCTGGACTTCCTTGTTCACGCGGGAAATGAGGCCGTCGCGAAGGGACTTGGGCGCCACGAGGAGGCGGCGGTAGGTCTCGCGGCGGGAGTAGCCGGACAGCCGGTTGAAGAGGTCGGAGAGGTCCGCGCCCACCTGCGGGTCCGCGGTGAGCAGGCCCAGGTCCTCGTAGAGGCGCGCGGTCTTCGGGTGGTAGTTGCCGGTGCCGACGTGGCTGTACCGCCGTAGCGTGTCGCCCTCCTGACGGACCACCAGGGACAGCTTGCAGTGGGTCTTCAGGCCGACCAGGCCGTAGACGACATGGCAGCCCGCCTCCTCCAGCTTGCGCGCCCACTTGATGTTGGCGTGCTCGTCGAAGCGGGCCTTGATCTCGACCAGGACGAGGACCTGCTTGCCGGCCTCGGCGGCGTCGATGAGGGCGTCGACGATCGGGGAGTCGCCCGAGGTCCGGTACAGGGTCTGCTTGATGGCGAGGACGTCGTCGTCCTCGGCCGCCTGCTGGAGGAACGCCTGCACCGACGTCGAGAACGAGTCGTACGGGTGGTGCAGCAGGACGTCGCGGGCGCGCAGGGAAGCGAAGATGTCGGGCGCGGACGCCGACTCGACCTCCGCCAGGTCGCGGTGGACGCCGGCGACGAACTTGCGGTACTTCAGCTCGGGGCGGTCGAGGCCCGCGATGCGGAAGAGGCCGGTGAGGTCGAGGGGGCCGGGGAGCGGGTAGACCTCCGCCTCGGAGATCTTCAGTTCGCGCACCAGCAGGTCGAGGACCTCGCGGTCGATGGACTCCTCGACCTCCAGGCGCACCGGCGGACCGAAGCGGCGCCGCATGAGCTCCTTCTCCAGGGCCTTGAGGAGGTTCTCGGCGTCGTCCTCCTCGACCTCCAGGTCCTCGTTGCGGGTGACCCGGAAGGTGTGGTGCTCCAGCACCTCCATGCCCGGGAACAGCTCCTCCAGGTGGGCCGCGATGACGTCCTCGATGGGGACGTAGCGGCCGGGGGAGGACTCCAGGAAGCGGGACAGCAGCGGCGGGACCTTGACCCGGGCGAAGTGGCGCTTGCCGTTGACCGGGTTGCGCACGATCACGGCCAGGTTCAGCGACAGGCCGGAGATGTACGGGAAGGGGTGCGCCGGGTCGACCGCGAGGGGGGTCAGGACCGGGAAGATCTGGTGCCGGAACAGGGTGAAGAGGCGGGCCTGCTCCTTCTCCTGGAGTTCGCTCCAGCGGACCAGGTGGATGCCCTCTTCGGCCAGGGCGGGGGCGACGTCCTCGTGGTAGCAGGCGGCGTGCCGGGCCATCAGCTCGCGGGAGCGGGCCCAGATCATCTCCAGGACCTCGCGAGGCTGGAGGCCGGAGGCGGAGCGGGTGGCGACGCCGGTGGCGATACGGCGCTTCAGTCCGGCCACCCGGACCATGAAGAACTCGTCCAGGTTGCTGGCGAAGATCGCGAGGAAGTTCGCGCGCTCCAGCATGGGGGTGTTCGGGTCCTCGGCGAGTTCCAGGACACGTTCGTTGAACGCGAGCCAGCTGCGCTCCCGGTCGAGGAAGCGACCCTGCGGGAGCTGGGCGGCCCCGTCGACCGGGATCTCCTCGTACGCGTCGAGATCGGCGTCGAGGTCTGGCTCCAGATCGGAGACGGTGGCCGACACGGTGTGCGGGCGGTGCGCGGCTATGGAGCCCACGGAGGGCTGCACGTGCTGGACCTCTGCCTGGGTGTTCGACTGGCTCATGGCCCCATTCTTCCGCGCCGGACGCGAAACGGGCGCGTCGGAGGCGGCGAGCGGGAGCACGACGGCGACCGGGGCGTCCCCGTTCCCCGCGGATCCCTCGGGCGGCGGCGAAGGCTCTGGCACGGCGGGCTTCATTCGGTGAGGGTCGCAAGCCCGTCTGAACCAATGGTTACGGCGACATGGCGTTCGGGATATCGGAGGACGGCTCCCGAGCGTCCGCACACCCGAACCGCACGTCCTTCCCGCTGCCGGGGGACGTGCGGTTCAGGGGAGTTCTCAGGCGGTACGGCGGCGCAGTACCCAGAAGGCGGCGGTGGTCGCGAGCGCGGTGACGGTGAGGACGATGCCGGTCTCGACGAGGTGCAGGGGCCAGAAGTGGGACGGGGGGTGGTAGCCGCCGCTCCGGGTCTGCCACAGGTCGGCGGACGCCTCGCCGTTGCCCGCCGTCGGCCAGAAGTCCTCGCGGTACCGCTCGACGTACCGGTTGAGCACGATCATCACGGTGACCGCGACCGCGAGGGCGGGCAGGGAGCGTCGTAGCAGCAGCGCGGCCAGCGTGCCGACCGCCAGTGCGCACAGGCCGTACGCCACCACGGCCGGGCCGCGTGCGGCGAACACGTCCGCGAAGGACCAGTCGTCGCCCATCAGGTCCCGGTGCGCCGACCAGGCCCAGCGGTAGACGGGGACGAACACGGCGCCGGCGAGGAGGAGCGCGAGCGCGGGCAGGGCGAGCTTGGCGGTGAGCCAGCGCGCCGGGGAGACGCCCTGCGACCAGGCCAGCCGCGCCGTGCCGCTCTCCAGCTCGCGGCCGACGAGGGCGCCGCCCGCCCACGCGGCGACGATCCAGAAGCTGTAGTACATGAACGTACTGACCCAGCCCATCGCCGTGCTGTAGGTGTACGCGGCCCCGAGCCCGCAGCCTCCGCCTCTGGGGCAGGCGTCCAGGGTCGCGTACGCCGAGTCGGCGGTGACCTCGGTCAGCCACACCAGGTAGCCCACGGAGCCCAGGACGAAGGCGGCCCACACGATCAGTGCCGTGCGGTGCAGCCGCAGCACGGTCCGGGTGAGTCCCTTCGGCAGGACGGCCGGCGCGCTCATCCGATCGCCGCCCGCCTGCGCAGGAGGCCGAACGCGAGGGCGACGGCCACGGCGGTGAGGGCGAGCAGGACGCCGGTCTCCAGGAGCTGGCGGGGCCAGTAGTCGGAGGACGGCAGGTACTCGCGGGCGAAGCGGACGACGTCGTGCTTCGCGAGGCAGGCCTTGTCGTCGTAGCAGCCCGGGTCGCGGATCTCGGTGCCGGCGGAGGTGAACGCCCGGCTGCGCGAGCTGAGCTCGGGCTGCTGGTAGCGGCCCTGGAAGGGCCAGTGGTTGCCGCGGAAGGCGTAGACCAGGAAGTACGCGAACCCGCTGAAGGCGAGGGCGGGCAGGGTGCGGCGGGCGGTGAGGCCGATCAGGGCGCCGAGGGCGAGGCCGAGCAGTGGTGCGGCGACGGTGGCCGGGCCGAGGGAGAAGTAGAGGGAGCGGGGGCCGATACCGGCGACGAGCAGGTCGCTGTGGGTGGACCACAGCTGGTGGTACAGCACGGTCAGCAGGGTGGTGCCGAGGAGGATGAAGGCCGCGGGGACGGCGAGCGCGGTGGCGAGCCAGCGTGCCGGGGAGACCGACTGGGTCCAGGCGAGCTGTGCGGTGCCGCTCTCCAGTTCGCGGGCGATGAGCGGGCCGCCGGCGAACAGGGCGACGGCGAAGGAGGCCACGGTGAGCAGGGTGCCGGGGTAGTAGAAGAGGTCGTTGTACTCGGTCGCGGGGCCGTCGGACATGATCAGCCCGGCGTACCCGTAGACGGCGAGCTTTTGCTGTGCGGCCTCGGCGCCGGGGCCGAGGAGCCAGAGCAGGAAGCCCGCGGTGGCGGTCACGAAGGCGAGCCATATCCACAGGGCGCCGCGGTGCAGGCGCAGGACGGTGCGGACCAGGCCGTGCGGTGTGCGCGCCGCAGCGGGCGGCGCTTGGAGTACGGCGGTGCTCATGCGGACACCGCCTCGGGTGCCGTGGTGCCCGGGGTGAGCAGGGCCGGGGCCTCGGGGGCGCGGAGGTGGGCGAGCAACAGTTCCTCCAGCGAGGGCTCCTCGGTCGCCCAGCCCTCGCCGACCGGGCCGTCGCGGCGGATCAGGGCGGTCAGACCGCGGCCCGCGGTACGGGACTCGATCACGGTGTGCGGGGTCAGGTCGGCGGGTGTGCCGCGGCCGGTGACCAGGGTGTGGGCGGCGAGCAGGTCGTCGATGCCGCCGCCGAGCCGGACCCGGCCGCCGCCCAGGAGCAGCAGGTGGTCGCAGGCGTCGGCGAGCTCGGCGACGATGTGCGAGGACATCAGCACGGTGGTGCCGCGTTCGGCGGCGTCCGCCATCAGGGTGCCCATCAGCTCGTGCCGGGCGAGCGGGTCGAGGTCGGCCATCGGCTCGTCGAGGAGCATCAGGTCGGGCCGCTTGCCGAGTGCGAGGGCGAGCGCGACCCGGGTGCGCTGGCCGCCGGAGAGCCCGCGGATCCGGGACTTCGGGTCCAGGCCGCCCTGTTCGACGATCCGGGCGGCGCAGGCGGCGTCCCAGCGGGCCGGGTTGAGCTCGGCGCCCATGCGCAGGGTCTCGGCGACGGTCAGCTGGGGGTAGAGCGGCTTGTTCTGGGCGAGGTAGGCGACCCGGTCGCGGGCCTCTCCGGGGGCCCCGCCGAGGACGGTGAGCGTGCCGGCGGTGGGGTGCAGCAGGCCGGCGGCTATCGCGAGGAGGGTGGACTTTCCGGCGCCGTTGGGGCCGACCAGCGCGCTGATGCGGCCCGTGGGCAGCCGGAAGGAGCAGCCGTCGAGGGCGGCGGCCCGCCTGCCGTAGCGCTTGCCCAGGCCGGACGCCTCGAGGGCGACGGCCGGGGTGGTGCTGGTGGAACTCACTGGTCCCCCTTCGGGAAGTGCTCATCGAGTACGGCGGTGAAGAACGCGTCGACGTCCTCGCGGCCGAGGCCCGCGGACCGGGCGCGCCTCGCCCAGTCGTCGAGCTCGGTGCGCAGGGGTGTGTCGGCGGTGTGGGCGCCGAGCGTCCTGCGGACGAAGGTGCCGAGGCCTCGGCGGGCCTCGACCAGGCCTTCGCGCTCGAGTTCTCGGTATGCCTTGAGCACGGTGTTCGGATTGATGGCGGTGGCCTCCACGACCTCGCGGGCGGTGGGGAGCTTGTCGCCGGGTTCGAGGAGGCCCAGTCGTAGGGCCTGCTTGGTCTGCTGGACGATCTGTACGTAGGTGGAGACGCCGGAGCGCCGGTCGATGCGGTACTCGACCACGCGGACAACCACCCTTTCACTAATTGAGTAGTTAAAGAGTGGTGGAAGGTGGTCGTGAAAGTCAAGCGTGGTGGTGTGAACCGGTCGGCGGGGGTCGTCCGATGAAGGGGCGTGAGGGAAACGAAAAGCGACGGGGATCTGCTGCGGGCCATCGCGGCGGACGGGGACCGGCGTGCCTTCGAGGAGCTGTACCGGCGGTACGCGCCCTGGCTGCTCGCGCGGCTGCGGGGGCGGTGCGCGGACGCGGAGCTGGTCGACGACGTCGTGCAGGAGACGTTCCTGGCGGTGTGGCGGGGGACCGCGCGCTACCGCGAGGAGGGGGACGTGGCCGGGTGGCTGTGGCGGATCGGCTCGCGCCGGCTGATCGACGCGTTGCGCGGCGACGGGGCGCGGGGGCGGCTCAGGCAGGCCCTGTCCCGCCTGCGGCACCGGGACGAGGCGTCCGCGGAGGAGCGCGTGCTCGCGGGGGTGGAGCACGGGGACCTCGCGGGTGCCCTCGTCCGGCTGTCACCGGAGCTGCGGGCGGTCCTGCAGGCCACGGTCATCGACGGCCTGACCACCCGCGAGGCCGCCGTCCTGCTGGGCATCCCGCCCGGCACGGTCAAGACCCGCGCGATGCGGGCCCGCAAGCAGCTGAGGGAGGCACTGACGTGAACACGGACGAACGACGACGGGGCGCTGCGCGGGGCCTGGGGCGGGGGAAGGTGTCTGGGGCCGCTGTGCTGGGTCCGGGACGGTGGATGGTGTCTGGGGCAGTTGGGCAGAGCCCGGGAAGGCAGCCGGTGTCTGGGGCCGGGGTGCGGGGTTCGGGGCCGCGGATGGTGTCTGGGGCCGCTGTGCTG
The DNA here is from genome assembly GCF_029894425.1 of Streptomyces sp. SAI-127. Classification (NCBI taxonomy): domain Bacteria; kingdom Bacillati; phylum Actinomycetota; class Actinomycetes; order Kitasatosporales; family Streptomycetaceae; genus Streptomyces; species Streptomyces sp. SAI-127. Next base: position 5,538,115 of record NZ_JARXYJ010000001.1, read on the forward strand.
GGTCCGGGACAGACGGTGTCTGAGGCCGGGGTGCGGGGTCGGGGATGGCGGACGGTGTCTGGGCCCGGAGTGCAGGGTCGGGGATGGCGGACGGTGTCTGGGCCCGGAGCGCAGATTCCGGGACAGGGCCCGGGACGGCAGACGGTTTCTGGGCCCGGAGGTCAGGTTCCAGGACCGCGGACGGTGTCTGGGGCCGGAGTGCAGGCGCTGGGACCGCAGAAGATGTCGGGCGCCGCTGGGCAGGGTCCGCGACGGCAGACGATGCCTGAGGCCCGGGCGTGGGTCCCAGAGGCGCGGACGATGACCGGGGCCGCTGGGCAGGGTCCGCGACGGCAGACGATGCCTGAGGCCCGGGCGTGGGTCCCAGAGGCGCGGACGATGACCGGGGCCGCTGGGCAGGGTCCGCGACGGCAGACGATGACCGAGGCCGCGGCACGGGGCCCCGTGTCGGTGCGAGTGGAGGAGGTGGCGGCATGAGTTGGCATGTGGCCGAAGGTGATCTGCGGGCTTATGCCCAGGGCGAGTTGGCCGCCCCCCTGCTCTGGTCCGCCGACACCCACCTGGCGGCCTGTGCCGAGTGCCGGGGGCTGCTGGCCGAGGTCACCGACCCGGTGGCGCTGGACGCCGGGTGGGAGCGGCTGGACGCCGAGCTGGACGCGCCCCGGCCGGGATGGCTCGAGTCGCTGCTGACCCGGGCCGGGATCGCCGACCACACCGCGCGGCTGCTCGCGGCCACGCCGGTGCTCAGGCGCTCCTGGCTGGCGGCCGTGGTGTTCCTGCTGCTGACGACCGTCGGCGCGGTCCGCACGACCGAGTCGCCGACCCTGTTCCTCGCCCTCGCCCCGCTGCTGCCGCTGGTCGGCGTGGCCCTGTCCTACGGCCCGGCGCTCGACCCGACCTACGAGATGACGGTCGTCGCGCCCACCCACGGCTTCCGGCTGCTGATGATCCGCACGCTCGCCGTGCTGGTCGCGGGCCTCGGCCTCAACGGGCTCGCCACCCTCGCCCTGCCCGGCTACGGCCTGCGTGCCCTGGCCTGGCTGCTGCCCGCGCTCGCCCTCACCGCGACCGGCCTCGCGCTCACCCCGAGGCTCGGCCCGGTACTCGCACCGTCCCTGGTGGGCGGCGCCTGGGTCGCCGTACTCCTCGCCGCGCAGGCCGCGCAGCAGACGGCCGCCGACCCGCTCGCGCCCTTCACCGCGGCCGGGCAGGGCGTGGCCGGGACCGTCGCCGCGCTCGCCGCCGGGCTGCTCTTCCTCCTCCGTGACCGCTTCGACCTCTTCAACGGGAGCGCCGAATGACCGCCGCCGTCTCCGCCTCCGGGCTCCACCTCCGCTACGGCGGCACCCGCGCACTCGACGACGTGTCACTGCGGCTGACGCCGGGCGTGACCGGGCTGCTCGGGCCCAACGGGGCCGGAAAGACCACCCTGTTGAGGGTGCTCGCCACCGCCGTGCCCGCGGACCGGGGCTCCTTCACCGTCCTCGGCCACGACCCCGGCACCTCGCGCGGGCGTCAGGAGGTCCGCCGCTCGCTCGGCTATCTGCCGCAGACCCCCGGGTTCCACCCGGACTTCAGCGCCTTCGAGTTCGTCGACTACGTCGCGATCCTCAAGGAACTCACCGACCGCACCGCACGCCACCGCGAGGTGCGACGCGTGCTGGAGGAGGTCGACCTCGGGGACGTACGCGCAAAGCGCATCAAGAAGCTGTCCGGCGGGATGCGGCAGCGGGTCGCGCTGGCCGCCGCCCTGGTCGGCGACCCCGGCTTCCTCGTCCTCGACGAGCCGACCGTCGGCCTCGACCCCGAACAGCGCATGCGGTTCCGGGAGTTGATCGCCCAGGCCGGAGAGGGCCGGACCGTGCTCCTGTCCACCCACCAGACCGAGGACGTGGCGATGCTCTGCCACCGCGTCCTGGTCATGGCCCGCGGCCGCATCCTCTTCGAGGGCACCCCCGCCGACCTGACCGCCCGCGCCGCCGGCCGGGTGTGGAGCAGCACGGAACGCGCCCCGGACGCGAAGGCCGGCTGGCGCACCGGCACCGGCTCCTTCCGCAACGTGGGCGACCCGCCCGCCGGTGCCGACCTCGTCGAACCCACCCTGGAGGACGGCTACCTGCTCACCCTGGACGACGCGGGCGCGCAGGTGGCGACCGCATGAGCCTCGCGACCCGGACGGCGGCCGAGCCCTCCGCCGTAGCTGAAAACAACCCGCGGCGCTCCTGGGCGGCCGTGTTCGCCCTCGCCCGCTTCGAGGCACGCGACCTGCTGCGGTACATCCCGGTGGTGGCGACGCTCCTGCTGTACATCGGCTACACCGCCTGGACGCTGTTCCACGAGAAGGAGGGCATGGACGCCTTCCCGGCCCTCCAGGACGCCGACCGCGACACCCAGACCGGGCCCCTGCTGCTCGGGATCGCCCTGTTCGTGTGCGTCAACCGTTGCACGCTGCGCTCCCGCAGGCGCGGCACCGACCGGCAGTTCGACGTGCTGGTCATGGAACCGTGGCGGCGGACGGTCGCCCATGTGCTGTCGGTGGTGCCCTTCGCCGCCGTCACCGCGCTGGTCGTGCTCGGCGAGTTCACCCGGCAGGCCCTGCGGCCGGGCGCAGTGGGCCACGGCTCACTCGCCGAACTGGCCGTCGGCCCCCTGTACGTGCTGCTGTGCGGCGCGTTCGGAGTGCTGCTCGCCCGGCTGGTCCCCTCCACGTTCGCGGCGCCGGTCGGCGTGGTCGGACTCTTCGTCTTCAGCGTGTTCATCTCCGCGGGCACCAGCGGCGCGGAGTGGTCGCGCTGGCTGTCCCCGATCGTGGGCGAGACCAGCAGCAACACGGTCCTCCCTTCAGACCTCGTGGGCCGTCCCGCGGCCTGGCACGCCCTGTATCTGACCGGGCTGGTCCTGCTCCTGGCCCTCGGCGCGGTCCTGGCGAGCGGCGGGCGCACGGTGTATCTCAAGGCCGGTGCGGCGGGCGCGCTCGCGCTGACGCTGGCCGGCGCGGTGGGCCAGTCCGGGGGCGTGTCGGCGCAGTTGACCGCCGCCCGCGAACAGGCCACGGTATCCCCGCAGCGGGACCAGACGTGCGTGAAGCGATGGGGGTCCCCCCGGTCGAGCGAAGCCGAGACCGGGGGAGGGTCGACGTACTGCGCCTTCCCCGAGTGGACCGGCCGCGCGGGCACCTGGGCGGAGACCGTGGACCGCGTCCGGTCGCTGGCCGGCGGTACGGCCGCCCGGCAGCCCCTTCTCGTACGGCAGCGGGTCGAGGCCCGTTACGGACTGAGCGGCGACGGGGCGATCGATCCGCTCACCGCGCCGGGCCAGGTGACCGTCGGCACGCGCTGGGGCGGCAACCGGGTCCCTGAGTTCGCGGTCGCCGTCGCCTCCGTGCTGGTCGCCGGTGACGAGTCGAAGGGCGGCGAGCTGTGCGACGGGCGGGTGGTCACGACGATGTGGCTGGCCCTGGGCGGAGCCTCCCACCCGATGACCGACCTCGCGAACGTCCGCCTCGACGACAGTGTCACCGGGTCGGCGTACGTCCTCGCCCCGACCAGCGGGCTGTCCATGACGGCCGGACAGACCGATGTCCTGCGGGAGTTGCTGGAACGCCCGCGCGGTGAGGTGACGGCTTCCGTGAAGCAGCACTGGACCGAGCTGACCGCGTCCGGGGTCTCGACGGCCCAGGTGGCGCGGGTGCTGGGGACCGAGGTGCCGAAGGGGGCGAAGGACTGTGCGGAGGAGTGACGGAGGTGCCGGGCCGGGGAGAACGCCGCGAGGTGTGAGTTCGGCGCTGGTGGTGGCCGTGGCGCGGACCGTGCCGTGGCGGGCGGTCGGTGCCGGGGCGGTCGTGGGACTGCTGGTGGCCGGTCTGCCGCGGCTGCTGTCCGGGACGCTCGACGCGTGGCTCGGTCTCGCCCTCCTCCGGGCGGCCGCGCTCGTCTTCGCCCTGGGGCTGACCTTCCTCCTGGACGATCCGGCCCGGGAGCTCACCACCCCCGTCCCCACCCGGCGTTGGGTCCGGACCGGACTGCGGGTCGCGCTGGTGGTGCCGGTCGCCGCGCTGTGGTGGACGGCCGCACTGAGCCTCCTGCCGGCACCTGCCCGCCCCCCGGTCGGCGCGGTCACCCTGGAGGCCGCGGCGACGGCCGCCCTCGCCCTGGCCGCCGCGGCGGTCGCGGTCCGCTTCACCGACGAGCCCCGGCCCGGCCCGTCGGTGGCAGCGGGCCTGCTGACCCTCGCCCTCCTCGCCCCCCACCTGCTCCCGGCCCGCTGGGACCTGTTCGTCCTGGTGGGGGACCCCGGCTGGGCGGCGGCGCACCAGCGGTGGGCCGTGGTGCTGGCCGGCGCGGTCCTGCTGGGAGCGGCCTGCGCGGTGGAGCCGTTGCGCGGCCTCAGATCACGCCTGGCGCACTGACCGTACGGCGTCGTACAACTCGACGTAGGCGTCGGAGATCCGCTCGGTGAGGGCCAGCGCGACGAGCGCGCTCAGTCCCCTCGGTCCTCACGTCTCCGTGCGGTACATCAGGTCGGTCTCGTACGTCGTGAAACCGAGCCGTTCGTAGACCGACACCGCCGCCTTGTTGTCGGCGTCGACGTACAGCATCGCCGTCGGCAGACCCTGGGCGGCGAGGTGGCGCAGGCCGATCGTGGTGAGGGCCTTGCCGAGGCCGCCGCCCTGGGTGCCGGGGCGGACGCCGAGGACGTAGACCTCGCCGAGCTGCTCGGCCGCGTGCACCTTGGTCCAGTGGAAGCCGACCAGTTCGCCGTCGCGGAAGGCGAGGAAGAAGCCCTCGGGGTCGAACCAGGACTGGGCCTTGCGGTCGTCCAGGTCACGCTGGATCAGGGAGCCCTGCTCGGGGTGGTGGGCGAATGCGGCCGCGTTGACCGCGAGCCAGGCGGCGTCGTCCTCACCGGGGACGAAGGCACGGACCGTCACGTCCGCCGGGAGCACCGGGTCGGGCAGCTCCATGCCGGTCAGGGGGCGGCGCATCTGCCGTAGTTCACGGAACAGGGTCAGGCCGAGGACCTGGGCGAGGTGCCGGGCGGCGCTGTGGCCGCCGTGCGCCCACACCCGCAGCCGCTTGCCGGAGGCGGCGAGCAGGGCCGCGCCCAGGGCGCGGCCGTGGCCGTGGCCGCGGTGGGCCGGGTGGACGACCAGCTCCGCCGCCGGGGCCTCCACCGGGTCGGTGTCCTCCAACTGGGCGTAGCCGACCAGTTCGTCGCCGACCTGCAGCAGCAGATGGGACACGCCCTCACGGGCACCGCCCCGCAGCTGCAGCCTGCCCTGTTCGGACACCGCTTGCTGGCCGTCGTCGTGCGCGGCCTCGGCGAGGAGCTGGAGGACCGCCTCGGTCTGTTCCGGCGAGAGCGCCGAAAGGGTCTCGATGGAGCGGGAGATGCCGGGGCGTCCGATGTCGTCGCTGGTCATGGCTACGAGGGTAAGGGGAGGTCCGGGCAAAGCGGCGGCAAAGAAGCAACCAGGATGTAACCACGAAACCTCTGTCGCGCTACGCGCGTTGACCCTAGGCTGCGCCGGGACGGGGGCACTTCCTCATCCGGATCCACCGGGTTCACCGGATTCAGCAGAAGCTCAGGGGGGCGTATGCCAGCCATATCCCAGCCGCGCCAGTCGGACGCCGGTCGTCTCAGACGTCGTACGTACCGTCTGGTCGCCGCAGCCGCCGGTCTCGCCACGGTCGGCGCCCTCGCCGCCGCGTTGCCGGCCGGCGCGCACGACAGCAAGCACGGCAAGCCGCTGCCGAGCCGTTACCAGGACGTCCAGCTGCTGTCCTTCAACGACCTGCACGGCAACCTGGAGCCGCCGTCCGGCTCCTCCGGCCGGGTCACCGAGCTCCAGGCGGACGGGACCACCAAGACGATCGACGCCGGTGGTGTCGAGTACCTCGCCACCCATCTGCGCGAGGCGCGCAAGGCGAACGGGTACTCCATCACCGCCGCCGGTGGTGACATGGTCGGCGCGTCGCCGCTGATCTCGGGTCTCTTCCACGACGAGCCCACCATCGAGGCGCTGAACAAGCTCGACCTGGACGTCACGTCCGTCGGCAACCACGAGTTCGACGAGGGCGCCAGGGAACTGGGCCGTCTCCAGAACGGCGGCTGTCATCCCACCGCCGGCTGCTACAACAACGAGGAGTTCGAGGGCGCCGACTTCCCCTACCTCGCGGCCAACGTCCTGGACGAGAAGACCGGCAGGCCGATCCTCAAGCCGTACTGGGTGTGGAAGAAGAAGGACGTCAAGGTCGGCTTCATCGGTGTCACCCTGGAGGACACCCCGGGTGTCGTCTCCGCCGAGGGCGTCAAGGGCCTGAAGTTCAAGGACGAGGTCGAGACGATCAACAAGTACGCCAAGGTGCTGCAGAAGCAGGGCGTCAAGTCGATCGTGGCCCTCATCCACGAGGGCGGGCTGCCGGCCTCGGGCGCCTACAACTACAACTGTGACTCCCCGGGCGCCGGTGACGGCATCTCAGGCCCGATCGTCGACATCGCCAAGAACATCTCGCCGTCGGTGGACGCCCTGGTCACCGGCCACACGCACGCCGCGTACGTGTGCACGATCCCCGACCCGTCGGGCAAGCCCCGCATGGTCACCTCGGCCGCCTCCTTCGGCCGGATCTACACGGACACGACGCTGACGTACGACCGGTTCACCGGCGACATCGCCCGTACGGCCGTGAAGTCGGCGAACCACGTGGTCACCCGGACCGTCGCCAAGGCGCCCGACATGACCGAGCTGATCGCCAAGTGGAACACCCTCGCGGCGCCCATCGGCAACCGCGCGGTCGGCTACATCTCCGCCGACATCCCGAGCACCGGCACCGAGTCGCCGATGGGTGACCTGATCGCCGACGCGCAACTCGCGTACGGCAAGGAGCTCGACCCCGGGACCGATCTCGCGCTGATGAACCCGGGCGGTGTCCGGGCGGGCCTGACCTACGCGGCCAAGGGGACCGAGGGCGACGGCGTGGTGACGTACGCCGAGGGCTTCACCGTGCAGCCCTTCTCCAACACCGTGAACCTCCAGGACTTCACCGGGGCCCAGCTGATCAAGGTGCTCCAGGAGCAGGTGAGCGGGTCGAACGCGGCCTCGCCGAAGATCCTGCTGCCGTCCACCGGGTTCACCTACACGCTCGACCTGACGAAGACCGGCGCGGACCGGATCGTCGTCGACTCCGTGAAGCTGAACGGAACGGCCATCGACCCGGCGGCCACCTACCGCGTCGCGACCAACAGCTTCCTCGCGGGCGGCGGCGACGGCATCACCACGCTGGGCCAGGGCACGAACGACCTCGTCGGCGGCGACGACCTCGCCGCTCTCGTGGAGTACCTGACGGCCAACTCGTCGGCGAGCGCTCCGATCGCACCGCCGACGGCGAACCGGATCGCGATCGTGCAGTAGAGATCGTGAGCTGAGTCGCACCACCCCGGTACGGGTTGCGGGTGGGGGGCATACGCATGATCGGATGGATTGATGCGTTCCCCCCACCACATACCCACGCATCCCCACCCATATGACGTTCCGTACGAAGAACCCCCGGCCCCGCCGACCACCCACCGCCGCACCGGGCGACGTCGGCGGGGCCGTTTCACAGGCCTGCCGTTCGCGCTGAAGGCGGTCGCGTCGCTGCTGGTGCTCGCCGCCTTCCTCACCCTCGCCGACCGCTGGGCCGTCCTCTACGCCGAGCACCGGGCCGCGGACACCCTCAAGGACCGGCTGCGGCTGACCGCGGCGCCCGAGGTGGAGATCGACGGATTCCCGTTCCTGCCGCAACTCGTGGGCAAGCGCCTGGACTCGGTCAGGGTGACCGTCCCGGACGTGGCGGCCGACCGGGTCACGCTGGCCGCGGTGTCGGCGACGGCCCATGACATACGGCTCGACGGGGACGGGCCGACCTCCGTGCGCGGGGCGCGAGTTCCCCGGCTCGACGGTGACGTCCTGCTCTCCTTCGCCGACATGAACCGTGAACTCGGCGCGTCCCAGGTGACGTTCACGGGGGCCGGCCGGGACCGGGTCGCCGTGCGCGGAACTCTTCCGGTCGCCGGACACGACCTGAGGCTGCGGGCCGACGTGCGCGTGGCGCGCGACGGAGAGCGGGGCGTCGACACCCGGATCGGCGGGATGCGCCTGGACATCGGGGAGCTGGCGACCTACCGGCCGGGCACGCGCGCCTCACAGGGCCTGCATCTGACCCGTGAGTCCGCCGCGGCCGTCGCCCGGGAGACACGTAAGGCGAGGGCCCTGCTGGCGGTCCCGTCCGTCGTGCGCGCGCTGGGCGTGCCCGACGCCACCGTGCGTGAGGCGCGGCGCTCCGACACCGCGCTGTCCCGTCTGACCGGCCGCCCGGAGTTCGTACGGCAGGCCATGCGCCTGAACCTCCTCGATCTGGCCCTGGCCCACCCCGAGCTCCTGGACCGCCTGGGCCTGGACCCGGCGCTTCTCGATGCCCTCTCCCGGCTGACCCGCCCGGTCCTCGCCGACCGCCTCTCCCTCGGCTTCCGGCTGCCGGAGCCGCCGAGCGGTGACCTGCGGCTGAGGGACGTCCGCGTGGCGAAGGACGGAATCCGGGTGCGCATCGAGGGCTCCGGACTGGCGGTCGGTCCGTAGATGTCCGCCCTTTAAATTGGACGGCACGGTGGTCCTCAGGCGCTGACGCGCGGGCCGTACACCTCAGAACGGTTCCGCCGCCCCCACGATCCGGGCCGGCAGATACGGCGACCGCACCCTGATCTCCCAGCCCCGCCGACGGGCGTGACAGACGAGGCCCAGGATCTCGAGGCTCAGAGCGGCGTCGGGGTCGGTGGGGCGGTCCGCGACGGCGTAGTGGTCGCGGTGGGCCGTGAGAGCGTCCAGGAGGGCCAGGTTGAAACTCTCCTCGTCACCCTCCACGAGCTGGGAGAAGAGCACCGCGGGCGGCGGCAGGACACCCTGGTCGCGGGCCTTCCCGGCGTCCCGCAGCGCCAGGTCCGTGGCGGGCTCGGGGTCCTCGCCGCGCAGATAGGCGTGCAGGGCCCGCCGGTAGGACGCCGACGCGGAACGGTCGGGGCCGACGCGCTCCGGCCCCGCCAGGACCAGCGGCGCCAGATGCTCCCGCCGGCCCGTGACCAGCGCGAAGTGCACCGCCCGGTGCCAGGCGCCCGGCCCGGCGTCCTCGTCCCGGCAGGCGGGGTAGGTCACGGTCCTGCCGTCGATCGTCACCGGCACGTCGGTACCGGGCTCCGCCAGTGTCGTACGGAACAACGCGGCCCCCAGCTCCGCGGCCAGCCGCAGGTTCTCCAGCTGGGCGTCGCTCGCGTCGGGCGAGTGCGAGGCGCGGGTCCGGAACAGGAGCTCCTGATAGGTGACGGCGTAGGCCAGCCCGAAGGTGGTGAGCGACTTGCCGGGCATCGGGGTGATGGCGTCCCGGGTGTACCGCTCGAACTGCTCCTCGCTGTCCGGGTCCAGGGGACGCGGCTCCAGGAACCGCCCGAACTCCACCACCCCCTCGGCGAGTTCGGCCACCGCGTCCGGACGGCGGTCCCGGCCGTAGGGCCCCACCCGCGGCGGCGTGGCCTTGAAACCGGTGACCAGCGCGTCTGGCAGATAGTCGCTGTCGGCGGCCGGCGGCCAGCCCTCCTCGCGGTGCGCCAGTGCCGTCAGGGCGATCGGGAGGAGGGGGAGAAGACTGCCCGGACGTGCTCCGGGCCCGGAAGTACCGGTCAGCGGCCGCAGCAGTCGTACGACCGCGTCGTCGAACCCCTGCCGGTCACCCGCGGTCAGCGCGCGCAGCGCCTGCAGCCCGAGGCCGTAGGCCTGGTTGGCGAGGTGCTCGCCGGTCTCCGTCTCCCGGGCCCGGACCCGGTCGAGCGCCGCGTCGAGCGCGGTGAGCTTCTGCTTGCGGGAGGGCGGGCAGGTGACGCCGTCGTCGTCGGTGTCGCCGAGGACGCAGGCCATGAAGCCGTTGATCAGTTCGGCGTCGGGGTGGCCGGAGCGGCCCCGCTGGGGGGCCTCGCGCGCGAAGTGGAAGGCCTCGCCGTGCCATTGGGTCTTCTCGGCGAGGATCGCCAGGCAGAAGGCGTCCAGCCACTTGGCGGCCGTGACCGGCTCCGGGGTGCCGCCGGTCTCGCGGTCGTACACCAGGCCCCAGTTCGGGTAGGTGAGGAAGACCTCGAAGTGGTCGCGGGGGAAGTACGCCGCGTACGCCACCGCTCCGGCGGCCGCCTCGGCGGCGTCCTCCAGGACCGCCTTCGCCTCGGGGGAGTGCAGATCGGGGGTCTCCACCGAGAGCGCGCCGAGATACTCGACGAACTCCTGGGCGATCAGCCACCACTCCCACGCCGTCACCGGGCCGGCCTTGGACATGGAGTGGACCTGCGAACCGATCCTGTTCGCGAAGTCCTTCCGCACCGCCGAAACGGCCGCCTCGCCGACCCGATGCCTTTCGATACGCACCATTTTCCGCTCCCCCGTCCGACACCTTGATCTACGGAAACCAGCCTAGATCGAGGGTCTGACAGTGGAGCGGAAAGCGGGTGAAACGCCAGGTCAGGAGCTGCTCGGCGTCCAGTCGCCCAGCCAGTCCGCGACCTCCTGGCCGGCGGCCTGCGCGTCGGTCAGCTGCGGCCGGTTGCTGCTCGCCGCACCCGAGCCGGCACCGGAGTTCTTGTACTCCGCGAACCGGTCGTCCTTCCAGGAGAAGCCGCTCATGTCGGTCCACGGCGTGGACTTGATCGCGGCGCTCAACGACGTGTTGCGGACCGTGGTCTGCGGGTCGAGGCTCGCGTCACCGCCGGCGTGCCAGGGGCGGCCCAGGTAGAAGCTCGCGGAGGAGACGTCCCCGTTCACCGTCGAGTTGGCGATGAGGATGCCCTTGCGGCCCGCGGCGGTGCTGGGCGCGGTGACATAACCGGCCGAGGTGCCGTTCCAGCGCTTCTTCAGCGTGATGACGGACTTGTCGATCACCGCGGTGGCCCGCCCGAAGATGAAGTCGACGTTGCCGATGACGTAGGAGTTGGTCATGTAGACCCGGCCCAGCTTGTCCTTGGCCGCGGTGTCCACGAGGAGCGTGTCCTGGTCGCCGCTGACGATGACCCCGTCGAGGAACACCTTGTCGGCGGCGGTGCGCAGGGCGACCGCCTGGTTGGCGATGTCCTGGTGACTGGCCTCGTCGAAGTCGTTGGAGATCGTCAGGTTGCGGGCCTGGAAGTCGTCGGCCTCGACGGCGACGGTGGCGCTGCCGCCGGTGCCGTAGGTGCCCGAGCCGTCGGGCTTGGGGGTGCCGGACGCGTTGTTGTAGACGATCACCGTGTCGTTACGGCTGCCGCCCGACCCCTGGATGGTGACGTGCGGTTTGTTGGACGGCACCTTGACCAGCTCGCGGTAGGTCCCCGGCTTCACCGAGATCACCACGCGCGAGGGGTTGTTCGCCGGTACGGCGTTCACCGCGGCCTGCACGGTCGAGAACTGCCCGCTGCCGTCCTTGGCGACGGTGAGCGTGGTCGCGGCGGCGGCCTTCGTCGACGCGGTCGCCGTCGTACCGATCGAACTGCGCGGCCCCACACCGGACTTGAGAAGCGCCGGTACGTCGGCCGTCTTGTCGAGCGTGTAGGCGTAGTACGTCTTCGGGTCGAAGGCCGTGCCCCCGCTCTCGTTGCGCCCGCTCGTCCCCACGAAGGTGTTGCCCTTCTGGACGATGCTCGCGGTGCTGTCCTTGATGACGGGGTTCTTGAAGCCCTGGAAGTAGGAGTTCTCCAGGACCATCCTGGTCGCGCCGCGCGAGTAGTTGCCGTAGGAGGAGTTGATGTCCGTCCCGGCCGCGTCCTCCAGGAAGTTGTTGTAGAGGTGCGCGTGGGCCGCGTTGTCCGTGGAGGGGTTCCGCTGCTCGGTCTCGCGGATCCAGTTGTGGTGGATGGTGATGTCGGTGACGACGTTCTCCGTCCAGCCGATGCCGAACGCCTTGTTGTCCTGGCTGAGTTTGTTCCAGGAGACCGTCACATAGGTACTGTCCTTGCGGACGTCGATGAGTCCGTCGGCCATGTGCCGCAGGTCGTTGTGGTCGATCCACACGTGGTGGGCGCCGTCCATCTGGATGGCGTCGAAGTCGTGTTCCTTGTCGTTCCACACGCCCTGGTAGGCGTCCCGGATCGTGAGGTTGCGGATGATCACGTTGTGCACGCCGGAGCCGAGGAAGAAGCCGCCGCCGACGATCTGCCCGGAGGTCCCGGACCCGACGATGGTCTTGTTGCTCTGGACCTTGATCTCTTTCCCGACCGGGTCCATGGTGATGGTCGCGGCGACGACGATGACGTACGGCTCGCTCGCCGTCGCGTACTTCTCCAGGTCGGCGAGCGTCTTCACGGTGACGATCTGGCCGTCCCGGCCGCCGTAGGTCCCGTTCTGGCCGAGCGCGTTGACCGAGGCGAAGCCGTCCGCGGTGGCGGTGACCCAGGCCGGAGCGGCGGTGGTGGCGGCGGACGCCCGGCTCTGGGCGCCGGGCAGGGCGCCGTAGCCCAGGACTCCGGCGGCGCTCAGAGCCAGCGGGAGACCGACCGCCAGGGCCGTCTTCCTTCTGCGGTGGCGGGCCTTGCTGCGTGTCTCACTCATCTGCGGTTCCGTTCCGTGCGGGGGATGGACCGCAGTGCAGTCGCCGCCCCCGCACGGAAGGTTGCCGCCCGAATGCGCCTACCGGGCGCAGGACTTCGGGTCGAGGTTCTCCTGCCACTTGTCCTCACGGCCGTCGGGCTGGCCGTTGGGCAGGAGCTTGTCGGAGGTGCCGTCGATGTAGTAGCCGTACGAGTAGATCGTCTTCCAACTCGCGTCCCGGCCACGCCAGGTGTGCGCGGTGACCTCGCCGTCGCCCTTGTTCCACTGGTAGTCCTCGACGTAGAACACCGGGTTCACGCGGACCACCCGCTGGTACGGCGTCCAGGTGGTCGCCACCTGGGTGCACGGCGGTATGGACTTCTCGCTGCGCCGCTCGAAGGACGAGGTCTTCTCCCAGCCCCACTCGTAGCCGGCGGTGCCGCCCACGGTTCCGGAGAAGATGCTCTTGGCCAGGGAGAGGCTGATGCTGGCGCCGACGCTCTTCTTGGCGAACGTCTTGGTGCTGTACCCGCTGACGAAGGTCACCTTGTCCTCGGTCGTGCCGTGGTTGCCGGTCCACTCGGAGGTGCGGACGGGCTCGCCCTTCACGGACCAGGTCGAGGACTGCGCGTACCCGCACCAGCCGCGGAACAGCTCCCACGGCCCGGCGGGCACCCACAGCCCGACGACATCCCGCAGGTACTCGTCCTGCGTCTTGAACTCGCCGGTGTCGACGTTGAGCGCGCCGTAGACCCCGGTCAGGCTGGTCTCCTGGCTGCACAGCCGGTCCAGCATGACGTCGGTGTTCCCGGGGTCCACGCCCCGGACGTTCTGGGCCCCGCCGGGACCGGCCGCCTGAGCGGTCCCCGAACCGGCCAGCAGCCCGGTGACGGCGAGGGCCGCGGACGCGGCGGCGAGGACGCTCTTCTTCAGAGTCGATGTACGAAACAAACGCATGGGGGGTTCTTCACTCCTGAGTGCTGAGGACAGATGCGTGGGGCACCTGTTCGACAACTCAGGAAGCTGGCAGAGAACCCGTGAGTAGGGTCGAGAACGCGTGAGGGTTGACAGGACATCGACAGCTTGGCGTTCACAGTACGGCGGCGGGAGCCTCCGGCGGCGGAGTCGGCGCCCCCGGCAGTCGTACGGTCGCGATCGTGCCGCCGCCTCCGGCGTGGCCGAGGGTGACCTCGCCGCCGGCCTGCTGGACCGTGCGGGCCACGATGGAGAGGCCGAGACCGGAGCCGGGCAGGGCGCGGGCCGACGGGGAACGCCAGAAGCGGTCGAAGACGTACGGGAGTTCCTCGGCGGGGATACCGGGGCCGTGGTCGCGGACGGTGAGGACTCCCTCGTTGAGCCGGACCTCGATCGTGCCGCCCTCGGGGCTGAACTTCACGGCGTTGTCGAGGATGTTGACCACGGCGCGTTCCAGTGCGGCGGGTTCGGCCCGGGTGTACCAGGGCTCCAGCGAGGCGTCGATGGTCAGCTCCGGGCCCCGCAGCCGTGCCCTGCGCAGGGCCGACTCGACGGCGTCCTCCAGCGCGACGACCTGTACCCGCTCACCACGCTGGCCCTCCGAGCGGGACAGCTCCTGCAGGTCGCCGATCAGAGACGCCAGTTCGGTCATCTGCGCCTTGACGGAGGCGAGCAGCGCCTTGCGGTCGGCCTCGGGGAGGGGGCGGCCGGTCTCCTCGCTGCGGGTGAGGAGCTCGATGTTGGTGCGCAGGGAGGTGAGAGGGGTGCGCAGCTCGTGACCCGCGTCGGCGATGAGCTGCTGCTGGAGCTCACGGGAGCTGGCGAGGGAGCTCGTCATCGAGTTGAAGGAGCGTGACAGGCGTGCGACCTCGTCCTCGGCGTCCTCCTCGACGGGGATGCGGATGTTCAGGTCCTCGGTGCGTGCCACTTGCTCGACGGCCTCGGTGAGCTTGTCGACGGGGCGGAGACCGGCGCGGGCGACGAAGAGGCCTGCGGCACCGGCGCCGAGGACTCCGATGCCGGAGACGAGGAGGAGGATGAGGGCGAGGTCGTTGAGGGTGGACTGGGTGCTCTTCAGGGAGACGGCAACGAGAATCCCGACCTTGGGACCGGTCTCCCCTGTCTGGGTGACGGTGGCTCCCAGCGGTTGGGTCATCACCCGTACAGCGTCGCCGTCGTCGTCGGTGCCATTGCGGAAGTAGAGCTTGTCTCGGTCCGCGTTCTTGATCGCATTCTCGTCCGCTCGGGCGACTTCCACTGTGCCCACCGAGTCGCCGAAGACACAGACCTTCCCGCTCTCCGTGACCACCTGGGTGTAGTTGCCGCGGAAGACACCAGTGCCCTGCGAGGTCTGCGAGCAGTTGTCGAGGGCGAACTGGGCCTGCTGCATCTGCCGCACCTGCTGAGGTCCGTCCGTGCCGCGCTGCAGGTCCTTGTCCAACTGTTCGTACAGCTTCCCCTGCACGATGAACCAGCAGGTCACCGATACCGCCGCCACCGCGAACGCCACCGCCGCCGCCACCAGCAGCGCCAACCGTGACCGGATCGGCAGGGACCGGTAGCGCCGTACGACCCTCTTCACTCCGCGCCACCCTGCCGCAGCACATACCCCACGCCGCGAACGGTGTGCACGAGCCGCGGCTCGCCGCCCGCCTCCGTCTTGCGGCGCAGGTACATCACGTACACGTCCAGCGAGTTGGACGACGGCTCGAAGTCGAAGCCCCACACCGCCTTCAGGATCTGTTCCCGGGTCAGCACCTGGCGCGGGTGGGCCATGAACATCTCGAGCAGGGTGAACTCGGTACGGGTCAGCTCCACGGGCCGCCCCGCACGCGTGACCTCACGCGTCGCGAGATCCATCCGCAGGTCCGCGAAGGTGAGCGCCTCGTCGTCCTCGACGGACCCCGCACCGGCCGCCGCCGCGTACGAACTGCGCCGCAGCAGCGCACGGACCCGGGCGAACAGCTCGTCGAGCTCGAACGGCTTGACCAGATAGTCGTCGGCGCCCGCGTCGAGCCCGGTGACCCGGTCACCGACCGTGTCGCGGGCCGTCAGCATCAGGATGGGGGTCGTGTCGCCCGCGCCGCGGATGCGCCGGGCGGCGGTGAGCCCGTCCATGCGGGGCATCTGGATGTCGAGGACGACCAGGTCGGGCTGGTACGCGGTCGCCTTGTCGAGCGCGTCCGCGCCGTCCACGGCCACCTCCGTGTCGTAGCCCTCGAAGGCGAGGCTGCGCTGGAGTGCTTCGCGCACCGCCGGCTCGTCGTCGACGATCAGGATGCGCTGGGGGTCACGGTCGCCTTCGGCGGGGCTCATGGCTGGCGATTCCTCGGGTGCGGTGGGACGGCAGGGGGCTGAGGACAGTGAACGCTTTCAGCCTCGCATGGTTCCCGGCCGGTGCGTTAAGGGCGGGGTTCAGCCGCGTGCGGCGCTGCGGCGGCGGCTGCGGGCGGCGCTCACCCCGCGGCGGGCCACCGCCACGGACGCCACCTCGGGCGCCCGCGTCACCGGCGGGTGCAGCTCGTACGCCACCTCAAGGGCCAGGGTGAATCCGGCCGGGTCGGTGCCGGCCACCGGGTGCGAAACCTGCTTGATCATGACGTACTCCTTGCCAAGGTCAGGGGGTGTGTCAGTTGTCGGCGCCGCCGGCCCGCAGCGTGGCCAGGTCGGACTTGACGGTGTTGATCGGGATGGAGAAGCCGAGGCCCGCGCTGCCGGCCGTCGAGGAGTCCGAAGTGGCGGAGTACATCGCGGAGTTGATGCCGATGATGTTGCCGTTCATGTCGATGAGCGCGCCGCCGGAGTTGCCCGGGTTCAAGGAGGCGTCCGTCTGGATGGCCTTGTACGTCGTCGTGGACGAACCGGTGTCGCCGTTGAACTGCTGGCCGCCGAACTCGAACGGCCACTGACCGTTGCCGCCGCCCTGGCTCTGTCCCTGATCCTGGCCCTCGTCCGTCGCGACGGTGACATCCCGGTTGAGAGCGGAGACGATGCCGCTGGTGACGGTGCCGGTGAGGCCCTCGGGGGAGCCGATCGCCACGACCTCGTCGCCGACCTGGACGCCGTCGGAGTTGCCGAGGGTGGCCACGGCCAGGCCGGAGGCGTTCTCCAGCTTGATGAGGGCGAGGTCCTTCTTGCTGTCGGTGCCGACGACCTTCGCGGTGTAGGTCCTGCCGTCGCTGGTGCTCACCTTGATGGTGGTGGCGCCGGAGATGACGTGGTTGTTGGTGATGATCTCGCCGTCGCTGGTGATGATCACGCCGGAGCCGGTGGACTCACCGGCGTTCGAGGTGGCGTTGATCTCGACGATGCTCGGGCTGACCGCCTTGGCGACCCCCGCGACCGTGCCCTTGGCGGAGGACGGCACCACGCTGGTGCTGGTGCTGCTGGAGGTGACCGCGTCGCTGCCGGTCAGTTCCTGGATGCCGTAGGCGGTGCCGCCTCCTATCGCCGCGGCGACGATCGCGACGGCGGCGAGGAGGGCGAGGGGGCCGCGGGTGCGCTTCTTGTGGGCGGGGGTCGCGGGCGCGGCCGGGGGAGCGGTGAGGAGAGCGGTCCCGCCGCCGCTGCCGTCACCGCCGTACGAACCGCCGCCGTGGGAGGCGAAGGCGGCGGGCTGAGCCTGCTGCTGCCCGCCCGGCCACACGGTCGTCGGCTCGACGACCGGCTGCTGAACCGGTGCCGCGGGCTGCGCGGGCGTCACGGGCGGCTGGGCCGGCGGGGGCGGCCACTCGGGGTTCACGGGCGAGGAAGCGTGCTGCTGGGCGCCCTGGGAGGGGGTCTCGTACTGCTCGTACTCGCCGTCGCGGCGGAAGCTCTCGGTCATGACAACGAGCTTGTCGCCCCACCATGAGAGCTCCCTGAGTGCTCCCTGAGAAGCCCGGCAGAACCTCGTATGCCCGATATAAAGCCGCCGCTGGCCTCCGGCCAGGTGTTCTCAGACGCTCTTAAGAGAGGCGCCCCGAGAGTTGCCCCGAGAGGTCACTCGCACCCGCAGGACCGTCGTACGACCAAGCGGGACGGGAACACCTTCAGCCGCTCCCGGCGGGACCCCGCGACCCGGAGTCCGTCGTCCAGCACCAGATCCACCGCGGCCCGGGCCATCGCCGAGCGGTCCGACGCCATCGTCGTCATCGGCGGATCCGCGAGCGCGGCTTCCTTGATGTCGTCGAACCCGATGACCCCCAGCTCGCCCGGCACGTCGATGCGCAGCTCGCGCGCGGCCCGCAGCAGACCGATCGCCTGGTCGTCGGTGGAGCAGAAGATCGCCGGGGGGCGATCGGGCCCGGAGAGCACCCCGAGCGCCACCTGATACGCGTCGTAGCGGTTGTACGGCGCCTCGAAGAGCCGTCCCTCGGTGGGGAGCCCGGCCTCCTCCATGGCCCGTCGCCAGCCCTCGACGTGATCGGAGACCGGGTCGCCCACGGAGGGAGTGTCGGCGGTACCGCCCATACAGGCGACGTAGGGGTATCCGTGCCCCAGCAGATGCTCGACGGCGATCTTCGCGCCGGAGAGGTCGTCGAGGACGACGGCGACGTCGTCGATCGCCTCCGGCCGCTCGTGCAGCAGCACGACCCGGGCGTCCCACGCATCGATCTCGGCGGCGGCGTTGTCGTTCAGCGCGTGGGAGACCAGGATCAGCCCGGACACGCGCATCCCGAGGAACGCCCGCAGGTAGTGGACCTCGCGCTCGCCGATGTAGTCGGAGTTCCCGACGAGCACCATCTTGCCGCGCTCGGACGCGGCCTGTTCGACGGCGTGCGCCATCTCCGCGAAGAACGGCTGGCGCGCGTCCGGCACGATCAGGCCTATGAGATCCGTACGCCGGGACGCCATCGCCTGGGCGACCCGGTCGGGCCGGTAGCCCAGCTCCTTGATCGCGGCGAGGACACGCTCGCGCGTGGCCGGGGCGACCGGCCGGGGTCCGTTGTTGATGACATAACTGACTACGGCGGTGGACGTTCCCGCCAGTCTCGCCACATCATCCCTGGTTACCTTGGCCACGCGCGGAGTCTACGCGGATGGACCCGCTCTGGGCAGGGCGTGAAGGAGGCACTGTGCCCCCGCGAAGGCCTACCGGGAGGTAGCCCGTGCGGGAGCCATGCCCAGGCGGAGAACCCGCTATGCCTCGGCCGGTACCTCGGAGGCGTCCAGGGCGGCACTCTCGTCCGCATCCTCCGTGTTTGCCTGGCCGGAAGCACCGGTCACGCCGCCCTTGGCCTTGGCGTCCTCGCCCGCGCCGACGCTGCCCTTCTCCGGCGTAACGAATCGATAACCGACGTTCCGGACGGTCCCGATCAGCGACTCGTGCTCGGGTCCGAGCTTCGCGCGCAGCCGTCGTACGTGCACGTCGACCGTCCGGGTGCCGCCGAAGTAGTCGTAGCCCCAGACCTCCTGCAGCAGCTGCGCGCGCGTGAAGACGCGGCCGGGGTGCTGGGCGAGGTACTTGAGGAGCTCGAACTCCTTGAAGGTGAGGTCGAGGACCCGGCCCTTGAGCTTCGCCGAGTAGGTCGCCTCGTCGACCGAGAGGTCGCCGTTGCGGATCTCCATGGGGGAGTCGTCGTTGACGATCTGCTGGCGGCCCATGGCCAGCCGCAGACGCGCCTCGACCTCCGCCGGCCCGGCGGTGTCGAGAAGGACGTCGTCGATGCCCCAGTCGGCGGTGACGGCGGCGAGGCCGCCCTCGGTCACGACGAGGATGAGCGGACAGCCCGGCCCGGTGGAGCGGAGCAGCTGGCACAGGCTGCGGACCTGCGGCAGATCACGGCGTCCGTCGATGAGGATGACGTCGGCGCCCGGGGTGTCGACGAGGGCGGGGCCTTCCGCCGGAGCCACACGCACGTTGTGCAGGAGCAGGCCGAGGGCAGGCAGCACCTCAGTCGATGGCTGGAGGGCATTGGTCAGGAGCAGCAGAGAACTCATATGTCTGGTTCCTCCTCGGTCCCGCGAGGTCACGGCCTTCGTATACAGGGGTATCCGAAAGCACAAAAGGACCCGGGGGCTGCGTTGCCCGAGTCCTCTTCCGACGAGAATAGCCCACATGAGCATTGATCCGGCAGGTCGTGTGGCGCGTTCCACGGGTGGTCCGCACTCTGAGACGCGCAGACATGCACCTATACGGACGTTTCTGCACACTGACGACGGTGTGACGATCGATTCCGTATACGATCCGCCCTCTCTCGTATACGACGCCTCCCGGCCACCCGCGCGTGACCTGGTGTTCGTGATCGCGCACGGTTTCACCGGCGATGTGGATCGTCCTCATGTTCGCCGGGTGGTGAACGTGTTCACGCGGTACGGCGCCGTGGTCACCTTCTCCTTCCGCGGCCACGGAGCCTCCGGCGGGCGCTCGACGGTCGGCGACCGCGAGGTGCTGGATCTGGCCGCCGCGGTGGCGTGGGCACGCGAACTCGGCCACACGCGCGTGGTGACCCTCGGGTTCTCGATGGGCGGCTCGGTGGCGCTGCGGCACGCGGCGCTGTACCGGCCCGGCGGTCCGGATGTGTCGGGGCGCGAGGGGCGTACGGACGCGTACCCGGACGCGGTGGTTTCGGTGAGTGCGCCGGCCCGCTGGTACTACCGCGGCACGGCCCCCATGCGAAGACTCCACTGGCTGGTGACCCGGCCCGAGGGCCGCCTGGTGAGCCGCTACGGATTCCGTACGAGGATCCATCACCGCGACTGGGACCCCGTCCCGCTCGCCCCGGTCGAGGCGGTCCCGCAGATCGCCCCCACCCCGCTCCTGATCGTCCACGGCGACCGCGACGGCTACTTCCCCCTCGACCACCCGCGGATGCTCGCGGCGGCCGCCGGCGACCACGGCGAGCTGTGGATCGAGCCCATGGGCCACGCCGAGCACGCGGCCGGCGACGAGCTGCTGGGCCGTATCGGGGACTGGGCTGTCACAGCGGGCGGCTAGCCTGGCCCCGTACACCACCGATCGATTGAGGAAGCGGATGCCAAAGGTCACGGTGCGCTACTGGGCCGCCGCGAAGGCCGCGGCCGGGATCGCCGAGGAGCCCTTCGACGCGGCCACGCTCGCCGAGGCGCTGGACGCGGCGCGTGAGCGACACCCCGGTGAACTGGTGCGCGTCCTGCGGCGATGCTCGTTCCTCGTCGACGGTGACCCCGTGGGCACCCGCGGACATGAGACGGTACGGCTGGCCGACGGCGGCACGGTCGAGGTGCTCCCGCCGTTCGCAGGAGGGTGACGATGACGAACCAGCCGTACGACGACTACGAGCAGTATCCGCAGCAGGGCTGGCCGGCCCAGCAGGGGTACGACGACGACGCCCAGGCAGCCCAGCAGCACACCCAGCAGTGGCAGGGCCAGACCTGGGACACCCAGATGCACAGACCGGTCCAGGCCCAGGCCGCGCCCGATACGGCGTATCGGCCGCAGCAGGACTACGAGGGCGAGCCCCAGCCCCAGGGGTACGGCCCCGGATACGGGCCCGCCGGTGCGTACGGCTCCGCAGCGGCTCCCGACCCGGCGTACGGGGCGCAGGCGACTTCCGGTCCCTCCGCGTATGGTTCGGCGCCGGCTTCTTCCGACCACGCGGGTCATGGTCATGGGTCGGCGGCTCCTGGCCCTGCTGGTCACGGGTCGGGCCAGACGGCCTCTGGCCCCGGCGGGCAACCCGCGCCCACGGCTCCCGGTCCCGCCGGGTACGGTCCCGCGCCCGCGGCTTCCGACCCCGTCGGCTACGGAACCGCGCCGATGGCTCCCGGCCCTGACGGTCACGCTCATGCCCCGGCGACCGGGGGCCCCGTCCACGGGGCCGCCCAGGTGCATCCCGGCGCCGCCGCGCAGGGGTCGGCGCCCGATCCCTCCGGCTACGGACCCGCCACCCTCGCCGGCAACCCCCGCGTCACCGACGCCCAGCGCGCACGTCTCGAGGGCCGCTCCCCGATCATCGAGCCCGGCATCCAGCCCGCCGCCCTCACCGCGCTGCTCGGCCTGCTGCTCTCCGGAACGGCGGCCGTCGGGTCGTACGCCCTCCTCGTGCCCCTCGTCGTCCTCCAGGCGGTCACCGCGGCCGGCTGGTTCCGGCTGAACGGCATGTGGCCCGCCCGGCAGGGCATCGCGCTGGCGTTCCTCGGGGCGCTGGTTGCGGACGCCGCACTCCTCGCGGCCGGCCGGGAGAACGCGCCCGCCGCGATCCTCGGCACCCTCGGCGTCTGGGTCCTGCTCAGCCTGGTGATGCAGCTCCGCTCGCACGCCGACCCCGACGAGCGGATGTACGGCCTGATGGCGACCGTCGCCTCCGCGGCACTGGCGATCGTGGCGACCGGCCACCTCGCGGCGGACCCGGACGCGGTGACGGTAGGCGCGGCCGCGGTGGCCGTCGCGGTCCTGGCCCGCGCGCTGCCCCTGCCGACCCCGGCCTCGGTGGTCGTCTCCCTGCTCGCCGCGGCGGGCGCGGGCATCGCGGTCGGCGGGATGACGGGGCTCGGCGCGAAGGGTGCCCTGCTCGGCGCGGGCGCCGCGGTGTGCGCGCTGATCGGCCACCGGGTCGCGAGCTACGACTACCCGTCGCGCTTCGTGCACTTCACGGCGGGCGTGGCCCTGCCGCTGGCCGCGGCGGCTCCGGCGGTGTACGTGCTGGGCCGGGCGATCGGCTAGGTCGTCCCAGGCGTCTCGGTCCACAGGCAGAAGGGGTGCCCGGACGGGTCGAACAGGACCCGGACGTCGTCCTGCGGCTGGTACTCGGCGAGCCGCGCCCCTTCCGCCACCGCTCGCGCGGTCTCGGCCGCCAAGGCGTCCGGGCCGCCGTCGACCTCGATGTCCAGGTGCAGCATCATCTGCTGGTCGCCGGGCTTGCGGGTGGGCCACACGGGCGGCATGTACTCGGGTTCGGTCTGCAAGGCGAGGGAGATGCCCCCGGTGCCGGGCGGCGGTCCGATGAGCACCCAGCGCGGCTCCTCGGCGCGCACCACGTACCCGAGCAGGCGCTGGTAGAAGGCGGCGAGTTCGTGGGCGTCATGCGCGTCGAGGACGACGGTGGACAGCGACAGCCTCGCGGAAGAAGACATGCGGGCCTTCCTACTGCGGCCGCTTCTTCCCGTCCAGCTCGTCCCACCAGTCGTCGGACTTGGGGTCGCCGGAAGGGTCGTCCCACCATCGGTCGTCGGGGCCGCGCCGGTTGGCGACCATCGCGGCGAGCGGCGGGATCACCATCGCCACCACGCACATCCCCACGGCCACCGGTATCGACCAGAGCCGCACGACTCCCCAGGCCAGGACGAACAGCCCGATGCAGGTGCCCATCATGACGAAGTAGACATGCCGCCGTCGCGCCAACATACGTCCAGGGTAGGCCGGGAAAGGCCGGAGGGCCGTACCCCCAGGGGTACGGCCCTCCGGTGTCGGTCAGGTGCCTCAGACCGCGATCGCGACCTCGGCCAGGCCGCCCTGCTGGGCGACGACCGTGCGGTCGGCGGTGGCGCCGGGGACCAGGGCGCGGACGGTCCAGGTGCCCTCGGCCGCGTAGAAGCGGAACTGGCCCGTCGCGGAGGTCGGGACCTCCGCCGTGAACTCGCCGGTCGAGTCCAGGAGGCGGACGTAACCCACCACAGGCTCGCCGTCACGCGTCACCTGACCCTGGATCGTGGTCTCACCGGGCTTGATCGTCGAGGCGTCCGGGCCGCCGGCCTTCGCTCCACACATGTCTTTCTCCAAGGAAGGGGTCTGACCGGAAGGAAGGCCGGTCGGGTTGGACGGGGTGTCTTACTTGTTGGCGCCGAGCTCGATCGGAACGCCGACCAGGGAGCCGTACTCGGTCCAGGAGCCGTCGTAGTTCTTGACGTTCTCCACACCGAGCAGCTCGTGCAGGACGAACCAGGTCAGCGCGGAGCGCTCACCGATGCGGCAGTACGCGATGGTGTCCTTGGCGAGGTCGACCTGCTCCTCGGCGTAGAGCTCCTTGAGCTCCTCGTCCGACTTGAAGGTGCCGTCGTCGTTGGCGTTCTTCGACCACGGGATGTTGCGCGCGGACGGGACGTGGCCCGGACGCTGCGACTGCTCCTGCGGCAGGTGGGCCGGGGCGAGCAGCTTGCCGGAGAACTCGTCGGGGGAACGGACGTCGACCAGGTTCTGCGAACCGATGGCCGCCACCACGTCGTCGCGGAAGGCGCGGATGGACTTGTTCTGCGGCTTCGCCGTGTAGGTCGTCTCGGTCCGCTCCGGGACCTCCTCGACCAGCTCGCGGGCGTCCAGCTCCCACTTCTTGCGGCCGCCGTCGAGAAGCTTGACGTTCTCGTGGCCGTACAGCTTGAAGTACCAGTAGGCGTAGGACGCGAACCAGTTGTTGTTGCCGCCGTAGAGGATCACCAGGGTGTCGTTGGCGATGCCCTTCGCCGACAGGAGCTTCTCGAAGCCCTCCTGGTCGACGAAGTCGCGGCGGACCGGGTCCTGCAGGTCCTTGGTCCAGTCGATGCGGATCGCGTTGCGGATGTGGTTCTTCTCGTAGGCGGACGTGTCCTCGTCCACCTCCACGATCGCGATGCTCGGGTTGTCGAGGTTGGCCTCGACCCAGTCTGCATCGACCAGGACGTCGCTGCGGCTCATGCTCTTTCTCCTCCGGGGCAGTTGCGGCGGGGCGTGCGGAAGGGTGCGCGGGGCGCACGGATGCCTGAGAGTGCCAGGGCAGGGGGATGCGGAGGTCGATGCCGTCCGCTCAGAAGGGGCGACAGAGCATGGCGGCGACGCGGCACAGGTCTACTGCCCGCCGCTTCGTGAGATCCGCCTGTCGCTTCATGCCGTCGATCGTAGGGACGGACATACCGGCATGTCACCGGTGTGTCGCATGCTGAGATGCGATCGTCCGGAATATGGGACCAGAAAGCCGCCCGGGCCATGGTCCCACGGGTCCCGGGCGGCTGTAGTCGTCATCACATCTACGGTACGGACGCCACCGTCTCGCCTGTCGGACGCGCGGCGTCCGGCGTATCGGCGTATGGCGTACGGCCCGACGCTCGTCCTACCCGGCGAGCTTGACGTCCGAACCCTTCACCGCGATCTCCACACCGTCCGCACCCGCTTCGACCTTGTCGAGCTTGATACCGCCCGGCAGGCCCTCGATCTTCTGATCGAAGTCGGCGATCGAACGGACGTCGGAGTCGGCCAGGGTGATGTTGCCGAAGCTCGGGATCGAGTCGGCGTGCACCCGCACGGTGTCCCCGTCCACGACGCTGACGGTGCTGAGCACGGAGACGGGCTGCTCCAGGGCGCTGACCTTGATGTCGACCTTGATCTTGCCGTTGCCGCCGTCGGAGAGGCCGACGACCTTGGCGGTGATGCCCAGCGGGAGCTGGGTCTCCTCCGACTTGGCCGCCTTCAGCAGCTGGTCGTAGGCGATCGTCGCCGAGCCGGCGGCGGTGGAGGCGGTGGCGGAGCTGTAGTCGCCGGAGAACGCGACGCCCTTCATGGCGGCGTTCAGGTCGTCGATGCGGATCGTGCCGCCGCTGGTCCCGGTGTCCGCGTCGTAGTCCTTCATCCCGACCTCGACGTCGTCGAGCTCACCGCCGGCCACCTGGGTCAGGAACGGGAACCCCTTGATGTCCACGCTCGGCGTCGTGGTCAGCCCCTCCTGCGCCTTCAGCCGGTCCGCGACCTCGCCCTCCGCGAAGTGGACCGCCAGACGATCGGCGGCGACGAACAGCCCGCCGAGAATCACGGCGATGATCAGAAGTATTCGCAGGGCGCGCATGCGGTGGGTCCCCCCAGAGCGGCGGTCATGTCGACGGACGGGTGGCCGTCCAGCGTGAGACTAGTCCCGCCGGGTAAGACGCCCGGCACATTGTCGATCACCTGTGACAGGCCGCGGCCCGGCTCGGTGTCCGCTCAGTAGACGAGCGCCTGCGTCTCCTCGGCGAGCGCCTCCTGTACGAACACCTGCGCCCCCGCGATCCGTACGCCCTCGATGACGTCCTTCTCCGTGATGTCCCGGCGGGCCGCGCACTGCGTGCACAGGGTGAGCCGCCCGCCCGCGAGGATCGAGTCCAGCAGGTCGGGCAGCGGGGCCGCGTGCGGCAGCTCGAACTCGGCGGCCCGCCCCGGCAGCGCGAACCACGCCGACTCCCCGGTCAGCCACAGCGAGACGTCCACCCCACTGGCCACGGCCACCGCCGCCACGGTGAACGCCTGCGAACAGCGCTCGGGGGCGTCGGCCCCGGCGGTCACCTTGATCACGAGCTTCTTCGCCATGTCCAAATCGTAACCAGCGCGGCTGCAACTCCGGCCGCTGACCATGAGTCACCTGTGCGCGTGTATATGGCATGCGCGCTTCAGGTTCGGTAGGTGAGGGATGTCTTGCAAGTGCCCGAAGTAGCAGAAGAAGCAGGGGAAGCGGTCCGGGCCGAGGGTGAACCGGTCGAGCCGGCTGCCCCGGTCACGGAGGCCCCCTCGGCGGGGAGCCGGTCGCCGCGCCGCCGTGGACGGACCACGACGCTGATCGCCGGTGCCGCCGCGCTCGGTGTCGTCGCCGGTGCCTGCGTCGGATACCTGATCCAGGCCGACCGCGACCCGACTCCGCTGCCGCCGCTGTCCCAGCCGGTACTGCCGCAGGCGAAGGGGGACGGCCCCGAACCGCTGTCGGCCGCGCAGGACCGCCGGGTGAAGACCGAGGGCGATCTGCGGAAGCTGCTGCTGAAGAAGCCGGCCGGGGCACGGAACGCCGAGTGGGCGGCCGGGGACGGCTGGCTGGACATCGCCGAGTACGCGAACGACTTCACCGACCCGGCCGAGAAGTTCACCGACCTCGTCGGCGACGAATTCCGCAGGGCAGCCGTCGTCGGCTGGAAGGTGGGCAGCTCGTACAGCGTGGAGGTCCGGCTCGTCCAGTTCCGGCAGGAGGACTCCATGGCGGCCCTCGACTCCAGCCTCAACCACCAGGGCTGGGCCGAGGAGGAGAGCGGCACCGACAGCTGGGCGATCCCGGGCACCGGGGACGGCATGGCGTATGTGCACACCCGGCCGGACACCGAGCCGGGGTATCTGCCGCAGTACGCGGCCGAGGCGCACGCGTGGCGCGGGGACGTCTCGATGGAGATCTGGGTGTACGGGACCAAGCCGATCGCCAAGAAGACGATCATGGACCTGGCCGAGCGGCAGATGGAGCGGCTGTGACGGAACACGAGACAACGGAGACGGAATCGGCGACCGAACACTCAACTGCACCGATCGCACCGGTCCGCGGACCCGCGCGACGGGGCCGCATCGCAGCTGTCGCTGGTTCGGTTCTGCTCGTCGCGGCACTGGTGGCCGGGGTGGGTGGCACGGCGGTGACCGTGCGCGATGCCGACCGTGACGCGGGGGCTCCGACCTGGAAGTTCCCCAGGGTCACGGTCGAGGAGAAGAAGGCGGTGGCCCAGCGCGGGCTCGCCGGCATGCTCGTGCCGTACGGCACCGATGGCTGGGTCCAGGGTCCTGACCTGGCGGCTTTCGGCTCCGACGCGCAACTCAGCGGCGCCCAGGCCACGGCCCTGCGGAAGGAGGCCCTCAGAGGTCTGCCCCGAAGCCAGCGCAAGCAGTTGGAGCGCCAGATCGACCGGCAGCGCCTGTCGGGCATGGCGATGCGCAGTTACTTCAGCGGGGAGTCCTACGCCTCCTCCCAGAACAGCGGCATCTACTCGGTGAGCGTCGTGCTCGCCCAGATGGCGAACAAGACGGCGGTCCGGAACAGTTCCGAGGCACAGAACGAGTTCCTGTCTGCCCTGGAACTCTTCAAGGAGGGCCCGAAGATCAAGGGCCACGACGACGCCCGGTGCTTCCGGCTGCCCGGGAGCAACGACGAGGACCTCGACATGATGCTCTGCTCCGCCTATGTGGGGGACGTCCTGGTCTCCGTCACGGCGTACGGTGCCCGGCCACTCGACCCCAAGGGGGTCGCGATGCTCCTGCGTACCCAGCTCGACCGCATCGCCGAGCCGGGGGAGGCGGTATGACCGAGCCACAGCAGGTCGCCGCACCGCCCCTGCCCGACGTACCGCCGCAGCCCGTACCGGTCGAGGTGAGAAAGGACCGCCGGGTCCTGCGAGCCGTCCTGCGCTGGACCGCCGCCGCGGTGGTTCTCGCCACGGCCGGGACGGCGACGGCGTACGGGATCTCAGGAATGGAACGCACGGACGTACCGGGGCTGTCCACCCGTTCCGACGGGCGCTGGGACTTCCCCCGGCTCACCAAGCCGCCGTTGCCGTCCGGCAGTCCCGGTCCCTTCGCCGCAGGCAACGCGGCCGAGGCCCACTACGCCGATCTGCGTGCCCTCCTCCTGCCCGCGCCCGAGGGAGCGAGGGAGGACAAGGCGTTGCGCGGCTCGGACGGCTGGCTGGCGACGAAGGACTTCCTGGCGGAGTACGAGCTGAAGGAGGAGCGGGAGGAGTTGGGGCAGAAGCTCGTCGACACCGGTCTGCGCCACATCGCGGCCCGCGGCTGGACCACCCCTGACGGCACTCGGACCCGGGTCTACCTGCTTCAGTTCGCCACGGCGAACGTCGTGGAGTCCAAACTGGAGAGCGACGTCCAGGCGTACACCAGCCCGACCTACCGGGTGCGCGGTGCCGCCGAGGCCGTCTACGACGAGGCCTTCCCGGAGCCGGCAGCCGTTGCGGGAATCTCCCGCACCGCCTTCGCGGAGCCGAAGCCGTACGGCGCTGAGCAGGTTCGGCAGGGCTATCTCTCGGCGGGGGACGTCTTCGCGGTGATCCTCCAGTCCCGCAAGGGCGCCGCGAACCCCGTTCCCTTCCAGCAGACCGTGACCCTCCAGTCCCAGCTCCTCGGCTGAGGAGACCCCTACGGCCCCCCGGGCCCCGGCCGCGTAAGCTGGGGCCCGGCCCGTGTACATGCACCGCACCACGCTCATCCGAGGAGCACCCCGTGGAGATCTTCTTCGAAGCCCTGCTGGTCCTGGTCTGCGTCGGCGTTCTCGCCTTCGCCGGGCTGACCGTGAAGAAGCTGTACCAGGGCCAGCGCTGACCCCCCTCTAGGAACCGCCACTCATGATCGAGATCCCGTCCGACCTGCACAAGGACCTCGTCCCGCTCGCCTTCCTGCTCGGCAACTGGGCGGGCGCGGGCGTGCACGACTTCCCCGGCTCGGAGAAGTGCAACTTCGGCCAGGAGGTGACCTTCGGCCATGACGGCCGGGACTTCCTGGAGTACGAGTCCCACACCTGGGTGCTGGACAACGACGGCAACAAGGTCCGCCCGCTGGAGTCCGAGCACGGCTTCTGGCGCATCGACGCCGACCGCAAGGTCGAGGTGACGATGGTCCGCGACGACGGCGTCGTCGAGATCTGGTACGGCGAGATGGCCGCCCAGAAGCCACAGATCGACCTGGTGACCGATGCCGTCGCGCGTACGGCCGCCTCGGGGCCGTACACCGGCGGCAAGCGCCTGTACGGCTACGTCAAGAGCGACCTCATGTGGGTCGGCGAGAAGCAGACCCCCGAGGTCGAGCTGCGCCCCTACATGTCGGCCCACCTGAAGAAGGTCGTCACCCCGGAGGAGGTCGAGCGCTGGGCCAAGGCCCTGCCCGACGACCTGCCGGACGACGGGATCGCCTTCTTCAAGTAGTTCTAGACTTCCAGTGTGGTGAGCACCGATTGGAAGAGCGACCTCAGGCAGCGCGGCTACCGGCTGACCCCGCAGCGCCAGCTTGTCCTCGAAGCTGTGGACACCCTGGAGCACGCGACCCCCGACGACATCCTCACGGAAGTGAAGAAGACGGCGTCGGGGGTCAACATTTCCACGGTCTACCGGACCCTGGAGCTCCTGGAGGAGCTCGGACTGGTCAGCCACGCCCATCTCGGGCACGGGGCGCCGACGTATCACCTCGCCGACCGCCACCACCACATCCACCTGGTCTGCCGCGACTGCCAGAACGTCATCGAGGCGGACATCAAGGTGGCCGCCGACTTCACCGCGAAGCTCCGGCAGGAGTTCGGCTTCGAGACGGACATGAAGCACTTCGCGATCTTCGGCCGCTGCAAGGACTGCTCTCTCAAGGCTTCAACTACCGAGTCGTAGGCTTAGTCATATGAAGAGCCCTCTGCTGTCCCTGCCCGGTGCCGTCCCCGCCGAGGGTGTGGACGAAGGCGTCGCCGCGCACTACGGCGACCTGTTCCGCGAGCAGCGTGCCCTCGCCGAAGGCACCGGATTCGTCGACCTCTCGCACCGCGGGGTCGTGTCCGTCACCGGCGACGACCGCCTCAGCTGGCTGCACCTGCTGCTCACCCAGCACGTCAGCGACCTCCCGACGGGCCAGGCCACCGAGGCGCTCATCCTGTCCGCGCACGGACACATCGAGCACGCCCTGTATCTCGTCGACGACGGCACGACCGTCTGGGCGCACGTCGAACCCGGCACCCAGGGGGCGCTGGTCGCCTACCTGGAGTCGATGAAGTTCTTCAACCGGGTCGAAGTCGCCGACCGCACGGACGAGTTCGCCGTCGTCCACCTTCCCGCCGGTTCCATCGCCGAGGTGCCGGAGGGGGTCGTCGTACGCGAGACGCCGTACGGCCGCGATCTCTTCCTGCCGCGCGCCGACCTGGAGTCGTACGCCGAGAAGTCCGGTCCCGCGGTCGGCCTGCTCGCCTACGAGGCGCTGCGGGTCGAGCAGCACCGCCCGCGCCTCGGTTTCGAGACCGACCACCGCACCATCCCGCACGAGCTCGGCTGGATCGGCACCGCGGTGCACCTCCAGAAGGGCTGCTACCGGGGTCAGGAGACCGTCGCCCGGGTGCAGAACCTGGGCAAGCCCCCGCGGCGCCTGGTCTTTCTGCACCTGGACGGCAGCGAGGTGCACCTCCCGCCCGCCGGGACCGACATCCGGCTCGCGGACGAAGGGCCCGACGGCCGCAAGATCGGTTTCGTGACCACGTCCGTACGGCACCACGAGCTCGGCCCGGTCGCGCTCGCCCTGGTCAAGCGGAACGTCCCCCTGGACGCGCGCCTCGTCGCCGACACGACGGCCGCGGCCCAGGAAGTCGTCGTGGAGCCGTAGCACCTCGCCCGAGCGGCCTTCACATCTCCAGCAGGACCGTGAAAGGGCCGTCGTTCGTCAGGGACACCCGCATCCGCGCCCCGAAGCGGCCGGTGGCCACCGTCGCTCCCAGGGCGCGGAGCTGGGCGACGACCTCGTCGACGAGCGGCTCGGCGATGTCGCCGGGGGCGGCGGCGTTCCAGGTGGGGCGGCGGCCCTTGCGGGCGTCGCCGTACAGGGTGAACTGGCTGATCACGAGCAGCGGGGCGTCGATGTCGCTGCACGACTTCTCGTCGTGCAGCATGCGCACCGACCAGAGTTTGCGGGCGAGTTGGGCCGCCTTCTCCTTGGTGTCCTCGTGGGTGACCCCCACGAGGACGCACAGCCCCTCGCCGCTGATCTCCCCGACCGTCTCACCGTCGACGACGACGCTCGCGCCGTCCACCCTCTGCACCACTGCACGCATGTGCCCATCATGCCGGTCGCGCAAGAAGGACCCTTGTTCGGGTTTGTTTTTGATCCTTAACCCCCCATCTGGGGCCGTTCGGGGGCACTCGGTCACATAGCGGCCACTTGGGGTGGCACGATGCTTCCACACGCCGGTCGAGGGGACGGTAGAGGCGCATGAGCACACCGAGTACCGGGCAGCAGGGGCCCGTCCGCGTTGCCCACAGGGCGGAGCCGGAGACACCCCGGCCGCCCGCGCAGCGTACGGACAGCCACCTGCTGCCCCCGGATCCGACAGAACACGATCTCGCCACGCTGAGCCTGCCCGAGCTGCGCACGCTGCGCCGGGACGCCCAGCGGGACGAGGCAGACCTCAGCTATGTCCGACGGCTGCTGCAGGGCCGTATCGACATCCTCCGCGCGGAACTGCTGCGCCGGTCCCCGACGGGCGCGGACTCGCTGCTCGAACGCCTCCCCGAGGCCTCGGTGGTCGACCGGCTCCCGGAGATCCTCACCGACGCCCCGGCCCGCCACCGCTCCTCGGCCCGCCACGTCACGCTGGGCACCCCGCACAGCGAGGAGTACCGGCTGCTGGCCGCCGAGACGCTCGCCGAGGTCGAGCTGTCGGACCTCTCCGCGCGGACCGACCTCGAACTGAGCACCGCGATGGGCCGGCTCGTGCGGTACGAGCAGCAGGTGTCCGGGCGGCGGCAGCGGTTGCAGCGGACGGCGGACGAGTGCAGCGGGGAGATCGCACGGCGGTACCGGGAGGGGGAGGCGCGGGTGGCGGATCTGCTGACCTAGGGAACGTCGCGGCGGGCCCGGGCAGGAAAATCGACGCGACACCTCATCCCCGCCCGCCTACCGTGGCCCCATGAACGCCCCAGCCGACATAGACGTCCGTCCCGTCACCGAGGCCGAGTATCCCGAATGGCTGCGTGCCGTGCATGCCGGGTTTCTGCGGGAGCCGGTCGTGTCGGAGACGGAACTGGAGGCCCGCAGGAGCCAGTTCGAGCCGGGGCGGCTGCTCGGGGCCTTCGACGGGGACCGCTGCGTGGCGACCTTCCGGTCCTTCGCGCAGGAGGTGACGGCGGTCGGTGGTGAGTTCGTGGCCGCCGACGCGATCTCCGCCGTCACCGTGACCGCCACCCACCGCCGGCGCGGGCTCCTGACCCGCATGATGAGCCAGGACCTCGCCGCCGCGAAGGAGCGCGGAGACGTCCTGGCGACGCTGATCGCCGCCGAGTACCGGATCTACGGCCGCTACGGCTTCGGCCCCGCCACTTCGGCCGCCGAGTGGACGGTCGACGTCACGCGCGCCGGCCTCGACCCTCGCGGCCCGGATCTGGACGGCGGCCGTATCGACCTGGTGGAACCCGGCGACGTACGCAAGCTCGGTCCGGAACTGCACGACCGGATGCGCCGTGCCACGCCGGGGGCGATCAGCCGGGACGACTGGTTTTGGCAGCTCAAGACGGGGGCCGTACGCACCGCCCCGTGGACCGAGCCGTTCTTCGCCGTGTACCGGGCGGCGGACGGAACGGTCGAGGGGCTGATGGCGTACGCGGTGGACGACAAGTGGGCCGACACCATGCAGCCGTTGAACACGGCCGACGTGCGTCAAATGATCGCCTCGACCCCGGCCGCCGAGCGTGCCCTGTGGCACTACCTCTGCTCGATCGACTGGGTCATGCAGGTCAAGAGCGGCTGGCGGGCCCCCGACGACCTGCTCCCGAACCTGCTGCCCAACCCCCCGGCGGCCAGGATCACCATGCAGTCGGACTGGCTGTGGGTGCGGATCCTGGATGTCGTACGGGCCCTGGAGGCGCGGACGTACGAGGGTGAGGGCGCGCTGGTGCTGCAGGTCGTGGACGGGTCCGGGATGGCCGGCGGCCGGTACCGGCTGGAGGCCTCGCCCGCCGGGGCCACCTGTACGGCGACGACGCAGAGCGCCGATCTCACACTGGACGTGCGGGAGTTGGCGACGCTGTGGCTCGGTGACGAGTCGGTGGCGCGGCTCGTGGCGCTCGGGCGAGTGCAGGAAGAACAAGCGGGCGCCGGCCGGGGGGCCGACGCCCTGCTGCACACATCCAGGCGTCCTTGGTGCCCGGACATGTTCTGACGCTCCCTTCTGGCGGGGACGGGCGGGCTGTTTGCTTCGCATCCGTAGCGAGCTGTTCAGTTGTGGCTGTTCAGTTGTGGCTGTGCGGTGTGTGCAGCTGTCGCTGCTGTTCAGTTGTCGGTGTTCAGTTGTGACTGTGCAGACCGACCGGGCTCCCGGCTCCCCTCCGGAAGGGAGCCCGATCAGCCGGAACCTGGGCCCGGCGGGTGGCCGTCATCCGGACTGGGCGAGCAGCATCACGAGGATGACCGCTCCGATGCCACCGATCGCGAGGTTCTTGGACTTGATGCCGACGGTCAGGGCGACGAACGCGACGATGCCCATCGCACCCCACTTCCACTGCACGAGTGCCTCGAAGCCGACGGCGAGGGCGGCGATGGCGACTGCGATGAACGGCATGACGGTCCCCCCTTCGGGACGGTGGCCCCTGTCGGCCGCCGAGTGGCCAACCTTGTGAAGTTTTGACCATGTTTCTCAAGGTTGCTCAAGTTGGCGACCAACTTCACTGTACTTATCTCCGCTTGGATGCGGCTCATAACCACCTTCCAGTGAACTGCCCAAAGATGGCGAGAAGTTGTAGTGTTTGGTCGTGGACCCGAAACACGCCTCCGTCAATGGACGGAAGAGGTCACAGCGGCCACACACGTCACCTCGCGAGGTGGCCGACGAGCTCCGCACCCGGATCCGGTCCGGCACGCTGCGGGCAGGTCAACGCATGCCCACACAGGCACGGCTGGCCGACGAGTTCGGCGTCGAGCGCGGGGTCGTACGGCAGGCGCTGTACCTGCTGCAGACGGAACGCCTGCTCACCAACGTCTCCAAGGGAAGCCCGGCGACCGTCGCCCCCGACCTGGGGCTCAGCGGGGCGCTCACCGGCCCCGGAGCAGCGCCGCAGCCCACGATGGTCGCCCTCGGTCCCCGGATCGCCACCGCCTTCGCGGCCCCGCACGTCGAGATAGACGCCCTGTGCCTGACGTCGGTGTCCCTCAACCTCGCCATCGGCGAGGGGTTGCGCCAGATCCACGCCGGACGACTGAATCCGGCCAAGATCGATGTCCGCGTCCTGCTGCCGGGCCGGGACATCGACCTCGCCTTCCCGGTGTCGGTCGAGGACCGCGGCGACGACGACCCGGTCCACGAGCGCTGGCTGGCCCAGCGCAACGCGCAGGGGCAGGTCCTGCGGCACAACCTCCTGGCCCTGCGTGCCACGCACGGCATCGACGTCCAGGTCTCCTTCCGTGCCCTGCCCTTCACACCACCGGTGAAGCTGTACCTCCTCAACGGCATGGAGGCGCTGTTCGCGTACTACACGCTGACGCGCCGCAAGGAGGAGATCGACCACGAGCACCTGGAGCTGTACGACTCCGAGGGCACCCAGTCGATGCTGTTCGCCTTCGAACAGGGCGCCGGCCTGCGCGACACGACCTTCGTGGAGCAGTCGCACCTGTGGTTCAACGCACTGTGGGAGACGATCAGTTCGGAGCTGGCGCTCACGGGCTGACGTCTCCCACAGTGGCGGATCCGGGTGCGTTCGGGTCATAGGGCGGGCCCCGCGACCAGCAGAGCGAGCACCACGGCCCCGGTCGAACTGATGGCGGGGTTCTTGGCCTTGATGCCGATGGTGAGCAGGAGCATCCCGATGATGCCGCTGGCGCCGTACTTCCACTGCAGGGTCTGCTCGACGCCGACTACGAAGACGGCGGAGAGGATGGCGAGGGCCGGCATGTTGGTTCCCCCTTCGGACTTGCGGGCGGGCGAGGCGGGCGAGGAGGTAAAACTTCCGCCAACTCATCCAAGTTGGCAACCAACTCTGCTTATGTTGTCCCCACTTGGTGGGGGTTGATAAACAACTTCCAGACAACTCCCCATAGATGGATTGGAGTTGTAACGTTTGGTCGTGACTCAGGAGAACGTGGCAGTGAACGGCAGCAGAAGGCTCTCGCCCCAGGAAATCGCCGACACCCTGCGGGAACGCATCCGCGTGGGCGACCTCAGGGCGGGCGACCGCCTCCCCACGCAGGCCGAACTCGCGGAGGAGTTCGGCGTGGAACGGGGCGCGGTCCGCCAGGCGCTGCGCGCACTGCAGGAGGACGGGTTGCTCAGCAATGTGAGCAAGGGGAGTCCGCCGCGGATCGCGGAGGTGCCGGTCGCTCAGGGGGGACCGCAGCCGACGATGGTGGCCCTGGCGCCCCGTCTGACCGACGCGTTCGCCAGCCCCCAGGTCCGGATCGACGCCGCCTGCCTGACGGCGGAGACGCTCATGGTGGCCCTGAGCGAGCCGGTCCGCCTCATTCACGAGGGCCGGATCCACCCCGATTCCATCGACGTCCGCATCCTGCTGCCCTCCCGCGACATCAACCTGGCCTTCCCGGTGCCGGTGGAGGCCCTCGACGACGACAACCCGGTCCACCAGCGCTGGCTGGAGATGCGCAACGCCCAGGGTCACGTCCTGCGACACAATCTCCGTTCCCTGCGCTCCTCCCACGGGATCGACGTCAAGGTCAGGTTCCGCGCCCTGCCGTTCACCCCGCCGGTGAAGTTGTACCTGCTCAACCAGTCGGAGGCGTTGATCGCGTACTACATGGTCGCGCGCCGGGAGGAGGCGACTGACGCGGGAACGCTCGACATGTATGACGTCCTCGGCACGGAATCCCTCCTCTTCTCCTTCACGAAGAGCGCCGGCGAGCGTGACGCCGCGTTCGTCGTCCAATCGCAGAAGTGGTTCGACGCCCTCTGGGAAACCATCACGACGGACCTGACACTCTCCTAGTGACTCCTGAAACGACGCACACTGATCCGGTGACAGCAGAGACAGCACGACTCGCATCACTGGTCGCCTCCGCTCGGTACGTGCTCTGGGATCTGGACGGGCCGATCTGCGGGTTGTTCGCGGGGTATCCGGCGCACGAGATTGCCGGTCAACTGGTCAAGAAGATCAAGCAGTTGGGCATGGATTCCCTGCTGACTGCGCAGGAACGATCCAGCAATGATCCGCACGATGCCTTGCGCGGTGTCCACGAACGTCGCCCGGGAAGCGATCTGGTCCTCGAACTGGAGGAGTGGCTGACCCGGCGTGAACTGAAGGCTGTTGGCACGGCGATGCCTACGCCGTATGCGGATCCGTTGATCAGGACGTGGTCGGCGCTCGGCGTGAGGTTCGCGATCACCACCAACAACGCCGCCCTCGCGGCGACGGCATACGTCGAGAGCCGCGGACTGGCGGACTGCTTCCCCCACGTCTACGGCCGCACGCCGAACCTCGACCTGATGAAGCCGAACCCGCACTGCCTGGAAGAGGCGCTCAAGGCAATGGGAGCCGTTCCTGCGGCCACTCTGATGATCGGCGACGCCGCCACGGACCTCGAAGCCGCGCAACAGGCCGGGGTCGCGTTCCTGGGCTACGCGCGTAACGGGGGCAAGGAGCAGATCCTGAGGGACGCGGGTGCCGAGGTCGTCGTGGGCTCGCTGGAGCAAGTGCTGGACGTCCTGCACAGCCGGCACTGAACCGCGTTCACGTAACCGGTCCACCACTCAGCCACCACCTGTCCACATTGGTAGGTCTGTTTGATCTAAGCGGTCCAATTGGCCGGATCTCTTGAATTGGGTTGTGCCCGGACTGCTTGATCGACTAACTAGCCTGCAAATATGGTGCCGTTGGTCCGGCGAGATTGAACTGCAGGTGGACTGAAAGCGGTTTGCGTGACCGATGAGAGAGGTACGGTCGCGGTGTGAGCGAAGAACGCGGCAAGGGAGCCACCATCCTGGCAACGCTGCGATCCCGCATCTCTGAGGGGGAGTACAAGCCGGGCAGCAACCTGCCCCCGCAGCGCGATCTGGCCACGGAGTTCGGCGTCTCGCGCGACACGATCCAGCGAGTCCTGAGGGCGCTGGGCGACGACGGCTGGATCGAATCCCGCCAGGGCAGCGGGTCGAAGGTGCTGGCGACTCCTCCCCTGCAAGTGACGTCGCCGACGAAGGTACCGGCCGGCCGTGTGGCCCTCGGCCCCTTCGTCGCCCGCGCCTTCGCCCAACCGACCGTGGAACTGGACGTCTTCACGTTCACCTCGGAGAGCCTCGACACCCA
The DNA here is from genome assembly GCF_029894425.1 of Streptomyces sp. SAI-127. Classification (NCBI taxonomy): domain Bacteria; kingdom Bacillati; phylum Actinomycetota; class Actinomycetes; order Kitasatosporales; family Streptomycetaceae; genus Streptomyces; species Streptomyces sp. SAI-127. Next base: position 5,575,295 of record NZ_JARXYJ010000001.1, read on the forward strand.
TGTGCGGGTGCAGGCCGAGGCGATCCGTCATGAACAGATTCCCGCCCCCGAGCGCATCGCGCTCCGGATGCTGCTGCCCTCGGACGAGATCGAGCTGCCGTACCCGCGGGCCAGGGTGCCGAAGGACTCCACTGCAGATGTCGCGGAACTGGACCGGAAGCTTCAGGTGCGAACCCGCGAGATCATCCGTCGGCACGCCTCGTCCCTGCGCAATGTCCTGCGCAACCTCCAGGCGGACGGGCTGGTGGGCGACGTGGAGGTCAGGGTCCGTGAGGTGCCGCTCGTACCGACGCACAAGCTGTACTTGAGGCGTGGTGCGGAGGGACTTCTCGGCCCGTACAAGATCGTGGAACGCACGATCCTGATGGACGACGATTCCGAGATCGATGTCTGGGACGTCCTGGGGCTGGGTTCCACCTTGATACGTCTCGTTCACGACGAGGGTGACCCCGGAGCCATCGGATCCATGTTCATGGAGAGCTGGCAGGACTGGTTCGACGCTTGTTGGCATCGCTACGCGCCGATGTGACGGCATGGTCACCCTCCTGCTTTCAGCCCAATGGGCTAGTCGTCGCACAGTGGCCGGAAGGCCCAGAGGAACTGCCATGGACGTCATCGACGTCATGGGCTTCGACTCGGCGTGGCGGCTGCTCGCCACGTAACAAAGTGGGCACGGAGACGTTAAAAAATCCGGCGCGGCCCAGACATGTCCGACAGGTCTCGCTCCAAGGGCGGCAATGCGGCCATGTCAGGGGGCGCGTCCCGCTATCGTGTGCATCAATTTTCCTGGGTGCGCATCCCCTTAGAGGTTTAGAACTACCGTTTCAGGAGCACAGGTGGCGATCGGGGCTTGGCCTGACCGCGGGGGTGAAGTCCGTAATGCCGTCCTCTCGGAGATCAGTAAGAGCCGATACCGGCTGGAGATCTCCCTGGGGGCACCCATGTCCTTTCCTGAGGCAGGCGGCGGTTTGCAGCCCAGGACATGTCCCGTGGGCAAGCCCGTCGATCCCCTGACCATCAGGGCACTGACCCGTCTCCTCGCGCAACTGACGCTGGTGCGCAAGGAAGCGCTGCCTCCGCTACCGGCCGAATGGCCACCCAACGAGAAAGACAGCCGGGCCTATCTGGACACCGTCGTGCGAAGGGCGACACAGCGGATCCTCGGCTCCGACGGGACCGACTTCAGCGGGCTGTTCGCCGTGCTCGGGGTGCCCGGCGACGCTCTGGCCCGGTTTGCCGGACAGATGCCCTCCCCGGCCCGCCGCCCCTACGGCTTCCTGCTCATGAACCTCAACCGTGACAACGCGATCGTCCTGGAGGGCCCCAAGCTCTCGATGGCCCGCCTCGCCTGGAACTCCGCGTCGTACGGGGATCCGCTGCACGGTCTCGCGAGTCATGTGGTGCGGATGCGTTACCCCGACCACCAGCTGGACGAGGTCCTGGACGCATGGGTGCGCGAGATGGGAAGCGTGAGGCTCACGGCGGTCAACGGTGCCCGCCGGGACTTTGCGCACTACGTCACCTTCGAGCGCATCAATGTCGCCTACGCCGAAGTGATCAGGGCGGCCGAATCCCTCGGCGACGTGATCGACGTACCACGGCTGGCCGCGGTTGCCGAGAACGTCAAGGCCGCCCTGGGGGCCGCGTCCGGCGTGCTCGGGATGTCCGAGGTTCCGCCCGTGAGGGAGATCGCGGACGCGCTGTTCCGATGGCAGTCGGGGCACCTCGTGCAGCGGAAGAAGCGGCTGCCGATCGCGTTGTTCCGGTGGGCGCGGGACACACGTGTCACCGACCGGGAGGACTTCCCGTACGGCCTGGTCCGGCAGGCCCTGGCACTGGAGGGCATCGCCCCCGCTCACCGGGTCTTCCGCGGGACGGCTCATCTCAACACCGTCGTCCAACCGGAGGACTCCCCGGGACCCGTGGTGGTTCGTCGCGAAACCGCGGCGGCTCCTCGCCGTGAGCAAGGGCTTCTCCCGGAACACGCCGTGCTGCAGGTGATCGAGCAGTCCGGCGCGCAGATCCGGGCACCGCGAATCCTGGCGCTCGGGTACGACGACCGTGGGCGTCACTTCGCCATCCACACATACGAGGGGCCCGAGGGCCGGCCTCCGCAGCATCCCGTGGACGGCCTGCTGCCCGCCGAGGCGGACGAACTCGTCGACGAACTCGCCGCGCTCGCGAAGGTGGACCACTCGTCACTGCCGTCCGACGAGCCGGAGGGGGGCTTCTACCGCTGGCTGACCGAACGGCTCGCCGGCTTCGTCGACGATCTCCCCGCCGAGACCCTGCGGGCCGCCGACCAACGGGGACTGCCGGACGGTCAGGTGCTCCGGCGGATCCTCGGCCGCTACGAGGTGACCGAGCGCACCCCCGTTCTGCTGCACGGCGACCTCAACCCCTGGAATCTGGTGCGTGCCGGGCGCCGGGGAGGGCTGACGATCATCGACTGGGAAATGGGGATGATCGGCGATCCCCTGTACGACCTCGTGCGCCATCTGCATCTGACGCCGACGCGCACGGAGATGCGGATGCGTATGTTCGAGCGCTGGAGCAGGAAGCTTCCTGCCGGGTGTGTCGCGGGGTGGGAGCGTGACTGGCGCGTCTACCGCTGGATCGAGCAGATCCGCTCGGCCTACGTCGACCTGGACAGGATGACGACGGGTGCCGCACTGAGCACTCCGAACGTACGGCGGGCCGTCGACGCGTACGAGATGACCCTGTCCGCCGCCACGGGCTCTCTGGGGCTGCGCAGGCGTGTCGTGCCGAAGGCGCCCGCGTCGCTCAGGGCGTCCTGACTCCCGGCCCCAGTGCGTAGGCTCACGGCCATGAATGACCTCGGCCTGCGCCAGCGCAAGAAGCACCGGATGTACGAGACCCTGTCGGAGATCGCCATCCGTCTCTTCCTGGAGAAGGGCTTCGACGCCGTCTCCGTGGCCGAGATCGCCGCCGCCGCCGAGATCTCCAAGCCCACCCTCTTCCGGTACTTTCCGGCCAAGGAGGACCTCGTTCTGCATCGGATCTCCGATCATGAGGACGAGGCGGCTCGGGTCGTGGCCGAATCCGACGAGCCGCCCCTTGCCGCCCTCCGGCGGCATTTCCTCGAAGGGCTGGAGCGGGACGATCCCGTCACCGGGCTCAATGATCACCCCCAGGTCCTGGCCTTTCACTCGCTGCTCTACGGCACCCCCGCCCTCGTCGCCCGTGCCCACGGGCACCTGGAGCGGCAGGAGACCGCGCTCGCCGAGGTGCTCGGAGGGGATCTCGACGCGCAGCTGGCGGCGGGGCAGATCATCGCCGTGCGGCGGATTCTCGCCATGGAGAACTGGCGGCGGATCTCGGCGGGGGAGCGGCTGGAGGACGTGCGGGGGGATGCCGTGGCTGCGGCCGAGCGGGCCTTCGGGATGTTGGCAGCCGCGTTGCCCCGGCTCAGCTGAGTGATACTGGGTAAAGAATTTTACTCGGTTTCATTTTCTCGCGTACGCTCGTCCCCATGACGTCAGCCGGTCCCGTCCCGCACCCCGCCCTGAAAGGGGCCCTCCACCGCGAGCGCGTCCACCACGACCGTTGCCGTACCGCCCTCGTCGCCATGATCGACGGCGCCCAGGAGCAGGTCGTCGTCGGCGAGGACGTCTCCGCCTCCGGGGCGGACGCCGAGGTGCTCGGGTATCAGCTGCGCAGTCAGGCCAAGGAGATGCGGGAGCTGCCCGAAGGGCCTTTGTTCTTCGGGAAGCTGGAGTTCGACCACGGCGACCATGCCGGGCAGGCGTATCACCTGGGCCGGCTGCGGATCACCGAGCACCCCGCCGCCCCGCCCCTCGTCGTCGACTGGCGCGCGCCCGTCTCCCGCGCCTTCTACCAGGCGAGCGCCCGCGATCCGCAGGGTGTCGCGGTGCGGCGGCGGTTCGGGTGGGCGCCGGGGAGCAAGGGCGAGTCCGCCGATCTCACCGGGCTGGAGGACGAGCACCTGCGGGACGGCGGGCCGCCGCAGGTCAGCGACATCGTCGCCCGCGAGATCGAACGGCCCCGCGTCGGCCCCATGCGGGACATCGCCGCGACGATCCAGCCCGAGCAGGACGATCTCGTACGAGGGGACCTCGCCGTCTCCGTGTGCGTCCAGGGGGCTCCCGGGACCGGCAAGACCGCCGTCGGGCTGCACCGGGCCGCCTATCTCCTCTACACGCACCCGCAGCGGATGCGGCGCGGCGGGCTCCTCGTCCTCGGGCCCAACCGGACCTTCCTCTCCTACATCGCGCAGGTGCTGCCCGCGCTCGGGGAGACCGGCGTACGGCAGTCCACGCTCCAGGACGAGATCGCCCGCCACCCGGTCACCGCCATCGACGCCCACCCCACCGCCGTCCTCAAGCACGACCCCCGGATGGCGGAGGTGCTGCGCCGGGCGCTGTATGCGCGGGTGTCGACCGCGCAGGTCAACTCCCTGGAGATCAAGGACGGTTCGTACCAGTGGCGGGTCGGGGCCGGTGAACTCGCGCGGATCGTGGCGGACGTACGGGAGGAGGAACCGCCGTACTCGACCGGGAGGGAGCGGGTGCGCAGCCGGGTGGTGCGGAGTGTGCAGCTGCAGGCCGAGCGGCGAGCCGGGCCGCAAAGCGGTGCGTGGGTGCAGCGGGTCTCGCGGTCCCGGGTGCTCGGGGCGTTCCTCGACGCCGTGTGGCCCAAGGCGCGGCCCGAGGAGGTCGTGACCGAACTGCTCGGTGACCGTGAGGAGTTGGCGGCCGCCGCCGACGGGATCCTCGACTCCGAGGAGCAGAAGAACCTGCTGTGGACCAAGCCGCCGCGGTCGTGGAAGTCGGCGCGCTGGTCGGCGGCCGATCTGGTGCTGCTCGACGAGGTCGCCGGGCTCGTGGAGCATCCTGAGGGGTACGGCCATCTCGTCGTGGACGAGGCGCAGGACCTGTCTCCCATGGAGTGCCGGGCGATTGCCCGCCGGGCCCGTTTCGGGTCGGTCACCGTGCTCGGTGACCTGGCGCAGGGGACCACGCCCTGGGCGGCCCGCTCGTGGCACACCGTCCTGCGCCATCTGGGCAAGCCGGAGGCGGCCGTCGTACCGCTGACCATCGGGTTCCGTGTCCCGCAGGCCGTCGTCCAGCTCGCCAACCGGCTTCTCGGGCTGCTGGACGTGGCGGTGCCGGAGGGGCGATCCCTGCGCGGGGACGGGGAGTTGCGGATGCGTCCCACCTCCCTGGACGCCTTGCCCGGCGCGGTCGTGGACGCCGTACGGGAATCGCTCGCGCACGAGGGGTCCGTGGGGGTCGTCGCCGCCGACGCCGATGTGGAACGCCTACGGCAGGCCCTCGACGCGGCAGGGATCGTCGCCGCCGGACCCGACGAGCTCGGTGCGCGGGTGAGCGTCGTACCGGCCGGTGTGGTCAAGGGACTTGAGTACGACCATGTCGTGGCCGTCGAGCCGGCCGCGATCGCGGAGGCGGAGGAGCGCGGGCTGCACCGGCTGTACGTCGTGCTGACCCGGGCGGTGTCGCGTCTGGTGGTGGTGCACGGGCGGCCGCTGCCGTTCTAGCGCGGCGGCGGGCGCCCGGGGGCAGCAGGGTGGTGGCCGTCCACGGGTTCCGGGTGATGACCGTCCACGGGAGCGCCGTGCCCGAGCACGGGTAGCCCGGTGGCGGTCGTCCGTGGGAGTCGCGTGACGGTCACGCGTGGACAGCCCACCCGGCGGTCCATGGGGTGCGGGGTGGTGGCTGCCCACGGGCGGCCGGGTGGTGGTATCGCGGGTGGGTTGTCCGGTGGCGGTCGTCCGTGGGGAGGCGCGTGAAGGTCACCCGTGGACAGCCCACCCGGCGGCGGCCGCCCGTGGCTAGGTCAGGCGCGGTCGAGGACAGGGATCAACTGCTCCTCCTCGTACGTCAGATGGGCCTCCAGCTCGGTCGTCAGGCGGTCGACCTCCGTGCGGACGGAATCGAGGTCGGTGCCGGAGAGAGCCTCCCGCAACTCCTCGACCAGGGCCGCGATGTGCTCGTGCTCGGTGCGCAGGCGGTCGATGGCGGGCGCCGCCTCCGGGTGGCGGCCGGCCAGGAACGGGAACATCGCCACGTCCTCGCCGGTGTGGTGGTTGTGCAGGCCCTGGCAGAACGTCCGGCAGTTGACGCGGAGTTGGGCGCCGAGGGTGCTGGCCCCGGCAGACAACTCCTTTCGGATCAGGGTGAGTTCGCGGCGGAAGACGTCGTGGACGAGCCGGATGGCCTCACCCGGGGACGAGGCGTTGATGTTCGGCGGGCCCGGGCGGGCGATCTCGTGCAGGGCGACCACGGGGAGGACGCGGTCGGTCTTCTCCTGGTACGCGGCCCAGCCGCGGTCCGACTCCACGGCCCGGGCGAAGGCCCGGTCCCGCTCCTCGCCCGCCAGCACCACTGCCTTCGCCTCGTAGGTGAACACCCCGCTCTCGACGGTGACTTGAGGGTGCGCGACGAGGTTGCGGTACCAGTCGGGGTGGCGTGGTGAGCCGCCCGCCGAGGCGATCACGAGGATGCGGTCGCCGCCGTCGGGGAGGTAGCCGACGGGGTTGGTGCGCGGGGTGCCGGTGCGGGCGCCGGTGGTGGTGAGGAGGATCAGGCGGCCGCCCTCGAAGGGGCCGCCGACCCGGCCGTGGTTGGCGCGGAACTCGTCGATGATCCGCTGGTTGAAGTCGTGGATGGGGTTGGTCACTCTCTCTGCTTTCTCTGGTCTCCGGTCATTTCCTGGACGACTCAGAGGAAGCGGCGGGCTCCTCGCCCTCCCCCACTCTCGACTTCGCTCGAGTGGGGGGACCCCCATCGGCCTCACTCAGAGGCCGGGCACCCAACTCGCTCACGGCACAAGGCCGACCCGGCAGTCATGCACGCACGGTAACGTCCGGGACATGACCGAGACCAGCGAGTTTGCGGACATTCCCACGACCACCCTGGCCGATCTGCTCGGTCGGGACCAGGTCATGGACATCGGGATCCGGCCTGTGTGGGGGCCGGTGCCGAGGGTGGCGGGGCCGGCGTTCACCGTGCTGTGCCCGCCCGGCGACAATCTCATGCTGCACGCCGCGATCCACCGGGCGCCGGCCGGCTCGGTCATCGTGGTCGAGTCGGGGGACCTCGACTACGCCCTGGCCGGCGGGAACGTGTGCGCGGTGGCGCAGCGGCGGGGGATCGCGGGGTTCGTCGCCGACGGGCTGATCCGCGACCTCGCCGAGGTCCGGGAGGCCGGTTTCCCGGTGTTCGCCCGCGGAGTCGTCCCGATCCCGGCCGCGAAGAAGGCCGTGGCGCCGCTGGGCGGGCCGGTGCGGTGCGGCGGGGTGCGGGTCGAGGCCGGGGACGTGGTGGTCGCCGACGAGGAGGGGATCGTGGCGGTCCCCGCCGCGCGCCGGTCCGACGTCCTCACCGCTGCCCGCGCCAAGCTGGCGAAGGAGGCGGCCGAGACGCTCGACGCGTGGGAGGCGGCGCATCGGGCGCGTATCGACGAGATCCTCGCGGAGGCCGGGTTCGAGGGGTGACGGATGGGGGCTGGAGGCTGAGGGTGCTTCTCTTCCTGGACGTCGACGGGACACTGCTGCCGTTCGGGGCGGCGGGGCCGTATCCGCAGTACGAACCGGCCTTTCCGTCGGCCGGGGCCGCCACCGACCATCCGCTGCTGACCCGTGTCGATCCCGCGCTCGGCGCGCGTCTGACCTCGCTGGACTGTGCCCTGGTGTGGGCCACGACCTGGGGAGATGACGCCAACACCGGTCTGGCGCCCTGGCTCGGGCTGCCCCGGCTGCCGCTAGTGGACTGGCCGGACGACCCGGATGACCCGGATGACCCGGACGACCCGGACGACGACGAGACGGTCGGCCTGCACTGGAAGACCCGCCCCCTCGTCTCCTGGGCGGCCGGGCGGCCGTTCGTCTGGGTCGACGACGAGATCACCGACGCCGACCGGGCCTGGGTGGCGACGCATCATCCCGAACGGGCTCTCCTGCACCGAGTGGATCCCCAAGTGGGACTCACCGAAGAGGACTTCGCGGTGCTGGAGGAGTGGCTGGCGAGAGGAGGGCGGTGACCGGGCGATATCGAGTGGTCGGCCGAGCCCCGCTCCCTCTACGGTCGCCCGCATGGCTGACGAAGGCTTCACACATCCCCGGCTCGCCGCGATCTATGACGCGGTCGAACCCGATCGCGGCGACCTCGACGCGTATGTCGAGATGGTGGAGGAGTTCGGGGCGCGGCGGGTGCTGGACATCGGCTGTGGGACGGGGGTGTTCGCGCTGTTGCTGGCCGGGCGGGGGATCGAGGTGGTGGGGGTCGACCCCGCCCTTGCCTCGCTCGACGTGGCCCGGGGGAAGCCGGGGAGCGAGCGGGTTCGCTGGATCCACGGGGACGCGTCCGCACTGCCGCCGCTCAGCGTCGACTTGGTGACCATGACGGCCAACGTCGCCCAGCAGATCGTGGAAGCAGATGCCTGGCGGGAGACGCTGCTGGGTGTGCACGCGGCGCTACGGCCCGGTGGGCGGCTGGTGTTCGAGACGCGGGACCCTGCGCGGCGGGCCTGGGAGGAGTGGAACCGGGAGGCGTCCTACGCCGTGACGGACGTGCCCGGTGTCGGAGCCGTGGAGAGCTGGGTCGAAGTCACTGGCGTGGACGGGCTGGTGGTGTCGTTCCGGTGGAGCTATGTGTTCGCCGCGGACGGGCGGACACTGACCTCGGACTCGACGTTGCGCTTCCGGGAGCGGGGGGAGGTCGAGGCGGAACTGGTCGCGCGGGGGTTGGTGGTGGAGGACGTACGGGATGCGCCGGACCGGCCGGGCAAGGAGCTGGTCTTCGTGGCGCGGCGACCCTGAAAAGGTAGTTACGCAGTGGGTTACTTGAACAGGGAGTTCCGGTGCGGCTCACTGATCGCCTGCGACCGCTGAGCCACACCGGAACCGCGCGCCTAGCGCTGAAGTCGCGTCGGCAGGGCCACCCAGCGGCGGGGGGCCTGGCCGTCGACCGCGTCCCGCCCGTCGCTGATCCGCAGACCGGCCGCGGCGCAGCAGTAGGCGAGGACGTCGGCGCCGTAGGGGAACGCGTGCTTGCGCTGCCAGAAACGGAAGGTCCAGTAGGCGTCCGGGTCCGAGTCGTGCGGCCCGATGTGGATCTCGTCGCCGCCGACGATCTCGCCGTCACGTGCCAGGGCGCCGAACGTGCCGCCCTTGGGGTTGAAGTACACCCCGTAGGCGGTGGTGCCCGCGGATATCGCCCGCAGCACGGCGTCATCGCTCGGCATGTACCCGTCCTGTGTGATCACACAGCCGCCGGGGGTGCCGTCGACGCCCCTGACGCCCACGTAACGCAGGGACTCGTCGTAGTCCATCGGGTCGAAGGGCGCGTCGTCGGGAGCGGTGCTCGGGCACTGCGCGGGATCGGCCCCGAGGCGCCGTATCAACTCGTCCTCGTCGAGGCCCTGTACGAAACAGACTCCGAGCCCTTCGGTCCACATCGGCTCCGTACCGAAGGCCGCGATGAGCGCGTCCGCGGCTTGCTGCGCGGCGACCTCCTCCGGGGGCAGCTCCACCGCCCCCGCCAGGTGTCGGACGAGCGGAGCGAACGGCGTGGTCAGCAGCAGCCGCCCCGGCGACCAGCGGTCCGATTGCGGTGTCCACACGTCCGCCCCGGCGTCGATCAGCGCGCGCACGGTGGCCTCGTCCATGCTGTGGACGGCGTACCAGAGCGGGGTGTGCTCTTCGTCGTCGCGTACGTCGACGTCCGCGACGTGGGGCAGGAGCGCAGCCACCGCTTCGGCCGAGCCCTGTTCCGCCGTGAGGTGCAGCGGGGTGGCGCCACGCCATCCCACCCGGGCGTCGGGCGGGGCGCCGGCCTCCAACCGGGCCCTGACCAGGGCCGCGTCGCCCCAGTCGCCGTAGCCCATGCGCTGCCAGTCGGACTGCGGTACGTAGCGCTGCCGGGCCTCCTCCGCGAGCCGTAGCGCCTCGCGTTGGCGTCGGTTCAGGGGTGGCGCCAGGAGCGCCGGCGGGCCGCTGACCTCTATCGTCGCGAACGAACCCGGCAGCGCCTCCTGTTCCGGTGGCTGGAGTCCGGGCCAGACCTCGATCGCCCGTCGAGCGGCGGCATGGAGCGCGTCCACGTCGACCGGCGTACGGGTCTCGGGCACGCCTTCGTCCGGCCACTCGACGACCAACTGTGTCTCCCCGGGCGGGGGGAGCTCCGCCAGATACAGGTCGACGTCCGTCTTGAACAGGGATCTGCGGGAGTGGTGCAGGCCCGGATCCAACGGGATCAGCCCGACCGCCTGCTCGGTCGACGCCTGCTGCGGCCGTCCCTGCGGCCCGGTGAAGGAGATGCTCCGCATCACGGTGCCGTCCAGCGAGGTCACCCGCCGTCCGTCGGAGAACAGCAGCCCCACCCGCAGCCCGGACTGCCGTCGCCGGTCCCCGCCCTGTCGGCGGGTCTTGCGGTACACCGCCAGATGCAGCGTGACCGACCGCGGCCACACGGACCACCCCGTCACCAGAACCCGCGTCTCGGCCCCCACGCCGACCACTTCCAGCTGCGGCGACAGCGCGGGCGCGAACCGGTCGACGGGCGGCGCATACCGTCCGTCGTCCTCTCCCGGCGGCCCTAACCGGGCCAACACGGCCTGTTCATCGGCCGGTTCCTCAGCAAGCACCAGATCGTCAAAGAACCCCATGCGCCGAGCGTTGCACACGGCACTGACAACGCCCGGGCGCGAGGAACTTCCTGATGTGGGGGGGCTCGGGGCGGGGCTGGGCGTCCAGGTCAGGAACGCCGGCGCCCCACCACCGCGACGGCCGTCCCGATCCCCGCGAACAGCAGCCCGAGCCCGCCGAAGACCAGAGGCAGCAGCCACAGTGAGGCGAAGCCGTTGATCTCCGCGTCGTCGGGCGAATCGGCGCGGTAGAGCACCTCGACGCGGTCGCCTTCCTCGTACGACGGTGGATTGGCCCCCGTCGAGCTGCGGAAGGTCCGCGGCGTGCCGTCCGTGGGCGTGAACTCGACCACGGGGTACGCCGCGGGTTTGTCCTGCGACCTCACCTTGCGGGAGGACGTGCCGACGCTGTCGTTGCGCCACTCCAGCGCGACCACCGTGCCCCGGGCCTTCTCCGCATCCGTCAGGAACGAGACCGACACCCCCGCCAGGACCAACCCGATGACGAGGAACAACGACCCGAACGAGATCACCCCGAACGTGACCCACTGCCGGGCACCCCACCCACGCCACGGAACCCGCACACCGCCCCCTCGCTCATCCACTCGTCCGCTCACCCGGAGTGACAAGGGACGCTATCCCAACGCAGGAGCACGCCAAGCGAAGGGCCCGGAGAGGACGACAAGTGGGTGACCCGGCGCTTCCGGCGCCCCGCCGCAGTCCGACCCACCGGGTCCGCGTCAGGGCGCAGAGAGCACGCAGAACTCGTGGCCCTCCGGGTCGGACAGGCACGTCCACGAGACGTCGCCCTGGCCGAGGTCGAGGTCGGTGGCGCCTAGGGCACGCAGCCGGGCCACCTCCGCCGCCCGGTCGTCACCGGGGTACGGCAGCAGGTCGAGATGGACGCGGTCCGGCACGCTCCTCACGTCGGGCGTGCGGAGGAACTCGAGATGCGGGCCGACACCCTCGGCGGAGCGCAACGCCGCCTGGTCGTCGGTCACTTCGTGCAGGGTCCAGTCCGTCGCCGTGCCCCAGAACCGGGCCATGGCCTGCGGATCCGCGCAGTCGACCACCACCGCGGCGATCGGCCCGGTGTCCCGGTAGACCTCCCGAGGCTCGAGCACACAGAACTCGTTGCCCTCCGGGTCGGCGAGGACCACCCACGGCACCTCGCCCTGGCCCACGTCGACGGGCGTCGCGCCAAGTGCCTTCAGTCGCGCGACCAACTCCGTCTGATGGGCCGCGGAGGTGGTGGCGAGATCGAGGTGCACACGGTTCTTCGTCGCCGTCTTGGGTTCCGGGACGGGAACGACGTCGATGCCGACACCGACCGGTTCCGGCCACACGAGACCGCCCGCGGGGCCGACGTAGGTGGTCACACCGGGGCTGTAGGCATCCCAGCCGAGCGCCTCCGCCCAGAACCGGCCGACCGCCGGCCCGTCAAGAGCCTTGATGTTCACCTGAACCGGTCGCAGGGCCATACCGGCGATCCTATGCAGGTCCGGAAGAGGAATGAGGCAGACGAGTGGCGTGGCACACTATTGCAAGCGCCTGCTTGCAATAGTTAGCGCGGGTGCTGCACAGTGGAGACATGGCATCCCTCAACGTCGGCAATCTCGGTGAATACCTGCGTGAACAGCGGCGCACCGCGCAGCTGTCGCTCAGGCAGCTCGCCGATGCCGCCGGGGTGTCCAATCCGTATCTGAGCCAGATCGAGCGCGGGCTGCGCAAGCCGAGCGCGGAGGTGTTGCAGCAGGTCGCCAAGGCGCTGCGGATCTCCGCCGAGACCTTGTATGTGCGGGCCGGCATCCTCGACGCCGAGCGGGACCGGGACGACGTGGAGACACGTGCGGCCATCCTCGCCGATCCCACGCTCAACGAGCGGCAGAAGCAGGTGCTGATCCAGATCTACGAATCCTTCCGCAAGGAGAACGGGTTCGAGATAGCCCCGCCGGACGCGGCACCCTCCGCGCAGAGCGACGGTACGGCCCTTCGGGGCAGCGACGTCCAGGACAGTGACGTACTGGACGACGACACCGCCGCAGCAGCGGACCCCCGCACCACCGACGGCAGCGACGCCGACCCGCACCAGACGGCCAGTTGAGACTCGACCGGAGACCCGGCACGCCTCACAGCACGCCGACTGGCACCGCGGGACCCAAAACCCTCATCAGAAAGCGATCCGGGAGGACCACCACCATGGCCATCACCGACGACATCCGCAAGGCCGTCACGGACCCGACCCCGCTGTACTTCCTCGCCGGCGCCGGTGACCTCGCCCTCCAGGAGGCCAAGAAGGTGCCCGGCCTGGTGGAGCAGCTGCGCGCCGAGGCGCCGGCCCGTATCGAGGCCGTGCGCGGCACCGACCCGAAGGCGGTCCAGGAGAAGGCCCAGGCCCGTGCCAAGGAGGCCGGCGCCAAGGTCAAGGAGACCCAGGAGACCCTCCAGACCAAGGTCGGTGAGTTCATCACCAACCTGGACGGGGACATCAAGAAGATCGGCACCACCCTCGACGCGGACCTGAAGAAGCTCGGTGAGTCCGCCCAGGACTTCGCCCTGCGCGGTGTCGGCGTTGCCGCCGAGTACGCCGTCAAGGCCCGGGAGACCTACGAGAAGGTCGCCGAGCACGGCGAGCAGGCCGTCAAGACCTGGCGTGGCGAGGCCGCCGAGGAGATCGAGGAGCTGGCCATCGCCGTCGAGCCGAACGCCGAGCCGGGCGAGGTCAAGCAGCCGGCGACCGCGACTCCGGCCGCGAAGCCCACCCCGGCCACGGCCACGGCCGCCGTCCCGGCCCCGGCCAAGAAGACGACCCCCACCGCCAAGAAGGCCACGCCGCGCAAGACCACCACGGCGAAGAAGGCCCCGCCCGCCAAGTAAGGCACCGCGGGACACTTCAGGACTCAGGGCCGGGCACTTACCGAGTGCCCGGCCCGTTCTGCGGGTAGCGGACTCACGGGAGCGGGTACGGTGACCGCGTAATCGCGAAATGACGAGCCGAGTCAGGTGGTGGACGTTGTGCTGATGCAGGGGTTCGCAGGCTTCATGTGGCTGCTGAGCATGGCCCTGATCGTTTTCAGCGGCTTCGCACTGTTCGACGCCGCCATCCGCCGTGAGGACGCCTACCGCGCGGCCGACAAGAAGACCAAGCCCTTCTGGCTGATCATCCTCGGGCTCGCCTTCGTGGTGAACCTGATCTTCAACATCCTGTCGTTCCTGCCGATCATCGGCCTCATCGCCACGATCGTCTACATGGTCGACGTACGCCCGGCGATCCGCGCCCTCCCGGGCGGCGGCCGCAGCGGCGGGGGCAGGGGTTCGAGCAGCGACGGCCCTTACGGCCCGTACAACGGCGGCAGGTGATCATGCCGGCCGCGGGCAGCGCCCCTCGGTGGGCGCCGGCCGTGTCGACAGGCGGCACCGCCGGGTGGACGCGGCCGGCCACAACGCACCCGCGGCCGGCACACGACAGCCACCCCTACGGCGCGAACCGCTGACCCTCCCGGTCGGAAGCAGCCCGCTGATCCTTCCGGTCGGAAGCAGCCCGCTGATCCTTCCGGTCGAGCAGGACCGCGCTGGCCCTTCCGGTCGAGCAGGACCGCGCTGATCCTCCCGGTCGAGCAGGACCGCGCTGGCCCTTCCGGTCGAGCAGCAGCCCGCTAACCCTCCCGGTCGAGCAGGACCGCGCTGGCCCTTCCGGTCGAGCAACAGCCCGCTGAACTTCCCGGTCGAGCAGCAGCCCGCTGGCCCTCCCGGTCGGGCAAGCAGCCCGCTAACCCTCCCGGTCGAGCAGCAGCACCGCCACGTCGTCCGCCAACTCGCCCCCGTTGAGCGACCGCACCTCGTTCACCGCGGCCCGCAGCAGCGCCTCGCCGCGCAGCCCTTCGGACAGCTGGCGACGGATCATGGAGACCATTCCGTCCTGGCCCAGCCGCTCGCCGCCCTCCCCGACACGCCCCTCGATCAGCCCGTCGGTGTAGAGCATCAGACTCCACTCGGCCCCCAGCTCCACCTGCATCCGAGGCCACCGAGCCCCCGGCAGCAGGCCCAGCGCGGGCCCGTTGTTGTCGTACGGCAACAGCCGTGCGGGCCACCCCGGCCGGGCCACCAGCGGCGACGGGTGCCCGGCGAGACACAGCCCCGCCCGCCGCCCGTCCGGCGCGATGTCGACCGTGCACAGCGTCGCGAAGATCTCCTCGTCGGAGCGCTCGTGCTCCAGCACCTCCTGCAGCGTCCCGAGCAACTCGTCCCCGCACAGCCCCGCCAGGGTCAGCGCACGCCAGGCGATCCGCAGCTCCACGCCGAGCGCCGCCTCGTCGGGGCCGTGCCCGCAGACGTCGCCGATCATCGCGTGCACGGTCCCGTCGGGGGTCCGTACGACGTCGTAGAAGTCACCGCCGAGCAGCGCACGCGACCGGCCCGGCCGGTACCGCGCGGCGAACCGCAGCGACGACCCCTCCAGCAGCGGCGTGGGCAGCAGCCCGCGCTCCAGGCGCCGGTTCTCCTGCGCCCGCACCCGTCCCTCGGCGAGCCTGCGCTCCGCCGTGTCGGAACGTTTCCGCTCCACCGCGTACCGGATCGCCCGGCTCAGCAGCCGTCCGTCCAGCTCGTCCCGGAAGAGATAGTCCTGGGCGCCCACGCGCACGGCCTCCGCACCGCGCTCGGCGTCGCCGGACGCGGTGAGCGCGAGGACGGCGTGCCGGGGTGCGAGCTCCAGGACATGACGGAGTACGGCGAGCTCGTCGTCGTCATCGGAACGGCCGGGCGTGGGCAGCGCGAGGTCGAGCAGGATGCAGTGCACGTCGTCCGTGAGCAGTCGCTCCGCCTCGGTGAGGTTGCGGGCGGTGCGGACGCGGATCGGTTTGCCGGCCGAGTCCAGGAGTTCGGGGACGACTGTGGACCCGCCGGGATCGTCCTCGATCACCAGCAGGCTCAGTTGGGTGGTGGCGTTGTTGTCGACCGTGGCTTCCTTGCGCGGGGCTTCCTTGGAGGGGGGGTCCTTCGGTGCGGCCGGCGCCTGACCACTTTCCACGGCCGGGATCGCTCGCTGCCGCGGTATGGGTACGGGCATGGTCTCGGATTCCTTCCCTCCCCCCGAGGGCATGGTGGAGCGAGGGACCTCGATCCACCGACGGGGACCATAGCGGGTGGCGGGGCGGGAAAGGAATGGCGTGGGACACGCCGCTCGGCCGGTGGCCACTGTCATATGCCGCGTTATCCACCGCAGTTGGACAGATGGCGCATGCCGCGGGGATGACGAACGTCACGTTCGCGGCAGGTTTGCGGGGCCGTCAGGCGTGCCCCGCATCACATGACCCAGGTCTCACTTGATCCCAGGTCACACTCGACCCAGGTCACACTTGATCCAGGTCCCAATCGGCCGACCGGCGGCGCTCACGCGTCCGGCCGCACCACCCCGAGTATCGGCATCGACCCCGCCCCGGCCATCGTCACCGTCCGCCCCGGCCGCGGCGCGTGCACGATCGCGCCCTCGCCGAGGTACATCGCCACATGGCTGGCGTCGTCGAAGTAGATGATCAGGTCGCCGGGCCGCATGTCCTTCACGTCGACGTGCTTGAGCTGCTTCCACTGCTCCTGCGAGGTGCGCGGAATGGACTTGCCGGCGCTCGCCCAGGCCTGTGAGGTCAGTCCGGAACAGTCGTACGAGTCAGGGCCCTCGGCGCCCCATTCATACGGTTTGCCCATCTGGGTCGTCGCAAAGGCGACCGCGATCTTCCCGGCCGCGCTCGCCTTGCCGTCGATCTCGTCGAGGATGCCGGAGTCCAGCCAGGCGGTCTGCGCCTGATGGGCGGCCTGTTCCTCCAGTTCGGCGAGGCGCTTCTTCTCCTTCTCCTCCAGCTGGGACTCGAGCTTCTCGGCGGCCGCGATCTGCTGCTGCACCTGCTTCTTGGCCGTCGCCTTCGCCTTGCGGTTCGCCTCGAGCTTCGTCCACTGCGCGGAGGCGTCGGCGGCGTACTGCTTCAAGTCCTGCTGGGTCCGGGTCAGTTCCGCGATCAGCGCCTTGGTGGCGCGCTGGCCCTGCAGCACCCGGCCGGTGTTGTCCAGGAACTCCTGCGGATCGTCACTCAGCATCAGCTGCGCCTCGTCCGACAGCCCGTAGCTGCGGTACTGGGCGGCGGCCGCGGCACCCGCGCGGGCCTTCAGCTTCGCCAGCTTCTCCTGGCCCTTGACGATCTTCTGGGCCAGCGCGACGATCTGCGCCGACTGCTGCTCGGCCTTCTCCTCGGCGGCGTTGTAGGCGTCGGTGGCGACGGCCGCGTCGTGATAGAGCGCTTCGAGCTGCTTGTGTACGGCTTCGATGTCCTTGTTGGTCACGGTGGTCGGCGAAGCCGTGGGGCTGGGGGTCGGACTCGGGGCGGCGAAGGCGGTACCCGGTGCCGCCAGCACGGCTACCGCGCCGATCACGGTCACGGCCGTAGCGATCAGACCGCGCTTGCCCGTTCCCATACCCCTGCCCCCAAAGCTGATTTACCGTCAGTAACTTACGGCGCTCGGGGGATCGTGCCACGTCATGGCCGAAAGCGACAGAGGTAGGCCTTCCCGGTGCATCCCCCTCTTCCCTCCCCCCGAAGACGATCTCCCCGCCTGTGTGACGAACGACTCACACAGATCGTTCCCTGCAGGTCACCCCGGAACGGGTTCACCCGTGAGGCGCACCGGAGTTCACGCGTCCGGCACTCCGCGCGGCGCCAACGCCCCCCACGCCACCGTCACTTCCCCCTGCCGCCACCGCGAAGGCCCGTCCATCACCGGCCAGTCGGCCGTCAGGTCCCGTACGGTCCGGATCCACCGCTGCCGGGCGCCGTACGACGCGTAGGGCGCGGCGGCCGCCCACGCGCGGTCGAAGTCGCGCAGGAAGGAGTGCACCGGCTCACCCGGGACGTTGCGGTGGATCAACGCCTTCGGCAGCCGCTCGGCGAAGTCGGAGGGCCGCTCCAGCGAGCCCAGCCGGGTCGCGAAGGTGACCGTCCGCGGCCCCTCCGGACCGAGCGCGACCCACACGTGCCGGCGCCCGATCTCATCGCAGGTTCCTTCGACGAGCAGCCCGCCGCGCGACCCCCGCGCCGGATCGGCCGGCGCCAGCCGGGCACACAGCCGCTCCCATACGGCGGCCACCTCGGCCTCGTCGTACTGGCGCAGCACATTGGCCGCCCGGACGAGCAACGGCCGCTGGGTGACCGGGATCTCGAACCCGCCGTGCCGGAAGACGAGCCCCTCCCTCTCGTACGGCTTCGCCGCCGCCACCCGGGCCGGTTCGATCTCGACACCGACCACGCGCGTGCGTGGAGCCTCCTCACGGAGCCTGGCGAGCAACTCGACGGCGGTCCAGGGCGCGGCGCCGTACCCGAGATCGACGGCGACCGGATCGGCGGCGCGGCGCAGCTCGGCGCCGTGTGCGGCCGCGATCCAGCGGTCCATGCGGCGCAGCCGGTTGGGGTTGGTCGTCCCGCGCGTGACCGTGCCCACAGGACGGGAGGCGGCGCGGGATGTCATGCCTACGAGGGTATGCGGCGGGCGACGGGCCACCGCGCGCTCTCCCGGTCCGCGCCGAGACGCACCCCGGCCTCGAACGGTTGAGCGAAATCTGGTAATACCTCGGCAAAAACCGCCCCGCACGGAATGGGAATGCCGACTTCCGGTGTTGCCGCCCTCGGAGGGTCCCCACACCCTCCGTCCGGCATGCCCGCAGCAAGGAGGAACGCCACGTGAGCCAGTACGTCAGCAGGCTCCAGCGTCGCTCCCAGGCCGCACCCCACCGGTTGCGCCTGCACCGCCGCCCCCGCCGCGTCGCCATGCTCTCCGTGCACACCTCACCGCTCCACCAGCCGGGCACCGGCGACGCGGGCGGCATGAACGTCTACATCGTCGAACTGGCCCAGCGCCTCGCCGCGATCAATATCGAGGTCGAGATCTTCACCCGCGCGACGACCGGCGGTCTCCCGCCGACCGTCGAGATGGCCCCCGGCGTCCTGGTCCGCCACATCGACGCGGGCCCCTACGAGGGACTCAACAAGGAGGACCTCCCCGCCCAGCTGTGCGCCTTCACCCACGGTGTGATGCAGGCCTGGGCCGGCCACCGCCCCGGCTACTACGACCTGGTCCACTCGCACTACTGGCTCTCCGGCCACGTCGGCTGGCTCGCCGCCCAGCGCTGGGGCACCCCGCTCGTGCACGCCATGCACACCATGGCCAAGGTCAAGAACGCCAACCTCGCCGACGGCGACACCCCCGAGCCCGCCGCCCGGGTCATCGGCGAGACCCAGATCGTCGCCGCCGCCGACCGCCTCATCGCGAACACCGCCGAGGAGCGCGAGGAACTCGTACAGCACTACGCCGCCGACCCCGCCAAGGTCGCCGTCGTCCACCCCGGCGTGAACCTCGAGCGCTTCCGCCCGGCGGACGGCCGAGCGGCGGCCCGAGCCCGTCTCGGTCTGCCCCAGGACGCCCTGATCCCGCTCTTCGCGGGCCGCATCCAGCCCCTGAAGGCCCCGGACATCCTCCTGCGGGCCGTGGCGGTGTTGCTCGACCAGCGCCCCGACCTGCGCTCCCGCATCCTCGTCCCGGTCGTCGGCGGCCTCAGCGGCAGCGGCCTCGCCAAACCCGAGGGCCTGCAGAAACTGGCCTCCCGCCTCGGCATCGCGGATGTCGTACGGTTCCACCCGCCCGTCGGCCAGGAGCAGCTCGCCGACTGGTTCCGGGCCGCGTCCGTACTGGTCATGCCCTCCTACAGCGAGTCCTTCGGCCTGGTCGCCATAGAGGCCCAGGCGGCCGGCACCCCGGTGCTCGCGGCGGCGGTCGGCGGACTGCCGGTGGCCGTGGCCGACGAACGGACCGGTTTCCTCGTACGCGGACACGACCCGGCCGCCTACGCGCGCGTGCTGCGCGATTTCGCCGACGACCCGGCGCTCACGCCCCGCATGGGCGAGGCGGCGGCGCGGCACGCCCAGTCCTTCGGCTGGGACACCGCCGCCGCGGCGACGGCGGACGTGTACGCGGCCGCGGCGCAGTCGTACCGGCGTCACGTACGCTCCCACCATGGCTGAGGCAGAGAAGGCAGCGCAGGTCATCGAGGGCGTCCTCAAGGACGCCGAGGTCGAGTGGGAGAGCCCCGCACCCGGCAACTACGTCGTGCAGCTCCCCGGCACCCGCAAGCTCAAGACGACCGTCTCGCTCCTCGTCGGCCGCCACTCCCTGTCGCTGAACGCCTTCGTCATCCGCCACCCCGACGAGAACGAACCCGGCGTCCACCGCTGGCTCCTGGAGCGCAACCTCAAGCTGTACGGCGTGAGTTACGCCGTCGACCGGCTCGGTGACGTCTACGTCGCCGGCAAGCTCCCCCTCGCCGCGGTCACCGCCGACGAGGTCGACCGCCTCCTCGGCCAGGTCCTGGAGGCGGCCGACGGCAGCTTCAACACCCTGCTGGAGCTGGGTTTCGCCACCGCGATCCGCAAGGAGTACGAGTGGCGGGTGGCCCGGGGCGAGTCGACGCGCAACCTGGACGCGTTCGCGCATCTGACCCAGCGCTCGCAGGACTGATCCCGGGCGTTTTCGCCGTTCTACGCCTAGTTGGGCGGAAGCGAGTCGGTGGGCTGCGGTCCGTTGGTCGGCTCGTCGGTCGGCTCATGGGTCTGGCCGGGGTCCCCGGGCGCGGCCGGCTTGTCCAGCTGGTCCGCGAAGGCCCGCAGCGCGTCGGCGAGTTCCTTCTTGGTGGGCAGCTCGTCGACCTTCTTCTCGAGCTCGGCGATACGGCGGTTGAGCTCCGCCAGCTCGCTCGGGGCGGAGGGTTCGTCGGTGATCGGAGGTTCGTCGGGGGACGTGGCGGTCGGGCTGGGGTCGGTGCCGCCGCCGCCGTCGGTGCCGCCACTGCCGCCGACCGTGCCGCCGTCGGTTCCGCCTTCGTCCGGCGGGAGGGTGGTCGACACGCTCGGCTCGGCGATGGGCCCGTCGTCCGAGTTCGCGGCGATGGCGCCACCGACGCTGAGGGCGACCAGGGCGGCCGCACCCGCGACGGCCACGGAGAGACGTCCGAACGGTAAGGAGTTCTGTCTGTCATCCATGCCGGCGACGCTAATCGGTGTCGATCACCGGACGGACGCCTTCCGTCGAACGCCTGATTGACTCGACCCTGGAGCTGTTGCGATAGCGCCCCGGCGTCACCCCCACCAGCCGCTTGAAGTGCCGGGTGAGATGGGCCTGGTCGTGGAAACCGGTGAGCGCGGCGACCTCGGCGGGACCCTGCCCCGCGAGCAGCAGACGCCGGGCCCGGCCGACACGGCGGGAGTTGAGGTACTGGTGCGGCGCGATGCCGTAAGCGGCACTGAACGCCCGTACGAGATGCGTCGGATGAGCCTGGACGACCCCGGCCGCCTCCTCCAGCGACAGCCCCTCCACGACCCGCTCGTCGAGGAGTTCGCGCAGTCGGCGGGCGAGGACGGGATCGCGGCGTGCGGGCCCGTCGTGCAGTGGTGGCCGTAGGAGCGTCCTGAGCCGGTCGCCGATGAGGGTCAGCCTGCTCTCCGCCTCGAACTCCTCACCGGGCCTGGCCAGCGCCGTGTGCAACTGCCCCACCCGCCGCCGCAGTACGGGATCACGCAGATCGGGGCCGTCGACGGCGGGCCCGATGAGCTCGTCGCCGAGATGGGTGCCGTCGAGATAGAGGACCCGCTTGCGGAAGCCGTCCGGCGACACGGGCGAGCCGTTGTGCGGGACGTGCGGCGGCAGCACCGACACGGTGTCGTCCGGCGTGCCGTGCTCGTGCCGGTCGAGGTCGTACCGTACGGCCCCGTCGTCCACGATGAGCAGCGTCCACGCCTCGTGCACATGCATCGGATAGGCGTACTCGGTGAAGTGGGCGTGGAAGACCTCGGTGACGCCCGGAACGGCGGGGCGCCACGCGGTGACCTCCTGCGCGGGCATGGTTCTGGCCGCCATGCAAAGAACGTACAAGACGAGGCCGTACGACGCCCGCCAGTCTCATTCCATGAGTACTGAACCCATCCGCTTCGACACCAAGATCGCCGTCCTGCTGCGCGAGGACCTGGAGACCTGGCAGCGCCTGAACGTCACCGCGTTCCTCGTCAGCGGCCTGGGCACCCAGGCCCCGGAGGTGCTCGGTGAGCCGTACGAGGACGCCGACGGCATCCCCTACCTGCCGATGTTCCGGCAGCCGGTGCTGGTCTTCGAGGGCACCAAGGAGACGCTGAAGACGGCCCACGCGCGCGTGCTGTCCCGTTCGCTCCCGCGTGCGCTCTTCACGAGCGACCTGTTCGCGACGGGCAACGACCGGGACAACCGCGCGGCGGTCCGGGCGGTCGCGACGGGGGAGCTGGACCTGGTGGGCCTCGCGGTGTACGGGCCGCGCAACGCCGTGGACAAGGTGCTCAAGGGTGCGCGGATGCATCCGTGACGGATCAGGCCGGGCTGGCCTCGGTGGCGGCGGACTTCTCCGATACGGCGGCCTCGGCGGCCGTTTCCGTGGACAGCCGGCGCATGAGGGCGGCGTACCCCACCGCCGCCACCGTCCCGACGACCGCGCACAGTCCCCACAGCCACTCCGCCCCGAACCGGTCGATGACGAAACCGGACATCAGGGGCGCCACGAGGGCGGCGACGGACCAGGACAGGGTGTACATGCCCTGGTAGCGGCCGCGGCCGTGGGCGGGGGAGAGGCGGACGACGAGCCCGGTCTGGGTGGGCGCGTTGATCATCTCGCCCAGGGTCCACACGCAGACGGTGAGCGCGAAGAGGCCGACGGACCCGGCGAAGGCGGTGAGCCCGAAGCCGTATCCCGCCAGCAGGGACGAGACCACGAGGAGGCGCTGGGGGTCCCGGTCCTGGATGAACCGGGTCACCGGGATCTGCAGCGCGACGATCAGGACGCCGTTCAGGGCGATGGCCAGGCCGTAGTCGGCGGGCGTGAACCCGGCCTCGCCCATCGCGACGGGCAGTCCGATGGAACCCTGCTGGAAGATCACGGCGACCAGGAAGGACAGCCCCACGACGCTCATGAACCGCCGGTCGCGCAGGACGGTGCCGAGGCCGACGTCGTCGCCCGCCTGCGTGGTCCGCGGCGCGGTGGGCCGGGACTCGGGCAGCTTGAGGAAGACGAGGACCGCGCAGACGGCCGTCATCCCGGCCTCGATCAGGAAGCCCGCGAGATAGCTGTACTCGGCGATGAACCCGGCGGCCATGGAGGAGACGGCGAAACCGAGGTTGATGGCCCAGTAGTTGAGCGAGAAGGCCCTGACCCGGTCCTCGGGCCGCACGATGTCGGCCATCATCGCCTGCACGGCCGGCCGGGAGGCGTTCGAGGCCATGCCGACCAGGAACGCGACGGCGGCGATGGCCACGGGGTGGTGCATGAAGCCGAGCAGCGCGACGGAGGCGGCGGTGGCGGACTGCGCGACGAGCAGGGTGGGCCGCCGTCCGAGCCGGTCGGTCATCACGCCCGCCCCGATCGACGACACGATTCCGCCCAGCCCGTGCAGCGAGGCGACGAGACCGGCGTAGGAGGCGGAGTAGCCGCGGTCGAGGGTCAGGTACAGGGCCATGAACGTGGCGACGAAGGCACCCAGCCGGTTGACGAGGGTGCTGGTCCACAGCCACCAGAACTCGCGGGGGAGCCCGGAGACGGTCTCGCGGGTGGCGCGTCTCAGGGTGGCGAGTGGCATGGACGGTCCCCCATGTGTAAGTGGCTCAGATAGTCAGCACAACTTACGAAGGCGGGGTAACGGCGGGCCACTCAATTAACAGATCCCGTCAACCGTCCGTCTGTCGAGCGGGCACCACCCGGATGGAGGGCGTGGATTACGCTCATACGCATGGCCGACGCACCGTACAAGCTGATCCTCCTCCGCCACGGCGAGAGCGAATGGAACGCGAAGAACCTGTTCACCGGCTGGGTGGACGTCACCCTCAACGAGAAGGGCGAGAAGGAGGCAGTCCGCGGCGGCGAACTCCTGAAGGACGCCGACCTCCTGCCCGACGTGGTCCACACGTCCCTCCAGAAGCGCGCGATCCGCACCGCCCAGCTGGCGCTGGAGTCCGCGGACCGCCACTGGATCCCGGTCCACCGCTCCTGGCGCCTGAACGAGCGCCACTACGGCGCCCTCCAGGGCAAGGACAAGGCCCAGACCCTCGCGGAGTTCGGCGAGGAGCAGTTCATGCTGTGGCGCCGCTCCTACGACACCCCGCCGCCCCCGCTCTCGGACGACTCCGAGTTCTCCCAGGCGTCCGACCCGCGCTACGCCACGATCCCCCCGGAGCTCCGCCCCCGCACGGAGTGCCTGAAGGACGTCGTCGTCCGCATGCTCCCGTACTGGTACGACGGCATCGTCCCGGACCTCCTGACGGGCCGCACGGTCCTGGTCGCGGCCCACGGCAACAGCCTCCGCGCCCTGGTCAAGCACCTGGACGGCGTCTCCGACGCCGACATCGCGGGCCTGAACATCCCGACGGGCATCCCGCTGTACTACGAACTCGACGCGTCCTTCAACCCGGTCACCCCGGGCGGCAAGTACCTGGACCCGGAGGCGGCTGCGGCGGCCATCGAGGCGGTCAAGAACCAGGGCAAGAAGAAGTAGCCATATCGATCATGCCTCCCACCTGCGCATACGGCGCGGGTGGGGGCATTTCCATCCCAGCCTGCCGCGTCTGAGCGGCCGCCGTCACGTCCCCGACGGGCGTGGTTGTTCCGGTGGTACCGAGCTCTCGGCGGCTGCCATCCACTGGTCCAGGTCGGCCTGGGTGAACTCCGCCCACGGGGGGACTCCGGGGAGTTGGCGGAGGAGGTCGTAGGCCTCGGGGATGTGGGCTCCGCGGAGGACCGGGCAGTGGCAGCCGGCGATGACCTCGGCGTTCAGGTGCTGGAAGTCGCTGACGACCGCCCCGAACTTCTGGGCGTCCAGCAGGGCGACCCAGGGGGAGACCAGTCGTCCGCCGAAGAACTGGCCGTCGCGGAACTCGTCCGGCGACAGCGCCGCCGTCTCGGGCACAGGGGTCGGCACGTTCGTGGCGAAGGTGTCAACGGCCCACAGGACGTTGGCCTTCGGGTCGAAAAGGGCGCGGGTCGTGGGGTTGTCGTACAGCGGCGGTCGCTTGGCGACCAGGGTGCGGTCACCCGCGTCGATCGTGTCGCCGTCGGTCATGAAGCGGCACCGGTTGACGGGGGTCTCCCACTCCTCGGCCATGCGGCCGATGGAGAACCATGTCGTCAGCAGGGTCGCGTTCGGGCATTCCGCGAGGACCGCCAGGAGGTTGCCGGCATGGTCGCGGTCGTCGTGGGTGAGGAAGATCCACCGTACGTCCAGGGGATCCACGATGGACCAGGCCGCCTCCAGCCACTGGGAGCGCACCGCGGGCGCCCCGGTGTCCACGAGGACCGGTTCGGCCCCCCGGATCACCATCGAGTTCATCGGGAAGTGGCCGACCGGCGGGGCCTCGAGGGCCCACGGGATGACGAACGTCTCCTCGGCGATCTTGTACGGCTGCAGAAGGTCGAAACTCTCCATGGTTGTCATCGCTGCTCTCCTAGACAGGGCGAGCGCCTCGACGCCTGGCAGGCCGAAAGCGGCGGCGCCGGCAGGGCCAGGGGATCGACAGGTCGGCCCGGTGGGCCTCCCCGTGCCGAAGGGGCGTCCCCCGTCCCTCCCCTTCATGCTCCCCCTCCCCACCCACCCGGTCGACCCGAGCAGTCCACGTGACACGACGAGGGGCCCCGGTGTCCCCCGGGGCCCCTCGTCGTCGTACGAGATCCAGCCGTACCAGCTTCAGCCGCACTGGCACGGATTGCCCGACTGGCACCCGCACCCGCAGCCCGACCCGCAGCCGCACGCGCCGATGACCGTCAGGGTCCTGATCGCGGCGGGCTGCTCGGTCGGGCGTTCCTGCGTGGGGTCGGGCTGGGGAGTGCTGGGGGATTCGGCCATGGGTCCCTCCTCGAGGCGAGGGCCAGAACGTCCCGACTGTCGGACCAGGCCCTGTCCCCATTGCATGCCCGCTGCACTGGGCGCATCAACGGCGCACAGAGGCTTGCGCACGCCCGAACGGGACCCGGCACACCCCAGGAACACCCCGGGAGGGGTCAGGCCCCTTCCACCCCGGTCACCGGCTGGATGTCCTGCTGGAGGTCGTCCGCGTGCTCACCCGTCACCAGGTACACCACTCGCTTGGCGACCGACACCGCGTGGTCGGCGAACCGCTCGTAGTAGCGGCCGAGCAGCGTCACGTCGACCGCCGTCTCGATGCCGTGCTTCCACTTGTCGTCCAGCAGGTGCTGGAAGAGCGTGCGGTGCAGCAGGTCCATCTCGTCGTCGTCCTGCTCCAGCTGGAGCGCCAGGTCGACGTCCTTGGTGATGATGACCTCCGCCGCCTTGGCCATCAGGCGCTGCGCCAGCTGGCCCATCTCCAGGATGGTCGCGTGCAGGTCGTGCGGGATGGCCTTCTCGGGGAAGCGCAGCCGGGCCAGCTTCGCCACGTGCTGGGCCAGGTCGCCGGAGCGCTCCAGGTCGGCCGACATGCGCAGCGAGGTGACCACGATACGGAGGTCCGTCGCCACCGGCTGCTGCCGGGCGAGCAGCGCTATCGCCCGGGCCTCCAGGTCGTGCTGGAGGTCGTCCACCTTCTGGTCGGCCTCGATCACGCTCTCGGCCAGCTTCAGGTCGGAGTCGAGGATGGCCGTCGTGGCGCGTCCGATCGCCGAGCCGACCAGCCGGGCCATCTCCACCAGACCGTCGCCGATCGAATCAAGTTCCTCGTGGTACGCGTCCCGCATCAGGGTTCCCTCTCGTACGTCATTCCTGTGGGTTCCAGGGGCCAAAACCGGCCGTGAAACCGGTGCTGCGTACCCCACGCTCCCACGTTCGGTCCTGTACGCGTCCGTTTCCGCCCTCCCAAATGAACCAATACTGGCTCCAAGGTGAACTCTGGGCGACGAGTGTTCGAGCTCGCACTCGGACGGCTGTGGCCAGGACCGATCCCATGCCTAACCTGGAGGCATGGACGTGAACGCGGCGGTCGCCGCAGCGGCAGCGATCGCCGGTGTGCTCACCGGTGTCATCGCCATGCTGGCGTTCCGCTGGAGCGAGCGGGAGCAGAAACGCCCCACCCGCACCTCCCTGCACACGGACCCGGTGCTTCCGCCGGGCGTGGACACCGTCCTGTCGGTGCTCCGTTCCTCGGCCGTCGTCCTCGACGAGGCCGACGCCGTGGTCAAGGCGAGCTCCGCCGCGTACGCCCTCGGGCTGGTCCGCGGCGGCAAGCTCTCCGTGGAGCCGATGCTCCAGATGGCCCGGGACACCAGGAGGGACGGGGAGATACGGCAGGTGGAGCTGGACCTCCCCAGGCGGGGGACCGGACGCGGGGAGGCACTCGCGGTCTCCGCGCGCGTCGCACCGCTCGGCTCCCGGCTGGTGCTGCTCCTCGTGGAGGACCTCACCGAGGCCCGGCGTATCGAAGCGGTACGACGCGACTTCGTCGCGAACGTCAGCCATGAGCTCAAGACCCCCGTCGGCGCGCTCTCCCTCCTGTCCGAGGCCGTCATGGACGCCTCGGAGGACCCGGAGGCCGTGGAGCGCTTCGCCGGCCGGATGCAGATCGAGGCCACCCGCCTGACCAGCCTGGTCCAGGAGCTCATCGACCTCTCCCGGGTGCAGAACGACGACCCGCTGGAGGACGCCGAGCCCGTCCGCGTGGACGAGCTGGTCGCCGAGGCCATCGACCGGTGCCGGCACCAGGCGGGTACCAAGCAGATCACCATGGCCGCCGCCGGCGCGGCCGAGCTGCGTGTCTGGGGCAACCGCGGCCAGCTGGCCGCCGCTCTCGGCAACCTCGTCGAGAACGCCGTCAACTACTCACCCGCCCGCACCCGGGTCGGCATAGCCGCCCGCCGGGTGTCCGTGCCGGGCGGCGACCTGATCGAGGTCGCCGTCACCGACCAGGGCATCGGTATCTCCGACAAGGACAAGGAGCGCATCTTCGAGCGCTTCTACCGCGTCGACCCGGCCCGCTCCCGCCAGACCGGCGGTACCGGACTCGGTCTCGCCATCGTCAAACACGTGGCCGCCTCGCACGGCGGGGAGGTCACGGTGTGGAGTTCTGAGGGACAGGGCTCCACGTTCACCCTCAGGCTGCCGGAGGCGGGCGCGGCCCGCGACCGCGCGCTCCAGCACCCCGACCTCGACGACGAGGACGGGCCCACTCCCGAGTCGGCTTCTTACGACCCGCTTCCCGCCCCGGAGGTCCTTCCGTGACCCGAGTGCTCGTCGTCGAGGACGAGGAGTCCTTCTCCGACGCCCTTTCGTACATGCTCCGCAAGGAGGGCTTCGAGGTCGCTGTCGCGACCACGGGCCCCGACGGACTCGACGAGTTCGAGCGCAACGGCGCCGACCTCGTCCTCCTCGACCTGATGCTGCCGGGCCTGCCCGGCACGGAGGTCTGCCGCCAGCTGCGCGGCCGCTCCAACGTCCCCGTCATCATGGTGACCGCCAAGGACAGCGAGATCGACAAGGTCGTCGGCCTGGAAATAGGAGCCGATGACTATGTCACCAAGCCGTTCTCCTCGCGCGAGCTGGTCGCCCGCATCCGCGCCGTCCTGCGCCGCCGCGGCGAGCCCGAGGAGGTCACCCCGGCCGCCCTGGAGGCCGGTCCGGTCCGCATGGACGTGGACCGCCACGTGGTCACGGTCTCCGGCTCCAAGGTCGACCTGCCCCTCAAGGAGTTCGACCTGCTGGAGATGCTGCTGCGCAACGCCGGCCGCGTCCTGACCCGTATGCAGCTCATCGACCGCGTCTGGGGCGCCGACTACGTCGGCGACACCAAGACCCTCGACGTCCACGTCAAGCGCCTGCGCGCCAAGATCGAGCCGGACCCGGGCGCGCCGAGGTACCTGGTGACGGTGCGCGGTCTCGGCTACAAGTTCGAGCCGTAAAGAGGAACGTCTCACGTACGCCGAAGGGCGGGACCCGCTGGAGGGGGTCCCGCCCTTCGGCGTACGACGATCCTGTACGGGCCGCTCAGTGGCTCGCGGCCGACTCGGTCGCCGTCACGCTCGCGGAGGCGGCGTCGGTCGGCGTGACGGAGCCGCTCGGCGTGGCTGAGCCGCTGGGGGTCGCGGAGCCGGTCGGCTTCGGCGAGGCCTGCGGCGCCGACGGGACGGCGGTCGGGCCCCACTTGGTGAAGTAGCTGTCGGCCGGGACCACGAAGGCGCGCAGGCTCACGTCACCGGTCGTGCTGAAGGTGAAGGTGACCTTCTGGGCGTTGCCGTCCTTGACGCTCTCGCCGATCTCGGCCACCGCGGCGGAGGCGTTGCCCTTGCCGCCCAGGATGACGGAGCCGTGGGCCGGGACGGTCACCTTGCCCTTGCCCTTGGCGGGCGTGATCTCGGCGCTGCCGCCGCCCTCGACGCTCACGGCGTCCAGCGTCTGGGCGGTGCCGGTGGTGTTGAAGAGGGTGGCGGAGACCACGGCGGGTCCCTTGGTCTCGCCCGAGGCCTCGGTGGTGGGCTGGGTGATGACCACGACGTTCTGGAGCCTGATGCCGCCGACGCTGGTCTCCGCGTTGTCCGGCTTGACCTCCAGCGTCTGGGCGTTGTTTCCGGCCGAGCACGCGGAGAGCGCGGTGACCGAGAACGCGATGGCGGCGGCGGCGAGGACGCCGCGTCGAAGGCTGCTGCTCACGGCGGCGGCAACTCCTTGACTTGAGCGAGGCGGCCGTAAAGCCGCGCTAAGTGTCTGTCAGCGGCCTCAGGTTACCGAGCCGTTCCCGCCGGGCCGCACCCGACCCTCCCCAAGAGCCGTATCTCTCCCGTCACTCCAGTCCACAAGTGACTCGTGAGTCACTTCCGTCCCGCACTCCGGCGCTCGTCCGGCATTCACATAAGAGGCTTCGGCATCCAGTAGCAAAACTTCAGTGAAGGAATGCGCGATCACCCCCGGAATTGATCACCGGATGATCCGTCCGGCTCGTGTGATCAATTCCTGAATCGGCGCGGAACCGACTCCTGGCTCCGAACGGAGTAGCGTAAGTCGCACACCTGGAACCGGACATTTGTGGACGTTAGTCCGTTCGGAAGGGCTTCCGGATGTGTGTAACGTACGCGTTTCACCTCGACCGGAGAGCCGCTCCGACCTGCGAATACCTTCTTCCGCTCGGCCCGCGCAGCACGTTCCTGTTGCTGTTGTCAAGCCCCGAGATATGCCCTGACCTGCGAAAACGCCATTCAGAACCCGCAGTTTCCGTGTTACCCTGGATAGCCACGGAAGGGGTACCTGTCACATGACGTTCAAGGTTGGCGACACCGTGGTCTATCCCCATCACGGGGCCGCGCTGATCGAGGCTATCGAAACTCGCCAGATCAAAGGCGTGGACAAGACCTACTTGGTTCTGAAGGTCGCCCAGGGTGACCTGACGGTGCGTGTGCCAGCGGACAATGCGGAGTTCGTCGGCGTGCGTGATGTGGTCGGTCAGGATGGGCTGGACCGGGTCTTCGAGGTGCTGCGCGCACCGTACGCCGAGGAGCCCACGAACTGGTCCCGTCGATACAAGGCAAACCTGGAGAAGCTCGCCTCCGGCGATGTCATCAAGGTCGCGGAAGTCGTGCGCGACCTGTGGCGTCGTGAGCGCGAGCGCGGACTCTCCGCAGGTGAGAAGCGCATGCTCGCCAAGGCTCGGCAGATCCTGGTGAGCGAACTCGCCCTCGCGGAGAACACGAACGAGGACAAGGCCGAGGCGCTGCTCGACGAGGTTCTCGCGTCCTGAGCGGTCCCTGTGCAGGCACCTTGCCCGCTCAGCTCAGCACACACTGAATCCGAATTGCCGCACTGAAATGCCGCGGTGCCCGATGACGCAACAGCTGTCGCCGGGCGCTGCGGCATGTCTGTCTCCGGATGCCGGACCTACGACGCCCCGTATTGACGTGCGCGTGTTCCTCTCGGAGAAAGATCCCCCGATACTTGGCGTGCCGGGCCCGGGCAGCTGGCTCGACCGGTGTCACGGAAGGGTCCGGTCAAGGCGTCGCGCCCGGCACGCTGTGTCCGTACCCACGTTGGCCGAGCACACAAACCTGACAGGAACCGATGTCTGACGTTTCGCGCCCTTCGCCCGCGGAAGCACGTGCGGAAGCCCGCACCGCGGTGGTGATTCCGGCCGCCGGAAGGGGCGTACGCCTCGGTCCGGGCGCCCCCAAAGCACTCCGCGCGCTGAACGGCACCCCCATGCTGATCCACGCGGTCCGTGCGATGGCCGCGTCCCGTGCCGTCTCCCTGGTCGTCGTCGTGGCCCCGCCCGACGGCGCCGGCGAGGTCAAGTCGCTCCTCGACGCCCACGCGCTGCCCGAGCGGACGGACTTCCTCGTCGTCCCGGGCGGTGACTCCCGCCAGGAATCGGTCAGGCTCGGCCTGGACGCCCTGCCCCCCGACTTCGGCATCGTCCTGGTCCATGACGCGGCCCGCCCGCTCGTCCCGGTCGACACGGTCGACGCGGTCATCGAGGCCGTACGGGAGGGCGCGCCCGCCGTCGTCCCGGCGCTGCCCCTCGCGGACACCGTGAAGGAGGTCGAGCCGGCGACCGCTCCCGGTGAGCCGGAGCCGGTGGTGGCGACCCCGGTCCGCGCGCGCCTGCGTGCCGTACAGACACCGCAGGGCTTCGACCGGGCGACCCTGATCCGCGCCCACGAGAGCGTCACCGAAAACGTCACCGACGACGCGAGCATGGTCGAGCAGCTGGGGCTCACGGTCGTGGTGGTGCCCGGCCACGAGGAGGCCTTCAAGGTGACCCGCCCGCTGGACCTGGTCCTCGCGGAGGCGGTCCTGGCCCGCAGGAGGCTGAACGATGGCTTCTGAGTCCGTGTTGCCGCAGGTCGGCATCGGCACCGACATCCACGCCTTCGAGGAGGGTCGCGAGCTGTGGTGCGCCGGCCTGAAGTGGGAGGGCGAGGGCACGGGCCTGGCCGGCCACTCCGACGCGGACGTCGTCGCCCACGCCGCGTGCAACGCGCTCTTCTCCGCGGCCGGCCTCGGCGACCTGGGACAGCACTTCGGTACCGGCCGTCCCGAGTGGTCGGGTGCGTCGGGCGTCACCCTGTTGACGGAGGCGGCCCGGATCGTGCGGGCGGCGGGCTTCCGGATCGGCAACATCGCCGTACAGGTGGTGGGTCCGCGGCCGAAGATCGGCAAGCGCAGGGACGAGGCGCAGAAAATCCTGTCGGAGGCGGCGGGAGCCCCGGTGTCGGTGTCGGGGGCGACCACGGACGGCCTCGGCTTCCCGGGGCGCGGCGAAGGTCTGATGGCGGTCGCGACGGCCCTGGTCGTAAGGGAAGGGTGACAAAAGGACTGCTCCACGCATCCCGTTCCGCCCACTACCCTAGGTCCCGTGACTATTCGCCTGTACGACACCAGCGCCCGGCAGATCCGTGACTTCGCCCCGCTCACGCCGGGTTGTGTCTCGATCTACCTGTGTGGTGCCACCGTGCAGGCGGCCCCGCACATCGGGCACGTCCGCTCCTACCTGAACTTCGACATCATGCGCCGCTGGTTCCAGTACCGCGGCTACGACGTCACGTTCATCCGCAACGTCACCGACATCGACGACAAGATCATCGCCAAGGCGGCCGAGCAGAAGCGCCCCTGGTGGTCGATCGGGTACGAGAACGAGCGCGCGTTCAACGACGGCTACGCCGCCCTCGGCTGCCTCCCGCCCACCTACGAGCCGCGTGCCACCGGGCACGTGACCGAGATGGTCGAGATGATGCAGGGCCTCATCGAGCGCGGCCACGCCTACGAGTCCGACGGCAACGTCTACTTCGACGTGCGCTCCTTCCCGGGCTATCTGGAGCTGTCGCGGCAGGAGCTGGACAACCTGCTCCAGCCGTCCGGCGACGGCGAGACCGGCAAGCGGGACCCGCGTGACTTCGCCATGTGGAAGTCCGCCAAGCCGGGTGAGCCGACCTGGCCCACGCCGTGGGGCCGCGGCCGCCCCGGCTGGCACCTGGAGTGCTCGGCGATGGCCCACAAGTACCTGGGCACCGCCTTCGACATCCACGGCGGCGGCCTCGACCTGATCTTCCCGCACCACGAGAACGAGATCGCCCAGGCCAAGGCCTTCGGCGACGACTTCGCGCAGTACTGGGTGCACAACGCCTGGGTCACCATGGCCGGCGACAAGATGTCCAAGTCGCTGGGCAACTCGGTGCTCGTGTCCGAGATGGTCGAGCAGTGGCGGCCGATCGTGCTGCGCTACTACCTCGGCACCCCGCACTACCGCTCGATGATCGAGTACAGCGAGGACGCCCTGCGCGAGGCCGAGTCGGCGTTCGCGCGGATCGAGGGCTTCGTGCAGCGGGTGGTCGAGAAGGCCGGTCACGTGGAGCCCGCGGCCGAGGTGCCGCCCGCGTTCGCCGAGGCGATGGACGACGACCTGGGCGTGCCGCAGGCCCTCGCCATCGTGCACACCACCGTCCGGCAGGGCAACAGCGCCCTCGCGGCCGACGACAAGGAAGCCGCGGTGGCCCGCCTCGCCGAGGTGCGCGCCATGCTCGGCGTCCTCGGCCTCGACCCGCTCGACCCGCACTGGGCCGGTGAGTCCGACCGCGGCGACGATCTGCACGGCGTCGTGGACAGCCTCGTACGCCTGGTCCTCGACCAGCGGGAGGCGGCACGCGCCCGCAAGGACTGGGCCACCGCGGACGCCATCCGCGACCAGCTCGGCCAGTCGGGGCTGACCATCGAGGACGGTCCGCAGGGACCGCGCTGGTCGCTGGGTCCCCGCTAGCCCCTTTTCTTGATCGATTGTGCCGCCCGGCCCTCCGGGCGGCACACTGCATAGACGTACGAACACTTCACCGACGCAGACCCTCACGTAGAACAGGTAGGTCATGGCAGCCAACAACCGCCGCATGTCCGGCAAGAAGGGCGCGCAGGTCGGCAGTGGCGGCCAGCGACGCAGGGGCCTGGAGGGCAAGGGACCGACCCCGCCCGCCGAGATGCGCAAGGGCCACAAGAAGAACCGTGTCGCCAACGCCAAGGCGAAGCAGGCGGTACGCCGTCCCGTGGCGCGCGGCCGGGGCGGCAAGGGCACCTCGGAGATGGTCGTCGGCCGCAACCCCGTCGTCGAGGCGCTGCGCGAGGGCGTGCCCGCGGTGACGCTCTACGTCCAGCAGTTCATCGACAACGACGAGCGGGTGCGCGAGGCACTCCAGCTCGTCGCCGACCGGGGCGGCGTCCACCTCATGGAGGCCCCCCGCCCCGAGCTCGACCGCATGACCAACGGGCTCAACCACCAGGGCCTGGTCCTCCAGGTCCCGCCGTACGAGTACGCCCACCCCGAGGACCTCGCGGGCGCCGCCTACGACGAGGGGCAGGATCCGCTGATCGTGGCCCTCGACGGCGTGACCGACCCGCGCAACCTCGGTGCCGCCGTACGCTCCGTCTCCGCCTTCGGCGGCCACGGCGTCCTCGTGCCCGAACGGCGCGCGGCCGGCATGACCGCCGGTGCGTGGAAGTCGTCCGCCGGTACGGCCGCCCGCACCCCTGTCGCGCGCTGCACCAACCTGACGCGCGCGCTGGAGGCGTACAAGAAGCAGGGCATCGCGGTCGTCGGCCTCGCCGCCGACGGCGAGCACGAGGTCGGTGAGCTGGCAGCCCTCGGCGGGCCCGTCGTCATCGTGGTCGGCAGCGAGGGCAAGGGCCTGTCCCGCCTGGTCGGCGAGACCTGCGACTACCGGGTGCGGATCCCGATGCCGGGCGGCGCCGAGTCGCTGAACGCCGGTGTGGCGGCGGGAATCGTGCTGTACGAGGCGGCTCGCCGGCGGGCCTGAACGGCCGTTCGGCGCCGTCCCCCACATGGGGTGTTCCTGGCGTACGGGGCAAGCTTGACGGGGTCCGGACAGATCCGGCGAGTCAAAGCAGTGTCCTAAGCACACGTCACTCGGTTAGATGAGTGTGGACACCAGAACACCCCGCACACCCACGGGGGGCCGCTCGTCGGGATTCGATACCGGGTTCGATGACGCTCCCGCGCTGAGCATGGTGAAGGTGCCGAGCGATCCGGCGCAGATCATCGTCAACCACGCCAGTTTCCGCGTCCAGTTGGGCGCCTCGACGCGGCGTGCTGCACAATCCCCGCGGATCGCACGGCACTTGAGCGCCACCGAGGACACCGCACGCATCCCGGCCGTCGGCGCGCCCGCCGCGGGGCGCCGACGGCCCGTCGTGTGGAGCGGCAGGTCCGCCCCCGACGACACCGGCGCCCACCGCCTGCTCCAGGCCGTGCGAGGCGGCAGCGTCGGCCATGCCGAACCGCCCGCCGCCGACGCCGGAGCCACCCAGGTCATCCCCCGCATCGACGTCGACCACGGCTACCAGGCCGAATACGGCGGCGAGTTGGCCCAGACCATGGCGACCCCGGTCGTCGGCGCCCAACGCACCGGCGACGGCACCCGACTCCTGCCCCACATGCGCACGGCCGGCAGCGCGTACGACGAACCCGCCTACCAGGGCGAGGATTTCGACGACGGCTTCGACGAGACCCCCGACGACCGCGCCACCAGGCGACAGGGTGACGAAGCCGCGCGGCACGCGTACTACCCGGGCCGCCGGATGAACCTGGGCGTCGTCCTCCTCCCGCTCCGGATCTTCCTCGGCTTCATCTCCATCTACGCCGGCATGGGCAAGCTCTGCGACCCCGTCTACTTCGACGGCGGCAAACGCGGCTCCATGGTCAAGTGGCTCAACACCCTGCATCCGTGGGAAGTGGCCGAACCACTGCGCCAGTTCGCCCTCCAGCACCCCGTCGGCTCCGGCCTCGTCATCGCCTTCCTCCAGGTCATCGTGGGCGTCCTGACGATCCTGGGCTGCTGGCAGCGCGTCGCCGCGGTCGTCGGCGCAGGCCTGTCCGCCGCGCTCCTCGTCACCGTCAGCTGGAAGAGCGTCCCCGCCTACGACACCCCCGACATCATCTACCTCGCCGCCTGGTCCCCGCTGATCATCGCCGGCGCCCCCGTCTACTCCATCGACGGCCGCCTCGCGGGCAGCGCCTGGCGCCGCCTCGGGCCCCTCTCCGACATCTGGGAGCTGCGCCGCTACGTCCTGCGCCGCGGCGCCCTCATCACGGCCATCGCCACCGGCCTCACCCTCCTGATCGGCTCCGTCCTCGGCGGCGCCGTCCGGGACGCCGACCGGGTGATCGTCCCCGGACCCGGCGAGGCCCCGCGCAACGAACTGCCCGGCTCCCCGCTCCCGCAGGACTCCGCCAAGCCCCGCAAGAAGAGCCCGTCGGCGTCCACCTCACCGAGCCAGGGCGCCACCAGCGGCCCGTCCGCCGGCACCTCGGCCACCCCCGACGCCCCCCGCGACACCGGCGCCACCATCGGCGGCTCGCCCAGCCAGACCCAGGGCACCACGGGCCGGACCACACCCCAGCAGTCCTCCCCGGCCCAGCAGGCCCCCAGCACCACATCGGGTCCGACCGGAGGCACCAGCACCTCCGGCGGTTCAACAGGCGGCTCCGACACGGGAGGCTCCTCCTCCGGCGAACCGGGCCTGGTGGGCGGCCTGTTGGGGTAGGCGGGCCGGTGGGCGACGTACTGGGCAACCCCGCCGGCTGAGAGACATGGGCCCACGAGAAGGTCCCGCACCCATGCAGGTGCGGGACCTTCTCGGCGTACGACCGCCTCAGTCGACGACGCCTCTGCCGACGACGCTTCTATCGACCCAGTGCTGCCAGTTCCTTCGCCGCCTCGGTCAGGTCCTTCGCCGTGTCGATGGCCCGCCAGTACGCCCCCTGAGGGATCGGGAACCCGGCCAGCCGCAGCTCACGCGCGAGCGTGGGGAACGTCGTCCGCTCATGGTCCCCCCGCTCCGGCAGCAGATCGGCGAACGCCGGCGAGAAGACGTACACACCCGCGTTGATCTCGAACGTCGACGGCGGCGCCTCGATGAAGTCCGTGATGTGCCCGAACCCGTCGGTCTGCACCGCCCCCCACGGAATCCGCGGCCGCGCCAGCGCGAGCGTCGCGACCGCGTCGCGCTCGGTGTGGAAGTCCGCCATGTCGCGCAGCGAGAAACGGGTCCAGATGTCACCGTTCGTCGCGTACCACGCCCGGTCCGGGTGCGGCAGACGCGCGGCCGCGTACTTCAGACCGCCACCCCGCCCGAGCGGCTCCGTCTCGATGACGGTCTGGACACGCAGCGGGAGCTCGGCCGTCTTCAGCCAGTCCTGCAGCACCTCGGCGAGATGCCCACAGCTGATCACGACGTCCGTCACGCCCTCCTCGGCGAGCCAGACAAGCTGATGGCCGATGATCGGAGTCCCGGTCCCGGGGATCTCGACCATCGGCTTGGGCCGGTCGTCGGTGTAGGGACGCAGCCGGGAACCCTGGCCGCCGGCCAGGATCACGGCCTGAGTGGGACGGGACGCGGCGTTCGGATCGGTCATGACCGGAACTGTACGGCGCGCCCCTTCCCCGACCTCGGTCGGTATCCCCTCTCACGGAGTCAGCTGTGCGCGGCCGCCACACCCGTCGCGAAGGACGTGTCGCAGACCGGGCGGGCGTACGACTGCGCGCGCGTGGGGCCGTACACACGGACCGCCGCGCGGCCCAGGGCCTTCGCGATGGACACGCAGTGCCTGGCGAGCGACGGACGGTCGTTCACGGCCTCCTGAAGGTGCGTGAGGGCGGTACCCGGGTCCTTCTCCTGGAGCTCGGTCAGAAGCTGCTCGCGCAGGACGTCCTGCGGGGCGAGGGGCGCGCTGCGCGGCTTGCTGTCCGAGACCGAGGCGTCCGCGGCGGTGAGCACCGAGGAGCTCGAGGGGTCCCCCGACCAGTTGACTCGGGTGACCGCGAGGGTCCCGGAGAGCACCAGGACGACGGGCAGGACAAGGGCGAGGGAGCGGCCGATACGGCGGGCGGGGCCCCGGCCGCGTCGCGTCTGTTGGTTAGTGGTGTGCTTCACGCGTGTGAGGGTAGCGTGCGGTAATGATTTGGCGACATTTAGTCACCGGTTCGGGGGATGAGATGGTGCCGATTTTTGGGTAGGGCGTTGACGCACACTGCTCGAAATGACCGGTGTGCCGGGGTATTTGTCGACACCCTCCGGACGCGAGAAGGGCCCCGCAGATGGTCTGCGGGGCCCTCTTCGTCAACCTGGGTGAATCAGCGCTGCTCGTCCTCAGTCGGAGAGGCGCTCGCCCGTGGAGGTCGAGAACACGTGGGTCTCGCCCGGACGCGGCACGACGTGCAGCGTGGCGCCCTTCTCCGGGACCGCGCGGCCGCTCACGCGGACGACCAGGTCCTTCAGTTCGCCGTCGACCTTGGCGGAGCCGTAGACGTAGCCGTCGGCGCCGAGCTCCTCGACGACGTTCACGGAGACCGCGAGACCGGCCGGGGCGTCCTCGGTGTCCTTGGAGAGGGCCGAGGCGGCGGCGCCGTTGTGCTCGACGATGTCGAAGTGCTCGGGGCGGACACCCACGGTCACCGTGGTGTCACCCTTGTCGGAGGCGGCCTTGAGAGCCTCGCGGTTGACGGGCACCACGCTGTTGCCGAACTTCACACCGCCGTCGGTGATCGGGACCTCGACCAGGTTCATCGCCGGGGAGCCGATGAAGCCGGCGACGAAGAGGTTCGCCGGGCGGTCGTACATGTTGCGCGGGGAGTCGACCTGCTGGAGCAGACCGTCCTTGAGTACGGCCACGCGGTCGCCCATCGTCATGGCCTCGACCTGGTCGTGGGTGACGTAGACCGTGGTGATGCCGAGACGGCGCTGGAGCGAGGCGATCTGCGTACGCGTCGACACACGGAGCTTGGCGTCCAGGTTGGACAGCGGCTCGTCCATGAGGAAGACCTGCGGCTCACGCACGATGGCGCGGCCCATCGCGACACGCTGGCGCTGACCGCCGGAGAGGGCCTTCGGCTTGCGGTCGAGGTACTCGGTGAGGTCGAGGATCTTCGCGGCCTCCTCGACCTTCTGCCGGATCTCCGCCTTGTTGATGCCGGCGATCTTGAGCGCGAAGCCCATGTTGTCGGCGACGGTCATGTGCGGGTAGAGCGCGTAGTTCTGGAACACCATGGCGATGTCCCGGTCCTTCGGCGGCAGGTGCGTCACGTCGCGGTCACCGATGCGGATGGCGCCGCCGTTGACGTCCTCGAGCCCCGCCAGCATGCGGAGCGAGGTGGACTTGCCACAGCCGGACGGGCCGACCAGGACGAGGAACTCGCCGTCCTCGATGTGGATGTCGAGACCGTCGACGGCGGGCTTCGTGGAACCCGGGTAAATGCGGGTCGCCTTGTCGAACGAAACAGTGGCCATGGCTCAGAGGCCCCCTTCTACCGGCAGGAACGTGCCGGACGATCCGTTGTAGGAAGGTGGTGGTGTAGTCCACACGAGTGGACTGGCTTGGACGGTACCCGGCGTTCACGCGTATGTCAGTACCTGGAGGACTGTGAACTTCGCGGAAACTTTCGAATGGGGCAGAGCGACGCACTTTTGACCTTGCTGTTCGGCTTCCTGCTTCATCGTCCACAGCCGGCCACACACAGCCCTGGTGAGCTGCGTCTGACCGGTCTTACGGGGACTCCACAGGCATTCCGGCCGACGGCCCGTCGGTCCGTACTTCAGCGGCCGCGCTCTACGCGGCCAGCAAACGCAAACCCTCGTCCCTGAGGTTCACGGCAGCGTTCACATCACGATCGTGCAGGGCCCCACACCCGGCACACGTCCACTGCCGAACCGAGACATCCATCTTCGGACCTATGACGTGACATGCGGAGCACCGCCTCGTCGAAGGAAAGAATCGGTCCACGACCACAAGCGTCCGGCCGTACCACTCGCACTTGTAGCGCAGCTGCCGTAGCAACTCGCCCCACGAGGCATCGACGATCGCCTGATTCAACTTCGCCTTCCGCCGCCGCCCCTTGCCGCGCGCCGCACACATCAAGGTCCCCACCGACAGGTCTTCCACCACGAGCACTTGGTTCTCGCGCACGAGGCGGGTGGTGAGCTGGTTCAGCATGTCCCTCCGTACGTCACTGATCAGGGCGTACAGCCGCGCGATCTTCTCCCGAACCTTCTGCCGATTCTTCGACCCCCGCACCTTGCGGTGCA
This sequence comes from Streptomyces sp. SAI-127, assembly GCF_029894425.1. NCBI lineage: Bacteria > Bacillati > Actinomycetota > Actinomycetes > Kitasatosporales > Streptomycetaceae > Streptomyces > Streptomyces sp. SAI-127. The sequence continues at coordinate 5,615,053 of NZ_JARXYJ010000001.1, forward strand.
GCTCCCGCTGCAACCGCGCCAACTTCTCCGCGTACCGCTTCAACAGCCGTGGATGATCGAACTTCGTCCCGTCATCCAGGATCACCAGTGACGCCAGCCCGACATCCACCCCCGCTGCCTTCGGCTCCCGCGTCCCCGGCACGAACACCACAGGGAGCGGAGCCATCCGCTCCTCCACCAGCACGGACACGAAGTACCGGCCGGCCCGATCCCGCGTGACCGACAATCGAACCGGAACCTCTCCGACAGGCAACGACCGCGACCACCGGACGTCCAACGGCACCGATTGCTTGGCCAACGTGATCAGCCCAGTCCCCGGCCGCCCGGGATCCTCCACCCACTTGAACCCCGTACGCACATACGTCGCCGTATCCCGCGAACGACCCTTCTTCTTCCGCCTCGGATACCTGGCCTCACCCTTGAAGAAACGGCCGTACGCCTGATCCAGATGACGCAGCGACTGCTGAAGCACCGTCGACGACACATCCTTCAACCACGCCGTCTCCTCCTTCCGCTTCCAGCCGGTCAACGCCCGACAGGTCTCCGCGAACCCCACATTCACCCGGTGCCGTTCCCAGGTACCCGAACGCAGCGCCAGCCCCTCGTTGTAGACCCACCGACACGCTCCGAACGTCCGCTCCAACTGCTGGGCTTGCTCCTCGGTCGGATAGAAGCGGAACCGATAGAGGCGGTGATGCGTGTCGGGCGCCTTGGCGTGGGACTTCAACGGAGTCGCCTTGCGTGTGTGGTGCTTCCGGCGCTCGCCGATGCCGAGGACCTCGCGTTTGACGCGCTCGGTCTCTGTCTCCCCCATGACCCCTCCCTGACGATCCGATCTTCGGAACAGCACGTCAGCTCGATCAACGAACGGGTGCACGGATGGTTACGCACGGTTTTGGGAGCGTGTGGAGTGCGGAACTTCGTGGCTAGAGGAAACGGGCGCTGTGTACAGTGGAGCCGCCTTCGCGTACGGCATTGCAGTGCGCGCTGCCGCCTTAGCTCAGTTGGTAGAGCGCCGGCTTTGTAACCCGAAGGTCGTCGGTTCGATTCCGACAGGCGGCTCAACGAAAGCCCAGGTCAGATCAGTTCTGACCTGGGCTTTTGCGTTGGGGGCGGATCCGTCACCGGCAGCTCCACGCTGATCCGTAGTCCGCCGGCCGGGCGCGGGGTCAGGGTCAGGGTTCCGTCGTGGGCGTGGGTGATGGTCTTGGCGATGGCCAGGCCGAGGCCGACGCCTGCGTGGTCGGTGTGGATGCGTTCGGTGCCGCGCTGGAAGGGTTCGGTGAGGGTCGAGATCAGTTCCGGGGCGAGTTGCTCGCCGGTGTTCTCGACGGTGAGCGCCACCGTCCCGGGGCGGACTTCGGTGGTGACCCACACGGTGCCCTGGTCGGGCAGGTTGTGGACGATCGCGTTGTGCACGAGGTTCGTGGTCAGTTGCAGCAGAAGCGCCTGTGATCCGGTCGTGGCGGTGATCTCGCCGCTGGTTTCGAGGGTGACGCCGTGCTTTTCCGCGAGGGGGAGAAGGGTTTCGGTGGCTTCTTCGGCCAGGAGGGACAGGTCGACGCGTTCCCGGGTGAACGACCGCTGCTCGGCGCGGCTGGCCAGGAGCAGCGCTTCGGTGAGGTCGATCGCCCGGGTGTTGACGGTGTGGAGGCGGTCGATGAGTTCGCCGGTGTCGCGGTTCGGATCGGTGCGGGCCACGTCGAGGAGTGCCTTCGAGACCGCCAGCGGGGTGCGCAACTCGTGCGAGGCGTTGGCCGCGAATCTCCGCTGTTCGGCGACGTGCGCTTCGAGTCGCGCGAGCATTGTGTCGAAGGCGTCGGCGAGTTCGCGGAACTCGTCCTTGCGGCCCGGGAGCCGGATCCGGTGGGAGAGGGATCCGGTGGTGGCCGTGCGGGTGGCGTCCGTGATGCGGTTCAGGGGGGCGAGCATCCGGCCGGCGAGGATCCATCCTCCCAGGAGACCGAACACCAGCAGGAGCGCCATTGCTCCGGCTGCCGTCGGGGCGAAACCCTTCAGGAACATGGTGCCCGGAGTCGCTTGCACCGCCCCTCGTTCGTTGAATCCCAACTCGCCCTTTCGCAGGAGGAACACCCCCACGGTGGCGATGGCCAGGAGGCCCGCGAGCATGAGGAAGCCGGCGTAGCTGAGGGTGAGCTTGAGGCGGACACTCAGACCGGGCGCTCTATCCACGGTCTCCTCCCTCGGGTTGGGCCCCCGGCTGTGTGTCGATGCGGTAGCCGACGCCGGCCACGGTGGCGATGATCCAGGGTTCGCCCAGACGCTTGCGCAGGGCCGAGACGGTGATGCGTACGGCGTTGGTGAACGGGTCGGCGTTCGCGTCCCATGCGCGTTCCAGGAGTTCCTCGGCGCTGACGACCCCGCCTTCGGCGCCGACGAGGACCTCGAGGACGGCGAACTGCTTCCGGGTCAGCGCGACGTAGCGGCCGTCCCGGTAGACCTCTCTGCGGAACGGGTCCAGACGCAGACCCGCGATCTCCCGCACGGGCGGTCTGCTGTGGGCGCGCCTGCGGTCGAGTGCGCGGAGCCGGAGCACGAGTTCCTGGAGTTCGAAGGGTTTGGTGAGGTAGTCGTCGGCGCCGAGTTCGAAGCCGGTGGCCTTGTCGTCGAGGCGGTCGGCCGCGGTGAGCATGAGGATCGGCATGCCGCTGCCGGAGGCGATGATGCGTTTGGCGATCTCGTCACCGGAGGGTCCGGGGATGTCCCGGTCGAGGACGGCGATGTCGTAGGTGTTGATGCTCAGCAGCTCCAGTGCGGTGTCGCCGTCGCCCGCGATGTCGGCGGCGATCGCTTCCAGGCGTAGGCCATCGCGGATGGCTTCTGCCATGTAGAGCTCGTCCTCGACGATCAACACACGCATGCCTTCGATGCTACGAGGGGGCGCATATTGCGGGCGTATCGAAAACCGCATACGTGCGGGCAACAGCGTGCTGCTTTGACTGGTGGCATGACGCGAACCCCGCCCTCGGCACGGACAGCGACCCGCCGGACTCACCCGTTCCCACAGAGTGGCTCCGGTGTCCGGCGGGCCGGCATCCGTCGGGTGTTCCGGGCCTGCTCCCGGCCGGGCCCCTGGAAGCGCGGTCCGGTGCTCGCGGCGCTGGCGCTGCTCCTCGGCCTGCTCATGCTGCTGCACGCGGAGATCACGGACTACGGGGGTCTCGGCAGTCTGGTGGAGACCTTCCTGCCGTGGTTCGGTCTGTTCGTGCCGGTGCTGCTGGCCGGGGCGCTGTGGCGCCGTTCCGCCTCCGCGGTGGTCGCGCTGCTGCTGCCGGTCACGGTGTGGCTGAGTCTCTTCGGCGGGCTGCTCGGCGACAGGTCCCACTCGGGCGGTGACCTCGTGGTGGCCGGCCACAATGTCGGTGCCGACAACCCCGACCCGGTCGGGACCGCCCCGCGACCTGGTCGCCTCCGGGGCGGACGTGCTGGGTCTGGAGGAGATCACCCCGCAGGCGAGGCCGGTGTACGAGAAGGCTCTGGCGAAGGCGTATCCGTACCACACGGTGCTCGGCACGGTCGGGCTGTGGAGCAAGCTGCCGCTGTCGGACACCCGGCCGGTGGACACGGAGATGGACGTAGGGCCGCTGGGGGACGCCAAGTCGGCCGCCGCGAAGTTGCCCGAGAACCGGGCGCTGCGCGCCACGGTGGCCACGGACCGGGGTCCCCTGGCGGTGTACGTGGCCCATCTGGGGTCCGTACGCGTGATGCCCAGGGGCGGGTTCTGGACGGAGAGCCGGGACCGTAACGCGAAGGCGCTCGCCAAGGCCGTCGCCGCCGAGCCGAACGGGCGGGTGGTGCTGCTCGGCGACCTGAACGGCACCACGGACGACCGCGCGCTCGCCGACCTGACCTCGCGGCTGCACTCGGTCCAGGACGCTGCCGGGGACGGTTTCGGCTTCACCTGGCCGGCGAGGTTCCCGGTGGCGCGGATCGACCAGATCCTGGTGCGCGGTGTGGAGCCGGAAAGCTCCTGGGTGCTGCCGGCCACGGGCAGCGACCACCGGCCGGTGGCGGCTGGACTCAGCTGGTGAAACCCGCGCATGGGCTCCCTACGGTTGCGGCAGCGGCAGTTCCCGGATCGACCGGTCGGCGACACGGGCCGTCAGGGCCTGCGCAAACCGGTCCGCGCGCAGGACGCGGAAGGGGCGTGAGTGGTACGGCCTCGTCGTCGGGTCGATCCGGTCGGTGAGGCCGAGCTGGTTGTGCAGGTCGGCGACCGTTTCGTAGGCGGCGGCGAGATGGTGCTCGCGGTCGTGCCAGTCGGTGGCCGCGAGGGCAGCCCTGAGGACCGGCGTGAGGCGGTCGCCGACAGCGGTGCGGGCGAAGGCGCTGCCGAGCCATTTGCCGTACGGCGGGAGCGGCGGTCCATGAGGAGGCACAGGCGCATCATGTGGCGGGTCAGGCGGGCGGCGACGACGGCCGAGCCGAGTTCGTCGCCGACCTCGCCGCAGCGGCCGACGAAGGCCTCCTCGTGGGAGATGCGCTGCCACTGGCGGGCCAGGACATGGAGCCACAGGTCGTGGGGGTACCAGCGCAGGGCGGCGCGGGCGGGGGCGAGGGCGTGCAGGCCGTCGTGGAAGACGGCTCCGGCGGTGACCTCGGCGAGGCGTTGGGTGGGGGTGCCGAGCCAGTGGGCGGGTGTGATCGCGCAGGTCGGGTCGAAGCCGAGCGTGTCGGTGAACCAGGAGGAGACGTGGGTGACCTCGACGCGGTGGTGGACGGGACCGTCGGTGGCGCGCATGACGCGGATGTCGCGGGTCTCGCCGGTGGGTGCGAAGTGAGTGGGCCAGCCGTGGAAGGTCTTCGGGAGGCGCTCGGAGAGGACGTGTCCGATACGGCCCGCGTGGCGCGAGAGGTCCTGGGCGCGCAGGAAGATCTGGAGGCGCGGGCCCCATTCGTGGTCGGCGGAGCGTGGGGTGTCGTAGCCGAGGACTTCGGAGCCGGGGCCGATGCGCGCGGCGGAGTGTGGAATGCCGGGGGCGGCCTCCTCCAGCAAGGGGCCCACCGCCTCGGCGTAGAAGCGGCGGGAGAGTTCGAGACCGGGGATGAAGGCGGGCGTGCTCACGATGCGCGGGACGCCTTTGCGAGGGACTCGTCGGTCAGGCGGTACACCGTCCATTCGTCCTGGGGGTGGGCGCCGAGGGCCTTGTAGAAGTCGATCGCGGGGGTGTTCCAGTTCAGGACGGACCATTCGAGGCGCTGGTAGCCGCGCTCGACGCAGATGCGGGCGAGTTCGGTGAGCAGGGCCTTGCCGTGGCCGCCGCCGCGGGCCGTGGGGCGGACGTAGAGGTCCTCCAGGTAGATGCCGTGGACTCCGCGCCAGGTGGAGAAGTTGAGGAACCAGATCGCGTAGCCGATCACCGCGCCGGTCGAGTCGTCGGTCGCCACGTGGGCGTAGGCCGCGGGGCGGGGGCCGAAAAGGGCTTCCTGGAGTTGCTTCTCGGTCGCCTTCGCCTCCTCCAGCGCCCTTTCGTATTCGGCCAGTTCGCGGATGAGGGCGTGGATCGCGGGGAGGTCGGCGGGGGTGGCGGGACGGATCACGGCTGTCGGCTCCGGTGGGTGCGCAGGCGGTGGGCGATTTCGAGTTGGCGGGGTTCCAGGGGACGGCCGTCCTTGATGTCCCAGAGGCTGTTCTGGAGCAGCCGTCCCAGGGTCCAGGCACGCGCGCGTGCGCGGTCCAGGCCGAGGACGTCGGTCATGGCGTCGAAGCGCCAGGTGATCTCGTCGGCGTCGAAGCGGTTGTCGAGGGCGGGCCAGAGTTCGAACCCGGGGTCGCCGGCGAGGGGTTTGGGGTCGATGGCGAGCCAGGGCGCGCGCTCGGAGGCGAGGACGTTCTCGTCGTGCAGGTCCCAGTGCAGGAGCCGGTCGCCGGGTTCGTCCACGACCTCGCGTACGGCGGCCGCGCAGTCGGCGACGGTACGGCGGACCTCGGGGTCGGCGATGCGCTTGAGGGCCTCGGGGGTCCGGTCCAGCATGGCTTGCGCGATGTCACCGAGCCGGCGCATCCCGGCGGGGGCGGGCCCCGCGGTCAGGTGGGCGAGCAGACCGGCGATGACGAGGACCGCGTCACGGGTGCCGGGCAGGGTGGACAGCATGCGGTCGGAGTCGAGGCGCTCCAGGAGCATGGTGTGGGTGACCGGGTCGTGGTCGAGGAGGCGGACCGCGCCGTCGCCGTCCCACAGGCGCAGGGCGACGGGTTCGCCGGCGCTCTCCTCGTCGAGGAGCTGGAGTTTGAGGACGGCCGGGGTGCCGTCGGCCCGGCGGACGACGGGCAGGACCAGCGCGGCGACGCCGTGCATCGGGGAGCCGTCCGGTCTGAGCTCCCAGCGCTCCAGGAAGTCCTCGGTCAGGGCCGGCAGTCCGGCGATGAACTCCCGGCCCTTGTCGCCGTTGTAGAGCTCCTGTGCCGCCGCCAGTTCCTCCGGGATGTCGATCACGTGCCGGACCCTACCGGCGTGGGTGAATCGCCTCATGCGAATTAACCGGGGTGTCCACAGGGTGTGGGCGTACGTCCGCAGCGCCCCCGGCACCTATGTGTGGCTGGCGGTCCTCTTCGTGACGACGGTGGCGCTGCACCACATGTCGCCGGAGTTCGAGGAGGAGTTCCTGCGGCAGCGCTCGACCAACATCCATGAGCTGTCGAGCAATCCGGTGCGGGTGCTGGTCGCCAGCGCGATGTGGATCGACGGCGGGCACTGGCTGCCGTACGTCGTCCTCTATTCCGTCTTCCACGCGCCGGCGGAGCGTTGGCTGGGGACCGCGCGCTGGCTGGCGGTGTGCGCGGCGGCGCACGTACTGGCCACGGTGATCAGTGAGGGGGCGCTGCTGTGGGGGATCCGGCACGGGATGGCGCCCGCGTCCGCGGTCAACACGCTGGACATCGGGGTGAGTTACGCCCTGGCCGGGGTGGTCGCCGTGCTCGTGTACCGGATTCCGGCGCCTTGGCGGTACGTCTACGGGTTCGCGGTCCTCGTCGTGTACGGGGTGCCGCTGGTGACCGGGCGGACCTTCACCGATCTCGGGCACCTCACCGCGGTGCTGATCGGGTTCGGGTGCCGGCCGCTGGTCGGGGGGCGGGAAAAAGCACGGAATCCGAAGGAGACAGCGAGCGCGCCGGCGGGTTAACGTCCCAGGCCATGAGCAGCACTGCCGTGAACGGCGGCATCTCCTTCTGGTACGCGGACGACGGCTTCCCCCAGGCGCGGGAGCCGCTCGGCGGTGACGCGTCGGCGGACGTGGTGATCGTCGGCGGCGGGTACACGGGACTGTGGACGGCGTATTACCTGAAGAAGGCCGTGCCCTTCCTGCGGATCACGGTCCTGGAGCAGAAGTTCTGCGGCTACGGCGCCTCCGGGCGCAACGGCGGCTGGCTCTACAACGGCATCGCGGGCCGCGACCGGTACGCGAAACTGCACGGTCACGAGGCCGCCGTACGTCTGCAGAAGGCCATGAACGACACCGTCGACGAGGTCGTCCGGGCCGTCGGCGAGGAGGGCTTCGACGCCGGGCTCCACAAGGGAGGCGTCCTCGAAGTCGCGCGTACCCCCGCGCAGTTGGCGCGGCTGAGGGCGTTCCACGAGCACGAGCTGGCGTACGGCGAGAAGGACCGGGAGCTGTACGGCGCCCGGGAGACGGCCGAGCGGATCCGGGTCGCGGACGCGGTCGGGTCGTCGTGGACGCCGCACGGGGCGCGGGTGCACCCGGTGAAGCTGGTGAAGGGGCTCGCGGCGGCCGTCGAGGCGCTGGGCGTGACGGTCCACGAGCAGACGCCGGTGACGGAGATCCGGCCCAAGCACGCGGTGACGCCGTACGGCACCGTCCGCGCGCCCTATGTCCTGCGCTGCACCGAGGGCTTCACCGCCGCTCTGAAGGGCCAGAAGCGGACCTGGCTGCCCATGAACTCCTCGATGATCGCCACCGAGCCGCTGACCGGCGAGCAGTGGGCGGCGATCGGCTGGGAGGGGCTTCAGACGCTGGGCGACATGGCGCACGCCTACATGTACGCGCAGCGCACCGCCGACGGGCGGATCGCGCTGGGCGGGCGCGGGGTGCCGTACCGCTTCGGTTCGCGCACCGACAACGACGGGCGGACGCAGGCGGCGACGGTCGAGGCGCTGCGGGAGATTCTCGTGGGGTTCTTCCCGATGCTGGCCGGGACGCGGATCGCGCACGCCTGGTCGGGGGTGCTCGGCGTGCCGCGCGACTGGTGCGCGTCGGTGACGCTGGACCGTTCGACGGGCATCGGCTGGGCGGGCGGCTACGTCGGCTCGGGTGTCGCCACCGCCAACCTGGCCGCCCGGACCCTGCGCGACCTGGTCCAGCAGGACTCCGGGCAGGGCGGCCGGACCGAGCTCACCGAACTGCCGTGGGTCGGCCACAAGGTGCGCAGGTGGGAGCCGGAGCCGCTGCGCTGGCTGGGCGTGCAGGCCATGTACGCCACGTACCGCACGGCGGACCGGCGGGAGCTCGCCGGCCACCGCGCCGAGTCGTCCCGGCTGGCGCGGTGGGCGGACCGGATCGCGGGGCGGCACTGACCTTCTTGAGGCGGGGGGCTCATGGCTCGAGGACCACCTTTCCGGTCGTTCCGCGGGTCTCCAGGGCTCGGTGTGCGGCGGCCGCCTCGGCGAGCGGGAAGCGCTGTACGGCGGGGGTGAGACGGCCCGCGGCGGCTTCGGCGAGGGCGCGGAGTTCGAGGGTGCGGATGGGGTTGGGTCCGCCGGCCTTCTGCGCCATGACGGGCCCGAGGACCTGCTCGGAGACACCTTCGACGAGGTAGGGCTGTCCGTCGTGGATCCCCTCGCCGGACCAGCCGAAGACGATGTGCCGGCCCTGGGGGCCGAGAAGGGCGACGCATTCGCGGGCGATCTCTCCGCCCACGCCGTCGAAGACCACGGTGGCGGGCCGGCCGCCGAGGAAGGCGCGGACCTTCCCGGGCCACGCGGAGTCCTTGTAGTCGACGGCGAGGTCTGCGCCGTTGGCATGCACCTGTGCCGTTTTCGACGGTCCGCCCGCGAGGCCGACGACACTCGCTCCGGCGTTCTTCGCGTACTGCACGAGCAGTGTGCCGATGCCTCCGGCGGCCGCCGGGATCACGGCCACCGAGTCCGGGCCGAGGTCGGCGAACTGCAGGATTCCCATCGCCGTGCGGCCCGTGCCGATCATGGCTACGGCCTGGGCGAAGTCGAGGTTTTCGGGGATCTCGTGGACGCGGTCGACCTCGGTGACGGCGAGTTCGGCGTACCCTCCCCCAGTGCTTGAAGAGCCTGGGGGGACCCCCAGTGCGAAGCCGAGGTGGGCGGTCACGCGCTTGCCGAGCCACAGCTCGGCGACGCCGTCACCGAGGGACTCGACGACTCCGGCGACCTCCCGGCCGGGGATGGTGGGCAGCGTGGCCGGACGGGGCAGCGGTCCCTGCTGCCCCTCGCGCAGGGCGGTGTCCAGGAGGTGGATACCGGCCGCCCGTACGGCGATACGGACCTGGCCGGGGGCCGGCGCCGGGTCGTCGGTCTGCTCGTAGGTGAGGTTCTCGGCGGGGCCGAAGGTGTGCAGGCGGATGGCGTGCATGGAGGGACTCCCTCTGTAGGCAGGGGCTCTGTCGGCAGGACACCCACCCTCCGACCTCAAGCATGCTTGAGGTCAAGGGCGTTCCGGCCGAGTGCCAGCGACACGGCGGTGAGCGCGCTGTTGAAGGAGACCTCCGAGAGCACCCCGGGCGCCGCGACCTGGTCGCCCGCGAGATAGACGCCGTCGCCCCGGTCGACGGCCGGCCGGTCGCGCCAGTTCGTGCCGGGCAGGTCGACGGCTCCCGTACGGCCGTTCGCGACGGACTCGCGCCGCCAGGTGACGCGTTCGCGCCAGCCGTCGAAGGCGAGATCGAGGAGCTGCTCCGCGCGCGCGACCCCGTCCGCCCTGGTCTCGTGCGGGGCGATCGGGATCTGCCCCTGGAGGAGCTGCTCGCCCGCGGGTGCCAGGGTGCGGTCCTGGGCGGTGAACCGTTCGATCCAGCCGGGGGAGTCGAGGTCGGAGACGGCGAAGGCGTCACCCCGCCGGGTGCGCAGGGCGAGGTCGAGGAGTGTCGTACGGCCGCTCGGCCAGGTCAGCGAGTCGTCGCCGAGGAGCCGGCGGGCCGCGTCGAGGGAGGTGGCGACGACGACCGGGGTGTCGGTGGGCAGCGTGTCGACGCGGGACAGGGTCTCCATCCGGACGCCCAGGTTCCAGGCGCGGGCGGCCATCCGGTCGACGACGCCGGCCCAGCCGCCGCGCGGGTAGTGCGCCTCGGGCGGCAGCTTGGTGGCACGCCGCAGCCGTTCCTGCACGAACGCGGCGGACAGGGCGCCCGGGTCGTGATGGAACAGGGCGACGGCGGAGTAGTGGGCGGCGGCGCGGGCGCCCTCCTCACCGGCCTGCTCGGTGGCCCAGGACAGGAAGTCCACGTCGACCGGTGCCTGTTGGGCACTGCGGCGCAGCAGCTTGAGCATCGCGAAGGGAGGGGTGCGGCGCAGTACGCCCTTGTGCCTCAGCCGCAGCCGGGCCGCCTCCAGAGGGGGGAGCGGTGCGAGCGGTCCGATGAGGTCGCGCTGCTGGAGCCAGGACCAGTGCGGGCCGCCCTTGTAGAGAGCGTGCGGACCGTCGTTCGTGCGGTACGGCCCTTCGGCGGTCCGGGCCCGGCCGCCGAGCGTGTGATGGGCCTCGTGCACGGTGACCTTGGCGCCCGCCTCGGCGGCGGAGATCGCCGCGGTCAGCCCGGCGAGGCCGCCGCCGATGACGGTGATGCGGTGCATGGCTGGGGTCTCCCTCTGCTCGGGGGTGGGTCCGTCGTCGGTATGACTGATTGAGGGCACCGGAATGTGACATGGGGGCTGTCTGTGCAGGTCAGGGGGATTGTCAGTGGTGGGGTGCAGGATGGGGGCATGGCGAGGAGAGCGACAGCTGGGGCGAGCGGGTCCGGTGGTGCCGGTGGTGCGGGCGGCTCGCGGGTGAAGGGGGCGCGGCGGCCGGAAGTGCGGCTGCCACCGCTGGAGCCGCACGGGGGAGGGGAACTGGAGCCGGACGGGGATTACGACGGGCTGGAGTTCCTGGAGGTGGACTTCGCGGGGCAGGACGGGGCGGGGGCCCGTTTCATGGACTGTGCGCTGAAAAGCTGTGCGCTGGACGAGACCCATCTCCACCACGCCCGCTTCCTCGACTCCGTCCTCACCGGCATACGCGGCGTGGGCACCGACCTGGCGGAGTCGACCCTGCGCGACGTCGAGCTGATCGACGCCCGCCTGGGCGGAGTGCAGCTGCACGGCGCGGCCCTGGAGCGCGTCGTGATCCGTGGCGGCAAGATCGACTATCTGAACCTGCGTACGGCCGTCCTCAAGGACGTCGTCTTCGAGAGCTGTGTCCTGGTGGAACCGGACTTCGGCGGCGCGCGGCTGGAGCGCGTGGAGTTCGTGGACTGCACACTCAAGGGCGCGGACCTCACGGCGGCGACCCTCAAGGACGTGGACCTGCGCGGCGCCGCGGTCCTGGAGATCGCCCGCGGGATCGACCGGCTGGCCGGAGCGGTGATCAGCCCGTCACAACTGCTGGATTTGGCACCGGTGTTGGCGGCGGAGGTGGGGATCCGGGTGGAGGGGTGACGCGGGGCGCGGGAAGGCCCGCACGCTCTCTTCCGAACTGCCGGGGGTGAGGCCGAGTTTTGGGTGCGGGTGCGGGTGCGGGCGTCGGGTTGGCCCGCGGTGCGCGGTCGCAGTGGCCGACGTGGGCCGCACCCGCCCTCTCCCTGTGAACAGGTGTGCCTGTGTTCGCCGATAGGGGTGATCGTGGCGGGAGGGCGGTGGGGTGTGCGGATCTCGTACGTATGGTCGTCCGGCGGGGCTGGGGTGGTCGGAACGTAGGGCGGGGGTGAGGGCGTGGCGAAAGCAGCAGGCGCCGACGGTGCGGGGCGCGTCCGGTACACCTTCCGACTGCGTGTGTCGTCCACTGCCCGCACCGCGCTGATGGCGGAGTGGGACCGGTGCCGGTGGATCTGGAACGAGTGCTGCGCGAAGTCGAAGCAGACGCACCTTGGGAACAAGAACCGGCCTGAAGGTGTGGACCAGCAGACCTGCGGTCCAGCTCAGCTGGACAAAATGCTGACCGAAGCCCGGAAGACGAACGGGTGGCTGCGCGAGGGCTCCAGCGTTCCGCAGCAGCAGTCGATCCGCGACTTCGGCACGTCCAAGGCCAAGGCGCAGAATGACATCAGGCAACGGCTGCCCGTGCATCGCCGGGCGGGGATGCCGAAGTGGAAGAAGAAGCGCGAGGCGCCGCCGACGCTGAACTACACCCGGAGCGGCTTCCGCTTGAAGGACGGTCTCCTGTGCCTGGCGGGCGGCATCGTGGTGACGGTGGTGTGGTCGCGAGACCTTCCGGCCGACCCGTCATCGGTGCGCGTCTATCGGGACAGCCTTGGACACTGGTATGCCAGCTTCGTCGTCCCCGCCCAGGTTCAGCCGCTCCCGGCCACCGGCCGTGTGATCGGCATCGACTGGGGTGTGAAGGAGACCGCGACCACCACCAGCGACACCCATGACCTCCCGCACGCCCAGCACGGGCTGAAGGCCGAGGAGAAGCTGACCCGGTACGACCGCATGATGGCTCGCCGCAGACCGAAGAAAGGGAAGAGCGGGTCGAAGGGCTACCGCACTGCCAAGAAACTCCGGGCCAAGGCGCACAAGAAGGTCGCCCGGCAACGCCAGGACACGGCCCGCAAGTGGGCCAAGTCCGTCGTCCGCGGCCACGATGCCCTGGCCGTTGAGGACTTCAGACCGAAGTTCCTCGCCAAGACCACCATGGCCAAGAAGGCCGCCGACGCCGCCATCGGCGCCACCAAACAAGCCCTGATCGAGATGGGCCGCAAGCACGGCAGGATCGTGCACCTGGTCCACCCCGCGCACACCACGATGGACTGCGCACAGTGCGGAGCGAGAGCCAAGCACGCATTGCCGCTGGGAGAGCGCACCTACAACTGCACCGCATGCGGAACCGTGTCTCCCAGGGACAAGAACTCCGCACATGTGATGCTCGTCCGGGCTGGTCTCAACCCGGCTGGTGTGGAGGGCATAAGACCACATGGGGCGCCGTCCCAGGTGGCTGCCTGAGCCAGGAATCCCCTTCACTTCATGGAGGGGAGGATTCAATTCACCCTCGGGAATCGTGCCTGGAGCGTCCAGATCGCCGGGTTCTCGCCCAGGTCGTCGTGGAGGTCGATCAGGTCGGCGATGAGGTCGTGCAGGAAGTCGCGGGCCTCGCGGCGCAGGTCCGCGTGGGAGAAGGTGAGCGGGGGCTCCTCCACCGGCATCCAGTCGGCCTCGATGTCCACCCAGCCGAAGCGGCGCTCGAAGAGCATGCGGTCGGTGGACTCGGTGAAGTCGAGTTCCGCGTGCTGGGGACGGGAGGCGCGGGAGCCCGCAGGGTCGCGGTCGAGGCGTTCCGCGATGTCGCACAGCGCCCACGCGAAGTCGAGCACCGGCACCCATCCCCAGGCTGTGGACAGTTCCCGGTCCTCCTTGGTGTCCGCGAGATAGACGTCTCCGCAGAACAGGTCGTGCCGCAGCGCGTGGACGTCCGCGCGGCGGTAGTCGGTCTGCGGCGGGTCCGGGAAGCGGTTGGAGAGGGCGTAGCCGATGTCGAGCACGTACGAGATGGTGTCACGCGGTCTCTCATAGGATCACCGCGTGTCCCGATCCGCGCTGCTCGTCCCCACCGCCCTGCTCTCCACCGCCCTGCTCCTCGCGAGCGCCCTCACCGCGTGCGGCGGCGGAGTGCACGGCACCCCCGGCGGCTCCGGCCTGCGCGACCCGTACTTCCCGAAGGCCGGCAACGGCGGGTACGACGTCACCCACTACGACCTCGCCCTCGCCTACGACCCGGACACCGACAGGCTCTCCGGCACCGCGACCCTCACCGCCCGCGCCACCCAGGACCTCTCCGCCTTCGACCTCGACCTCGAAGGGCTGGACGTCAAGAAGGTCACCGTCGGCGGCGACAAGGCCCGCTGGAACCGCACCGGCCAGGAGCTGACCGTGCGCCCGCACGACGACCTCGACGAGGGCAGCGCCTTCCGCGTGACCGTCGCCTACTCCGGCACCCCGAAGACGATCACCGACCCGGACGGCTCCGAGGAGGGCTGGCTGCCCACCGAGGACGGCGCGGTGGCCCTCGGCGAACCGACCGGCTCGATGGCCTGGTTCCCCGGCAACCACCACCCCTCCGACAAGGCGTCCTACGACCTCACGATCACCGTGCCCGAGGGCCTCCAGGCCGTCTCCAACGGCGAGTTGACGGCCAGCAGGACCAGCGGCGGCCGTACGACCACCACCTGGCACACCGCCGAACCCATGGCGAGCTACCTCGCCACCCTCGCGATCGGCGACTACGACATCCACCGCACCACCACCCCCGACGGCCTGCCCGTCTACACCGCCGTCGACCCGGCGGAGGCCGACGCGAGCCGGAAGGTGCTGGCGCAGATCCCGGCCGTCATCGCCTGGTCCGAGGACACCTTCGGCCCGTACCCCTTCTCCTCCAGCGGCGCGATCGTGGACCGCGAGGGCGACGCCGGCTACGCCCTGGAGACCCAGAACCGCCCCTTCTTCCCCGGCGCCCCCGACACCGAGACCCTCGTCCACGAACTCGCCCACCAGTGGTACGGCGACTCGGTCACCCCGAGGACCTGGCGGGACATGTGGCTCAACGAGGGCTTCGCGACCTACGCCGAGTGGCTGTGGGCCGAGGACCACGGCGGCGACAGCGCACAGAAGACCTTCGACGAGCTGTACACGCACGGCGACGACGTCTACGACGACCTCTGGTCCTTCCCGCCCGGGAAACCGTCGAGCGCCGCGCACCTCTCCGACAGCCCCGTCTACCAGCGCGGCGCGATGGTCCTCCACAAGATCCGCCAGCGGCTCGGCGACACGGCCTTCCGCGCCCTCCTGCGCGACTGGCCCACCACCCACCGCCTCGGCAACGCGGACACCGACGACTTCACGTCGTACGTCGAGGACCTCGCCCCCGACGAGGACTTCGGACCGATCTGGGAGGAGTGGCTGTACGGGGACGGCAAGCCGGAAGACGCCTAGTTGCCGCGGCTGTGGTCCTGTCGGCCCTCCGACAACGGCTTGCGCAACACCGAGCAGGGGCGCGCGTGTTGCAGGTCGGTGCGGTGGTCGATGACCTCGTAGCCGAGGGCGGTCCAGAAGGCGAGGGCGCGGTCGTTGCCGTCGAGGACGGCGAGGCGTACGGCGGTGCTGCCCTCGGTGCGGAAGCGGTCCTCGACGAGGGCGGCGAGCCGACGGCCGTAGCCCTGCCGGTGTACATCCGCGTCCACCATCAGCAGCCCGATCCACGGGTCCGGGTCGGCCGGGTCCGGGTGTCGGGCGAGCGTGATGGCCACCCCGACCAGTCGGCCCGCACTGCGCGCCAGCAGCACCTCCGCGTCCGGATGCGCGAGCTCCTCGGCCAGCGCCGCCGCCACCTGCTCCGGCCGGATGTCGTCCGGGTCCGGGAAGTCACCGCTGAGGGCCATGAAGTCACGGTTGGCCGCGTACAGGGCGGTGAGTTCGGTCAGGAGGGGCGCCGGGATGTCGTGGTCGGGGGTGAGGGGGAGGGGGGTGAGGAGCATGGCGGGCAGAGTAGTTGAGGCTTACGGCTGAGGCTGTGAGGTCTGGTCCTTGTAGCGGGGCAGGTCGTCCGTGGAGATCGTCCAGTCGCCGATGGTGACGTCCTCGCCGTAGACGAAGTCCTTGCGGGTGGCGTAACGGGGGCCGTCGGGGGTGGGGTGGATGTCGGTGAGGACGGCTCCGGTGCCGGTTCGGGGGTCGAAGATCGCGTAGATGGGGATGCCGATCAGGGGGTAGTCGCGGATCTTGCCCACCCAGTCGTTGTCGGGGTTGGAGCGGGAGACGACTTCGATGGCGGCGCGAATCGTATGAGGATCGAAGGTTCCTTGGGTCTCCATGTCGGCCTCGGCGATCACCATCACGTCGGGACGTCGCATGATGCCTTCGGACTGGCCTTCCACATCCGGCTCGCCTGTGTGCGCCACGATTTCTTCTGGCATCACCTTTTCCAGACGTTTCCTGAGGCGCAGCACCGTGAGTTCGTGCGGCCCAATGGGCGACATCATGTCGTGGACGATCCCTTCCAGGGTGATCTCGAACTTGCCCGGGATGGTGTCGTCCATGGACTGAACGAGATCTCGCATGGCCCGGTAGATGTGGGAGCCGCCGCGTTGCGCGTCATCCGGTGCGATGGTCATGGCGCTCGCTCCTCGTCTGTGCCCAGGGGCCAGGATCGTCACGTCCATGCTAGGCGGCCTCCGGAAGATCGCCTCGGCAGTCGCGGCAGCGGCCGGGTGCGGGTGCGCGGAAGGCGCGGTCGCAGCCGTCGCAGTTCCGGAACGGGTGCCGTACGTCCGGGGGTGGGGCCGGAGGCCGGCATGGGGGCGGAAGTGGCAGCTGAGCGGTGAGGCGGTGGGCCAGGAGGGCTGCCGGGCGGTGCAGGGGCTCTGTGGGGAGGTGGGCGGTCAGGGCGTCTCGTACGGCGGTGGGGGTGAGGTCCCGTTCCAGCCAGGCGGCGACCCCGGGGGCCAGGTGTTCCGTGTCCGTGGCCGACAGGAGCAGGCGGGGGTCGTGGCGGCGGAGGCCCGACAGGACGTCGGTGGCCTGCTGCAGGAGGGCGGGGGCGGGATAGCCCGGTTGCGGTACGGCCGGGAGGAGCCTCTTGCGGCGCGGTTGCCGTGGCTTCGGAGGCCCGGGGGCCTGGTCTTCGCCGGCCCGGCCGCGATGACCTGGCCGGTTGCAGGAGACCGTGCGGGTGACAATACGGCCGTCGGGGACGCGTTCGCGGGTGCGGCGGAGGTAGCCATGGGTCTCCAGGTCCCGCAGGGCCGCGGCGATACGGTCCCTGCCCTCGGGGAAGCGGACCGCGAGGGTCTTGATGTCCACGGGAGCGCCTGCGGGGAGGGACTGGAGGTAGAGGGCCAGCCCTCTGGCGACGAGCGAGAGGTCGGGGTGCTGGGCGAGGTGGTTGCCGATCACCGTGAAGCGTTCGGTGTGGCGGGCGTTGTCGTGGAGGAGACCACCCACGCGGGGGTGGTTTTTGCCCGTGGTGCGGGACTGGGCGCGTGGGGGCGCGCTAGGGTTTTGCGTGTCCATCGGGAAGCTGTTCTTCCTTGGTGGTCAGGCCCTCGCATCGGGATTGCCGTCCCGGCGAGGGCCGTTGCATGTCTGCGGTTGTGTTGCGCCGACTGTAGAGCAAGCAACCGGGCCGAAATCCAGCTGAGTTGGCGATGTTCACTCGGCCGAGTGAGTTGCGACTTCGCGGCGGGAGGAGGGGTGGGGCTTGGTGAGGTTTCTTTCAGCCCGGAGTTCTTTGGGAAAGGCCGCCCGCGCCACCGGAGTACGGGTTTTCGGGATGCGGTGAGAGGTCGATTTCCGCCCACACCGTCTTGCGCGGGCGGGGTCCCGGCGCCACGCCCCAACGGTCGGCGAGCGCGTCCACGAGCATGAGACCCCGGCCCGACTCGGCGTCCGACGTGGGGGGTTCGGTGCGTGGCAGACAGTCACCCCGGGTGTCCGTGACCTCGATGCGCAGAGTGTCGCCGACGACGTAGAGCGTCAGGCGGAAGTCGCGCCCCGGTACCCGGCCGTGCGTGACCGCATTCGCCGCCAGCTCCGCCACGATGTGCTCCGCCGGGTGCAACGGCATTCCCCACTCGCGGAGTTGCTCGACTGCCAGCAGCCTGGCCCCACCGGGGACGCCTCCGAGTTGGTGTGGTTCAAGAGCAGCTACAGCAGCGGCACGGACGGCAACTCCTGCGTCGAGATCGCGGTAGCACCCCGCACGGTCCACGTCCGCGACTCCAAGAACACCTCCACCGGCCCCCGCCTGGCCTTCACCCCGGCCAGCTGGACCGCGTTCGTGTCACAGGCGTAAAGACAAACACCGGAGCCCCCGGCCGACAAGACCAGGGGCTCCAGCTCAGCGCAGCGCGTGTCAGACGTTCACGCCGAAGTCCTGCGCGATGCCCACCAGGCCGGACGCGTAGCCCTGGCCCACCGCGCGGAACTTCCACTCCGCGCCGTTGCGGTACAGCTCGCCGAAGACCATCGCCGTCTCCGTGGCCGCGTCCTCGGAGAGGTCGTAGCGGGCGATCTCGGCGCCGCCGGCCTGGTTGACGATGCGGATGTAGGCGTTGCGGACCTGGCCGAAGTTCTGCGAGCGGTTCTCCGCGTCGTAGATCGAGACCGGGAAGACGATCTTGTCGACGTCGGCCGGGAGGCCGGCCAGGTTGACGTTGATCGCCTCGTCGTCGCCGGCGCCCTCGCCGGTGCGGTTGTCACCGGTGTGGACGATGGTCTGGTCCGGGGTCTGCTTGTTGTTGAAGAAGACGAAGTGACCGTCGGAGTAGACCTTGCCCTGCGGGTTGACCGCGATCGCGGAGGCGTCGAGGTCGAAGTCCGTGCCGGTGGTGGTGCGGACGTCCCAGCCGAGGCCCACGGTGACGGCGGTCAGGCCCGGAGCCTCCTTGGTGAGCGAGACGTTGCCACCCTTGGACAGGCTTACAGCCATGGTTTGGGAGTCCTTCCCTCGTTTATGTACGGCAAGTACGGGCTTGAAGTTACAGCTACCCGTATGAACGCCGCGAGGTGCGTCGAAGGTTCCCCGTGTCTTTACTTTCTTTACCAAACTGAGGGCGGCCGCCCGGCGATATTCGGGTGACGTGGACCGGACAGAGCCGGGAACATGGAGCCCATGTCCGGTCCCCACGTCATCCGCGGCTCCGTCTCGCTCCCCGAGGCCGAGCTCATGTGGCGTTTCTCGCGCTCCTCCGGCCCCGGTGGCCAGCACGTCAACACCAGTGACTCCCAGGTGGAACTGCGCTTCGACGTGGCCCGCACCGAGTCCCTGCCCGACGTGTGGAAGCAGCGGGCGCTGGACAGGCTGGCCGGGCGGCTCGTCGACGGCGTCGTCACCGTCCGCTCCTCCGAGCACCGCTCGCAGTGGCGCAACCGCGAGACCGCCGCCGTACGCCTCGCGGCGCTGCTCGCCGAGGCCACGGCGCCGCCGCCCAAGCCGCGGCGGCCGACGCGCATCCCGCGCGGGATCAATGAGCGGCGGTTGAGGGAGAAGAAGCAGCGCTCGGACACCAAGCGGGGGCGGCAGGGGCGGGACTGGGGGTGACCCCGGCCTTCCCACACATCATCAACCGACCTGCGCGTGTCACATCTGCTCCGTCCCGTCCGTCAACTCAACGACGGCGGACGACGACGAGAGCGGTGACCCATGGGCGACGACGACTTCCTGGCCGAACGTTTCGAGGCGCACCGGGGGCAGCTGCGGGCGGTGGCGCGGCGGATGCTCGGGTCGGGAGCCGAGGCCGAGGACGCGGTGCAGGAGACGTGGGTGCGGATGAGCCGGTCGGACACCACGCACGTCGACAACCTCGGTGGCTGGCTGACGACCGTCGTGGGCCGGGTCTGCCTCGACATGCTCCGCTCCCGCAGGTCCCGTGCCGAACAGCCCCTGGAGCCCGAGGCGCCGGTGCCGGCCACCGTCCCCGATCCCGAACAGGACGTCCTCCTCGCCGACTCGGTCGGCAGCGCCCTCTTCGTCGTCCTCGACACCCTCACCCCCGCCGAACGGCTCGCCTTCGTCCTCCACGACCTCTTCGCCGTCCCCTACGACGAGATCGCCGGCGTCATCGGCAAGTCCCCTGCGGCCACCCGCCAGCTCGCCAGCCGGGCCCGGCGTCGGGTGCGGGGGGCCCAGGCCACCGACACCGATCAGGCGCGCCGGCGTGAACTCGTCGACGCCTTCCTCGCCGCCGCGCGCGGCGGTGACTTCGAGGGGCTGCTGGAGGTCCTGGACCCGGATGTCGTGGTGCGCACGGAGGTCGGGGTGACGACGGGGGCCCTGGCCGTGGCCAAGGGGGCGACGAGCTACTCGCGGCACATCGTCGGCGTCGCGGTGCCCGTTCTCGTCGAGGGCCGCACCGGCATCGCGCTCCTGCGGGACGGCCGCGTGGAGCGGACGCTCGCGTTCACGTTCGTACACGACCGGATCGCTGTGATCGACATCACCACGGACCCGGTCCGGGCGGCCCGGTCGGAGATCACCTTCGTCTAGTCGAGGCTCAGCACCCCGACGGTCTCGCCGTCGCTCAGCTCCCCGGTCCGGCGGAAACCGAGCCGCAGATAGAACTCCGCCGGGCCGTCGGCGCCCTCGTGCCAGGTGACGTACAACTCCTTCGTGCCCCGGCGGCGCAGCTCCGCGGCGACGGACTCGACGGCGAAACGGCCGTAGCCCTGGCCCTGGGCGTCGGCCGCGATGTTCAGCCGCCACAGGCCGGAGCGGACGACGCTGCCGCCGTCGGCGCGCCAGTCGATGTCGAGGAAGGCCATCAGGAAGCCGACCGTGCGGTCACCGTCGACGATCAGACGGGGCCAGGCGACGCCCGCGGGATGCACGTAGGCCTCGGCGAGGGACTGCATGACCGGGGAGACCGCGAATTCCTGCTCGGGGCGGACGCGTATGCCGGTCGCCGTTTCGAAATTCCCGGGTGTGACCTCTTCGAGGCGGGGTGCGAATGTCATCCGGGGACCTTATGCCGGAGTATCGGCGCGCGGCCACGGAATTCATCCCAGCTGGCGGTACCTGCCCCGGAAATAGGTCAGCGGCCCGCCGTCCGCGCTCGGCACGTCGGCCGTCAGGACGCGGCCGATCACCAGGGTGTGGTCGCCGGCCTCCACACGCTGTTCGGTGCGGCACTCCAGGGTGGCGAGGGCGCCGCCCACCAGTGCGGCGCCGGTGACCTCGCCGCGGACGTAGGGGATGTCCTCGAACAGGAGGCGGTCGCTGATGCGGCCCTTCATGGCGAAGCGGCCGGCGATGTGGCGCTGGCTCTCGGAGAGGACGGAGACCGCCCAGTGGGGTTGCTCGTCGAGCAGGTCGTCCATGCGGGAGCCCGTACGCAGGCTGACCAGCACGAGAGGCGGATCCAGGGAGACCGACAGGAACGCCGTGGCCGTCATGCCGACGTCCTCGCCCCCCGGCCCCTCGGCGTCGAGCGGGGGCTCGAAGGCGGTCACCAGGACCACGCCCGCGGCCAGCCGGGACATGGCGGCGCGGAACTCGTCGTTGCTCACCCCCACAGCATGCCCGGAAGCGGGGGAAGGGATCATCGGGGCGGTGGCGGGGGGAGTGTTCGGCACGCCGGAAACGCTAATGTCCGGTCCGTGCGCTCGGCATCGGGCCTTCGTCGGAGGCCGGACCTAGGTCTACCGGCGGAGATGGGCACGGCGTCCACAAACGCCCAAAGTTTGCGTTCAGTAAACGCACAGGGAAAGCGCAGAAACCCCACTCAATTGTTCATCTTTCGCTGTGACTTGAGTCACAAGAGGCGGTATTTGTTGACCCTGTGTACCGAGTGGGCAGCGCGCTGTGATTCAGTGGCGGGGAAGTACCGACGAAGCCGCACCAACGAAGCCGCACTGAAGATACGCCGAAGAGAACCCTTGATTCGCTGCGAGGTCTCGGGGGGAGGGCGAGCAATGGAGAGCGAGTCGGAGCCGTACGTCCGTCTTGCGTCCCTGCGACAGCTGCACCAGGTCATGGCCGACATGAACACGGCCCGCAGCCTGGCCGACACACTGCAGACCGTCGCGAACGGCGTGGTCACCGCGCTCGGTTACGAACTGGCGTGCGTCAATCTCGTGCGTCCCGACGGCGACCTCGTGGTCGCCGCCTTCTCCGGGAACCAGGCCGCCGAGTCGCTGATCACCGGCCGGGTGGGCTCCCGTGAGTCCTGGGAGCGCCGGTTGAGCATGGGGGAGACCTGGGGCGACCTGGTCTTCATCCCGCACACCGAGGGCTGGATCCTCGACGACGACGACGTCCCGCAGTGGTACACCGACGGCCCCGCGCCCCGCTTCGAGGACGAGTGGCACCCCTCGGACCGGCTGTTCGCGCCGATGTACACGCCGGGCGTGCAGGGCGGCCAGTGCGGCGAGCTGATCGGCGTGCTCTCCGTGGACCGGCCGCGCAACGGCCGCAGGCCCGGGGCATGGGGACGCGAAGCGCTCCAGATGTACGCGTTCCAGGCCGCCATCGCGATCAGCAACGCGCGTCTGCGGTCGAACATGCAGCGCGCACTGGTCAGGCTCGAAAGGGAGCAGCAGGCCCTCAGGGCCAGTGAAGAGAGCTTTCGGCAGGCGTTCGAGTACGCCCCCTCCGGCATGGCCATCGCCGAGATGGGCGGCGACCAGCACGGCCGGATCCTGCGCACCAACGACGCCCTGTGCCGCCTCCTCGGCCGCCCCGCGTCCGCGATGCGCCGCTACTCCTTCTCCGACCTGGTCCACCCCGAGGACATAGGCACCCTGCTGCGGACCTCCGCGGAAGGCGGGCGCGCGGAGCTTCGCCTCGGGCGCCGGGACGGCACGTACCTCTGGGTGTCGCTGCGCAACTCGGTGGTCGCCGACGCCGCCGACGGGCCGCGCTTCCTGCTCACCCACGTCGAGGACATCGAGGAGCGCAAGCGCCGCGAGCTCCAGCTCGCCCACCGCGCCTCCCACGACTCCCTGACCGGTCTGCCGAACTCCGCCGAGCTGCGCTCGCGGCTGTCCTCCCGGCTCTGTCAGCAGCGCTCCACCCACACGGGCGCGCTGGAGTCGATCGACGCGGCCTTCGGCCACCCCGCCTTCGACACGAACGGCCACGGTTTCGACTTCCGGCCGGCCGGCGCGGAGGCGTTCGACACCTTCGACCACCATGTGCACACCGTCGCCCCCGAGGGGGAGCGCGACGACGGCACCAAGGGGCTCGCGGTGCTCTTCTGCGACCTCGACGGCTTCAAGTCGATCAACGACCGGTTCGGGCACAACGCGGGTGACGCGGTCCTCATCGAGGTCGCCCGGCGGCTGTCCCAGTGCGTGCGCGACGGCGACACCGTGGCCCGGCTCGGCGGCGACGAGTTCGTCATCCTCGCCGACGGGCTCGGCAAGGCCGACGCCGCCGACCTCGCCGTCCGTCTGCGCAGCGAGATCATCCAGCCGATCCGTGCCGAGGGACGGGCCGTCCGGGTCGGTGCCAGCTTCGGCATCGGCTGGGCGCACTGCGGCATGACGGCGGACGAAGTGTTGAAGTCCGCCGACGAACGGATGTACGTCGAGAAACGATCTCGTCCCAAACAACACAGACGCGCGGGATGATCCCCAGGTCAGCGAGCTGATGCGATCCGAGTCACCCGTTTGGGCCATCAGGAGCGGGTAGGCTCGCCATTCTGACCATCCGTATCGCATCCGATGCCCACCTGTTTGAGGAGTACCTGGGATGACGTCCGGCAACAACGGGGCGAGTGCGCCCGAGGACGACGACCCGTTCGGCTACCTCTACGCCGACGGCCAGGCCAACGGCGCCCAGCCGCCGTCCGGCGGCGGCTACGGCTACGGCTACCCGAACTCCGTCAACCGGACGCGCTCGGTCGGCCAGCGGCAGTACGGCCAGCAGCAGGCGCCGGCCGCGCCGAACGGCCCGTACGGCCAGGTCCCGCAGCAGCAGGGCCAGGGCTACAACCAGCCCAGCGCCCACTACGCCGCCCCGGAGACCTTCCCCGGCTCGGCCCCCACCACCCAGCAGCCCATGCCCGGCTACAGCGGTGGCGGCGGCGGCCGGAGCGGTGGCCCCAACACCAAGGGCCTGCTGATCGGCGCGATCGCGGTGGTCGCCGCGGTGGTCATAGGCATCGGTATCGCGATGGCGGGCGGCGACGACCAGAAGGACGACAGCGGCAACCAGGCGGCGACGACCCCGAGCACGTCACAGAGCTCGAAGCCGAGCGCGTCCGCGTCGGCGTCAGAGGCGGCCGAGCTTCCCAAGGCCGACACGAAGACGATGCGCCTCGAGGGCGGCACGACTCTCGCGTCCGACGTGAAGGGCGCGAAGGCCGACGGCGGAGTCTACGTCCAGGGGTTCAACCAGGTCGGCGCCTCGGTCACCTGGACTGTCAACGGCATCCCGAAGGCCGGCACCTACCGGGTCTACGTCCGCTACAGCCTCCCCGCCGAGGATGCCGACGGGACGATGACGGTCAACGGGAAGTCCGCTTCCCGGCCGCTGAACATGAAGAACTTCGGTGGGCTTCCCGCGAACGAATGGCAGGAGACCTGGGCCCAGGTCTCCCTGACCAAGGGCACCAACACGATTCAGCTCTCGTGCCAGCAGGGCAACAAGTGCAACGCGCTGCTCGACCAGTTCACCGTGACGGAGAACGTCGACCGGTAGTTCACGCCGCCGTCACCGACACTTCCGCCAGGAGTTTCTCGTAGGTCGCGCGGTCGAAGTCGCCCGCCGTAGGAGCCAGTACCGTCGCCGCGGACAACGCGACCGCGCGGGTCAGGCGGGCCGGCCAGGGGAGTTGCTCCACCAGGCCCGACAGGAGGCCTGCCACCGCCGAGTCGCCGGCGCCCGTCGGGTTGCCGTGGACGTGGGTCGGGGGCGTGGCGCGCCAGCGGCCTTCCGGGGTTGCCGCCAGCAGGCCCCGCGTGCCCAGGGACGCGACCACCGTGAGTGCGCCCCGGCGTCGGGCGTCCTGGGTCGCGCGCAGTGGTTCGTGGGAGCCGGTCAGTTCGGACAGTTCGTCGGCGTTCGGCTTGATGACGTCCGGGCGGGCGGCGACCCCGCGGCGCAGGGCCTCACCGCTGGTGTCCAGCAGGACCGGCACCCCGACCGCCTTCGCCGTGCGGATCAGGCCCGCGTACGCCCCCACCGGCACCCCCGGCGGCAGGCTCCCGCACAGGGCCACCGCCGAGACCGACGGGACGAGATCCTCGTACGCCTCCTGGAAGGCCGACCACTCCGCCGGCGTCACCGTCGGACCCGGTTCGTTGAGCTGAGTCGTGTCGCCGGACTGTTCGTCCACCACGGCGATCGTGCGCCGGGTCGGGCCCGTGACCGGGACGAGCGCGTCCACCAGGCCCGGTACGGCGGTGAGCCGGTCCTGGACCATGCGGCCCGTGGCGCCTCCCGTGAACCCGGTGACCGTCACTTCGTGGCCGAGCGCGGCCAGCACCCGGGCCACGTTCAGGCCCTTGCCGCCGGGGCGTTCGGTGACCTCGGTGACCCGGTGGCTGGTGTGCGGACGCAGCGACCGTACGCGATAGGTGATGTCGAGAGCGGTGTTCAGCGTGACCGTGAGGATCACCTGGGCCGACCTCCCCCGGAAGACAGAATGTGCCCGTCCAGTCTCCCAGGATGCCACCGGCCCCAACAGCCGGACACATCAGCCCAGTTGGGGATCGACCACCCATTCTCCCCGGCGCATGACGCCCTTGAGGTCGAATTGATGGTCGAGGAGCACCAGGTCGGCGTCCTTGCCGGGCTCCAGTGAGCCGATGCGGTCGGACATGCCCAGCAGACGGGCCGGGTTGGCGGAGATCGCCGCGACCACGCCCTCGACCGGCAGCCGGTCGACGGTCACCGCCCGCTTGAAGGCGCGGTCCAGGGTGAGCGTCGATCCCGCGATCGAACCGCCCTCCACGAGCCGGGCGACTCCCTCGCTGACCTCGACCTCCAGGGGGCCGAGCAGGTAACGGCCGTCGCCGAAGCCGGCCGCGTCCATGGCGTCCGTGATGAACGCGACACGGTGTGCCGCCGCGCGGTGGAACGCGAGTTGCAGCGCGGCCGGGTGCAGATGCGTGCCGTCGTTGATCAGCTCGACCGTGATCCGCTCGTCCTCCAGGAGGGCGGCGATGGGGCCGGGGGCGCGATGGCCGAGCGGCGGCATCGCGTTGAAGAGATGAGTGGCCACGGTCGCGCCCGCGTCGATGGCCTCGACGGTCTGCTCGTACGTCGCGTCCGTGTGCCCGATCGCCGCGATGACGCCGTGTTCGGCGAGCAGCCGTACGGAGTCGATGCCGCCGGGGAGTTCGGTGGCGAGCGTGACCATCCTCGCCTGTCCGCGAGCCGCGTCGATCAGCTTGCGGACCTCCGCCGGGTCGGGGTCGCGCAGCAGGTTCTCCGAGTGCGCGCCCTTGCGGCAGGGGGAGATGAACGGACCCTCGAAGTGGATGCCGGCGATGTCGCCCTGCTCGGCGAGTTCGCTCAGCAGGCCGGCTCGCCGGGCGAGGAAGTCCATGTCGCCGGTGACGGTGGAGGCGACGAGGGTGGTGGTGCCGTGGTTCTGGTGGGTGCGGATACCTGTGAGTACGTCTTCGATCGTGCCTGAGGTGAACGAGGCTCCGCCGCCGCCGTGGTTGTGGATGTCGACGAAGCCGGGCACGAGCCAGTGGTTGGTTACGTCGATGACCTGGGCGTTCTCCGGGGCAGTGCGGGTGATTCGGGTGCCCTCGATGACAACCTGGCCGTTCTTGACCGTTCCCGTGGGCAGGACCACGTGTCCGCCGGAGAGCACCAGGGGGGTTCCGGCCGTTGCGGGGTGCCGGAGCGTTGTGGCTGGTCGCGCAGTTCCCCGCGCCCCTAGGGGGGTTGCCATCAGCGAGTTGCCTCCGAACTGTTCGTCTTGTTGAGGAGATCCCAGGCCAGTAGGCCTGCACCGAGGCAGCCCGCCGTGTCGCCCAGGGCCGCCGGGACGATGGTCGGGAGCTTCTGGAAGGTGACCCGGCGTCGGACCGCCTCCCGCAGGGGTGTGAACAAGGTTTGCCCCGCTTCGGCCAGGCCGCCACCGATGATCAGGGTGCGGGGGTCCAGGAGGGTGAGGGCGGTGAGCAGGCCGTCGGCCAGGGCGTCCACGGCGTGCTGCCAGACCTCCCGGGCCTTCGGGTCGTCGGCTTCCACCGCCCTCGCGCAGTCCGCCGCGTCCGCGTCCGGGTTCCCGGTGACCGAGGCCCAGGCCTCGCTGACCGCCGCCGCGGAGGCGTACCGCTCCAGACAGCCCCGCTGGCCGCACGGGCAGGGCGTGCCGCCCGGGCGTACGACGATGTGGCCGATCTCGCCCGCGAAGCCGTGGGCGCCCGACTCCACCCGCCCCGCGATGCCGATCGCCCCCGCGATGCCGGTGCCCAGGGGGACGAAGAGGAAGCGGTCGGCGCCCTTGCCCGCGCCGATGCGGCCCTCCGCGAGGCCGCCGGTGCGCACGTCGTGGCCCAGGGCGACCGGGACGCCCCCGAGGCGGTCGGTGAGCAGTGCGCGCAGCGGGAGGTCCCGCCAGCCCAGGTTGGCGGAGTAGGCCGCGATGCCCAGTTCCTCGTCGACGATGCCGGGCACGGCGACGCCGGCCGCGAGCGCGGGGGCGCCGAAGTGCTCGGTGCCGTACGCGCGCAGCTCGGCGGCGAAGTCGAGGATGCCGTCGACGACCGCGTCGGGGCCGCGGTCGCGGCCGGTCGCCCGGCGGGCCTGGTGCAGGAGCTCGCCGCCCGCGCCGACCAAGGCCGCCTTCATCCCGGTGCCGCCCACGTCGAGGGCGATGACATGTCTCACGGGAACAGTGTGGCCCTTCGACCCGCAAGAGGTCTAGTCCACTCACGTGGTGTAGACCTTACGTCTGAGATATGTATGACTTTTCGAGAGTTTTCGAACGTGAGTGTGGGGCGGTTGTCGGTGCGGCGGCGTAGGACGGGAACGATCGCGGCGGTGTCCGCGCTGGGCATGACGGCGGTCCTCGGCGGCTGCGGGCTGGGGAGCGGGCCGGACGAGGTGACGCTGCGGCTGGTCGCCGCCGACTACGGCGACAGCTCGGCCAACAGCTCCCGGAAGTACTGGGACGAGCTCGTCAAGGAGTACGAGGCCGAGCACTCCGGCGTGAAGATCGACGTCAGCGTGTACTCCTGGACCGACGTGGACCGCAAGGTCAAGGAGCTGGTCGACGCCGGGAAGGCACCCGACATGGCGCAGATCGGCGCGTACGCCGACTACGCGGACAAGGGGCTGCTGTACAAGGCCGACGACCTGATCGGGATCCGGGAGCAGGCGGACTTCGTCGCGCAGCTGGCCTCGGCGGGGCGGATCAACGGGATGCAGTACGGCATGCCGTTCGCCGCGTCCACCCGGCTGCTCTTCTACAACAAGACGCTCTTCGCCGACGCCGGGCTCACCCCGCCGACGACCTGGAAGCAGCTCGCCGCGGACGCCGAGGCGCTCAAGGCGGACGGGGTGAAGTACCCGTACGCGCTGCCGCTCGGTCCTGAGGAGGCGCAGGCCGAGACCATGCAGTGGCTGCTGAGCGGGGGCGGCGGGTACATCGACTCCGTCGGGACGTACGGCATCGACTCCGGCGAGAACCTGGCGACGCTGACCTGGCTCAAGGACGACCTCGTCGGCAAGGGACTCACCGGGCCGGTCGCGCCCGAGAACCTCAACCGGGCCGCCGCGTTCTCGGCGTTCGCCGCCGGGGATGTCGGCATGCTCAACGGGCATCCCTCGCTGATGAAGACCGCCGCCGCGAAGGGGGTGAAGTTCGGGATGGTGCCCATGCCCGGGGCCGACGGGAAGACCGAGAACTCCATGGGTGTCGCCGACTGGATGATGGCCTTCAAGCAGAACGGGCACGCCGAACAGGTCGGCGACTTCCTCGACTTCGTCTACAGCGAGAAGAACGTGCTCGCGTTCTCCCGGGAGTACGACCTGCTGCCGGTGACCAACTCCGCGTCCTCGGTCATGAGCCGGGCCTCCCGGGACGCCGACCTCAAGCCCTTCCTCGACGCGCTGCCCGACTCCGAGCTGCCTCCGGTGGGCAAGACGTCCTGGGCCTCGGTCAGCGCGGCCGTGAAGAAGCGGATCGGGTCGGCGGTGAGTTCGGGCGGGAGCCCTGCGGAGGTGCTGCGCGAGCTGCAGCTGACCGCGCAGAAGGCGGAGTAGTCGCTGTCAGTGGCGGGAGTTACGGTTCCGGGCATGGAGCATCCGGAGCTGGACCGCAGGGAGCGGGACATCCTCGCCCTGGAGCGCCGCGGCTTCCCCGGGCCCGGCGCGAAGGAGCGGGCGATACGGGAGGAGCTGGGGCTGGCACCGGTCCGCTACTACCAGCTGCTGAACGCCCTGCTGGACGACGAGCGCGCCCTGGCCTTCGACCCGGTGACGGTGAACCGCCTGCGCCGGGTCCGGGAGGCGCGGCGGCAGGAACGCTGAGAGTCGGGTGAGGGTCAGGTGAGCCGTTCCGCCAGGGCGCGCAGCAGGCTCACCACTTCGCCCGGGCCGTCCACCACCAGGTCCGCCCGTTTGCGCAGTTCCGTCACCTCGTCGCTGCCGCTGCAGACCAGGAGGCCGGGGGTGCCGGTGGCGCGGAGGTCGTCGACCGCGGAGAAGGCCGGCAGGTCACCCAGGTCGTCACCGCCGTAGAGGACGGACGTGGCGGACAGTTCGCGGACGTGGGTCAGGAGGGCCACGCCCTTGTCCATGCCCGGGGGGCGCAGCTCCAGGACCAGACGGCCCGGTTCGACGATCAGGCCGTGCCGGCCGGCCAGGTCGGTGAGGGGGGCGCGCAACGCGTCGAAGGCGGCCTGGGGGTCGGGGGCCCGGCGGGTGTGGACCGCCACCGCCCGGCCGCCCTTCTCCTCGATCCAGGCGCCCGTTCCGTCGAGGAGCTCCGGCAGTTCGGCACGGACCGTGGCCACGCCCGGGTGCGGTTCGGGCGCCGTGACCTCGCCGGTCACCGCGTCCCAGCGTTCCGCGCCGTAGTGGCCGAGGACCGTCAGGTGCTCCAGGCCGGGGACGCCCGCGAAGCCGCCGTAGCGGACCGCGATCTCGGCCGGGCGGCCGGTGATCACCGCGACGGAGGCCACCTTCGGTGCCAGGGCGGCGAGGACGGCCACCGCCTCGGGGTGTGCCCGCGCCCCTTCCGGGTCCGCCACGATCGGGGCCAGCGTCCCGTCGAAGTCGAGCCCGATGACCGCCCGCTGCGGCTCCGCGAGGATCGCGCGCAGGCCGTCCCGCCCGGCTGGCGTCGCCGGGCTCGGCAGGGCGCCGGGGTCGGTGTGGCTGCTCATGAAGTCCCTCTCCGCGGGGTGAAGTTCAACAGTCGGGGCAGTCGGGGCATCGCTCAGTGGCCGGTCGGTCAGTGGCCGCAGTCGGCGGGTGGGGGTGGCCGGTGGCCGGGTCGGCGCGGTCGGCCAGCCGCCCGACCGGCGCAGCCGCTCACCGGGGTCACCCGCTCACCGGCGTCTCCCGCTCACGGCGCTCAGCCGTTCATCGCGGTCACCCTCCGACCGCCTTCAGCGCGTTCAACTGCTCCAGGAACCACTGCGCCGGCGGCAGCGCCGTCGCCGCCGCGGCGAGCCTCTTCGCTCGTTCGGCCCGTTCGTGCGCCGGCATCGTCAGGCCCTCGTGCAGGGCCTCCGCCGTCTGCTCCACGTCGTACGGGTTCACCACGATCGCGTCGTCACCCAGCTCCTCGTACGCCCCGGCCTCCCGCGACAGGACCAGCGCGCACCCCTCGTCGGACACCAGCGGCACCTCCTTCGCGACCAGGTTCATGCCGTCCCGGATGGGGTTGACCAGCGCCACGTCGGCCAGCCGGTACGCGGCCAGGGAGCGGGCGAAGTCGTCCTTGACGTGCAGCACGACCGGGGTCCAACCCGGCGTCCCGTACTGGGAGTTGATCTCGTCCGCCACCCGCTGCACCTCGGCCGTGTAGTCCCGGTACACCGCCAGGTCCTGCCGCGACGGATACGCGAACGCCACGTGCACGACCCGCTCCCGCCACTCGGGCCGCGACTCCAGCAGCCGCCGGTAGGCGAGCAGGCCGCGCACGATGTTCTTCGACAGTTCCGTGCGGTCGACCCGGACGATCGTCTTGCGGCCCGCGCCGATCTCCTCGCGCAGGCCGACGATGCGCTCCTCGACATCGGCCTCGTGGGAGCGGGCGCGCAGGAAGTCCGCGTCCGTCCCCAGCCCGTGCACCCCGATCCGGGTTTCCCCGAGCCCGTCCGCGAACTCCGTACAGCAGGCCGTGAAGGCGTCCGCCCAGCGGCGGGTGAGGAAGCCGAGCCGGTCGGCGCCCAGCATGCCCCGAAGGACCTGGCCGGCGATGTCGTCCGGCAGCATCCGGAAGTAGTCCACCGGCGCCCACGGCGTGTGCGAGAAGTGGGCGATGCGCAGGTCGGGGCGCAGTTCGCGGAGCATCCCCGGCACCAGGCACAGGTGGTAGTCCTGCACCAGGACCGCCGCCCCCTCGCCCGCCTCCTCGGCGAGCGCCTCCGCGAAGGCGCGGTTGTACGTCTCGTACGACCCCCACTGCCGCCGGAACTCGGCGTCGAAGGCCGGCTCCAGCGGGGTCTGGTAGAGGAGATGGTGGACGAACCAGAGGACCGAGTTCGCGATGCCGTTGTACGCGTCCGCGTGCACGTCGGCCGGGATGGCGAGCATGCGGACGCCGTCCTCGCCGACCCCCTGCCGTACCGCCTCGCGGTCGCCGTCGGACAGCGCCGAGCACACCCACAGCGCGCCCGCCTCCGGGCCGATCGCCGACAGTCCCGAGACCAGTCCGCCGCCACCCCGCCTGGGGCTCAGCGAACCGTCCTCCTGGACCTCGTACGAGACCGGGCCGCGGTTGGACGCGACCAGCACCTGGGCAGCACCCTGCACGGAAGACGTGGAAGCCATACGCCACAACCTAGCCCGGCCCGGAAACGCTCAAACGTACGGTTGCACACAGTGCGCGGACGTATACGGAACGCCCCGTTCTGTCACCCGGTCCGTCACGCGACCTTACGCTTCGCGTACTCGGCGATCTCCACCATCGGCGGCCGCTCCTCCGTGTCCACGGAGTACGTACGCGGCTCGAAGCCGTCCCGGCCGCGCTCGAACTGGGTGAGGGAGGGCCGGATCATATGGCCGCGGGCCAGCCTCAGCTGGGCGGTGCGGTAGATCGCGGCGGACATCCGGCCCAGGGCCTGCCCGTCCTGGTGACGGTGCTTGCGCACACCGACGTCGACCTGGGCGAGCGCGTCCAGGCCCACCAGGTGCAGGGCGTCGACCAGCATGCCCAGCTCGACGCCGTAGCCGACGGGGAACGGGAGCTGCTCCAGCAACGAGCGCCGGGCCGCGTACTCGCCGCCCAGCGGCTGCACGAAACCGGCCAGCTGCGGCCAGTGCATGTTCAGCAGCGGACGTGCCATGAGCTCGGTGACCCGGCCGCCCTGCCCCGCGGCGCCGCCCAGGGGACGGTCGTACATGCCCTTGACCAGGTCGACCTCGGGGTCGGTGAGCAGCGGGCCGACGATGCCGGAGACGAAGTCCGAGGAGAACTCCTTCAGGTCGGCGTCGATGAAACAGACGATGTCCCCTGACGTGGCGAGCAGGGAGCGCCACAGGACCTCGCCCTTGCCGGGCACGGCGGGTATGCGCGGGAGGATGTCGTCGCGGTGGACGACCCGCGCACCGGCCGCGGCGGCGACCTCGGACGTGCGGTCGGTCGATCCCGAGTCGACGACGACGATCTCGTCGACGAGCGGGACCTGCTGCATGAGGTCATGACGGATCACGGAGACGATGTCACCGACCGTCTCCTCCTCGTTGAGTGCGGGCAGGACAACACTGACCGTCCGGCCCGTGCCCCGCTTCGCCGCCATGATCCTGTGCAGCGGGCGATCGGTCACGGACCAGGAACGCGTGGCCAGCCAGCGCTCGACTTCGTTCAGCACAGTGCGCGGCTCCTCTGCCTTTGATCCATCTCGCGGTTCGGACGTCTCTCTCAACTGTCCTGGCCGTCGGTTACAGTCTTGAACAACGCGGATGACCATCGCATGTCCTGGGTGGCCCGCCGTTCACAACTTCATACCGCTCATCCAGAGGGGCAGAGGGATACGGCCCGATGAAGCCCCGGCAACCCTCCAGTCGGTTCTCGTAGCGATCGCTGACGATCGTTTCCGCGAGGCTCCCGGCTCGGGAAGGTGCCAAATCCGTCTCACGGCGAAGTGCGTCGTGAGGAAGATGAGGAGAAAGGGCCTCGCCTCCATGGCTGTGCAGACTGATGCAAGCACCACGAACACCGTAGACCTCGGCCCCGCCGCAGCGCTGAGCTGCCGCGAGTGCGGCCACCGCGTGCCCCTCGGCCCGGTCTTCGCCTGCGAGGAGTGTTTCGGCCCGCTCGAGATCGCGTACGACTTCTCGGCCTACGACACCGAGGAGCTCCGCAAGCAGATCGAGGCGGGCCCCGCGAACATCTGGCGCTACGCTCCGCTGCTGCCCGTCCCCGCGGACGTGGCGGACAAGCCCAACATCAACCCCGGCTGGACCAAGCTCGTCAAGGCCGACAACCTCGCCCGCGAGCTGGGTGTCGACGCCGGCAAGCTCTTCGTGAAGGACGACTCCGGCAACCCGACGCACTCCTTCAAGGACCGCGTCGTCGCCCAGGCCATCGAGGCCGCCCGCGCTTTCGACTTCACCACCCTCTCCTGCTCCTCCACCGGCAACCTGGCCGGCGCCGTGGGTGCCGCCGCGGCCCGGGCCGGGTTCCGCTCCTGCGTGTTCATCCCGCACGACCTGGAGCAGGGCAAGGTCGTCATGGCCGCGATCTACGGCGGCGAACTCGTCGGCATCGAGGGCAACTACGACGACGTGAACCGCTTCTGCTCCGAGCTGATCGGCGACCCGGCCGGCGAGGGCTGGGGTTTCGTCAACGTCAACCTGCGGCCGTACTACGCCGAGGGCTCCAAGACCCTGGCCTACGAGATCTGCGAGCAGCTGGGCTGGCAGCTCCCCGATCAGCTGGTCGTGCCGATCGCCTCCGGCTCGCAGCTCACGAAGATCGACAAGGGTCTGCAGGAGCTGATCAAGCTCGGGCTCGTCGAGGACAAGCCGTACAAGATCTTCGGCGCGCAGGCCGAGGGATGCTCGCCGGTGTCGGTCGCGTACAAGGCGGGCCACGACGTGGTCCGGCCCCAGAAGCCGAACACCATCGCCAAGTCCCTCGCGATCGGGAACCCGGCGGACGGTCCGTACGTGCTGGACATCGCGCGTCGTACCGGTGGTGCGGTGGAGGACGTGAACGACGAGCAGGTCGTCGACGCCATCAAGCTGCTCGCGCGGACCGAGGGGATCTTCGCGGAGACGGCCGGTGGCGTGACCGTCGGCGTGGCGAAGAAGCTGATCGAGAACGGTCTGCTGGACCCGTCGCTGACGACCGTCGTGCTGAACACCGGTGATGGTCTGAAGACGCTGGACGCGGTGGCGGGTACGGGTCTCACCGCCACGATCCGTCCCAACCTGGATTCGTTCCGCGAGGCCGGCCTCGCGTAGTCGCCGCCCCTGAAAGCACTCACCCGACCGGAGGTCCTGAAA
Source organism: Streptomyces sp. SAI-127 (assembly GCF_029894425.1). Lineage (NCBI taxonomy): Bacteria > Bacillati > Actinomycetota > Actinomycetes > Kitasatosporales > Streptomycetaceae > Streptomyces > Streptomyces sp. SAI-127. The sequence goes on from NZ_JARXYJ010000001.1 coordinate 5,649,337, forward strand.
CATGAGCGTTTCCGTCCGTATCCCCACCATCCTGCGCACCTACACCGGCGGGCAGGCCGAGGTGCAGGCCGAGGGTGCGACCCTCGCCGATGTCATCGCCGATCTGGAGAAGAACCACACGGGTATCGCCGCGCGCGTTCTCGACGACCAGGGCAAGCTGCGGCGGTTCGTCAATGTGTACGTCAACGACGACGATGTGCGGTTCGAGCAGGGGCTGGAGACGGCGACGCCCGACGGGGCCGGCGTCTCGATCATTCCGGCCGTCGCCGGCGGGTGACCGTATGACTGGTCATTACCTTCGGTAACGGTAATTACCGAGTGTTCATCGGATTGCCCCCTCCGCTTGAGAAGCGGAGGGGGCAATTCTCTATGGTTGAGCGCGGTACAGTTGGGGAAGCAGCGGCTTTCTTCTTGCCGCGTGCATATGAGTTCTCGCTCCACATGCGATGAGAAGTAGCCAAAGTGTGTGCGCCTTAAGTGCCTTATGTGTCTTTTATGGGGCCCGACTTGCCCCGAATTCAGGCGAATTCTCACTACATTCCGGACCCCTTCCGTCCAGAATTCTCGTCCGATTGACCTGTTGCAGACGGCAGTTGGACAGATACATTCAGCCGCGGTCGACGCGTTCCGGCGCACGCCCCCAACCATGTGGGGGGTGAGGTCTGACCCGGATCCACGAAGTGTGGATCCGTGCAAGGGCCAGTAATAGGGGAGTTAGGCATGGCTCAGGGCACCGTCAAGTGGTTCAACGCGGAGAAGGGGTACGGCTTCATCGCGGTCGACGGTGGTGCGGATGTATTCGTCCACTACAGCGCGATTCAGATGGACGGCTACCGCACCCTTGAAGAGGGCCAGCGGGTCGAGTTCGAGATCTCGCAAGGTCAGAAGGGGCCGCAGGCGGACATGGTTCGCCTGGCGACCGGCTGAAGCACGCGCCGGGTAACAACAGCGTCGTTCTTCTGTTCTTCTTCGAAGGGCTCGTCCCCCATAGGGAGTCATGGGGTACGGGCCCTTCGGCATGCCCGGGGTCTTGAGGGGGGCGTGATCGGGCCGGGCTCACGGGCACCGGGAGGCCGGGCCCGCGTTCGCCGTCTTGTACGGCGGTCCGGGGTGCTCGACCGCGCCGGTCGAACACCGGTCACGCGGACGGGGCGGCCGGGCCGTCGTGTGCGGCGCCCGTACGGCCCCGGTGGTGCCCGGACGCAGCGGTGTCGGTCGGGCCGTACGGGCCGGTAACCGGGCGTCGCTGTTGCTCGGCGCCCTGCCCGATCCACGAGAGGCGCTTGCACTCGACCATGCCGAGTGCTAATCATTGGCGTTAGCACTCTGAAGGTGAGAGTGACAAAGATGGACCGGGTCGGTGAGGCCCGCAGGCCTTGTGGGGCAAGGATCCACAGGCCGGCGAGCCGTCCGTCGCGGGCGCGGGCGCGGTCCGAAGGAATCACCCCCAGTCCTGGAGGGACCACTTCACATGGCCAAGATCATCGCGTTCGACGAGGAGGCGCGGCGCGGCCTCGAGCGCGGCATGAACCAGCTCGCGGACGCCGTCAAGGTGACGCTCGGCCCCAAGGGCCGCAACGTCGTCCTCGAGAAGAAGTGGGGCGCCCCCACGATCACCAACGATGGTGTCTCCATCGCCAAGGAGATCGAGCTCGAGGACCCGTACGAGAAGATCGGCGCCGAGCTGGTCAAGGAAGTCGCCAAGAAGACGGACGACGTCGCCGGTGACGGTACGACCACCGCGACCGTGCTCGCTCAGGCCCTGGTCAAGGAAGGCCTGCGCAACGTAGCCGCCGGCGCCAACCCCATGGCCCTCAAGCGCGGTATCGAGAAGGCCGTCGAGGCCGTCTCCGCCGCCCTGCTCGAGCAGGCCAAGGATGTCGAGACCAAGGAGCAGATCGCCTCCACGGCCTCCATCTCCGCCGCCGACACCCAGATCGGCGAGCTCATCGCCGAGGCGATGGACAAGGTCGGCAAGGAAGGCGTCATCACCGTCGAGGAGTCCCAGACCTTCGGTCTGGAGCTCGAGCTCACCGAGGGTATGCGCTTCGACAAGGGCTACATCTCGGCGTACTTCGCCACCGACATGGAGCGGATGGAGGCGTCGCTCGACGACCCGTACATCCTCATCGCCAACTCCAAGATCGGCTCCGTCAAGGACCTGCTCCCGCTCCTGGAGAAGGTCATGCAGTCGGGCAAGCCGCTGCTGATCATCGCCGAGGACGTCGAGGGCGAGGCCCTGTCGACCCTGGTCGTCAACAAGATCCGTGGCACCTTCAAGTCCGTCGCCGTCAAGGCCCCGGGCTTCGGTGACCGCCGCAAGGCCATGCTCGGCGACATCGCCATCCTCACGGGCGGCGAGGTCATCTCCGAGGAGGTCGGCCTCAAGCTGGAGAACGCGACCCTGGACCTCCTGGGCCGCGCCCGCAAGGTCGTCATCACCAAGGACGAGACCACCATCGTCGACGGTGCCGGTTCCTCGGACCAGGTCAACGGCCGGGTGAACCAGATCCGCGCCGAGATCGAGAACAGCGACTCGGACTACGACCGCGAGAAGCTCCAGGAGCGCCTGGCGAAGCTCGCCGGTGGCGTCGCCGTCATCAAGGCCGGTGCCGCGACCGAGGTCGAGCTCAAGGAGCGCAAGCACCGCATCGAGGACGCCGT